>CAYGRT010000003.1:77687-112060 GCA_964352355.1 uncultured Pseudohongiella sp. | reverse complement strand
TGATAAAAGTCCCAAGAGGGCTGGGGCCGATAAACCAAGTCCTCTAGCTCAAAATAGGCAATCACACCCTTGGTTGTTGTAGGTTTAACAAACACTTCTGCTCGGGGATTAAAATAGAAAGGACAGGTTGAAATAAGCGACCACTTGGCAAGCTTAGCTGACTGCATAAGCTTTAGCATAACCTCAAAACCTTTCTCTTGCTCTCCATGCAGCATCGCTTTTAAGCCCTCAACCAGTTGGTTTCGGCCTTTAGGTTCCAAGCCTTGAATGAACTCCTTAAATTTAGGCTTCTCAAACACTGATACCATAGAAGACCGGCTAATTAGTTTAACCCAGTTATCAAGCACGTCTTGTGTGTCACGCAATTTCTTCTTCGCAAAACTGTCCTGGGTAAACTCTGATAGTGACTGAATTTTATGCTTCTTCCCAAGGATAAGCAGCTGTGGGCTGGCAAACCCTTCAGGGTACAGCTGCAGAAAATTCTGCTCAGCACATTTCAATTTATCAAAATTCATTGCTCACCTTACCTTACTTTTTACCCATGAATGGACTACCAACGGAGAAAGAGTTTCTACTTAATCACCTAGAGCTGACGCCCCTTCAGTCCCTTTCACAGGCGCTAAAAATGGTGTTGGGCATTCTAGCAGCAATTTAGAGCATAGTTATGCAGCGGCGGGGTCGAGCCCAATTAAACCATCAGCATTGAAAGAATAATCACCGTTTCCCAGTGATTAGCATTGACTCAAGCAAAGCGATCACTTTAACTACCCAACTATCATTTACTGAAAGAGTTTTACTTGTTCATGTCAGATATCAAAGAAATTAGGGACATCCTTCGTGGATTTGTTGCCGAAAGGGATTGGGATCAGTTTCACACTCCTAAAAACCTTGCCATGGCGCTGAGTGTTGAAGCTGCAGAGCTATTAGAACATTTCCAATGGCTAACTCCCGAAGAATCCAGCGATCTAGCCAGCGATAAGCAAAAATTAGTAGCACAGGAAATGAGCGATATTTTTGTCTACCTAGTTCGACTTGCAGACAAACTTAATATCGATTTGATCAGCGAGACTAAGGAAAAGTTAATCCTCAATGCTGAAAAATACCCAGCTGAAAAAGTAAAAGGAAGTGCTAAGAAATATAACGAATACTAAACACGATCGATATCTTCAGACACAAAACACAAAAATCATTCGACACTTATCCAAATGAGCGATCAAAACTTTGACAGTTTAGCCGAGCGATTTACTCGCCGCCTTTATGGCAAACCGAAAGGGCAGCTGCGACTCAAACTGGTTAGCAACGGCTTAATCGAAGACTGCAGCAGACTTTCAGATTCTAAGCCTCTGCGAGTACTCGACATGGGCTGTGGCCTCGGTCAAATGACAGAACTCATCAGCAGCAAAGGCCATACTGTATTGGCCTGTGATACTTCGTTGGTAATGCTTGATTCAGCAAGAAAAAGACTTGAAGAAGAGAATCCTGAGTGTTTGGCTCGAATCGAATTTGTGCACACACCATTACAGCGCTTGGCACAGCACACACAGGAAAAATTTGATTTAATTATTTTTCACGCTGTTCTCGAATGGATGGACCACCCAAAAGCAGGATTGATCGAGCTAAAGTCTTGGTTGAAGCCTGATGGGGAGCTGTCTTTGCTATTTTACAATCTACACGGATTGCTGTTTCGCAATTTATTGCGTGGTGACTTTCGCCACATGGACGCTTTACAGGTGGAGGGAGAAGCTGGCGGATTAACCCCTAAAAACCCCTTAAAACCCGAAGATGTCCTCGCTTGGCTTGATGACTTGGATCTATCTCCATCTACACGCCGCGGTATTCGCTGTTTCTATGATTTCATGGCTCAAGCCAACACACCACAGCGCCTAGAAAAAATAAGCCTAGACGATGTGCTTGCCATGGAAAAACGATTTTCAACACAAGACCCTTATCGCGGGCTTGCCAGATATCAACTGTGGCATTGTTCTACTAAGACTGCCGACTAATAAACTCACTTGTCACTTGCTGTCTCAGCCTTGTCCTTTTTATCCAGCACAAATTTCAGCAAGAAAAACCCAATAGCGCCTGAGATCAGCGACCCGGCAACAATTCCTATACGCTCATCAAACACTCTTGTGCTCAGCGGCTCGGAAAACGCTAACGAACCAATAAACAAACTCATCGTGAAACCAATACCACACAGCGCAGCGATCGCATAGAGCCCGGTGAAGTTCATGCTCTTAGGCAAGTTTGCAATTCCTGTTTTGACTGCTATCGCGCATAAACCAAACACGCCGATTTGTTTACCAAAGAACAAACCGAAAGCAATACCCAGAGTCACCCCGTGCAGTGATTCCTCCATGCCGAAATTACGAAAACTAATGCCTGCATTTGCAAAAGCAAAAACTGGTAACACGAAGAAAGCAACAATAGAGTGAAGATCGTGCTCTAGTTCTTTTAAAGGAGAGAAATCAGGTTTTTTTGCCGACTTAAGAGGCACAAACATGGCGAGAATGACGCCCGCTAGGGTCGCATGAACACCAGACTTCAATGTAGCCACCCACATAATAATACCAACTAACATGTAGGGGCTTTTCTCAATCACATCATAACGGTTCAGCAGGTAAGCAACCGGCAAACAAGCCCCAGCAATAAGCAATGCGGTAGGAGAAATTTTAGCCGTGTAGAAAACAGCAATAATAACTATCGCGCCAATGTCGTCAAAAATTGCTAACGATGCCAAAAATATTTTGAATGATGAGGGCACCCTAGGCCCCAGCAAATTCAGAACCCCCAGAGCGAAAGCTATATCAGTCGCTGCAGGAATCGCCCACCCCTGTAGAGCACGAGAATCATCGTAATTGAACAAAACATAAATTAATGCTGGAACAAGCATACCACCCAAAGCACCTATCGCGGGCAATGCTATATTACGTGGATCAGACAGCTCTCCCTCAACCAGCTCGCGCTTCAGCTCGAGACCTATTAAGAAAAAGAATACGGCCATTAGTCCATCGTTTATCCATAGCAGCAACGGTTTGGCAATCTCCAGCTCACCCACACGGATTTCAACGGGTGTGTCCAAAAATGCATAATAGATAGAGTCGATTGGAGAATTGGCGAGAATCATTGCCAGCGCAGCTGCCAGCATAAGCATGATGCCGCCAAAGGCTTCTGAGGTTATAAACGGCGGAAGAATATCTTCCAATGGCGGTATTATTTCCTCTAAGTCTGGTAATGACATTAACGGTCCTTGCAAATTAGCTGATGCACTTGACCCTTAAACTACTCACAGCTAGACAACGGTTTAACCTTAGAGTAAATCGTAGCGATCGCTAAAAGTCAGTGAATTTATAGAATACGATGATGGATACTAGCATAAATTCGATGGGTACTCATGCCTGGTTTTTCAGGGCGAGGAGCAACACTTCTGATAGTGCCTGACAGCAATCAGAATTGCCGATAGAATGCCAAAAGTTCACCATTATTGTGCCCAGACAGACAATGTGACAACCATAGGTATACTCCCTTTGATTAACAGCGCCTTCAAACACTTCGTAGAGAACGAAATTCTTCCCTTTACAGATTTGGATACTGCTGCATTTTGGCAAAGCTTACACGCATTAATTGCTGAATTCTCACCTCGCAATAGGGAACTATTAGCCAATCGAGCCAAGTTTCAAGAACAGCTTTCACAATGGCATACACAAAATTTCGGCCCGCTTTTTGATCCGCTAGAGTACCGCAGTTTTTTACAGTCAATTGGCTACATCGTGCAAGAAAACGACGACTTCACTATCAGCACAGAAGCAGTCGATCCAGAAATAGCAACAATGGCAGGGCCACAGCTTGTAGTCCCTCTAAAAAATGCGCGGTTTGCGTTGAATGCGGCTAATGCTCGCTGGGGAAGCCTTTATGACGCACTCTATGGCAGTGATGTAATTGACAAAAACACCGACACTGGTGCCGGCTACAATGCTCAGCGAGGCGCGGCCGTTATTCAATGGGTAAGAAATTTTTTGGATCAGAGTTTCCCTCTCGAGCAGGGTTCACATCATGAGTCGATCGGCTATCAAATCGACAACTCATCTCTGATGGTGTCGCTTAGCAATGGCTCCCACAGCCAACTTAAAAACCCCGAGCAGTGTATGGCGTTCACTGGGTCTGCGAAGCAGCCACGCTGCTTGTTGCTAAAGCATAATGGACTGCATGTAGAAATTCAGTTTGACCAAAGTAGCGCCATCGGAAAATCTGATAAAGCAGGGATAAGCGACGTCATCATGGAAGCTGCTCTGACCACCATCATGGACTGCGAAGACTCAGTCGCTGCTGTCGATAGTGTGGATAAGATCGAGGTCTATAGAAATTGGCTAGAGCTCATGCGCGGAACCCTAACTTCCAAGTTTGTCAAAGGCTCTAGCACGGTTACTCGCACTCTAAATCCGGATCGGAGCTACCAAACTCTGGCTAACGCGCCCTATCACCTCTCCGGTCGTTGTCTGCTGTTCAATCGCAACGTTGGCATGTTGATGACGACCAATTTGTTGACAGACCATGAGGGCAAGCCTGTACCAGAGCACATCATCGACGGTGTTATCACCTGCCTCGGCAGCATGATTGATATGCGGCATGAAACTGGATACAACAACAGCACAAAGGGCAGTATCTATATTGTAAAACCGAAGATGCATGGCCCCGATGAGGTGCGTTTTAATTGCGATTTGTTCTCCGCCATAGAAACCATGCTCGGCCTACCTGAACATACAGTTAAAATCGGCATCATGGATGAAGAGCGCCGTACAACAGTCAATCTAAAAGAATGTATACGAGCTGCTCAGCATAGACTGGTGTTCATTAATACTGGTTTTTTAGACCGAACCGGAGATGAGATTTCTTCCAGTATGGAGGCTGGCCCATTTCTGCCGAAGGAAAAAATCAAACAACAACCATGGATTCAGGGATACGAAGATCAGAACGTTGCAGTGGGCTTATCATGCGGCCTATCGGGTCGAGCTCAGATTGGCAAAGGCATGTGGGCTATGCCTGATGAAATGAAGAAAATGCTAGAGCTTAAAATCCAACATCCTCTATCAGGCGCCACAACAGCCTGGGTCCCCTCTCCCACTGCCGCCGTCCTGCATGCGCTGCATTATCATCAAGTTGATGTTTTCGACGTTCAATCCAAGCTAACTGAAAGCGCAACGGGTAATTTGGACAAAATATTAACAATTCCCTTACTCAGTCAAAGTGAAAATTTAACAGCGCAACAAATTCAAAACGAACTAAACAATAATGTTCAAAGCATCCTCGGCTACGTAGTGCGCTGGGTAGAGATGGGAATCGGTTGCTCCAAAGTGCCTGATATCAACAATATCGGTTTGATGGAAGACCGGGCCACGCTGCGAATTTCTGCGATACATATTGCCAACTGGTTACACCATGGAATCTGTAGCAAGAAGCAGGTTGAAGACACTCTTGAGAAAATGGCGAGAGTAGTTGATTCTCAGAACGCCAAAGAACCTAACTATTCTAAGATGTGCGAAAATTTAACTCACAGTCTTGGTTTTCAAGCAGCCAGAGCATTAATTTTTGAAAACGCCAGCTTACCTAATGGTTATACTGAACCTCTCCTACATGCCTATCGAATTCGCACCAAGGCCCACAAACAACAATAGCCCGTGATTCGCCAGCAAATTCAGCGGCAAGTCGCGCAGTAGTCCGAGATTCTTGCTGCCTATAGAGCATTTAACTAGATTGGAAACCAATCCCTATTTGAAATTTATTGTGACGGCAAATTTAACCCCATTTAGATTAAGCAACCAAATATCCCCGTAAAATGCAGGCTTTCTAACGCTGTTCAGCTAAGCGCTGACTGAGAATGACTACCGATCAATTCGGAGCCTTAGTCATTCTCGCTATTCTACAGCTATGACTCTTGTTAGACTTCGCAGCCAAAATTCGACGAACCATTGCGGAGTAATAATAAAGTGAGCCACCGACATTCAATGCAACTCACTGCAATAATAGCTAGCGCTTGTGCCTCCATCATTTTCTTTACACCTCAGATTGTAAACGCCCAAGCGGACGAGCTAACTGAACAAGTAGTTGACACAGCGGCGCTGCGCAGCTTCCGTGCTGTGAAGGTAAACTCTGCGCCCATCATGGATGGGATACTTGACGACCCACAGTGGCAAGAAGCCAACCTAATTACAGATTTTCACCAAATCCGACCCGGCGTTGGCACCACCCCTTCCGAGCCTACCGAGCTCTATGTTGTTTATACAGAAGATGCCCTTTACATCGCTGCACGAATGTATGATTCAGACCCAGAGCTTATTTCAGCTCCAACCATACGTCATGGTCAAGGACTCCCGTTTGACGATCGACTTGTGGTGATACTCGACCCCTTCAATCAGGGCCGCGCGGGTTACAGATTCGAAACTAACCTCAATGGTGTGCGCCACGATGCTCTGTACGAGAGCACTCAATCATTTCGACTAGACTGGAATACCATTTGGGAGACAGCCACGAGTATCGATGGCAAAAGCTGGGTCGCTGAAATCGAAATCCCTTTTAAGTCTTTGCCCTTCGATCCCAACCTAGACACCTGGGGCTTTAATTTCGGCCGAGGCATTCGCCGTAAGAATGAGGAAATGGCTTGGGTTTCGCAAAACCGCACCTACAACCCCAGTATTATGGGCGAGATAACGGGCTTGGAGGGTATGAATCAAGGCGTGGGGCTGGACGTTGTGCCCTCGTTTGCCGCCATCCGTAGTCGGTTTTTTAATCCTGGGGGTAAGGATGAACGTCTCGAACCCTCACTGGATGCTTTCTATCGACTTACTCCCTCTCTCAATGCAGCGGCGACTATCAACACTGATTTCTCAGCAGTGGAAGTAGACAATCGACAAGTCAATCTAACTCGATTTAATTTATTTTTTCCTGAACGGCGAGATTTTTTCCTCAACGACTCGGACTTATTCCAATTTGGAAATATAAGCCGACTATCGGCGGGCAATGATGCATCCAACGGTGCCAGTCGAGAAAATGCACGGCCTTATTTTTCTCGTAAGCTAGGATTAAGTGCGACGGGTGCGCCAGTAGATATCGAATACGGAGGGCGCATCAGCGGCCGTGTTGGGCGCTGGAACATCGGCACACTTGCTATTCGCCAAGGGGAAACCGACACGGTGGCTCCCTCGGATTTATTCATAACTAGAGTCTCAGCAAACGTGCTTGCGGACTCACGGGTTGGTTTTATCTATACCGACGGCGATCCCACATCAAACCTAGACAACCGAGTGATGGGTGCCGATTTCCAATATGTTAACAATTCATTTCTTGAAGATCGTATTCTGCAGGGTGATCTTTTTTATCAAAAGTCTGACACCCCAGGACTTGTCGGTGACGACGCCTCCTATGGCTTTGGTATCGCTTTTCCCGAAGCCGACGGACTTCGCACAAGAGCTGCTTATAAAGTAGTCGAGAAAAACTTTAACCCGGCAATGGGTTTCGTTAATCGATCAGACATCGCTGATCTAACGGCAGATATTGGTTATACCCACTTTTTCAATTCAGGATTTTTACAATCGGCATTTGCAGGTATCGACATGCAACGAGTCGAGTGACTTGATGGGGGATTACAATCGGAAGTGGTTAATTACAGGCTAATGGAGTTGGAATCCGTCACCCGAGACAGCGTCAACCTAACCTACATCACCAATACAGAAGTCGTCCGGCGACCTTTTACAATCTATCGAGACCCTGAACGACAAGTAATCGTACAGCCAGGGAACTATGATTTTAATGAACAGGAAATAGTGATTAGCTCCGCCGGCCAGCGAGAATTCTCTGGGAGAGTAAATTATCGGGTTGGCGATTTTTATAATGGCGAAAGAGTTAATATTGGTGGCCAATTTACATGGAACCAATCTCGCTATTTCACCATGACGGTCAGGCATGATTGGAATGATGTCGAGCTCCCTCAGGGCAAGTTCATTACTCGCTTAACAAGTGTGAATAGTCAGATTGCATTTTCATCAACCCTCTATTGGATCAATCTCATCCAGTACGACAATCTATCTGAGGAGATTGGAGTAAACACTCGGCTGCAATGGATTCCTAAAGCCGGTCAAGAAGGCTTCATCGTTTTAAATTACAACGTCGAAGATCGAGACCGAGACAACAGTTTCAATACCGCGTTTTCGGATTTAAGCGTTAAGTTTCGCTATACCTTCCGCTTTTAGACTAGTTATGAACCGATTGCGGCCTCATCTGAGGCCACAAACCTGCTCCTAGCAAGGTAAGTTACTGGGCAGCTGTTGCAAATGCAATTGAGAATAATTATCATTAGCCTTCTCAAACGGCACTTAGGCAATGGTCAATGCTTCGAAAAACGGTATTTTGGTTACATCTAATATGCGGTGTAGCGGCAGGGCTCGTTATTTTAATGATGTCGGCCACTGGGGTAATTCTAACCTATGAGCGTCAAATTCAGCTGTGGGAAGATGGGTCTTATTTCAGCGATCCGGCTCCAAATCAACGTCCTCTGACTCTTGATGCACTGGTGGCACTTGCCGATTCTGACTCTAACTTTGAAACCTCGAGCATCACTGTAAGCTCGGATCCAGCCGCACCCGCCACTCTGCGTATGGGGCGTTCTCAGACTAAACATCTCAACCCCTACACTGGCGAAACCTACCAACCCCATAGCGATGCCTACAGTCAGTTTTTCTCGTCGGTTCGCAGTCTTCACCGCTGGTTTTTGATGACTGGCGAAAGCCGAACCACCGCCAGAAATATTACGGGCGCAAGTAATCTTGTGTTTCTATTCCTACTTCTGAGCGGCATCTACCTTTGGCTGCCGAAGATAATTAATTGGACAACTCTCAAAATCAGACTCTGGTTCAACCCGTTAGCGACTACTTCCGCTGCACGAGACTTTAATTGGCATCACGTCTTTGGATTTTGGGCTCTCATACCCTTGGTGGTGATCGTCTCAACCGCAACGGTTTTTAATTACCCATGGGCTAATAATTTAGTCTACCGGTTGGCTGGCGACACCCCACCGGTGCGGGGCCAATCCAACTCGGAAGAAACACCTCAGGCAGAACTAGTTGGAAACCCTCTGAATCTGGAGCGACTCTTTTTAAACGCAGCCCAATACAGTGATTCGTGGCAGACAATAAGCCTTAACATTCCCGCCAACACGACTTCATCCATCGACATCACAATTGATGAGGGTAACGGTGGCGAACCCCAAAAACGTCACTCGCTTACCTTAGACAGAGTCAGCGGTGAAACAGTAGTATGGGCTCCATTCTCTAGCCTGCCTTCTGGCCGCAAAGCGCGTTCTTGGGTAAGATTCCTGCACACCGGAGAGGCATTAGGCATTCCCGGACAAACCGTCGCAGGTATTGCCTCACTGGCTGCAGTGCTCATGGTCTGGACCGGTCTGGCACTTGCCTTACGACGGTTTCTCCGTTGGCGCACTCGCAGCCAACGAGCGGCTAGGGCAAGTGACTCAGCGCCCGAGCTAAACCCTCAGTCATAAAATAATAGTCACCGCTAATAAGCTCTGATGTCTGGCCCTTGCCACTGATAAAACGGTAGGGCTTGCCATGTCTCCAATCGCTGTTAAAGTAGCAAGTATCCCGCTGGGCGCAGATTTTTAGAGCGCTTCGGCACACTGGGTAACGCCAATTGGAGAAACCTATGCTGCAATCAACAACATTCCTGCTAAGAGTTTTTACACTGTGCCTTGCATTGACTTCCAATTCAGTTTTAAGCCAATCAAGCACTGCCCCGTTTGCCGGTCTTAATGACGACGATTTAGCAACCGGACAAGAAGTCTTTCAGGTTCAATGCGCTCGTTGCCACGGCATGTTAGGCGAAGGTGGCGAAGGCCCTAGTCTTACTCGCGCCAAGCTTACCTACGCAAGCAATGGCAATGAACTCATGGGTATTATCAGAAACGGAATAGCCGGCACCGGGATGCCTGGTAGTTGGCAACTCAGCGAGTCTCATGTGCGGCGAGTAGCAGCCTATGTCAGCACACTTGGCACACTTGCTGAGGAAGCGATGCCAGGCGATCCAATTGCAGGTGAGTTGCTATATCAAACTAAAGGCAACTGTGCCAGCTGCCATATTTTAGCGGGTAAGGGCAAAGGTGTCGGACCTGAGCTCACAACTGTCGGGCAGAGGCGCAACGCTGAATATTTGAAACAATCGATCATTAACCCCGATGTGGATCAGCCCAAGGTCTATTCTCGTAGAACTGGCACCTTAAACGCATTTCTCACTGTCCGCGTGGTATCTGAGTATGGCACCTACGAAGGCTTACGGATTAACGAAGATGAGTTTTCGGTTCAGATGCGGGACATGACAGGCCAAGTTCATTCATTCGACAAAGCCAATTTAACCAGCTATGAGAGAGCTTTCGGCCATAGTTTGATGCCAGGTTACGGCGCAGCTTTGAGCCCCCAAGAAGTCAGTAATGTGGTTAGCTATTTAATGACCCTCAAGGGAGAAGAATAATGATAAAGAGAATTATTACGCCACTTGTCGCCATTTGCCTTTGCGCCTCTGTGACAGCTCAGACAAGTTATCAAGACCTAGTACTTGATGAGCAAAACGGTGAGGACTGGCTCTCCTATTCTGGCGGGTATAAATCCCATCGTTTTTCTCCCTTGAGCCAAATTAATAAAAATAATGTGGATCAATTAAAGGTACTTTGGGCATACCAAATGCAGCCAACTAATGTGTCTGGCGCTGGCCTACAAGAAACTACTCCTGTTGTTGCCGATGGCATTATGTATTTAACCGAATCGCCTAGCAGCGTGAGTGCGCTGGATGCCCGCACCGGAAAATTACTGTGGCACTGGGCGCCGAATATTTCTAATAGCGTGCTTAATATCGGGTTCCCGAGAATCAACCGCGGTGTGGCCATATTGGATGGCACGGTCTATGTGGCAACCCTAGATGCCCGCCTATTCGCATTAGATGCTGGCACTGGCGCCGTGCGCTGGGAGTCTCAGGTTGCCGACAATTCAGTAGGCTTTTCGCTAACCCTTGCGCCTCTCGCACTTGATGGCAAGATTATTGTTGGGGTTAGCGGTGCCGAAGCCGGCGTGCGTGCGTTTGTCGATGCTTATGATGCCGTATCCGGTGATCGGGTTTGGCGCACTTACACAGTACCGGCACCGGGTGAACCGGGCAGCGAAACTTGGCAAGGGGATGCATGGCAAACAGGCGGCGGCTCGACTTGGTTAACTGGCTCTTTTGATCCCGAACTCAACACCTTATATTGGACCACTGGGAACCCGGCACCAGATTGGAATGGCGATCTGCGCCCAGGTGACAATTTGTTTACTTGTTCAGTACTTGCGTTAGATCCAAATACTGGGGAAATGAAATGGCATTTTCAATATACCCCCCATGACACCCACGATTGGGATGCCAATCAGATCCCGGTCCTGGTAGATGGTGAATTTAAAGGGCAACAGCGCAAACTGCTCGCATTGGCAAATCGCAACGCATTCTATTACCTGATTGATCGAGTTACCGGCGAATACTTGCTTGGCGAAGCCTATTCCTATCAGACCTGGGCTGAGGGTATTGATGAAACCGGTCGCCCCATAGTAATCCCCAATACTGAGCCCACTCGTGAGGGCAATATCGTCTGGCCAAGCTTGCAAGGTGCAACTAATTGGTTCTCGCCGTCCTACAACCCTAATACTCAGCAATTTTTTGTCGCTAACCGCCGCATGGGAGCCAAATACTACAAATCAGATGTGGAATATCAGCCTGGAGCGCCTTTCTTAGGTGGCGGCGAACAGGCACTGGATGGCGATGATGCCTCTGGCGCGATCATTTCTTTGGAAGTGATGACAGGAAAATTCCAATGGGAGTTCCCACTGCAATCACCCCCTTGGTCTGGCGTCATGGCAACCGGTGGCGGACTGGTTTTTGGCTCGAGTAATGAAGGCAATTTCTTTGCACTAGATTCGGATACCGGCGATGCGTTATGGAATTTTAATTCTGGAGCACATGTTCGAACTAACCCCATGAGCTTTGCCATCGATGGAAAGCAGCGGGTGGCAATTATCGGCGGAAATACTCTTTTTGTGTTTGGTGTCGAACAATGAGTTAGCTACCTAGAATCGAACTTTTTGATCATCCCGCTCCACGATTACCTATACATGCGGAAGAATTCAAACTGATGGCTATGAGATACACTTGGGATGGATTGTCCAATGGAACCCTGCAAAACCATTATCGCGGTGCCCGAACATCCCGAGGCAGAACCACGGTGAATCGAGCACCTTTCCCAGGAACATTCTCTGCGCTGATGCTTCCATGATGCTTAGATAAGATACTATGGCTCACATATAACCCCAATCCAGAACCAACGCCCACATCCTTTGTTGTAAAAAAAGGGTCGAAAATTTTGGTCAAATTCTTGACCGGAATTCCTGTGCCCGTATCTGTAAACTGAATGACGACTGTGTCATTCTCGGTGAAAGTCTTAACTTCTAAGATCCCTCTCTTCTTCATAGCTTGGGCAGCGTTTATTGCAAGATTAATGAAGACTTGTCCGAACTGGATGGTTGAACCGTAAATTTTTGGAACATCACCAAAGTCTATAACAACTTCACAACGGTTCTTAAGCTGGTTTCGGATAAGCTTTAACGCCTCTTCGATGACTTCATTTATATTCAGTAATGTGCGCTTATCAGATTCAGTATGTGAGAATTCCTTTAGGTTCTTAATAATCTCTTCAACTCTCAACAGCCCTTCAAGGCCTTCCTTGATCGATTCAAGACTATCTGAGCAAAGATAGTCAATATCCTCATTTTCAAATCGATTATTGATATTCGTAAGCATATTCCTGTGCTGTTCCGAACTTGATTCGTCAATAAGTTTCGGTAGCAAAGGAGCCATTTGTTTTAGTGGATCGACTATTAAGCCCAACGTTTCCTGCAAGGTCTGTAGGTTGCTTTTAACAAATGCAATTGGATTATTAATCTCATGGGCAATACCGGCTGCCAAGAGACCAATTGATGCAAGTTTTTCCTGCTGAACCAAATGCACTTTCTGACGCTCCAGAGATTCTAAAGCAGACTTTAGTGACTCATTAGATTCATAAAGCTCGCGAGCCCTACTCTCCAATAATGACTCGGCTTTTTCTCGGGCAGCTTTCTGCCTTAGGTATGCATTTTTGTAGTCGACGACTTCAGTCATAGTGCTTTAACTATAAATGTACATCTGTCTGCTCCGTTGTGCATACAGTGGGGCTCAGTCAATTCAATGGATGTTTGGTAATGCTCAGCCGCACCTCGAATTAAGCCAGAAGCTAAGTGACACAGCATTCTTGGAGAGTGGTAGTAGAGAGTCAATTCATCACTAGCCGCTTGTTCCCACTCGATTGTCGGTAAATTTGGGTTTTCATAAAGCTTCTTTACTTCTTTATGTATAACGCTTTCGATGCTTTTTAAAAATTCCATCAGATTGGGTTTAGCGCTAGTAAAAACCGCATGCTTGAATGCTAAGACATGAAACAAGTATTGGCCAAATGCCGTTATTAGCTCCTCCGGTGATTGCCCTGTTCTCTCAGATAGGGCTTGCACCATGTTCAGAAGCTCTTGATCAGGAAAATCTTCCACAGACGTGTAGATTCCTCCCGAGCTGGGGTTTACCGACTCCAAAAGCTCTTCCCACATACCGAGTCCGATCTTTTGCTCGACCATATCGTTAAATGCCGTAAATACAATCCCTTTCATAAAAACTCCATTCCATAATTGTGTGCTAAATCAAGTTTTCGATTACACTATATCCAAGAAACGTTAGTATAATGCACCGTCTCAGATAACAAATCAAAAGCCCGTAAAACACATGTCAAAAAAACCTACGCATTCGATACTTATCATAGATGATGATGATTACGTACTTAAGTCTTTAACTCGAGTATTAAGACGGGGCGACTATGCGATTAGTTGTTATCACGATCCTGAAGAGGCACTCATGCAATGCGGGCTAAAGGAATATGATCTAGTTCTCTCTGATCAGCGCATGCCTGGAATGTTGGGAACTCAGTTTTTCGAACAACTAATGCAATTCTATCCATCTACTCGTCGCGTCTTGATTAGCGGCTATACGGATTTTTCTACAGTCACGGATGCGTTTAATGATGGAATCATTAATAAATTTATACTCAAACCTTGGGACAATGAATGCTTACGCAACTTGATTGCAGACGAACTTCGATACCGAGATAAACGGCAAGCAGCTAATGACATCCCATATACGGCTAAACCCTCATTATCAAACAGTAAAACTAGCCAGACTTTGCCTACAGCAAATGATAGTTACCATGGAATATTGACCACAGACGATGTGATGCTGCAACAATTAAGCATTATCGAGCGCACAGCTAACACTGACGCGCCTTTTTTTATAAATGGTGAAACCGGAACTGGTAAAGAAATGATTGCTCGGGCTATTCACTTAGAAAGCGATAGGGCGAAAAAGCCATTTATAGCCCTTAACTGCGCCAATTTATCTGAAACCCTTTTGGAGTCCCAGCTTTTCGGTCATATCAAAGGTGCATTCACTGGTGCTGATAAAGATCAGGAAGGTTTATTTTCGGCAGCTAATGGCGGAACACTGTTCCTTGATGAAGTCGTAGAAATACCTTCTTCACTTCAAGCTAAACTTTTACGCGTTTTGCAGGAAAGAGAGTTCACACCTTTGGGCACAACAAAACCTCAACAATTTGATATCAAGATTATTTCGGCAGCAGCACAGAGTCTTGAGAGTGCGGTTAATGAGGGCACTTTTCGAGAAGACTTGCGTTACCGATTGGAAGTCATGCCAATTTACTTGCCACCTCTAAGAGCCAGAAAATCAGACACTAAACTGTTGTTTGATCACTATCTACAGATTCAATTTCTGCGCCATGGTTACGAATTAGCGAAAGTAGAAAGCGATGTTTATGACTGCGTTAGCAGCTATGATTGGCCAGGAAACATACGAGAGCTAGTGAACGTTTGCACATACATAGCAGCGCTTTCTGGCCCTGAAGGTAAGGTTACAAAATTTTCGCTACCTCCTGCACTTCAAAATCCTAAATCAGTATCACGTAGTGAAAACGTTGAAACTGTTCAATCTTTACCAAACCACCGCCAACAATTAAAACTGACTAAGGAAAACCTTAGCAAGGCCATTCACGAACATGATGGGCATCGCGAATCCATTGCCAATGCATTCGGCATAAGCCGCATGACTGTATGGCGAAAAATGAAAGAGTTTAATCTAATCGACTAGTGCGCAAAGTCTAGACTCAAAGAGATTAACGGCGACAAGCCCCATTTGCGATTAACTGCACATTTGCTCCATTCTCCTTTCCCCCTTCGCTGGAAAAAACTCTAGGACGGAATCTTTAAAGCAAGGTTTTCACAAACTATTGCTGCGCATAGTTCATCCTGTAATAAACGACCAAAACTGATTAAACCTCTGATAACACGGTGTAACAAGTTACATTCTTGTTACATCTAAGTTACGTATGTTACGTAGCAAAACCCGGCCTAAAAAAGTCGAATTTATACTAAGTTATTGAAATATATATAGTTAATAAAGTTGGCATGGCGGCTGCAATTACTAAAGTGTTCTTACTTAAAGGGCAAAACTTTTTGTCAATATTAACTAACCTATATAAAGGAAACTTGAAAATGAAAAAACTAAACTTAGCATCTGCAATCGTATTAGCCGGTTCAATCTTCGCAACTCCAGCATTCGCTGCGCTTGACACAGACACTGCTGTGGTTCGCATGAACGTCGGTCTGTTTGCGTCACTAACTGGTCTTAACGACTTTGTTCTAACAACAACAGACCCGGACGGATCTGCTGGCGCTGTGTACACAGGTTCTGATGACTTCAACTTGGAATCAAATGGTCAAGTACGAGTTACGATGACCGGTGCAGATCTCGCGTCTAGCAACGGAAGCAAAGTCGCTACAACTTACAGCTTGAACGACGGTGGTCTTACATTTGACACAGAGTCAAACAAGGTACACAACCAAGCTCACAAAGTTGCAGCTTCTGCAACTCTAGGCGCCATCAGCGCTCAACAAGCAGGTGCGTACTCAAGCATCATCACTTTAACTGTTTCTGCCATCTAAGCTGTGCCCGTGGGTTGAAAGAGTGTACGTCTAGCTCTTTCAACCCACACTTTAATTCACAGCAGGATGCACACATCAGTTCAAATTTAAACAACAGAAATCTAATTAACCACCTGTGTCGAGTACACAAGGATCATTGAGGGCACATAAAATGATTCTATCTAAACCTAATTTGTCAGCCATTGCTAACACCAAATACCTTGCCGCGTTTTTCCTTTTTATATCCAGCAAGCTATTTGCTGGGGACTTTGCAGTTTCCCCTATGATGATCGATCTCCAAGCGGTCGAGCGTTCATCCTATGAATTTAGTTTCAATATTTTTGGCAAGAGCGATACCAATATTAAGCTAGACCTGTTTGACATGAGTCAACTAGAAACGGGTTATATGGGATTCAGTAAATCTGAGGTTTCTGATCCAAACAGCATGGCATCATGGGTACAACTCGAAGAGAAAAACCTGAGAGTGCGCGATGGCGATACCATTGCCGTTAACGGAATTATAAATGTTCCCGCTAAAGCTGCTGGGACTTACCTTGTAGGAGTTATGGTAGAGGAAGATATTCCAGAAGAGCAGCAATCAGGTATAGCTGTAAAAATTCGCTATGCCGTAATTCTAAACATGCGAGTAGAAGGCAGCGTCAATCGCCGCATAAAGACTAGCTTTGAAGAATTAGTTGTCGTTCAACAAGACAACGAAACTTACTTGCAAGGTTATTTTACAAACGAATCTAGTGTAGATGATTGGCTTACTTCGCAGGTTCAAATTAGAAGTTCTGACAATAGGTTGCAAGAACGCGTAGAGCTCAAATCAGAGTCTGCGTGGCAGCGTGGCGATGCAGCATCACGGGTATTTCCTGGCGCAAAAGTGCGAGTTTATGGAAAATTGTCCGAGCCTTTCTCATCTGACGATTACAATCTTTTGGTACGCAATAGATTCGCTGACAAAGCTCAGCCTGTGTATAGAGACACTGTGAGACTAGTAAACGTCGAAACCTTAGAAACAAGCAACACGCCAAAAATCGATGAGACGAGTCCAGTATTAGAGTTATCTGAACCTGTAATTGCTATTGAGATAAAGCCCAACAATACATCCCTCACTAGTTTTTACGTGACCAATAATTCCAATGAAACAGTCACGCTTGATCTTAGTAAAGAAGTTGAGGGGCTTGAAAGCAAAGGTGTCAAAGATTTTCAGTTCTATCCACCGCAATTAAACCTGAATGCCAGACAGAAGTCGCGTCTTGTCCTAAAGCAGACCCATTTGCCAGAGTCTGACTATGGCAATCCTACTTTCAAGGCGCAATACAAAAACTCGCAATCCGAAATCATTGAATTGCTAATTCCTACCACAGGAGGAACTGCGTCGTGAAATACTTCACGAAAATTTCATTAAGTCTTTGTGCGCTACTGCTGCTACAGAACTGCAGTTCAACTTCAGTAGAAACTGCAGTTGATATCGAAAAAGAAATGACAATGCCAGAGCCAATAACCAAGCGCTATCCATCGCTAGACATGGTGCGAGCTAATACCCGAGCCGAAGTACTTGATACGATAAAAGAACCTGCAGACTATTACACTTGCTCCGGGGAGGTAGACTCAACCTTAACTGAAGACCTCCCGTTGATCGATGTGTCCTTTATTGAAGCAGACATTCTTGATGCTCTTTTGGAGCTTAGCTTACTTACCGGTGTTTCAATAATCACCGATGACAGCATTGAAGGTATGGTTTCGATAAACTTTGTTGGTAAGACTCTCGACGAAGTAATCGCAGCGATAATTGCACCTGGCAACTATGGATTTAAAGTATTCGATACGTTTGTTTATGTTGGAAGTCAAAGTCCAATTTCACCTTCGTTTCATTTGTTGTCCTCGACTTGTATGTACAAACCGGTATTTTTGCATCCCAAGCAAATTGTGGAATTGCTTACGCCGTTTTATCAACAATACGTAAACTACTTTGAAGGCCATGACCACATATCAATTGTTGCACCCGACTCAATTCAAGCTCGAATTCAAAAGGACATACTTGTATTTGATCAATCTCCCGAACAAATTCTGTTGGAGATGAGCATAGTTGAAGTGAGTACTGAGGCTCTCGAGCTTCTAGGAGTCAAGTGGAACCAATTTGCCGATTCCCGCGAATTACTAATGCGGGAAGGAAGAGGTGGAGGCAGTGTTTTTTCGTATTATGACCCGACCACAACAGCAAGCCCTATTGCTCAGGCTTTTATCGATTCAGTAAGTGCTTTAGGGCAAGGAGAGCAGGCGGAAGTTCGCGCAATGCCAAGTATGGTCACGCTCAATGGCAAAGAAGCCAACTTCAGCTCTACACAAACTGCATGGCTACCTGCACTGAACATGGGTGCTAATGGTCAACTTAATGCGGTGAATTTTGGCGTAGATCTACGCATTGTGCCTTTTATCTCCCAAGATGACCAAATTCGCCTTGAAATTCTGCAAGCATCAGTCAGTGACTTGAGCGAATCTTTTGACAACCAACCAAGGCTGGTTAGCCATGCAATATCTACATCGGTACTCATGATGGATGGCGAAACCTTAGTGCTAGGCGGACTCCTACAAAAGAAACTACGTAACCGAGACTCCAAGGTACCTGGTGCTAACAAAGCGCCTATTTTTGGCAATATGTTTAAGCACAACGAGGAAGAGAGCATAACCACAGAAGTCCTTATCGTGATAAGGCCAAAGATTATGGAAGGCTGATGAAGCAGTCTAGTCTCCTATTTTGCCAGATAATAACCTGCCTTTTGGTAGCAATCGCGGTGCCATGTTTTGCTCAGAATGCAGTGTTAGATACAGCTTCGCGAGAAGTGTGCTTAGACATTGGAATTCGGGCTCAAATTACCGGACTGGACGACATTACGTTAACTACTGCACAAGGAGATGGTGAACAGGGCGCGATATATACAGGATCTGATACATTTTTTTTGGAATCCAACGCTCCAGTAAGGCTCTATATCTCTGCTGGACCCATAAACAATGGTCTGAGCACCTTACCAACCGAATACGTTATTGATGGGAGCAGCGAAGTCCTTGAAACGGCCGGCGCGGGATCTCATTCAGGCAACCATTCCATAAGGGTTGAGGCTCAACTGGGTTCAATTTCAGACCAATTGGCAGGCGACTATAGTTCAACTCTCTTGGTCACGGTGGTTCCCCAAATACCAGCCGTTTCTCTCTGTAAAGATACACAAGTAATTTCTGAACTTGCGCCAGAGGAAACCCTTTCAGAAACCTTATTGGAAATTGAAGTACCGTTGTCGGCAACGGAGATACCTGTATTGCGCAGCTCACAAGAACTGCCAATTTGGGCTATTCGTTTGATGGAGGAACCCCAGGCTGAAAAACTGTTTCCGTTCTTGATTGAGTACCGACAATGGCTCAATGGCCTCCAGCCTGCGCTAAGTCCGCAAGCAGAAAGCTGGTGGCTATTCCCGGTTGATATGCAAATACTCCAAGATCTAGGTATCAATATATTAAATAATCGGTAAATAACATGACTTTTAATTATTTCCTTTGGACAAGGCACTCTACCATCAGATTTATAGTGGTTGGAATGTTAGCAAGCAGCGGCTCTCATATCCTGGCAGCAAGCTTTGGTGCGCCAAGCAGCGCCCCACTGCAAAGCGATGCCACTATCTGTATGAGCGTAGGTGCCCAAGCCAGCCTTACCGAGCTAGAAGACTTCGCACTCCTACCGGTATCAGGTGATGGTTCTGCGGGAGCTTTGTATGAAGGCACGGATTCCTTTCGTTTAGACTCAAACCATCCGGTGAGAGTTATTATTGAAGGTGAGATGATGAGCAACGGGGTTGATACCATTGATACTTTCTATCAAATTGATGGTGCTAGAAACTACTTCGATACTGCAAGCGAAGGGATACACAGCAGTGTTCATACTTTATCAGCTAAGGCTCAATTAGGCCGAATCTCACAGCAATTATCAGGGGAATACTCAGCGACCGTTGTGCTCACCGTAACTCCCCAAATTGGAGGTATTGGTGGATGTGGAGAATTTTCCAATCAATTTAACACTATTGATGGCTGGGCTACGCTAGCATTCGAAGACCTTTATCCCAACAAAGGTGATGGAGACTATAACGATATGGTGGTCAAATACCATGTACAGGAAAACTACAATCCGCAAAACCAGCTAGAGACAGTCACGCTTAAATTTGAACCGCTGGCAAGAGGAGCGGGTTATGTTCATTCATTCAACCTCAGTCTTGATGGACAATTAGATAACTCACGAAATGTCACCACTTCCACAAATGAAGCATTCGTTGGCGATGCATTAATAAGTGTAACTTACACATCTGAAACTTCAGGCAGTAAAACTATTTACAATTTAGACAAGGCTGATGATATCTCAATTTTCAATAATACTGTTTCTTCTCTGGGTAAGTTTGCTAATGTATATGACCGACAAGAATGGGTAGACCCGAAATTAGTAGCTCAAGTAGATATCACCCTTGCGAATCCAGAATTAAATCTGTTTGAAAATAGAGGCACCGACGCCCTCCTTTGGTATCGCCCGTTTCTTAGCGTTAACAACACGAAGCAAGATATCGATCTGGCGGTTATCAATCCCAACGATGGCATGATTGATGCGGATGGAAATCCTTTTGGCCTAATGGTACCTGTCACTTGGGAATGGCCTCTTGAGCGTAAAAGCATTAACGATGCCTACCCGTACTTTGGGGAGTACACTGACTATCTTAATGGTAAGAGTGAATCTTTAAGTATTGAAGCTCAACAATGGTACAACTTTCCAGCCGCTGCTGAGCTTACGATCAATTTAGATCGTTAGTTGATAGTATGATATAACTAACTACCTTATATCTAGAGCAAAGCTTTCTCCATGGCTGGTTAGCATGCTAGCAACTCTTCGTTAACTGAGGGAATTGTGCCTTAGAAGGACTCGACAACAGCAACCCAAATAAAGCTGAGTAACAGAGTTTTGAAGAATAAAGAGCAAGTGTTCAGCCCGCTAGCAACGGATAGTTACGAGAACGCATTTCCCCCCTATCAATAATCAACCGTCTGATTTATTCTTGAGTCATGAGTTCACTTATCTATCCCACTACAAACTTCAAGAAAATTGAGCAGCTCAATATTGTGCGGGGCGAAGGTATCTATGTTTTTGATGACAAAGGCAATAGGTACTTGGAAGGCCTCGCTGGCTTGTGGTGTTCTGCCCTTGGCTACGGCAACGAAGAGCTAATAGAAGCCATTACTGCACAGTTACATACTCTCTCCTACTCCCATATGTTTGGCGGCAGAACCCATACTCTTGCGATGACCTTGGCAGAAAAACTGGCGCAGATGGTGCCAATTGATAATGCTAAGATGTTTTTCAGTAATTCTGGCAGTGAAGCAAACGATTCTCACATTAAGATGCTCCACTACTATTTCAATGCCATCGGTAAGCCAGAAAAGAAAAAAATTATTGCTTTAGAACGCTCGTACCACGGCGTTACCATGGCCTCTGCGGCGCTCACCGGACTGCCCGCAAACCATACTCATTTTGACATCCCCGTAGCAGCACTCGGTATTTTACGTGCAGATTCCCCGCACTATTATCGAGGCCGGCTAGGTGAAGAGAGCGTTGATGAATTTACCCATCGCATCATCAATAATCTAGAACAGCTAATACTCAAGGAAGGGCCTGATACCATCGCAGCGTATATTGCCGAACCTGTGACTGGCGCCAGCGGAGTAGTAGTCGCTCCAGAGAACTATTTTCGGGAAGTGCAAAGGCTGCTTAAAAAATATGACATCATGCTTTGGGCGGACGAAGTCATTTGTGGGTTCGGCCGAACTGGCAATGACTTCGGCTCTACAACGATGAAAATGAAGCCCCAACTTATGTCACTGGCAAAACAGCTATCATCGGCTTACATTCCCATTAGTGCCTCAATAATCCCAGGCACTATGTACGATGCCATGATTGAGCAAAGCGCTTCTGTAGGCGTATTTGGCCACGGTTATACTTACACGGGACATCCTGTAGCCTGCGCTGCCGCTCTCAAAACGCTGGAAATATTTGAACGGGATAATCTTTTCGACCATGCAGCGGGCATGGGTGAGTATTTACATCAGCAACTACAACAATTTCAGTCTCATCCTCTAGTGGGTGAAATTAGAGGTGTTGGACTGATCGCTGCAGTGGAACTGGTTGCCTCTAAAACCACAGGCGAAGCGTTCCCTGATGGCTCTGTTGGTGCCGCGACGATTGCTGCCTGTCTGAGCCACGGCTTGTCACTGCGCGCCGTTGCTGGAAACTCAATCGCGTTTTGCCCACCGCTGATAATTAGCAAACCCCAAATAGATGAAATGGTAACGCTTTTTGGCAAAGGGCTGAACGACGCGCTGGAATTCGCCAAGAAAGAAAACCTTCTCAAATCATAACGGGGCACCAGCACACACTCTAACAAATAGTTTAACTCTCTTCGTCAACTTACAACTCAGGAGAACTAATGAAAATAATAATAAAGACTCTTGCTAGCATCCTTCTCCCCTTACTTTTACTGTCATGTAGTGACGAACCAGAGCCATTGGCAGCCACCACACCAGTGGACCTAATACTCACAAACGGCAAGATTGTTACGGTTGACGAGAATTTCAGCATCGCCAACACGTTGGTGATCCACCAAGGTAAAGTAGTAGCAACTGGGTCTCGTGATTTGTTAGAACAGTTTACTGCCCAATCGCAGATCGACCTTGAGGGTAAAACGGTACTGCCCGGTTTTATCGATTCCCATACCCATATTCGTGGTCGCCCTCGCCGCTTCATAGAATTGAGCAAGGTTTCATCCATCGCAGAAATGCAAGAATTAGTCTTTGCCAAAGCAGCAGAACTTGGCGAGGGCGAGTGGATTACAGGGTATGGTTGGTCTGAGGATGAGCTAACTGAGGGTCGCAAACCGGATCGTTTCGACTTGGATGCGGCTGCGCCAAATAACCCGGTAACACTCACCAGAGCCGGTGGACACAGTGCAGTAGTCAACACGTTGGCCTTGAACCTTGCCGACATTACTTTCTCAACCCCAGACCCCGAGGGCGGCGTAATTGAACGAGATAGTGAAGGCGCAGCAACTGGTATCATTCGCGAACGACAGAACATAGTCGATCGTTTGGTGCCGGATTCCACCTATGAAGAGCTGATCGAAAGTCTCGAGGTCAATCTTAACGACCTATTAGCCATGGGCATCACTAGTATTACGGACGCCTCAAAATCGCCAGAAGACTATCTCATGTGGGAAGAGTTGTATGGAAAGCCAGAAAGTTTACTACCCAGAGCTGCCCTTCAGTTTCTTTGGAACGACCCAGCCGCCATCGCCGAACTAAAATCGAGAGTCGGCGAGGGCTCAGACTTTCTAAAAATTGGCCCTATTAAAATCTTTGCCGACGGAGGCTTTACTGGCCCAGCCGCCTTTACTCGGGAGCCCTACCTCAATCAAGGAGATTATCGCGGCTACCTTAATATGCCTGCGGACGAATTAGAAAATCTAATTAATGAAGTTCATGATGCTGGATGGCAAATTGGCATTCATGCAATCGGTGATGCCGCCATTGAGCTGGTGGTTGATCTTCTCGCGGCGGCCCTAGAGCGCAATCCACGCAGTGATCATCGACACTACTTAAACCATTTTTCTATGCGCCCGCCCGAAGCAACCATGAAGAAAATGGCAGATAACGCTATCCATATTACTCAACAACCAAACTTCACCTACACACTTGAAGGTCGCTATGCTGCAAACTTGGACGGCTGGCGGTTGGAGCATAACAATCCGATTCGATCGCCCATGGATCACGGTATAACCGTGGCAATTTCCAGCGACATTCTACCTATCGGTCCTCTGGTCGGCCTCTATGCAGCAGTAACCCGTAAAGGGATGAGTGGACGCGTCTTTGGCATTGATGAGGCCATATCCATTGAGGAAGCTATAAGAGCTTATACCCTAACCGGCGCGTATTTGACGTTCGATGAAAACATTAAGGGCTCACTAGAGCCGGGCAAGTTAGCCGATATGATCGTACTATCGGAAGACATTCTTACTATAGACCCCGAGCAAATAATGGACATTGAGGTAGAACAAACCTATTTGGGCGGGCAGCTAGCCTATTCGCGGCAAGCCGAGTAAAGCCGCCGCCAGCATTGACCTCTGGGCGCTGTCCTGGCGCCCTTTATTGCGCTTTCTTCTCGATTCTAAACAGCCAACTAACAGATTAAAGTTGTTTTTACTGAGTCATAATCTTTGCTTAACTTGATTAGCTGGGAGAAACGCTTAGACTCTAGGTACATTCATTCCGCTTTACTAAATTGCAACCAATTAACTATCGAAGTGAGATTTTATGAGCGCAGTTCGCAAACAATCCCGCAGTGATTTATTAGTCAATGGCAAAAACTATCGCTACTACAGCTTGAAGTCTCTGGCGGCACAAGGTTACCCCCTTGTAAACACTTTGCCTGTATCGATAAAAATACTACTCGAAAATTTGCTCAGGCACTGCGATAACAGAGTTGTCACAAATCATCATATTGCGAGCCTCGCTAATTGGACAACCACCCAATATGAAAGCGAAGAAATTCTCTTTCATCCAGTGCGAGTGCTGATGCAGGACTTTACGGGTGTGCCTGCAGTTGTTGATCTGGCGGCTATGCGCGATGCAGTTGCCAAGGCCGGTGGTGACCCCACCGTAATTAATCCCGTAAATCAAGTTGATTTAGTCATCGACCACTCTGTCATGGTTGATAAATTTGCCACAGATTCTGCATTCTCAGAAAATGTGGAAATCGAAATGGAACGTAACCGCGAACGTTATCAATTTTTGCGCTGGGGCCAGACGGCCTTCAATAACTTTCGAGTAGTTCCGCCAGGCACCGGAATTTGTCATCAAGTTAATCTAGAGTACCTTGCAAAATCCGTCTGGGAGCAAGAGATTGATGGTGAGCTTTATGCTTTTCCAGATACCGTCGTCGGCACCGACAGCCACACGACTATGATCAATGGCTTAGCCGTCCTTGGCTGGGGTGTTGGTGGCATTGAGGCAGAGGCTGCTATGCTGGGCCAGCCAATCTCAATGAATATCCCGGAAGTGGTCGGCTTCAAACTTGAAGGAGATCTGACGGAGGGTGTCACGGCTACTGATTTGGTCCTCACTATCACGCAGATGCTAAGAAATCATGGCGTTGTTGGGAAATTCGTGGAGTTTTTTGGGCCGGGGCTTGATCATCTAAGTCTGGCTGACAAAGCCACTATTGCAAATATGACTCCAGAGTATGGAGCCACATGTACCTTTTTCCCAGTTGACCAGAGCACTCTCGACTATTTAACCTTGACTGGCAGATCAGCGGAAACCGTTGACCTTGTTAAGGCATACAGTAAAGCCCAAGGGCTATGGCGAGATGACAGTGGCGAAATAGAATTTAGCAGTCAGTTAAGTCTCGACATGAAAAACGTCGTTCCTTGTCTCGCTGGGCCTAAACGCCCTCAAGATAGAGTCTCCTTGCCTGATTTACCTGCCAGCCTAGCGTCGATTCTAAACGACCGCCCGCCTCAAAAAGTTCCTGTAAAAAACGCCGATTTCACAATCTCTGATGGCGACGTCGTCATTGCCGCGATTACTTCGTGCACGAACACGTCTAACCCCGAAGTTATGATGGCGGCAGGCTTGGTGGCAAAGAAAGCCCTTAAATTAGGGCTTGTAACTAAACCATGGGTCAAGACTTCGTTAGCCCCAGGCTCAAAAGTGGTTTCAGATTACTTGGAGCAAGCGGGATTACAGAAGCCACTTGATGCACTGGGTTTTCATTTAGTCGGCTATGGCTGCACCACTTGTATAGGCAACTCAGGCCCTTTGGAAAAACCCATTGATGATGCTGTAGAGGCCGGTCAACTCACAGTGTGCTCGGTGCTATCTGGTAATCGAAACTTTGAAGGAAGAATTCATCCTCGGGTGAAGGCTAACTGGCTGGCCTCTCCGCCCTTAGTTGTTGCATACGCCTTAGCAGGGACTATCAATATCGATTTGAGCAGCGAACCTATCGGCACATGCAAACAAGGTAAGCCTGTCTTTTTGAAAGACATTTGGCCTAGCAGTCACGAAATTTTAGAGGCTGTACAGCTTGTGAAAGAGCAAATGTTTGAGAAGAGTTACAGCGCTGTGTTCGATGGCGATGAGCAGTGGAATAGTTTACCCCTGGTTAAGAGTAATACTTACAAATGGGATGCTGCTTCAACCTATATAAAAAACCCCCCTTACTTTGATGAAGCAATGCTGCCTGTTCCGGGGGACATCACTGGCGCCAATATACTTGCCGTACTGGGAGACTCTGTCACTACTGACCATATCTCCCCGGCTGGCTCAATCGCCGTCGCTAGTCCTGCCGGCGAATACTTAATCGCCAATGGTGTCGCAAAAGAGGATTTCAATTCCTATGGCTCTAGGCGCGGTAACCATGAAGTCATGATGCGAGGCACCTTTGCCAATATTCGCATAAAGAATGAGATGCTAGGCGGAGTCGAGGGCGGATTTACACGCATGGCGGGAGAGTCTGCGGCTGTTCCTATCTATGATGCCGCAATGGATTACGCCAAAACAAACACCCCTTTAGTAATCTTTGCGGGTAAAGAATATGGCACTGGTTCCAGCCGTGACTGGGCCGCAAAAGGCACACGATTGTTGGGAGTTCGCGCCGTCATCGCCGAAAGCTTCGAGCGTATTCATCGATCGAATTTAGCCGGCATGGGTGTTTTACCTTTGCAGTTTACTGAAGGTAATGACCGCAAATCATTAAAGCTTAGCGGTGATGAAACTATTTCATTGAGTGGGCTTGGCGATGTCAAAGCGGGCATGGCTGTGCAAATGCGAGTGCAATATGTAGATGGCAGTTCGACGAGCTGTGAGTTGCTGTGCCGCTTAGATACAGAGCTGGAAGTGGACTACTTTAACAATGGCGGCATTATGCCTTTCGTTGTCAAAACCCTCTTAAGCTAAGAGTAGAGTATTGCTGCTAGCACAGCAGTTATGCTGTGCTAGCTAAAGCATTGCGCAGAAATCTCGCAGGCAGTGCTAATACACCGTAACAAAGCATTGCAATCAATAGACTGGTGTTAATGCCACTCCACATAGAAATTGCCACGGCAAACACGCTAGCGAGAACTCCAGTTGCCCCATTCACCCCCCACATCCAAGGCAGACTGGAATCAGAGTATTGACGGAATAGTCGTAGGCCCAAAGGAAAACACATTCCCATAGGCACAGCGGCTACGCCAACCAACACTACAACAATCAAACAGCGTATTAATAGGCTCTGGGAAATTGTTGAATCAATAATTGACCCGGAAATAAAATAAATGACAAGCAGCAGACTAACAATCGTTGCTGGCAATAAATGCGTCCATCGACTTGATCTATCCACACTCACTCGGTCAGACAAAAAACTACCGATACCCGCCGCAATAATCATAGAAAATAACAGCACTGATACGGCGTAGACTGGATGGCCCAAATACACTGAGAAACGCTGAATCAAAGGGATTTGCACCATCATAAACCCAGTGCCTATACACCCGAAGTAAAGCAAGCCACTTGGAAATACGCCTTTTGGCAAAGCCGGCTTACCAGAAAATAGTAAGGGTACACCGATCACCATCACTACTCCCAAGCTCGCCAATGCGCACAGCAGCATCAAGGTATAGGTTGCCAGCAGATTACCCCCAGCGACAATGCCCAATCCCTCTAGCTCATCCTGCCCATTTAGTAGCGCAACAGGCTTCAGGATATTAAAGAAATAAGGCCTAGCATCAGTGGGCGGCGAAAAATCCAAAAACTCATGCGCAGTAGCTGATCTCAATTGCTCTGCGTTAGTGCTAGCGAGAACGGATCGAATCAACGGGTTATCGCTGGTGACCCTTGGTGAGTGAAGTATCGAAAAACCGTACTCTTCGGCAACCGTCTCTAGTTTGTCGATGTCTGACTCTTGCATTGGGCTAGGTGAAACAAGCAAGGTCGCAACAGTATTTCTAGCAACCAAGGCCATATGATCCCCAGGGCTATCAACACCCCTCGTTAGAAGTGACATGGTGGCCAATGACAATAAGCGATTTGTCTCCGACAAAGCATCGACCGAATACCACCTCGATACGCTCAATAGACCATCGGGAGCCAGTTGATTTAAGAATACTTGCCAGCCTTCCACGGTATATAGCCCGTTCTCCGACAGTGTAAATGCGCCTGCGCCGGTGGCGGCCCATGTATCAATTAGCGACATTTGAATTACATCGAATGTCTCTCCTGCTCTCGTGAGATAGGATCTAGCCTCGTCGTGGACAAATGAAACTTGCGGTTGGTTGGCCAAATTAACAAAATCTCGCCGGCGATTCTCCAACAAATTTAGAACTGCTCCATTAATTTCAATGCCAGTAACTTTTGTACTTTTGCCCCACAGTGCGGTGAGAATATCTCTGCCACCACCGACCCCGATCACCGCTACATTAGATTCAGGGCGCAGATGATAAGGTAGCGATGTGACATCGAATCGGGGCCAGTCTAAAGACTGTTGATCCCCATTCCACTGAGTGACCGCCGTCCCTGCTTCGCCATCAATCACTAAAGCCTGACTTCTCATGCCCGGAATAACCGGCGCCCCCTCACCAGGCCCCCAAAAAAAAGGCCCGGCTTCTATGTCTGGGAATAGCAAGGTCTGACCGTGAATTGTCCAAGATTCAATAGTGTCCTCTGTGTAGACAATTTCATTGCCTTTCGGATAAAACACCCGAAATCCATTGATCGACTGACTATTGACTATGGCAACAACACAGATTGCCAAGGCAGCCCCAATCCAACTAAGTGAATGGCCCTGTGGCGAGCTTGCAGCTTGAAAGAAAAACACCGCGAGAAAACCTACCGCAGCGGCAATGAATGTAGCGCTAGTAATATCAAGAAAACTTAGAAGAGCTAGACAAAACAAGCTGCCCAGTGCTGCCCCGATTAAATCAACCGCATAAATTAACCCACTGCGACCCGGCACTTGAGTTAGGGCAACAGTAATTACAACACCGCTAAACCAGAAAGGGATAGCTACCGAAAGCGTAATCAGCGCCATCTTGAATACGCTTAGTAAATTCCACCCATCGAGTATGCTGAGCGACACATTGATCACTATCAGATGGCACAGCACGGCGCTCACTGCAAAAGCGATCGAATAGACAAAAAGCGAACGATAGGCTTTTTCAATCGTAAACCTATTGGGCTGAAGATATACCCAAAGGGCCCCAGCGGCCATCCCAAACATAGCCATTGAGACCGCAAAGAATGATAAGTGGTACCAAGTCACAACAGAGAGTAAACGGGTATTTAAAATTTCAAGCAATAGAGTTGAACTTGTGATCAAAAACAGACCAATCAAAAAGGATCTATTGGTCTGCTGAGGAGATGCCGATTCCATTACTATTTTCCTAAAATCAAATCGTCGCAAAATACAAGGACTGCGTGTAATCCTGCGGAGAGACAGATGGATTCCTATCAGTCGAAATCCCGCGCTGGCTGCCAAAGTTGCCCGATAGTAGCAGAACTGAGCAGTTTGACCCAAGCAGGATTCGCCAGAGCTGGGCTATGTTTTCCCCTAATTGCTGCTTCTAAGGTTGATAAAGACGTCGTAAGCAATAAACCACGGGTTAACAGCCTAAGGCAGGTTCGTAGTATAGTTGGTTGGAAGAACAAAGGCGGTTAATTAGCTAAGCACCTTACTGAGTCAAGATAAGCGCCGAATACTTCGAGATCACCAGATGCAACAAAATATGCAACAAATCCTAGGCAACGGCCTGTTACTCACGCTTCTACTCGTTATTAGCTATTTTGCCCTGCTGCATCCACTTTACACATGGGATTTAGTGCCTTACGTCGCGGCAGTATTGTCCGGCCACATCGACGATCCAGCTATTCTTCATCGCGAGACATATCAGCTCCTGCAAGCCACACTCTCCCAGGCGCAGTACGCCGGCTTAACTTCGGGAGCTTATGCCGGTGATCTCGCACAAAATGCCGAGCACTTTCACTCCCAACTGAATATGTACTATGTGAAGCCTTTATACATAGGTGTATTACGGGTTTGCTATTTTCTTGGCCTGAACCCTATCACTTCAATCATGATCATCTCTTTAGTCTCAGGTCTCGGTCTGTGCCTATTGGTTTATTCCTGGCTCAAAACACTCACCTCACCGCTAAACGCGGGAATTATTGTAATTCTGTTTGCCGTAATGGCTCGGCTTCTAGATCTCAGTCGAGTTCCTACTCCCGATAATTTTTCAGCATTCGTCCTGTTATTGGGGTTGTATCTATTGCTGGTCAAACAATGGTTGGTGCCAGCGGCCACCTTACTTTGTGCCTCTATATTGGTCAGAACCAACAATATGATATTTGTTGGCTTAGTGTTTACTCTGCTGCTGTGGCAGCGCTTCGGGGTTTCCAAAAACCTCAAGGATTCGCAGTTCGTTGTCGTGGCAATAGCAATGGCAGCAAGCTGTTTCTTCTATTTAGCAACCAATACTGCATTCGATTACCAGTGGTGGCGTTTGTTCTACCATACGTTTGTGCAAAGCCAAGTAGACATTTCGGCCTTTGATGGCAGCTTTACTCTTGAAGTCTATTTCTCAGTTTTAAAATCAGCTACGCAGCAAATCCTCGCTCCAGGGGCTGCTATTGCATCAAGTCTGCCCGCTTTCTTGCTACTGCTTTTTATTGGCACGAAACAGCCCCTGGTAAATATTCGCAGTTTTCTAAGGCCAACCGGTAGCGCGAGCCTATGGCAACTATCACTACTCTGCCTGCCGGTGTTTATTACAGTGTTTTTACTTTTCCCTCTCGCCCTCGGCTTGGACAGATTTTTTACCGTGTACTATGGGCTAATATTGATAAACCTAGTTTCTTCATGGCGCACCCATGAAAAAACTACGTGTTAAATTAGGAATCCAACATGCATAAACTAACAGCTTTACTACTCTTTACCCTTTCCACGTCAGTGTTGGGGCAGTCTGTAGTTCCAGGTGAAGAAGGCGCAATTCGAGCCATCCGCAGTGGCATTCAGATTCCCCAGCAAGCCCCTAATCGAAGTCGCGGAACGGGCCCTTTCGATACCCTAATTATTAAGGACGTAATGCTCATCAGTGGTGAAGGCGCCCCACCTAGAGGGCCCGTTTCCATTGTCATTACAAATGACATCATCGACTCTATAGTAGGTTCAGCGCCAGACATCGCCAATGCTCAAGTGATAGACGCTTCAACCATGTATGCCCTCCCAGGGATGATTGATTCTCATGTCCATATTGGCAATACGGGGCAAGGCTTAACAGGCCCAATAACGCCCCCAGAATATGTCTTCAAGCTTTGGTTAGCCCACGGCATTACCACCGTCAGAGAAGTCGGATCGGGTATGGGTCTGGACTGGACGGTAGAGCATGCCCGGCGCAGCGACGCAGGCGAGATTACCGCGCCGCGGATTGTTCCATTTGCTATGTTTCCTGGAGGCTCTATCACCAATGCCACTGATGCCAAAGCATGGGTGGCTGAAGTCCATAGGCGGGGAGCAAAAGGAGTAAAACTACGGGGTGCTACCTTAGCCGCGACTCGGGCGATCTATGAGGCAACGGCCGAACTAGGAATGGACACAGCCAATCATCATGACCAAACCTCAGTTTATTCTGTAAACGTATTGGATAGTGCCCGCATGGGTCTGGACAGTATGGAGCACTGGTACGGTTTGCCAGAAGCCTTATTTACGGACCGCACTATTCAAGACTATCCTGCAGATTATAACTATTCCGATGAACAGTGGAGATTTGGTCAAGCAGGCAGATTATGGAAACAAGCTGCAGCACCGGGATCTGACAAATGGAATGCCGTTCGTGATGAGTTAATTGGTTTAGATTTTACCCTATCTCCCACATTAACGATTTACGAGGCCAATCGAGATGTGATGCGGGCGAGAGATGCCGAATGGCATGAGACCTACACCCTGCCGGCACTGCAAAAATTTTTCATGCCTGACCCGAGACTGCATGGCTCATACCATTTTGATTGGACGACAGCAGATGAAGTTGCCTGGCGGGAGAATTTTCGTCTCTGGATGGATTTTGTCAACGACTATAAAAACCACGGCGGCAGAGTCGTCACAGGTTCCGACGCAGGGTTTATCTTCAAGCTCTTTGGGTTTGCCTACATTCGTGAATTGGAGCTACTGCAGGAAGCTGGTTTTCATCCGCTTGAAGTGGTTCAGGCTGCAACTCTAAATGGTGCCGAGCTCTTAGGGTTAGACGAGGAAATTGGCTCATTGGTGCCCGGAAAAAAGGCTGACATTGTATTAGTTGCTGAAAATCCTGTGGCCAATTTTAAGGTGCTCTACGGCACAGGGCATATGAAATTAAATCTCGAGAGCGGCGAGTTGGAACGTGTGGGCGGGGTTAGCTATACCATTAAAGATGGCATTGTCTTTGACGCAAAGCAGTTGCTAGAGGACGTTGCTACGATGGTCCGAATCGCCAAAGACTAGAAGTTAATGTCCCGGACTCTCTTTTCTTATCGCTAGAGATCGACCACATTGCCATGCACCGCGTTGCCTTGCCAGAGGGTAAGCAGCACCTCGGTCTCTGAAATTAGCTCAGGCGCAATTTCGAAAATATTCTGATTAAGAATTATCATATCGGCTGATTTTCCAACCTCGAGTGATCCACTTACCGCATCTAGGCGGTTTACAAACGCCGCATTAATCGTAAAGGCGGCAACGGCTGTTTCGATATCGATTCTTTCTTCTGGGATGAATGGTTCATCATCATTATTAACCGCATCTTGGCGCAATATGGCAGTTTCGATCTGTTCAAAAGGATTTGGTGAAGATACTGACCAGTCACTCCCAAATGCCAACTTACCGCCCGCATCTTTTACACTCTTTATGGGATACATCCAACGAGCTCGCTCCTCCCCAATAAACGGAATTGTTAAGTCGGTGATGTATTCATCTGCGTAAGCCCATAGCGGCTGAAAGTTCGCCACCACCTCCAATTGAGAAAAGCGGGGTATGTCTGCTGGATCAATTAGTTGAAGATGAGAAATATGATGCCGATGTCCCAGCTGCCCATTATCTGTCAGAGCCTGTTCTACAGAGTCTAGAGACTGACGAATAGCAGCATCACCAATGGCATGGAAGTGAACCTGAAAACCTTCAGCGTCTAATCGAGAAACGATAGATTTCAAGAGTTCTGGTTCTATCATTGGTATGCCACGAGTTCCACTTGGCACTAAATAGGGTTCCAGCATGGCTGCAGTATAATTTTCCATTACGCCATCTTGCATAATCTTAACCGTGGCGGTGTCGATCAGTTCGCTCTTAAATCGATCACGAAGGGCGACTATATCGGCTACCTGCTCAAGCCCGCGGGACCTATTCCAGCGAATTGACGCCACAATCCGCATAGTCAAATCCCCGCTTTTCTCTGCCGCAGCGTAGGCGGCCAATGTGCTTTCCGAGACGGAGGCATCTTGCATAGCGGTAATGCCAAGGCTATGAAGCAGCGCCAAAGAGTACTTTAACCCAGCTACATTTTCTTCCAAGGATGTTGGTGGCACTACGCTAGATACCAAATTCATGGCGCCTTCTTGCAGGCTGCCAATGGGTTCGCCTGCTGCGTCGCGGTCGATTCGCCCATCAATAGGGTCTGGTGTCTCTCTATCAATACCTGCCAACTGCAATGCAATACTATTTGCCCATGCGGTATGACCATCCTGAGACGTAAGATAAACCGGCCTATTAGGTACGATCTCATCTAGTATTGCTTTGCTTGGCATGGCTCCTGGACCAAAAGCAGCCATTGACCAACCGCCTCCTAATATCCATGGCACATCGGGGTTAGCACTCGCATAGGATGAAATTGCGGAACGATACTCAGAAATACCCGAGAGTGAGTTAAGATTACACGCCGAGGCTTCAAGGCCAGAGCCAATCGGATGAATATGGCTATCTTGAATACCGGGCAACAGTAATCGGCCTTTTAAATCGATCACCTGAGTAGAGGCGCCGATATATGAATTAGCCGCTTCATCACTACCAACAAAAGTAATAAGGCCATTATCGATTACTACCGCCTCTGCCCACGGCTGACTTTCATTGACGGTATACAC
>CAYGRT010000003.1:75605-77587 GCA_964352355.1 uncultured Pseudohongiella sp. | reverse complement strand
CATTATCGATTACTACCGCCTCTGCCCACGGCTGACTTTCATTGACGGTATACACCCTTCCGCCATGAAGCACCATTTCGCTGCCAAGCGCTTCGGCCGATAAATCAATTAGCGGCTCGTCAATTGGAGTTCCTTCACCGCAGCTAAGCAAAATAGCTCCGGCTGTGATGACAATGCAGTTCTTGAGGGGGAGTAACTTCATGTAGGGCTGCTCTCTGGCTAAACATCGGTCATAAAAATAGTGAGAATTTCAGTTTAGCACTGCTGGCAAAAAATGTTATAGCCTCAAATTTTTAACTGCAGTTGGGCAAATTTTAAAACAGCGATGGGATATAACTAGCAAGACAGACTCGCTAATTATCCGTCTCTAAGCAATTGAGTCATATCCTTTGATGAGAGCGCTGGACTGTAGTAATTACCTTGAATACTGTCACAGCCGAATTTCTTTATCAGAGCGAATTGATCTTCACTCTCAACCCCTTCTGCAACTGTTGTCATGCCGAGACTGTGAGCGATATTGATTATGCCTTGTACCAACTTCGCATCATCACTACTCAGCGCAATTTGATTGACAAAACTTCGATCGATTTTTACGGTAGAAACCGGCAGTCTTTGCAGATAGCGAAACGAAGAATACTCTACGCCAAAATCATCCAATGACAGTGCAATCCCTGCATCCACTAGCTTAAGCATCAACGGCGTAATAGTGTCAATGTCATTGAACAGCGCTGTTTCCAACACTTCTATATTTAGCAGAGAACTCTGCACATTGAATGAAGCCAGTGCGACGCCAATCCGTTCGATCAATTCTTCATCCATTAGACTGTCGTTGCTAAGGTTGACAGAAACCGGGACAACCTGAAGACCTTGCGCCTGCCATTGAGCTATCTGCGCAATGCTGCTTCGGATAACCCAGTCGTCTAACAGAGTAGTTTTATCTAACTGGGCTGCTACATAGACAATCTCTTGTGGATTTACTGTGCCCAAATCTTTATCTTGCCAGCGCAGCAGAGCTTCCATCCCCGATAACTTGCCCGTGGCGATATTTGCTTTAGGTTGAAAAAACAAACTCAAAGCATCCTGCTCTAAAGCATCATCAAGCTTCAAGCCAATGTCAGATTCTCGTTTCAAACGCTGACGATCGGCTTCGGTAAAACTTACACAGACCACCCCATTTTCATCCGCGGCATCCTCAATCGCGATTTCGCAGCAGTGCAGCGCTTGTTCCAAATCCCAAAGTGCTGGCGCTACACTGCATAGAATACTGGTTTCCGTTAGCACTGAAGCAACGTCAACATCTTGCTCCAGTCTGGTAGTCACGAGCCCCGGCAGATCAGCCGCTGGCAGATCCCCAGCAGGCACATACACCAAAAACCCGTCCCGTTCATAACGACCAAAAAATGCATTGGAATTAACCAGTAATCGGGCTATGGCTTTCGCGACGGGAATAACCAAATTTAAATAGGCATCAAGGCCCTTAACCCTATAGACGAAATCAAGTTGAGGCAGTTTGATCAACAGTAAATTATCTAGTTCAGATTCGTCTATTGTAGACGGCAAACCATCAAAGGTTTGTTGATAGCGATGGGCAAATTCGTCCAAACTGTAAAACCCGGTTAAAGGGTCGATGTGATCGGCCAGCCTTGATTGAGCCCTAGCCTGAATATCAGCAATATCTTCCCAGATTTCTGCTTCAACTAATCGCGCAAACCTCAGCAATTGCCGCCTTTGTGCCTCGCCAAGTTTTCTAGGTTTGAAATCAATGACACATAGAGTTCCAAGCGGAAAACCACTTCGAGACTTCAATACTGCCCCTGCATAAAACTGAATGCCTCGGGGGCCGGCGACTGCTGGATGATCCTTGAACTTCTCATCTTCCAGGGTATTTTCAACAACTAATAACTGAGATTCATTTAGCGCATAGGCGCAAATGGATTCACTGATATCAGTTTCTCTGTCTTGCATACCACAAAGCGATTTGA
>CAYGRT010000003.1:53302-75505 GCA_964352355.1 uncultured Pseudohongiella sp. | reverse complement strand
CAAATGGATTCACTGATATCAGTTTCTCTGTCTTGCATACCACAAAGCGATTTGAACCATTGCCTATCCGAGTCAACGAATGAGATGAGCGCCACAGGCATGTCAAACACATCGGCAACTAAGGCCGTGATGCGATCAAACCTCGGCTCTTCCTCTGTATCTAAGATACCTACATTGTGCAGAGCTTGGAGCCTGTGTGGATCTTTTGCGAGGTTTAAACTATTGCTACTATTCATAACCTAACGTGCTTTGAATGGTTTAATTAATATAGGTAAGCGTTGGAGTACAACCAACCCTAATCTAGGTGCCGCAAAATGTTTGCCTTACCACTTCGCTAGCCTTGGGAGGCACCCCATACTCCCCCAGTCCAGGACGCTCTGTCCAAGGATCAGCAATGACCTCTACTAATTGGTGAAATGGTTTAAAGTTGTCTTGATATGCAGCATTGATAGCCGCTTCCACTAAATGATTTCTTGGAATATAAACAGGGTTTGCTTTCTGCATAAGACTTGGGGCGCTGCCAGCATCAGGATTTTCCGCCAAGCGAGACTGCCACTTAGACAACCAATCTCCAAAACGATCGTCGAGTGAATTATCCTCACCAGAAGCTAGTTTCGTTAGCCGGGCAAAAGTCTGAGTAAAATCACTGCGAGTTTCTGCCATTAGTCCAAACAAGTCGGCAGACAACTGAGCATCTGAATCCAGTTCGCCAACAAGACCCAATTTTTTCTTCATCCCCTGCTTAAACTCGTGGTCATACTTGTCGGGGAAGCTATTAATAGCTTCTTGCGCTAATTCGATGGCACGGTCTTGATTGGGGTCGAGCGTGGTCAGTAGCGATTGTGCAAGGCATGCCAAATTCCAGTGGGCAATCGACGGTTGATTATTGTAGGCATAGCGACCTTGTTGATCGATAGAACTGAAAACTTGCGATGGATTATAGTCATCCATAAATGCGCAGGGGCCATAGTCGATAGTCTCTCCGGAAAGCAAAACATTGTCTGTATTCATCACTCCATGAATAAAGCCGAGCAATTGCCAACTTGATACCAGTTTAGCCTGGGCTAATATTACCGCTTGTAGCATGGCTAAAACGGGATTTTCGGCGTCTCTTGCCTCGGGGTAATGACGATCAATAACGTGATTACATAGCGCGTCTAACGCCTGTTGATCCCCTCTGGAGGCGAAGAATTGAAATGTGCCGATGCGAATATGACTTTGAGCCACTCGAGTAAACACTGCGCCTGGCAACACTTCTTCTCGAACCACGGGCTCACCAGTTAAGACTGCAGCAAGGGCTCTTGATGTTTTTACATTAAGTGCGGCCATAGCTTCACTAACTATGTACTCTCGTAAAACCGGACCGAGTGGTGCCCTGCCATCACCTCGTCTCGAATAGGGTGTTGGGCCAGAGCCCTTAAGCTGAATGTCATAACGCTGGCTGTCTTTACCCACAACTTCACCTAGAAGCAGCGCCCTACCATCTCCCAACTGCGGGTTCCAATGGCCAAACTGGTGCCCGGCATAAGCAGTAGCGATTGGGTCCGCGCCTACAGGTATGGTGTTGCCTGCCAGCACCCCGACCCCCATTGGAGACTCCAGCCATTGAGGGTCAATCGCAAGTAGTCTGCAGAGATCATGATTCACGCGAATAAGTTTGGGGGAAGATACTGCGGCAGGACTCTGCCGAGTGAACATGTGGCTTGGCAGTTGCGCGTAGGTATTGTCGAATTTGATTTCGGTCATTGGGTTATCATATAGGTGTTTCACTACAACAGCGGCGTCTAATAGCTGCATCTCAGCTACTGAGTTCTTGCAGGCTAAACACTCTTTCGCAAAAACAGGGTAAAGTCGTTACCCACTGATTCATTAACTAGTTCGACTCGACTCGACAAGGTCTTGCAGTATGCCAGAATAGCATCCGGATCGTAAGCCACTAGCAGGCCCTCCGCATAATCAACCGCGGCTAGCAAATTAAAGCCAAAGCCCATCCGGCAGTGCCCATAAAGCTTATCGATCATTTTATAAATGAAATTTTTTTCAGCGCAGCGATAACTTAAGGCCCCGCTTGCCACTACAAAATCAGCGCATGGTAGCGCATCTTCCGTGAAATCCCCCAGTAGCAACTCGACCCCCGCAGTATTTGCGAAACGATGGTTAGCTACCTCCAAAAATGGCTGCATCTGATCGATACCCGTGTAGCTAAACCTCGTATATGTCTCAGATAGCACACGGTAGAGATCGCAGTGACCACAACCGACATCGAGCACAGAACGGCCATTGAAGTTTCCCAATTGGGAGAATATCGCCAAGCGCCGGTCATGATCTTCTTCTGCTTTCCACCCAAGAGCACCAGGGGTACCTGCACCAAATTCAATCAATCTATCTAAGTGATAGGCATGAATATTTGTCAATTCTCCGTAGGTCATAGTAAGTAAAGCCGTTAAAAATAGAGTCTTATGGTCTTAAAAAGTCGCCCCGAACAAGCGCTAAGCGTCTGTTTAGGGTAGTCGCAGATTCCCAGAATAGCCATTGCCAGATTGTCACCATGAATTGAGGTCCAGCCTCATTAATCCGCTGGTTCCAGCCTAATGCAGAGAAAACCTACTAAATGGCAAACCCTTGCTTATACTTAGATCAATGAGACTCAATCTTTAGGACTGCTTGAAGCTATGGATATGGAACCCAGTACACTTCGAGAAAATTCCGCCAAAGACTCAATCTGGCGAGAAAAATACCTCGAAAGTCTTGACGCACAAGAGAAAGAGAGCGCTGCGCAACAAGAGACTATCAATACCCTGCGTCGCGGTTTACTTAGCGTAAGCTTGGTGGGCGATGGCATTGATCAAGATTTAGACACTGCCCTCGCATCACTTCGTAGACAGCTTCATAAACTCGATCAGCATGCCGAATTAAATAGTCTATTGGCGACCATTGAAGAAAAGCTCTTGGAATTGGATAACCGCAAAATTCAAAAAGCGGATGGAATGCTAACGCTTTTGGATATTGCCGCACTCAGTCTGAGCAAACTGCGCTTTGCTCAACCCCACAAACGCGCTATCCGTCGCTTCACGCGCAAACTCAAAAAACCTGACGAAGACCCCGACTCACAATTGGCGCTGCTAGAAGCATTTATTACTCTTTGTGTAGGCGTATTCGGTGAATTATTAGATAACGAGACAAATCCGCCAACCGGTTTCTGGGCTTCGCTTTTTAGCAAGAAAGCGACACCTAACCCGTCTAAAACTGCCCCATCTGCAGCTCTCGATTTAGGAGACGATACGGAGTATAGGGAAGAAAAAGCGGTGACAACGATCGGCAGCGAAACGCCTGTTGAAAATTCACCCGTAAAGGACGCAGATCAACCCCCAATCATTGCATTGGAGAACGAATCTACTGGCACAAACACCAGTGATCAAACTGAACTTTATCCCACTGATAGTGAAAAAATGGTTAAAGAGTTTATCTATCAGCTATTGGACAATATCGATTCAGCGGATGCTATTCAAGCGGTAGCTCAACAACTTAGAAACAAGTTACTCGCTTCTCAGAGCGATGAACTTGGCAGTGTTCTGACCCAGATTACCAATCTATTAGATCTTGCTGCGGCCAATGATAGAAATACGCTACGGAAATACTTAGAAGAACTAAATGCTTCCATCGGCCAGCTCAGCCAATTTATAAGCCACAGCAAAGGGCATAATAGTTCACTCCAGAAACTGGATAGGAACTTGGACAAAAATCTGCGACTCAAGCTAAGTAGCATTCATACCAATATTGAGAGTGTGGGCGACCTCACCGAAATGAAAATAACAATAAAAAACCAACTGGATGAGATGGTTGTCGCGCTTGATGAATCAAAGCAGAAAAAAAGCCAAAGCGAATCAGAATACCTTACTCAGTTAAATTCACTAGCATCAAAATTCGAAGCGGTGGAACTGGAATCCAAACAACTGAAGCAAGTTCTAGAAGACCAGAAAAGGGCAGCCGAATTCGACAGCCTAACTAAACTTCCCAATCGATTCGCTTTTCATGAAAGACTGACTAAAGAGCTAGAAACCCTTAGCGTAACGACAGATCCGGTTTGTCTAGCTATCGGCGATGTGGATGAATTTGAACAACTAAATACGCGCTTTGGATTCAACGCAGGCGACAAAGCCTTGCAACTCATCACCAAGCAAATGCAAAAGCACTTAAGCAGTGACGACTTCTTGGCACGTTATAGCTCAGACAAGTTTGTATTACTCATGCCCCTTAAGTCGGCGCAGCAAGGAATTGAAAAACTACATGCCATTTGCGAAGAAATTAGACACACGCCGTTTAGGTGTAAAAGCGAAAATATCAGTATTACGCTTTCGTTTGGTCTCACCGAACTGGCCCATAAAGATAATCAAAGCAAGGCATTCGATCGCGCTAAAGCAGCACTAGAATCAGCAAAAACCGCCGGGGGCGATGACTGCGCAATTAACTAACTGACGGTTCCAGTAACTACAGCATCTTCTAAAAACAAGCTTTCTGACACGTCTTGCTTGCTCGACCTTAATTTTCTTTCCTATTGTCTATTGCTATAACAAAAGATGGATTTCGATCGAAAGCAGGCTTAGTATCGATACATGAGCTCGCGCAAAATAGATGCCCTCTCCCACAGCCTCTTAGATGCTGAACAGCAGCTATTGGCCTTAAAATCTTCAAGACTTTTCTTTCGCTTCGGTTTCGTTGTTTTTTTTGTCTTCATTACCCCAGTATGGTGGCGCGACGGTTTTCTAAGTTTTTATACCCTTGAGTTTGCCGCATTCCTGCTGGGCACAGCCTTACTGGAAATATTCTTCAATCGCAGCCTCAAAGTTTGCCTAATAATCAGTACAGTAACCCTCGGCCTAGTGTTTCTATTCGGATTTTTACACTTTGGGCCAAATCTTGGAATGGGATTCATCGGCCTAGCTTGGGTGGTTTTTTTCGTCAATATATTTGGAGCGGTATGGTTACCCTGCATTATCGTCACCTTGATCACGTTAAGCATCGGGGCATTAGACACAGCAAATCTAGCGCCAAACTGGGGGATAGATTACGGCATTGAAGATTGGCTTCGAATGAGCACTACGGTCGCCATCTTTTCCCTAGCCATTGGCGTCATCATGAACCGTCTGAGACAGTCCCTCGAGAGTGCACGAGAGAGTGAAGCAGAGGCCATTCGGCTACAAAATGAATCCGAGAAAAGCCTAATGCAATCCCAGCGGCTGGAAGGAATCGGTCGGCTGGCTGGGGGGGTTGCTCACGATTTTAATAACTCACTTTCTGTGATCGTTGCTGGTATTGACGCACTTCGCGCGGCTAAAGACGAAGCATCAAAAATACGTTTGCTCGCCAATATAGAACAAGCCGCTAATACTGCCAAAGCCACTACATCTCAATTACTTTCCCTTTCCAAACAGGGTAGCGCACCAGAACTAGCCAGCAATCCCAAACAAGCGCTGCTCGCCATGTTGCCCAATGTTCGCCGCCTGTTTCCCGAAAACATAAGTCTTGAAACTGAATTAGATGATACCGCTGATATCAAACTCTCTAGTGGAAAATTCCAACAGTTGATCCTTAACCTCTGTCTTAATTGTCGAGACGCAATGCCTGATGGGGGCGTAATTTCCATTGCTTGCAACGAGGCAGATAACAAGGTTCACGTCTGTGTCAAAGATTCCGGCATGGGCATGGATGCTTCTACAATCGAGCACGCAACCACGGCGTTTTTCACCACCCACTCAAAGGGAACCGGACTGGGGCTTGCTTTGGTCAAGGAGACTATGGATAGCGTCGGCGGGGAAATGCTCATCAGCTCAGAAAAAGACCGTGGGGCAAGTGTTCACCTTTACTTTCCACTCACTAAACCTATTGAATCCAAAGACCGTGTAGAAAGGCGTCACGGGAAACAGTCAACCGCGTCGTTTGCGAAACGCTTGTTAATAGTTGAGGATAATCTCGAGCTACGACAGATGTACGCAGATGTACTTTTACTATCTGGTTTTACGGTCAAGACGGCCGGTTCCGCTGCCGAAGCGCAGCAGCTAATTGATGAACATGACCTAGATATTCTGCTTACCGACGCTGTATTGCCAGACGGTGATGCCTCGAGCGTTATTCTTCACTTTAGAAAAAAGAATCAAGGGCCTGTGCTTGTTTGCTCAGGCTACCTAGACAGCGAGCAGCTTCTTGCCGATGTATCCAGCAAAGAGTATCGCTTTATTCAGAAACCTTTTCCTCTTAGATCGTTGATCAATATCCTAAACGATATGACCGAACCACGATAGACTACTAATCTAACAGCTCAGTTCAATTGAGGCGCAACTGTTTTCTTTGCTACACTGGGTCAATGCCTAGACTACACTGCGGTGGTTGCCACTATCCGATTAAAACCTGCGTTTGCCAAGCAATCTCAACACTTGACTGCGGCGTTCAAGTTATTATTTTGCAGCACCCAACAGAAACCAAACACGCCAAAAATACCGCTCGCTTAGTCCAACTAGCCATAACAGAAACCGAGCTTGTAACTGGAGAGAGCCCCGAAGACTTTGCGCCACTGCTCGCGCGTTTGAAAGACCGTAAAAACGTAGCGGTGTTTTATCCAGCGGCATCGAGCGCAGTATTCGATAGCAATTCTGACCAGCAACCCATCGATACTATGGTATTCATTGACGGCACATGGCGTAAAGCATTGAAACTATGGCAGCTAAACCCCTGGCTTTGGACAATGCCGGTTTTTCGCCTTAACCCACCAAAACCAAGCGACTATAACATTCGCAAAACCCGGCAACCTGCAAGCTTGTCAACTCTTGAAGCCGTAAGTCTCGCGCTGACTCTCTACAATGGCACAAATACTGGGCCGCTGTTAAACCTACAACAGGCGATGCAGCAGCATTGGCCGGATTTTGGAGGTCGAAAAGAAAAGTAAGCTTGGCAAGCAATAGCTATATTGCCTATGCCGGTATTGCCGAGAAGGCAAGCACATAGCTACATCCATTAAAGAACCCTGTTAAACTAATATCCAAATTCGAGCACTGGTGAAACTACCTCGCAAGCTCCAACCCTAACAGCACTTTAACCAACGATCTTAGCCTGAAGACGAGTTTTACTTTGAAATTAGTACTTATTTTTGGCGGCAAATCGCCAGTCGCAATAGCCATTGCTAAGGTGTTCGCAAGCAACGGCTTTAACGTCCATCTTATTGCGCGTAATTGCGCAAACTTAACGCGGGAGCAGGAACCGTTTTTTTCTAGCGTAGGATCTAAGCTCACGGTCACTGAACTGGATGTTTCAGACACGAACGCGCTTCGGGACTTCATCTCAGGTTTTAAGAATAACTGCCCGGAAGTTGTGATATCCGTTTTAGGGCGGCAACTTCAATCCAATCATGAATGGGATGATATCGACTCATTACGAGCATTAGTCGAGGGCAATTATTTGGTCCCTGCCGCGGTATTAGAACTTTTTGCAGGTCCCATGTTGCAGCAGAGAAAGGGCACGCTTATTGGGGTTTCTTCGGTTGCAGGGGAACGGGGGCGACAGAAAAATTACCCTTATGGAGCAGCAAAGGCGGGTTTTACGGCCTATCTCTCGGGGCTGCGAAATCGCCTCGCTGGATCTGGAGTCCACGTAATTACGGTGAAGCCGGGAGTGATTAAAACCGACGCGACCGCAAGCTTAAGTCATCCTAGCGTTCTAGTGCGCAGCCCTGATGTTGTCGGGCAAGACATATACCGGGCCTATACAACCCGTAAAAACACGCTCTATACGCCTTGGTTTTGGGCTTGGATAATGTTGGTTATTCGATTGATTCCCGAGGCAGTTTTCAAAAGGCTGAACCTTTAAACCGCGCACGCCTCAACAAAAAAGCGCACAACCATTTCCCGCAGCTTCAAAATCTCGACTCGTTAATTTCATCGAGACTCGCTAATCTGCGAATTCCCCCACTCACTGTGGCGAATGGCTTGCTTAGAAAGCTATAATGGCATGGTTTCCAATTTAGCCAGAGCATTACTTATGGGCAGAGCCTACCAAAATCGAAAAGAATCCATGGCGAAAACCGCCGATGCGAAGACGAAAGTCTATAGCAAATACGCCCGAGAACTGTTTGTAGCAGCGAGAGCGGGTGGCGTCGACCCAGCGGGCAACTTAACTCTTCGCAGCCTAATTGAGCGCGCAAAAAAAGATCAGGTGCCAACTCACGTCATTGATCGAGCCCTAGAAAAAGCATCGGGAGGCGGTACAGAGGATTTCTCCGTTGCTCGTTATGAAGGCTTCGGGCCAGCTGGAAGTATGCTCATTGTTGATTGCCTCACAGACAATCCCAATAGAACATTTGGAGACGTCAGGCAGTGTTTCGTTAAAACCAAGTCCAAAATTGGCACTCCGGGCAATGTAAGTCATTTATTTGACCACTGTGCCATTTTCAAACTGAAGTCTGACAGTGAAGAATCCATATTGGAAACCTTATTGGAAGCCGATGTGGACGTAATGGACATTGAAAACGAAGCTGGCCATATCACAGTGTTTACCCCTAGCACTGAGTATGGCGCAGCACGAGATGCACTTTGCGCTGGGTTTGGGGATGAAAACGGGGAAATCGACTTCGAAGAAGACATTATTCTATTTTTGCCCCAGACCACAATCGAGCTAGCCGGCGAGGACTTGCAGACATTCGAAAAACTTGTGGAACTGCTTGATGACCTAGACGATGTCCAAAACGTTTTTCACAACGTTGAGGTTTAATTAAGCACCGAAGCGGGATCAATTCCTCCCCTACTTCATTATCCCACTCCATCAAAGGCCGTGAAGAGAGCGCCTTCGTCTCTCTTCACGGAGATCCTAGTTAGGCATCGTCTATTAAACTTGGGATTCAGGTCGATCTCAATCAATCCTATTTCTAGTCCTACCAATCCATAAATAAACTTAAAGTCATCCGCTACAACCCCTATGCTTTTAGTGAAATCTCTATAGTATGGAGATGCTTGAGGGGGAAGCAGCAATCTAGAGCTGCTCAGCAGTAGGCAACACTAATTCGTTCAACCGCGCCAACAAGGCGCGCTAAAAACTTTCGTCTTATATTGAAAAAGTAGTGTTATTTTTTATTAACTAGCTATAAGCTCTGCGCGTTTTTTTCTGGGCTAAGGATTACTGTCATGAAGTTTCTATTTGTCTCATACGATGCACTGATCGGTGACCTTGCCTGGCAAGTGATCAAAGAAGGGCATGAGGTCAAATACTCTGTAAAAAACCCGATCGACAAAGACGTTGGTTCGGGATTCATCCCTATGGTTGACGACTGGCGAGCGGAGGTTGATTGGGCTGACGTAGTGGTCTTTGACGACGTCTTAGGCATGGGTACTGAAGCACAAAGACTGAGGGAAGCAGGCAAGCCTTGCGTAGGCGGCACTACTTACACAGACATGCTTGAAGATGATCGATCTTTTGGGCAGGAAGAGCTCAAAAAGCATGGCATCTCTATAATCCCTTACAAACATTTCGAGAGCTTTGATGACGCCCTCACCTTCGTCCGTGAAAATCCCTCTCGCTATGTTATTAAACCATCGGGAGAGGCGCAGAACTTAAAAGGACTGCTTTTCATCGGCGAAGAGGAAGATGGCTCTGATGTAATCCAAGTGTTGGAAGACTACCAGCAAGCATGGTCCGAAAAAATCCCCTCTTTCCAATTACAACGTCGAGTAGAAGGTGTTGAAGTAGCCGTTGGTGCGTTTTTCAATGGTAAGGAATTTGCCTATCCGATCAACATTAACTTTGAACACAAAAAGTTATTTCCAGGAGATCTCGGCCCTTCGACAGGTGAAATGGGAACGGCCATGTTTTGGTCTGGCCCTAACCGAATATTCAACCTGACTCTGAAAAAACTGGAGAAGCGGTTAGCTCAAGAAAATTATGTAGGTTATATCGATCTTAACTGCATTGTCGCAGGCAATCACATCTATCCATTGGAGTTTACCGCGCGTTTTGGCTACCCCACTATATTCATTCAGCAAGAAGGAATTTTGACGCCCATAAGCGACCTGCTTTACGGACTGGCAACGGGTACCCGTAAAACATTTAAGACTCGAACTGGCTTTCAAATCGGAGTTCGAGTCGTGGTTCCTCCATTCCCATTCAATGACCCTGAGACGTTTGCGGTAAAGTCTAAGGACACCATCATTCACTTTAGAAAGGGTAAAGAGGGCGTTCATTTCGAGGATGTAAAACTGGTCAACCAAGAGTGGGTGATCACGGGCAATTCAGGCGTGATTCTGGTTGTTGTAGGCACTGGCCCAACAATGAAACAAGCTCAAAAACAAGCCTATGCTCGAATTAAAAACCTCATTATTCCTCACATGTACTACCGAGTAGATATCGGCAACCGCTGGCTTGAAGACAGCGACAAACTTCATAGTTGGGGCTACTTGCGAGAAATATGATTAGATTTGTAACTGAAGTCAAAGAATGCGAACAACTGTGGGAACAGTTTAGTCCCCATGAACGTGCGTGGGACGAATGGGAACTAATGTACGCCTTTCATGACGAGGCTATCTATCGCTTTAATTTTTTGGTTCATGAAACTGACGGCGTTGCTGATGGACTGATTCCACTCGTGTTTGACACTTCTGACGGCAGTCATGAACTGTTCGGAGGTTGCTACCCGGACGCACGAGTGTTGTGGGTTGACTATCAGCACTTTCCGGAATGCTTTGAGGCTTTACCTGAGAATACTGCTTTCTTCGACCTTTGGGGGTCGTGGGTAGATAAACTGCTGGCAATCTATCCGGAGTTTGAGCCTAATTTTGCAGAAAAAGATATCCAGTATTATCTAGTTCCTGCAGATTTTGATTACGACTTCGTCAATCATATTAATACCTTTTCATCGGGTAAGCGCAAAGGATTTCTCTACGATTTACGCCGGCTTCGGGGCCGCGGCGCCCAGTTAAACTGGAGTGACGACGACGAATCTGAATTGTTTATCAATCTTAGTATTAAAAACTTTGGCGCTGAATCCGATCACAATGTTGAGGGGGGCAAACAAGAAGTTAGACGCGTTGTTTCGGAGCTCAAGAAACTTGGATACTTGAGAACCTTAACCATCTCCTTCGACGGCGTTAAACAGGCAACGTCCATGTCGGCGCATTTTAAAAACACCTGGGTGTCGCTCTATGCCAGCAGTAATAACGATATAGACAGCTTAGGCAAATTGTTGAACTCAGAGACTATCCAAGAGGGTTGCAGACTGCGCGTGGATGAAATCAACTATATGACAGGGATGGCATGGAAAGCCGCTTGGCACATGAAAGAAAACCCCTGCCGATCCATGCGAAAGCCGGCCAAACCAATCACGGTATAAACCCTTATCGTAACTCATCCTCCGATTATGGGATTTTTATAAGTTTAGATAATCTGCTGACCACGAGCAGAGAGTCGAATCTAGGCTGGTTTATTCCCCTCTATTTCGATAGTCGGCCAAACACTCATAAAATCTGACTTCGCAACTTAAGTAGCAACACAATGTAGAGCAATTTATCGGACGCCGCCTCTTAGATGATATCAAGACTATAGGCATGACCCGCTATATCCATTACTCTCTAGCTTCAAACTACTGCAGCGTTTTCAAAGGAATCTCAGATGAAGTTCACTGTTCGAGTTATCACTGGCCTGTCATTGATCTTAGCAACTCTTAGCCCCAGCTTGGCACAGCGGGAGCTTCCAGACGATGACCGAGAGCTGCTCTACAGAATCTATAAAGAATTGGTGGAATACAAAACTACCGCCTCAGAGCAAAACAATACCATTGCCGTAGAGGGCATGGCCGCATGGTTGCAGGCTGCAGGTTTTGCAGCGAAAGATATTTTTATTGGTGGGCCACTACCTCACAAAGGCAATTTAGTTGCCCACTATCGAGGGACAGGTGACGGCGACCCCATCGTGCTCATGGCCCATATCGATGTGGTCGAGGCGGAGCGGGAAGATTGGAACATGGATCCGTTCACACTCAACGAAGACGAAGAATTTTTCTATGGCCGCGGCACACTAGATGACAAAGCTATGGCAGCCATCTTTCTAGCCAATCTAATTCGATACAAAAGAAATGGCTTTGAGCCCAATCGGGACATTGTGGTGGCACTCACATCAGACGAAGAAACTGGTGGTAGCAATGGGATCTACTGGCTGCTCGAGAATCATCCCGGCCTAATCACTGGCTCACTAGCCATCAACGAAGGCGGCTATGGTCTTCTTCAGGATGGCAAACCACTGGCGGTTAGTGTTCAAGTGGCAGAAAAGATTTTTGCATCATACCGAATAACAGCTCGCAACCCAGGTGGGCATTCATCACTTCCTCGGGATGACAACGCGATCTATGATCTGGCGGAGGCATTGCTCAAAGTTAGGGATTTTAAGTTTCCAGTAGAGTTAAACGATGTAATGCGCCTAAGCTTTCAGCGGCAGGCTGAAATCACAAATGGACAGCGCGCTGAAGACTTTCGCGCATTGCTTGAAAACCCTATCCCTGCTGAAGCACTCAACAGATTAAGCAGCGAAGCCGCGATTAACGCACAGTTGCGGACAACGGCAGTTGCTACTTTGCTAGAAGGTGGCCATGCATCCAATGCATTGCCTCAAAAAGCGGAAGCAAACATCAATGTGCGCATGCTGCCGGGGTCCGATCCTCAGGATGTGCTGCAAACTTTGATTGAGGTCGTGGATAACCCGAACTTGGAAGTGGAATACATGGGCGGCGGAAGGCTTTCAGATGCATCTCCCTTGACTGAATCTGTGCTTGGCGCCATTGAAACTGTGACTGAAGAAATGTGGCCTGGACTCACGGTGCTGCCTACCATGTCTACCGGTGCTACTGATGGGGCAAAAATGCGCAATGCTGGCATTCCTACTTACGGGGTATCAGGTTTGTTTGTCGATAGAAATGATATGCGCATTCACGGTCAAGACGAGCGGCTCAGAAAGCAATCTCTTTATGAAGGCTATGATTTTCTTTATCGGCTTGGCGAAGAACTCTCCAGTAACTAAAGTCAAAATTAGCGGCTGCAGTTTCGAGGGCTTTCGGTTTGCTAGCCAGTCAACTTCTGCAATTTTATTTGCCAAGTGAGAATCTAGTCTAAGCGCGCCGACGTAAGAGTAGATTCACGCATAAGTTGACCGCAAATGAAAACGCTGTACTGGGTGACCAAAGATCTAAGACTAGACGACAATCCAGCGCTGCTAGAAGCCGCTGATTCCGACGGCCTGCTCATGGCTTTCTGTGTAGACCCAAGATGGTTTTCCCCTTTTCGCTTCCATCTTGCGTCCATGGGGACACACCGATGGAATTTCCTCCAAGAATCCCTAAGCGGCTTTAACAAGTCGTTAAGCCCTCTAGGCCAACACTTAGAAGTTTTCTATGAGCGACCAGAAATTCAGCTAAGCAAACTGATAGACACTCACTCTATCGGCAGGTTGGTATGCTCAAAACAATTTGGTTCCGATGAAAGGTCTACCCTCACCTTTTTAGCCAAACGCCATGGGAATCTTGAAATAGTGGAGATGGATAGTAATACTCTGTTCAGTCAAAAATCCTTGCCCTTTGACCTTCAAGAACTACCCTCCACTTACTCTCAGTTTAGACGCGCTGTTGAAGGAATTCCGATTTCAGCCCCCCTTGCCCCACCCTCACGGTTGCCAGAAGCACCACGTAATTCGTCTCCTAGCCTGAGTAGACCACATTGGATACCAAATCCAACATCCAGCAAGTGCTTGTTTCTAGGTGGTGAAAATCAAGCGCTTACTCATCTTGAGTCTTACTTTGCTGGGGAACTGCCTGCGTCCTATAAGCTCACTCGCAATGCGCTCGATGGTTGGGAAAACTCGTCAAAAATGTCGCCATGGCTTAATGGCGGAGAGTTATCGCCGCGCCGGCTTTTACACAGATTACGAGACTATGAAGCGTCAATCACGGCGAACGAATCCACCCATTGGCTTTTTGTAGAATTGTTATGGCGTGAATATTTTCAGTGGTTAGCGCTAAAAATCGGCAGCGCGCTTTTTGCACTCAAAGGCAGCACTTCTTGTCAGCTCCTGGGGTGCTTTTATCCTGAACGATTTCAGCAATGGTGCCACGGCTCAACACCTTACCCCTTGGTTAATGCATGTATGGTGCAGCTACAACAAACAGGATACCTGTCCAATCGCGGCAGACAAATTGCAGCCTCGTGTTTCATTAACGAATTGGAACTTGATTGGCGCTACGGCGCCGCATGGTTTGAGCATCAACTCGTTGACTACGACGTTGCTGTAAATTGGGGCAACTGGCAATACATTGCGGGTGTCGGAGCTGACCCTCGAGGGGGGCGTCACTTCAACCTGACAAAACAGCAGGAAATCTACGACCCAGATGGTCACTACAGAGCTCGTTGGGTCAGTGATCACGCACCACTGCCCCTTAACACCCGAGATGCTGCAGATTGGCCCATAGGTTAAAAATACGATGGCGCATTCTAAATCCACACTGCCCCAGAAAACCTGTCCGGTTTGCAAACGACCGTTCACGTGGCGCAAAAAATGGCAGCGAGATTGGGGCAATGTGGTGTACTGCTCAGAGCGTTGCCGCCGCAGCTGCAAAAAAGGTATTGATTAGAAGTAGACAATAACCATGTCTTAGGGGCACTGCGCTCGTGAACTGGAAAACATGTCAGAAAGTACGAGTAAACCGCAGAGACTAGTGGGTCAAAAAATCGCTATGTTGTCTTTTATAACATCTTGAGGCTACTAAATATGAATAAGATTCTTGCATTTGCACTTACGCTAACTCTATTAACAAGCACACAGGAAAGCGTCGCAGGCATTATCGAAAATTTACCTGATGCGGTTGTTTGCTCGGTTAAAGATCCAACGGGATTCCTATCTTGGGAGGAGTTGGTATTTTTTGTAAGTGCACACACCCGCGATGGTGACACCCTTTATAAGACCCTCACCTCAGACCCCGTAGTCCTCATTATTGACGCCAGCGGCGAAATAAAAGCCTCTAATCTTGCGGATTGTGATGGACGAAAAATTGACGAGTTGGTGGAATCCGGTCGAGCCTTTCACCTGACAAACCCGCCAAGTGACAACTAGACTTCAAGCGCTAAGTCTATTCCTAGTACCCATAGCGGGATTTTAGGTCTGTGTACGCTTCAAACTGACTCAAGTATATATTGCCGGTTAGTTCATCAACGAAGCGCGAAGTTCTAAGCCGGTCCAAGACCGGCCCTTTCACTTCTGACAAGTGAAACAAAATGCCCTGTTCAAACAAGCGGCAGTTTAATTCTTCAAGAATTTCTAAAGCACTGTAGTCGATTTCATTCATGGCATTGCACATAAGAATGACGTGAGCGATCTTGTCATGCTTAAACACTTTTTCGTAGATTAGTTCTTCAAGATAACTGGCATTGGCAAAAAACAGACTTTCGTCCACTCGCAAAGTCACTATCTGCGGAGCAGTCTTAACCCGATAGCGTTTTACGTTGCGAAAGTGTTCGGTCCCTTCCACCTGTCCTACCTCAGCAATGTGCGGCTTAGAAGTTCTAAACATATGCAGACCCAAGGAAATGATAACCCCGCAGCTGACCCCCACCTCAACGCCAAACGCCAAAGTCATTAAAATGGTACTGACAACAGCCATCCAATCACTTTTCTTAAATCGCCAGGTTTTTCTAATAACAGAAAAATCAACCAAGGACAGGACCGCTACAATAATCGTTGCTGCTAACGTTGCTTTGGGTAGGTAGTAGAGAAAAGGCGTTAAAAATAATGAAACGAGAGCGATGAAAACAGCGGTGAATATACTCGATGCCTGTGTTCGAGCGCCGGCATCGAAATTTACCACCGATCGGGAAAAGCCGCCCGTAACGGGAAAGGCACCGGAAAAAGCCGCGGCCAAATTGGCAGCACCTAAGCCAACTAGTTCTTGATTACTATTTACTCTTTCTCGCTTCTGCGCGCCTAGAGTGCGCCCCACTGAGATTGACTCAACATAGCCAATTATTGAAATTAGCGCTGCCGGCAAAGCCAACTGATCAATCAGTTCTATTGAAAATCGCGGCATAGCTGGCATGGGTAAGCCGCGAGGAATATCACCTACAATATCTACACCCTGCTGCTGCAAGCCAAAATAATAAGTAATAGCAATTGTCACCAACACACCAACCACTGGTGCTGTTTTTGCTGCTAGTTGGGCATTGGTTTTTGCAAGACCTAGACTGATAAGCAGCTCGACCCCCTGCCTTCTAATCAGCATCAAGAAAGCGATAACACCGAGGCCAATTAGAAGCGTATAGCCATTGACCGATTGCAATCCTGAACTCAATGACACTAGCAGCTCAAAAACATTATCGCCCTCACTTTTGGTGCCCAGTAAATGACTGACCTGACTAAGAGCAATGATGAGCGCGGATGCTGTGATAAACGCTGAAACCACTGTGTGAGATAGAAAATTTGCCAAAAATCCAAGACGCAACAAACCGAAACTAAGCAACATTACACCGGATAGCGCCGCTAGGGTTATGGCCGCAGCCAGATAATCTGCCGTCCCTTGATTTGCGATTTCTGCCAAAGCCGTAGCGGTCATTAATGAGGTTATGGCGACAGGGCCAACAGAGAGAGTGCTGCTAGTTCCAAGCACTGCATAGGCTATAAGTGGTGTGATGCTGGCATACAGACCAACCTCAGCAGGAAGCCCTGCGAGCATAGCGTAGGCCAAGGACTGGGGAATCAACATGATTGTGACGATAACCGCAGCAATCATGTCGCTGACAAGGGACTGCTTAGAGTAACGAGTCGCCCAGTCGAATAGGGGAATCATCGCTAGGCGCTTCCTCATCAATTTTTCACTGTTTGCAAGTCCTTCGGTGCGGCCAACCACTCACGGCCTTTGAGCATAGCATGCCAATATACTCCCGGAAGTATGGATTTTTTAAGTATCCAGGCAGCTTTGGTAGGCTTAGTGCCTTGCAGCAACCACGTTGGAAACGAGGGCAACAACTTCCCGCCATAGCCGAACTCAGCAAGCACAATCTTGCCATTCTCAACGGTTAATGGACATGAACCGTAGCCATCATAGCCACTCACTAAAGTTCTGCCTGCCATAGCGTCCACGATATTTTGTGCAACCACTGGCACTTGTTTGCGCACAGCAGCCATGGTCTTAGCATTCGGCGCATTCATCACATCCCCTAAACCCCACACGTTAGAGTAACGCTTATGCTGCAAAGTAAACTGATCCACATCTAGCCACCCAGCCCCATCTGCCAGTTCGCTACTGGCCACAAACGCCGGTGAGCGCTGCGGAGGACATACGTGAATCATGTCGAATTCTTTACCGATTAAATCCCCGCCTTCCTCGCCGACTTTCTTAAAATAGGCAACCTTCGCAGCACCATCGATAGACGCTAGATTGTAGCCAAACTGCAGGTCTACACCGTAATCGTCCATATAGGACTGTAGCGCTGGAACATAGTCACTTACGCCAAATAGTACTCCTCCTGCATTGTAAAATCCGACATTGATATTTTGTAATGCTCCCGTTTTCTTCCAGTGATCACAGGATAAATAGAGGGCTTTTTGTGGCGCCCCGGCACATTTAATTGGCATAGGCGGCTGAGAAAACAACGCCTTGCCATGCTTGAGATTTTTTACCAACTCCCAAGTATAGGGTGCTGTTTTATACGAATAGTTGGAAGTAACTCCATTTTTACCTAAGTTCTCTTCCAGCCCAGAAATACCCGCCCAATCTAAAACTAAGCCAGGCGCAACAATCAGCTGGTCATAATAAACAGTTTCGCCATTATCTAACTGAACTTCGTTATCCGATGGTGCAAACCCAACAACCGCTTGATTAATCCATGTGACATTCTTAGGAATAAGGTCTTTCATTTGACGCCGCGTGCTCACTGCGTCAAAAACCCCACCGCCAACCATCGTCCAACCAGGTTGATAAAAATGCTCTTGCGCAGGATCAATCAGCGCTATACGCAGTCCACCGTCTCGCTTAAGCAAACTAGATGCTGCTGCGATACCACCAGAACCGGCACCAACGATTACCACATTATAGGAAGGTTTAACGCCTCCCCGAGTGCTTACAACGCCTTGCTCTGACTTTGCAATTGCTTCTTTGAAATAGGGAGCGATCACTGCCGACACATCAAAGCCTACCGACTTTGCTGTGGCTAAAATTTCAGATTGGGACATACCGGAACTTGCCGCAGCAGCAGCAGAAAATAAATTGAACGAGCGGTTTCCTGTACGGCAATATGCGTGTAGCTGTTTACCTGACTTCAGCAGGCTCGCGAACTGATCAATGTAGCCAGACGGCATTTCGCCGCTTTTAAAGGGCATGGATTCGACTTGTAACCCCAATTCACGCGCTGCAGATGCGAGCTGTTCGAAATCTAGCTGCTCAGCCGCTTCGCCGTCTGGTCGATTACAAACCAGTATCTCGACACCCAATTGTTTGAGTTCTGCCAAGTCTTCCTTCTCCAGCTGACCTGACACTGTAACTTGATCGTTCACTTTTAAGATGTTCATGATTGTTTCTCTTATTCTCAGTAATCGCGAGTACGTTGCTGTCTAAGTGTGCGCTTAAAGCACATTCACTGGCACTTTAAAAAACACAGTTCCATTCGACTCAGCGTCAGGAAAGTGGCCGGCTCGCATATTTACTTGCAAAGAAGGCAAAATCAAATGAGGTACATCCAATTGCTTGTCTCGCGCCTCTCTCATAGCCACAAACTGAGCTAGTTCCACTTTTCGATTTGCATGAATATTAGATTCGATTTCTGCGTTCACTGTTGTCTCAAAGGCAACATCCCTGCCTTCCACTCCGTAATCGTGACACATGAATACTCTTGTTTCACCCGGAAGCTGCAATATTTTTTGAATGGAATTGAAGAGTTGCGCAGCATCACCACCTGGAAAGTCGGCTCTTGCTGTTCCGGCATCCGGCATAAACAATGTGTCACCGACGAATGCCGCATCTCCAATTATGTGCACCATACATGCAGGAGTGTGCCCCGGCGTATGCAATGCGCGACCTTCGAGACTGCCGATGCGGTATCGCTCTTCGTCTTTAAACAAGTGATCGAATTGGGACCCATCCCTTGCGAAGCCATCGCCAGCGTTGAAAATTGCACCAAAGGTTTCCTGCACAGTAGCGACATGTTCACCTATTGCAATCTTCCCTCCAAGCAAGTCCTTTAAGTAAGGAGCTGCTGAAAGATGATCTGCGTGGACGTGGGTTTCGATGATCCACTCCACCTTAAGCTTGTGGTCTTTCACAAATTTCACAATTTCATCGGCACTCTCATAGGTCGCGCGTCCTGAAGCCATATCAAAGTTCAGTACCGAATCAATAATCGCACAGGCCTTTGAGCTAGGATCCTGTACCACATAGGAAAAAGTATTGGTGTCTGCTTCGAAAAAATGAAACACCTTAGGTTGAACCAAACTATTGTTTGGGCGTTCTTGTGTTGCTTGCATACTTGTCATCCTCAGCTTAGATCTTATTACCTAATGCAGAACATTGCAGTTCTCATGCCAGCTTGGGCCAACCTTACTATTGTATTTATTATTTTATTAATCAGATAGTTAGGGGTTAGAGAAGAGAAATACATCTATTCTACACGTAGACAACTGCCAAATTAGTCACAAGTGATGTCATTTATGACGAAACGCCGAATCCGCTACATAGCTTGAAGTTGCCTCCACTAAGCAATATCGCTATGCCTGAAGACTGGTCGCTCGCAAAGCCTAAAATCAGTTAACGGCAATTCAGGCTTGGCAGATAGCAAGGACTAAGAAGCCCGTTCTACAAACCCTTTAGTCGCCATGATTTCAATTTAATCCGAACCATCCCCGCAGACGAACACCTAGCCCACTGCCGACAAATGCCGCTACAAACCAAAGCCAACCGTGCAAACTGGTTGAGCTGATGCCACCGAAATAAGCGCCAATATTGCAGCCATAGGCTATACGTGCTCCGTAGCCTAACAGAAGCCCACCAATTACTGCCGCAAATATAGATCGCGGCGGGATTTTCAGCGTTGGCGCAAATTTTCCCGCCAAACCAGCAGCAAGCAGTGCCCCTAAGATGATGCCGAAATTCATAACAGAAGTAATATCACTAAATACACTACCTTGAAGAGCCTCTAAAGAGCCGGCTCGCGACCAGTAATCCCATGTGCTCACATCAAAGCCTAACAAGGTAAGAAATTTGGCCCCCCACAACGCGAATGCAGATGTCACGCCCCAAGGTCTGCCGGAAATAAGCAAGGTCGAAATATTTACTGCCGCAAGTGCCAAGCCGCCAGCAATAAGAGGCCATGGCCCTGTAAACAATGCGTAGTGATCCACACCGAACCGGTCAGACTTAATATCTCCGTGATGGTGCCTTTCCCATTTCGCACTGGCGATCCAAACTAAAGCGAAAAAGACTAAGCTAACTGCAATGGCCCCTAGCACACCAAGTTGTTCCGAAAGGGCCACCGCCGGCAAGGCTGGCGCTCCCTGCCAAAGACCCCAGTGATAGGACCCAAGCACGGAGCCTCCAATAAACCCAGCTAACGTAATCACCATGCGAGCATTGCCACCGCCGGCTGTAAACAATGTGCCTGAGGCGCAGCCGCCACCAAGCTGCATCCCAATTCCAAAAATAAATGCGCCAATAATAACCCCTACTGAGAGGGGGGCTACGCTGCCCCGAAGGCTTATGCCACCAAACTCGCCTAAACCTATGAGAGGAGTAAAAACCAGCACCGTAACCCCGAGCATCAACATTTGCGCCCGCAGCCCTGCACCACGCCCTGTGCTAACAACTTCGCGCCAGGCGGCAGTGAACCCGAAAGCAGCGTGATAAAGAATTACTCCGGCGAACAATCCGACGATGAAAAGCGCGCTTTGCCGCCAGCCCATAGCAATTGCCAAGCCACAGATCAGGGCAAAACTTATCACTGCTGAAATCAGCACAGGTAGTCTATTCATAATTTGACGAGACGAAGTTAGTGAGGCCATTCAACAATCTCTCATTCGTAACCATAAAATGGCGCGGGTTATCAGAAAAAATAAAGAACCGCCCGCCTAATCCCAACAGACAAAGTACTTACAAGGAGGATCCCTGCACTAGACTACGCAGAAAACTAAAGTGGGTGTAGCACTGCTCGCCTACACCCACTGCAATCTACTCTAATGGGGCGAGTTGGACAGTGGCGTGCCATTAATAGGAATCATTAAATGTGCCCCTGGTGTGCCTTCAAGCATCATCCAAGGCGTGCCTTTACCCGCCAAAGAGTTATCCCGCTGTCCTGCTGTTGGATAGCCAAGCTCGGCAGCGGTCGCGTTGGGTACCGAAACAATCCAAAGCAACTGAATGCGATCCGGTGTATCGAATAGACGGTAGTTTAAGGCGCCAAATGTGCGTGGCTTAATATCACCTCGCGCCTCTGCCGCAGCCAGTGCGGCTTGCAGTTCGTCACCTTCCACGCCTTGAGCGGCCAATTTGGCACTTAGGTCTCTTCGCGGCCCTTCTACCGTTGGACCGCAGCGCGTAAAGCCCTCTTCATTTCTTGGTTGGCACTCCACATGGTTCGTGCCCTGACGAAGCACAATACGCTCGCCAGTTTCTTCATCATAGCGAAACACAGTCGCATCAGCTTTTAGATCATCAGGCAGCGGCAGAACCGCTTGGGCAATCATTTCAGCATCGGTTTGTGCTCCCGCCGACGTGCTTAAAATCGCCGCCACTCCCATAACACCTAACACTCCTACTAAACGCAACATAGCCAACTCCTAACCTATTATTGATTATTATGTGAACGTACTTAGACAATAATGCCTGTGCTTACTAAGCTTCTCAGCAGCGAGAATAGTACCAAAAACAGTGTAGTCTTACCTATCTGCTTCTCGCAATTTTTTCATCTTGGCTTTTCTTTCCCACAACCTGACTTAATTGATTCCACCTTACATGGCGATTGATTGATAAGCATTGATTCATGTCGCTTTAATCGTAGATTGACCCTCAGGACACTTTGTTAGTGAGGAATATCTATCCCAGGCGCAGAAAAGTTCCAACATCTGTACCCATCAAGCAGGGTTTTCAATGCTTGATGAACCTCACGATTAACATTTAGCTGGACCGACATCCCCGTGCCTTCACCGGCGTTG
>CAYGRT010000003.1:49567-53202 GCA_964352355.1 uncultured Pseudohongiella sp. | reverse complement strand
GGCTGCATCTGCAATTGATGTGAGTACGCAAAAATACCGCCCTCCTGGGTTTTGAGCTCTTCATACCCTTTTATAAAATCTAAATGAATAATTGATTCCACAAGTTGATTACGATTGGCTTCGATAATTTTTAGAAGCTCGGGTTTCAATCCAAAAATTCGTAGGCTATTACAGCTTCCTTTCAATAATACTTGTTTTACAGTATCTCCAAGTGCCACCAATGCAGCGTCTGGCACATTGGTGGGTACTCGCTCCAACATGGCAACAGTACTAACATGGTTTCTTGAAAATACTTTTTCTATCCAGCGAGTAAACCGGCTCAGCAATGGGATAAAAACTAGGAGCCCAATGAAATTCATCAGACTATGAAAGGCTACTAGGGAGTAAAGCGGATCCTTAATTGCAAGAAGATTCATCAAGGCCGGCAGCAATGGCAACAGCAATAGAAAAGCGGAAAGATCAACCACCAAATTAAACACAAAATGGGCGAAGGCTAGTTGCCGCTTAATAATATTGCCTGTCAAACTGCCGAGCACCGTTGTACTAGTAGTCCCAAGGTCCGCACCGATAACTAAGGCCGCGGCTTCTGGAAGTTGAATGAAACCTGCATTCAAGGCAGCCAGCGCCATCATCATCACTGCAGAAGAAGACTGAACCACAAAGGTTATTAAAATTCCAAACAGCAAATAGATGACCGGGTGATGCCCTTGCAGCAGACTGACATCGAAAGCTTGAGGCAGGTGCTCCATGCTTGTTTTCATGGTACCAAGGCCAAAAAGCAAGAAGCCAATGCCAAGCATTGCCACCGCCACGTGATAGAAGCCGCTTTCTTTTTTACTGAGTACAAACAAGAATGCGCTTGAGCCGATAAGTGGCAAAGCGATCGCTTCGAGTTCTAACTTAAAGCCAAATAATGCGACTATCCAGCCGGTGAACGTAGTCCCTAGATTGGCACCTAGCAGTATTCCAACGGCATTTAGTAAAGGAAGAATCCCAGCACTGGCAAATGCCAGCACCAATAGACTAATCATGGAACTGCTTTGCATTACAGCTGTTGCGACCACGCCAGTGGAGACACTACCTATGCGAGAGCTAGTGCCTTGCCTGAGCCAAGCTCGAAGGCGCGCATCGGCGAGCTGACTAATGCCCGATTCCAATCGGGACATGCCATACAGGAAAATACCTAAGCCAAAAACAACATCCAAATAGACCACTGCATCCTCTGCAAAATTGTGACTGCGTGTAAAACTGTGTTTGCAAACTTAATAATGTGATGATTGTTACTTCAGTTTGTTCTAGGTCACTCTCTCAGTTTTCCCGCTAAGCTATCAGATTCAAGAACATTTGAGCCAACATACGTCAAAACCTCGCTACTATTTTCTCAAGATATTGCGCTAAATCAGCTTCCTCTCCCAGACAACTCGACAGAAAGGGCTAGCTGTAGTTGAATAAGCCCCAAAATAACGATCTTTGTTAACTAATTAGCAAGTGAGGCCCCAATAGGGAGACGGATTATGATGAACAACAAGACCAACCCAAAAGGACGACGTCGCTTTCTGACCAGCATGGGCTTAGTGACCACCGGTGCAACCTTAACGGCAGCATCCCGTGCAGCGGGTCAGTCTGCACCTGCAAAACAATTCACGGCAACAAAACACAGCGAGGATAGTTGGCTAGACGTGGCTGGAGTTGAGCATCGCGCTTTCGTTGATACAGCCACCACTGTGGGCGGCATGACCGCTTTAAATTATGCCAATAATATTTTATTCGGGCATACCTCAGGCTATGGCGGCGAAGAATCCGACTACTCACTTTTTGTGTGCTTCCGCCATCAAGCCACACCGTTTGGGTATGGCGATTCAATTTGGGCCAAATATGGTGAGCTTTTTGGCCAATACATGGGAATAAAAGACAGCCGAACCAACAGTGCTTTTAACGTAAATCCGATGAATGTTGAAGGCCGGTCAGACATGCCTAATCGAGGCAATACCATCGACTCCTTAATCGCCCGCGGCGTAGGCTATGCCATATGCAATAAAGCTACCCAAAGCATGTCTGCGCGTCTTGCCGCAGCCACTGATGGCTCTGCGGATGCGATCTATGAGGAAATAATTGCCGCGCCAATTGACAATAGCCGATTTGTTCCTGCCGGAGTGGTAGCTGCAACCCGGGCACAAGAATATGGTTATAGCTTACTCTACGCCGGCTAGTTAGACAGTCAGCAGACTCTAACCCGCATTTCCATAAAACTGGATTGCGGGTTTTTTATTGGCTGCGGTAAAACTCACGAATAGGCTCGAACGGGCCTAGCCGATGTTGTTCAATCGGAAAGTTATCCGCGTAAGGAGGATAAGGACTGTCGATAGGTTTTTGACTGAGAATTGGGTAGTCTACTTCTAAGTTTTCTCGCTGCGGCCGCTCTTGTGCATTTATATAAGCAGCTACATCAAAGGCTTCATCGTCGCTCAAATCGGGCTGACCTAGTGGCATTCTTGCTTTGATAAAACGAGCAGCCGTGAGCACACGATTCATTCCCGCGCCATTGTTATAACTGTCTGGCCCCCATAGAGGCGGAAACAAATAGCCTTCTTTCATGTCGTTGCTAGCAGCCAAGCCGAGTCCATCATCGCCGTGACATATTGCACAACGCTCGCCATACACAATCTCCCCCGCGTCGACGCTTGCCGCTCTATTCGGCTCGACAAAGCTAGGCGGCTCGATGACCTGTTTCAGAGTCTCTCCCATGGCATTAAACTGCTCGTTCAAATTTTCGATGTACATTACCATTGAAATCATTTCAATGCTGTCGCGGGCAATCTCGTTACCATTCATGCTCCGAGTCATACAGCCGTTGATGCGATCATAGAGATCTCTTTCACCACCATCGCGTCCTGAATACCTTGGGTAACTATTTACAGTCTCCATCAATGACAGAGTGCCTGTTCTAGTTCCTGCATCTAAATGACAAGATGCGCAGTCCATATTGCTGCCTGAATAGCGCATGGCAGGGTCTTCATGACCAGGACCCAGCAGTGCAGCGGTCTCTCGAATCAGTCGGCGCCCGTACTCAATGGAAGGCTCTGCAGTAATAGACGCTTGACTGAGAGGGTCTTGAAAAACCCAAAGGGATCCAATGACCACGCCCACACCAATCACAGCGCTAAACAAAAAAATGGAAGTAAAACTCCCCTTTTGCTCATTTTGCTGCATGTTTACTCTCCTTCGAACCAGACTGATCTCTCAGCTGCGCATCATAGCGCTGAAGCTGTTTTTGAAATAGGTTTTTAGGCGCCTCTATTTGTTGTCTTAACTGAGGCTTTAGCAAATAACCTAAGGTAAATCCAACGCCGACTGCAACAGTAATCCAAACAATCAATGCGCTCATAGCCCACTCTCCCGCTGGCTGCGAAACAGACTTCTTAAGTAATGACTCACTGCCTCCATCTCTCCCTCATCCAAGCGATCACCCCATGGCGCCATAGACGTTCCAGCTACGCCGCTGCGCAGAACTCGCATACTTTCAGCAAGGGTAAGTTTTTCCCGCGTAAAGTCTGTCGGCGGAATTTTTATTGGCAAGTTAGACACCGCGAAACCGTCACCTTGACCAGTGTCGCCGTGACACTCAGTGCAATTGG
>CAYGRT010000003.1:0-49467 GCA_964352355.1 uncultured Pseudohongiella sp. | reverse complement strand
AATTCCATAGCGACTGCCCTAACCCCGTATCGGCACTGGCTACCAAACTCGGCGCACCTCCCCTTGGCCGCGCACGAGCAGGATGGGCATTAAGCTCTGGCGCATTAAACGACATTTGTGCCCATGGATCATTAGGAAGCGCCAACTTGCCCGCTTCATCCGCTTCTGGCCAAGCTAATTCTCGAGCTTTCCCGAGGGTATCTATGTACGCCACCAAATCTAGTGCATCACGCCTAGGACGGTCTGGCGCACCATCAAAAAACTGAGGGTAACTGGGCATAATGGAAGCAGCGACTACAGTTCGGGGTGAGTAAAGGTGAACTAACTGCCATTGCTGAGGCCGGGTATTCCCAGCCCTTGCCAGATCAGGGCCAACCCGGCGGGTCCCCAACATATGGGGGTAATCAAAACGCCCCTCCCATGCAAGGCTAGGAGCGCCAAATCTCGCCGTATCGGCGTCGGTATACCTAACTTGCTGACTGTGACAGTAAGCGCAGCCCTCGCGGGCATAGATGTCACGCCCGCGCTTCTCTGAAGGGGTAAGCATCAACGCAGACACAGGTGCCAGACTTGCGGTCTGCTGTTGAAGCACTTGATTTGGCAACAAACCTAATAGCGAAACGGAGAATGCAAAAAAGCCCAGCCCTGCCACCGAGGCAACAACATAGGACATACGCACAGCGCTCGCAGCTCGATGGGGCAAAGCCTCTTCTTCGTCCTCACCACCAAAACGCGGCAGCCGTCCAGCCGCTGCCGCTTTGTCACCAGCACCTGCTTCACCGCGCACAAGACTCGCAGCAAGCATCGTAAATCCCAAAGTGATGGGGATTGCTGACAAACTGCGCACGATCCAATAGACCTTAGATTCTCTAACTGACTCCAGCCAAGGCGCTCCGGAGGCCCACAGTTGACCTTGAACTATGCCCCCAATAGTTAGATCTATCACCATCAGCGAAATGCCAAGGAATAACAGCCAATAGGATTGATTTAGCATTACCCCGTTGTAAGGCGCCTCTGGCAAACGCTGCCAAGCATGAACAATACCTGCAATGGCTGCGAAGGTGGCAAAGCCCAGCATTGCCAAATGGGAATGACCAATAACCCAATCGGTAAAGTGCAGTGCCTGATTAATGGCCATATTCGCTTGCATCGAACCTTGAAGGCTAACAATAAGATAGAAGACCACAGACATCGAGGCGAAGCGCAGCCCAATCTCCTTCGGAAACCAGCCTGCTCCCCGTTGGGAGAGCATTAAATTACTCACCACAATCAATACCACAGCACCTAATAGAAACGATGCAATGATGGCGGTGGCTTGTGTCTCCATTGGTATTACGGAAAAAATATAGTGATGAGTGCCATTTAATGGATAGAGAAAAAATAGCCCCCAAAACCCGAGCATGGAAAGAAAGTGGCTATAGATGGGCCTACCTGTGCTAGCTGGAATAACAAAATACAGAATAGCCAATGCCATCGGCGTGACAAACAAACCCACCGCGTCATGAATCCATAACCCACTAAATGCCGCGCCGGCAGCACCTGGCACGAATTCTGGAACGATGTTTCCCATTGGATACGAGAGCAGCGTAAACACCAGAGACCCGATAATGTACCAACTAGAAACATAGAGATTTTCGAAGCCGTGTTTGAAAAAGCCCGGCAAAAACTGCGCGCCCGCCATGACGAGTGCAACCATCACAAAAACATCAACCACCAGCGGAAACTCTGCCCACTCTAGCGGCTGACTGACACCGGCTAGTACCAATAACCATCCAGGCAGCATCACTGCAAAATTCCATACTGCAAACATCCACAAGCCCAGCTTGTGGCTGGTTACAGGCCGGCCACTCAGAATTGGAACCGCATGATAAAGAAAGGCGAAAAAAGCGTTTCCTAACCAACCCAGCATAATTCCTTGGGTATGGGAATAGCGTAGTCGCCCCCAACTGGGAAACGCAGTGAGTAAATCTGGCCAAAAGAATTGCAGAGAAACTAGAATCCCAAAAACCACTGAAATGAGCAGTGTGGCAAAGGCAGCTACACTGTGGGCCCGCACGAGAAGCGCATCGATTTCCACTGACCCTTTATCAACGCTTGATCCGTTTGTGCCATGACTTAAATCTATTTGCACCCGTGACTCTCCCAGTAAACATCCACCTGCATTAGGTTTGCGCTGTTATTGTTCTAACGAGTTTTCGCGTTTTGCTCTCAGCATTGAAAAACCACCAAGGTGCGGCACTCTTGAGGCCCCATTTCAGCGGGTGCGAACGCGAAGTACCGTTTTACTTATGTTGAAATCTACAGACCTTAGCATCAAGGCCGAATTATACAGGCTATTTTACACAACATTGAATGAGCTAGCTCAATGCATCATAAGAATTCTTTGGGCGCAGAAATAAACAGGACTCGACCACCGAGAGATGAACTACGTCATGAAAAGCCCCTGTTTTAACTTGCATATTCTGGCTCTTTTTCCTATTTTCAGTCTCAATACAGCCAGTCGCGAAGGAGAACACCTATGATCTACGAAGTTGAGGGCGATATTATGCTGACTCGGGCAAGGCTCATGGTACAAGGCATCGCTGCCAATGATCCGATGACGAGAGGGCTAGCTCGGAAGCTCGCGCAGCGATTTCCTGCAATGGCGGAGGACTTTAAACGAGATTGCGAACAGGAACCACTACAGCCAGGCATGCTGTGGCTATGGGGCGAACCTGGCAAAGTTCAAATTGTGAATTTGATTACCCACCTTGGTGATGAAAATAATCCAGAGCGTCTGGGTCGGGCCGACAAAATAGCCATCAATCAAGCATTCAGGGCACTCAATAGCCTTTATACTCAACATCGCTTCAAGTCGGTTGCCATGCCAAAAATTGGCTCAGCTGAGTTTGGTCTGGACTGGGCTGAAGTGAAAGCGATGTTACACGCTCAACTGGGTGAGCTGCTAATTCCTATTTTTGTATACACCAAAGAGCTAGACGGCCAGATCGCTCATGAACCTGGTTTATAGGGGGCAGCTGGCACCAAATAAAACAAGCAGTCTTTTTTTGCGATTTCTGGATTAGTCGTCACCATAAAAAACTTTAATGTTTGTCTCGGGTATAGGCCCCCGTCCACTGAACAAAAATAGTCAGTCAATCGTTCTCTGCCAGCGCTGTCTTTTGCCGTTAGTAGGTCGCTTAACTCGCCCGATAAAAAACCAATTTGAAAGTCCGGCTCAACATAGCCAAAGTTGCGATTTTCGATATCGGGTTTCAATGTTACCCCGTGGCTACAAGACTTATGATCACCATAGGTAATACTCGCATCTTCCTTCAATTCAAGGCGTAGCGGGTTTTCAAAATGCTCTAGGATAAAGTTGCTATGACCTTCGCTCAGCACGTCGTCCATCGTTAAGTATTTGATCAAGCCTTCTGTAGCAAGGACCGATGATTCATCGTCACCAGCGCCGCCACACTCTATGGTGACAGCCGGAACAATCGACTCACTGACTTCCATTAAAGAACCAAGAGAAAGATCTGTGACTATGATGCGGTGAGTAAAAAGAGAGACTAACGCATTATGCTTGCTATCCATAAACGTTGTAACACCAAACGCGGGGCTGGCGCCGGACGTGTTATGAATATCTAAAAGGCTTTCAGGCTTAAGCACTAAGAGCTTATGCAACAATGCTAGCGCTAGCTGATCTTGCACACTATCGTCAAAAGGGGCAGCGAAACACCGGTTTTGATCCTTCTCGCCAGGCAACATCCGATAAAAAAAGCCGGGCTGCTTTTTCGCTGCCGCCACGCTAAGAACGAAATAATGCATATCAACGACAGGCTTAATACCCAGCTTTATGGTATTAAAGATTGCCACCAACCCAGAGGGTTCATTGCCGTGTAATAACGTGGCCACGGCCCTACAACGCTGTGGGTTATTGCCAGTCAAGTGGATATGAACAGGCCCATCCAGCAGACTCAGAAAGGCAAGAAAGTTTTCTCCGATGTCCTCTGCATTTGGATCTCGCCAGTAGTAAAACTTTTCTTCAGAAAACTTGGCGGATTGTATGTCTAAGTGAGTTAGCGCCACTGGGCAACCGGAATATTGGCATCGCTGTTAGCTTGATAGGCATGCAGCATGGCTATTAGCGCGTCTCGTTTATGCAAATCTTTACGTAGTTCTCGCAATTTATTTAATTGCCACTGAGCCCCTGTTTGCCGACTCTCTAAACGGTGAGCAATAACGTCTAACAATGCAGCGAAATCTGATTCAACAAAGCCCATCGAAACAAGACTTTCCGGGAGTTTTGGTAATAGCTTGTTAAGAATGGTTGGCACCGGAAAATATTCTGGCTGATTCTGATTTTCCGATGGCCAGAACAATTCTGCGTCCAGCCCTTTCTGCGCAGCTCGATAAAAGTTTGCAGTGCAATAGGTAAAAGGGATAGCCGGTAAAAGCTCCTTGATGTTGGCTTGTAAAGACTTAGCCAAGCCAATGGCTAGTGCCGCATTGGCCAGCATGTCCACGACACTGGGACCGGCGGGCAGAGCCCTGAGCTCTACTCGAAGATGCCCACCGTTAACCGGATCGTATACCGGCCGGTTCCACAGCCAAATTGATCCTAAATGCATCCGCAGTTCTTTAAGACTAGGTGTGCCCCCACTGGCTATGACAGCCTCTGCATCTTCGTCACTGCACACAGGCAGTAGTGGTCGATACAGCATCGCAGCTTCGGCAAACAGTTCATAGGCACTTTCCCGCACCCAGTTATTGCCAAAATTTACTCGCGCAGGAATAGGATGCATCGAATCCTTGGGGCGGCAATCAATTGACTGTTTAAAAAGCGGGATACGGGTTTCCTGCCAGAGCCGATGACCAAATAGGGTAGGCGAGTTTGCAGCGATGGCAACGACCAGAGGAGTGACCAATTGCAGAGCATTATAAAAATCTGCGAACTCGTTTGGTGGGACTCGCAAATGAATTTGGAAGGATGTGTTAGCGCCTTCCAAAGTCACATCGTCCATCGCCAATTGCAACGCATCTTCACCTTCGATAGCAATCGTAAATGGACCGCCTCGCAGCTGCGTTAACTCATTAGTTAAGGCTTCAAACCGGTGCAAAGGAGTCATTGCATGATAGCCAATGTCAGATTGCTGCAAGGTAGGCAGTATGCCAATTGGCACTACTCGGCCATTCCACTGCTTAGCGACGCCATTGATCTTATCAAAAGCAGCAAGCGCTTCGGTTTGTGTAGCAGCAAAGCAGTTGTCTTTAAGCATCACTGGACTGAAATTGTATTCAAGGTTATATCGATTCAGCTCCAAAGTTAGAAGAGGGTCATCTAGCTCCTTGATAATTTCTAGATTCTTATGCAGCGGTGCGCCGTTTTCATCGACAATATAGAGTTCGAGTTCGGCTCCAAACGATAAGTCTCCTTCACCAAAACCTGGCTTCGCCAGCAACTTTCTGAGAGCAGCCAAATTACCCTGCAACTGCCGATTGAATTTGGCGCTATCCGCTTCCGAAAATTTTACGTTTTCGATTTCTTGTCCCACAATTTATCTCGCTAATCAGGTTAAACTTATGCCTTGATCGGGTTCGATTTTCTTCCTGCGCTTTAATCAAATAAATCGGGCTGCTCTGCGGCGATAACAGCGTAAAGTGGCTTGAAACTAAACCACCCTGCTAGAGGTGAGCCTACTTGCTTTCGCGTTAGCGCTGCGGTTTCCCCATCAATAAGCTTTGGCTTCCCGGCCGCTTGAGCAAGCAGCTGTGCTTGGCATGTTCTCTCCATAGTTATATACCACCATGCAGCTTCATCTACCGTATTACCCACCGTTAACAAGCCATGGTTTTGCAATATCGCGGCCTTCTTATGGCCTAATGCTGCGGCTATCTTATCCCCTTCTGAGACATCAAGAACCACGCCAGAAAAATCATCAAACAGCACATGATCATCATAAAATGCACATGAATCCTGAGTAATCGGTGACAGCAATTCCCCTAAGCTAGACCAAGCTTTACCGAAAACTGAATGGGAGTGAGCCGCAGCGGTCACATGGGGCAAGTTCTTATGGATTCTAGAATGAATTGCGAATGCCGCCTGATTTAGCAAAGTATGTTTACCCTCAACGATTTCACCGTCATGGTTCACCAAGATAAGGTCAGAAACCTTGATTTGCTTAAACGACAAACCAAATGGATTAACCCAAAAATGATCAGAACGCTCAGGGTCTCGTACCGTCACATGCCCAGCCACACCCTCGTCAAACCCAAATTTACCAAACAACCGAAAAGTAGCCGCTAAGCGCTGTTTTCGTTCTAGACGCTCCGCCTCAATCGATTCGTATGTCGGAGGGTATTGCCCACGTAAACTCGCACTATCAATAACATTGCTTGTGTTGGGTTGATTCTTTAACGCTTCAGACATTGTAATCTCGCAGTAAAATTTAAGTTTTTCTAAACCAGACAATAGCCCAAATTAAATAAAGCTCCAAATAAAGGGTTGGGGACATTTAACTAGTGTCTCCGACCCTTTATTGGGAGCCCATTTATTTGGGTAGAGCAAAGCCGTAGGATTCGATTTCTTGCTGGGTCATTGTGATAACATTCACATCGACAGGAATATCGACGAGTGGTTGATCTGAATCGTCAGTTTCTACTTTAACTATAGCATCCACTATATCCATACCCTTAAACACATGACCGTAAATCATATAGTTGTCGTCAAGCCGCGCTAAACCCTCTCTATTTTGCACAACATAAAACTGGCAAGCGGCTGCTAGCTTCCCAGGATTGTTATCCCGGCCTGCGCCAAATGCGCCGTAGACGTGCTTATGGCCGGCCTCAAACTCCGGCTCTATTAAATGAACCGAGTATGCAAAACCTTCTGGAACATCGGGGCAACCACCCTGTGCAACAAAGTCATCAATGACACGGTTAAAAGTATAACTATCCCAATAGCCTGATTTTGCTAATTCAAGAAATGCTTTCTTGTGATTAGGCGTATCGTCATAGAGCCAAACAAGCAGCTCACCCATGGGAGTCTGAATTTGACCGACTTCATATTCCGTAGGTGGAGTACATGAGGCTATCAAGATTGCACTGCAAAAAATCAACATGGAGATGTTTTTCATACAAATGTATTCCATTATTGCCGAGCGTTAAGAGCGAGAGGCTTGAGAGAGGATACCAGATTCGAAGTCAGAAAGAGCACGATGGTGCTGCAATAAATCTCAGCAGTAGAAGTATGAATCCCGAGGAAAATATCGATGCAAGAATTTTTGAGAGCACGCCTCAATCGCGCACTCTCCTAAAGTGAGTTATACGTTTTGTAGAAACTGCGATCGACGCTAGTCTAAAAACTCTTAATGCTGTGCATATTCGCGATCCAGTAATCTTCGTCGAATACGTGCCGGGCACTAATTGAAAAAACACTCTCGATTTGTGCCACCACGCCGTCTTCCGCTCTATTAGCAAGAGAACTAGGAGTTTGGTTCGCAAGCACAGACGTTTCCGCGGGTTGAGATTCTACAACAAGAAACACGGCCACCACGAAAAGCGCAATAATTGAGAGTACTGCTAGGCGGTTCTGTAACGTGAATGTTTTCATGCCAGTATCCTTTTATTATTAATTTTTCTTATCTAATTATTTTTTTTGGATATCAGGTAAGCGCAACTTTTTGAACTATGTCACAAAATGCGGCTCACAGGTCAAGTTTGCCACGATACGAGGGAATGTAAAGATTGAATTAGGAAAAATTTTGAACGGTAATTTTTTATATTACCTTTGGGAACAAAATGAAAAGCAGTGCAAGTAAGAGAGAAAAATGTGTTACCTATCAACACGCCAAACAATCAATCTGCAAAGAGAGGCAAGGCGCAAACTGTCGGCTGCTCCAGCTAGCGCGCGCCTGTTTCTCCGGAATTTGCAGAGCCAGCACCTGAGTGGGTAATAAAAACCTGAGTCATTTTTACATCCAGAGCAGTCGATATGGCTGTGTTCTCCCCTGTTTCTGGATCAGGATAGGCATCCGCTAATCGGCGCAGTGCCTTATACAATGAAATACCTGATATTTGCCCATTGCTGAGGTGATGGGTTGAGTCATTACGAATAAGCTGGAAATACCAATTATTGATATCCGCATAACCCGCCAAAATGCCTGAGGCTCCGTCGGCGCTAAGGTCGAGCTGCAGACGCATATCGCGGAAAAGCTGGATTGAAGGCACCCCTAAATTCATCCACGGCATTACCATATCATCGATAGGATCAGTAATGAGCGTCGAATCTACAATCTTGCCCTGCATCTTGCGCATCAAGTCTTTGCCCCAGCGATAATCAACTCGCTGTGTACCTCCAGGCATCACATTCAAACCAGTGGCATCAGTTAACAAGCGATCCATACCTCGATATAGATTGATCGTTACACTATCATCGTTTTCTAGACTATCAACGCCGCTTATTTCGATCATCATACGGTTGTATGATTCATCAGCAATCGCTTTGTCCTGAAAAATAAACTCAACCCCATCTGGCCCTCTAAAACCTATAATACAACCTACTGCTCGATAGACTTCATTATCGATACCAGGGGTACCATCTGGATGGGTAAAATCGTTAGGACTAACCTCACCATCTAAATTCAATCCCCAGGAAAGCTCACCTTCCACCTCGAAGAATTCAAAACCATCAGGCTCGGTTGTAGGGTGCCAAGTTTGGATTTCTTGCTTGAGCTGTGTTTCTTCAACCGTCATGCTTTGGGGATTAGGGAAAAGTTTTTCAAACTGTTCTCTCGGGCCATCATTAAAACCCCGAGGACACTCTTGTTGCGCATCAGGCGTTTGATACACCGACCAAAATAAATTGGTCATCACATAGCCGATTTTTCCGTCTCTGACGGAGTCTTCGGCGGCAACCGCATTGAGTGTTATAGTTGCGATCGAACTTGCAATCAGTAGCTTTAGTTTAGTCATTATAATATGCCGTTCATAAAGTCATCTCGAAGCCAAAACGCCCGCAGCCCATTTCTCTGCCCACGCCACTCACCGATACCACCACCATGCACGTCTCCGGGTCGCTTGTCGGCTCCGAAAAGGTACACTGGCTTGCCGCGATAGGACCACACTCGCATAGCATCCTTTGAATCGGCTCCAGCTAAACGCCCGGTCTTGGGATCAATCGTGAGGATGCGCCAAATTCGATTAATACTTTCTTCATCTTCTCGAGCCTCGACATAAGGCCAGTGTGACAAGCACTTCTGCGCATCGCCACCACCACACATCGCGAGTCGATACACTTGAGTGTCATCGGGATGATCACAGGAAAGCTGGTGAGCCGAATCTTCACCGCAATTGTAGACATAAATCGTTCTGCCGTTGGAATCAGCAAGTACCTCACCGGAAATCGTGGCCTGAACTGTAAAACTGTCCGGATAGGCAGGTGCTTTTTGCGTAAACACATTCTCCCAGCCGGGTTGATCACTGCCCAACAGACTCCAGGATTCAATATCATAGCTGTAGGTATATAAAGGTTTGCCTCTAAACACCCACTGCCTTACTCCAGGAGAGCGCTCAAGAATACTCCATTCTTCTTGTTCCCTAGCCAAGGTCGGGGCAATCACCGGTTGCCAAGTATTCAGGCAAGCCCCTATGCAAGCTACGCTCACTGCTGTGTCCTGATCAAATGCGTACACCGATTCGTTTTCTGCCGTCGTTAATAATCGGCCAAGAGTCGTACTGCGAACTGCGAATCCAGGAGGATGGAATGTAGGTGGCCCCACTGGTTTTCGATACGCGGGTGAATCACCACCTGACCTTCGCGTACTGCCGCCAAACACATCGCCAGGTTGGCTGTCTCGCACGGATGTGTAGAGAGGTTGTTCATCATAAGCCCACTGTTTCGCGCCGTCTTTACGCTCCAGTATTGTCCATTTACCAACTGGTTCAGCATCATCTGGAGCCAACACAGGAGGCCACAAATCGGTACAAGTGGGACGGCCCTCCAGATCAGGCAGTTCTATCCCTGGAGGATAAGGACTCATCAAGCCTGCGGTTACTGTCACTACTTCGTCATAGCATTCAGGACTACCTGGGCCTTCGCCACTGTAACCATTGCGACCACGATGCTGTGGCCATTCGTATAGCGTCTTACCATTAACATCGGCAAATACAGGTCCATCTAACAAGGTGGCTTCCACATGAAATTCTGGGGGCATCGCAACTTCACGGTGCCTTTCAATTAACGTTCCCGTCTCTGACTCCATCGCTGCCGCGACAAGCCCGTTACTCCACACACAAGTGGCGAGTACCACCGCGCCAGACAGTCTGGAAAAATTAGCGAGAGGAGTGCTAAACAAGGATTTCACTGACTAATCTCGACGTGTTATTACTCTTAGTGCCCCAAGACTCAATATCCAGCCCCATCAAGCGCTGCACCGTATAACCTAGGCGACATGCCGCGCTTCCAGCACCGTCTATATGTAACCCTGTCTTCACAAGACCACCGGCGGAACCTGCGGTAAACATAGGGATGCCTTCGATACCATGGATTTTAGCGAATGACTGGTCCGTAGTTGCATAGATGAGTGAGTTGTCCAGCAGTGATCCATCGCCTTCTTTGAAATTTGCCAAGGCCGAAACATAGTACGCCCACTCTTCCATCGCGCGGCGAGTATACCAAGAAGTATTCGGCTGACACTTGAGTGCAGGATCGACCGCTTCTTCATGAGTGGCTGTGTGGTGTGGCTTGTCGTAGCCGGGTTTAGTCGTTGCTGAAAATGCCGACGCATAGAACATGTTAAACACCCGCGTTTGGTCGCAAGCCAGTGCCATAAGCATAAGGTCGGTCATCATGCGGTGTCTCTTGGCCACCAAATCAGCGTCTAACCCAGAAGGCAGATCCATTGGTGCTTCCGCAACAATACACGCCTCTCGCGGGTCTGGCTTTGACAATTGCAAATCGAAGCGGCGCTCTAAGTCCCTAAGGCCCGTAAAATATTGATCCAAACGGGCTCGATCTTCTGCCCCCAAGGTCTTTTCAAGTTTCTTTGTTTCTTCTTGCACCGCAGATAAGGCGCTTTTGCGCACCATAATCTTGGGATCTGGAGTGAATGTAGCGGCGTTCGGATCCTGAAAGCTTTCTCCAAATAAACGATTGTAGAAGCGCAGTGGAGACCATTCGGGCTCATTTGTGGAATTACCACCCTCGTAGCTGAAACTGTCTCGCACATCTCCCGTTGCCGTCGCACTTAAACTTCGAAATCGCGTGGCATTACCAATTTTTCGGGCCACCGATACATCAATTGTTTCACCTGGTTTATTGCCCCGAGTCATTGGGGCTATGCCCGAACGCAGCACCACCCAGCCGGAATGGTGACACAGGTTTGGCGCATCGTCCTTGTATACGTTGTAGTTGGTAAACAGGTTAATGTGTTTTTGCACTGGAGCTAGGGCTTCAATTTCCGGTGGTAAATCAAAATTTGGCCCCGTTTTCTTTGGCACAAAAATCTCTTTGCTCATACCCAAGCCCCATGACCAAGTACCAAATCGGGTAGGAATCGGCGCGCCATTAGCCATTGCAGAGCCATTTTCGTTCAAAAACACATTCAACAGTGGCAAGCCGATAGTAACCGCCCCTCCGTTAAGTGACCCTTTTAAAAATCGACGTCGGCTGATCTTGCTCATTGGTTATTCTCCACAACAATCTGGGAAAGCGTTTCTTGCGTTATCCATTCTGACTCGTAATCGTCAAGCATGGTTTCATGGTCGTCCGCCTCGCGAACCGTCGCAAATGCATCGCTCAAGGCGAGGTCACGCAGCAATGCTGGCAAGCGATACTCGTTGCCGATAAAGCTTTGCTCGAAATTCTGAAGATTATCGCGATCCTGTCTTAAGGACACAGGACCACCGGTTCCATAGGAGTATAGCCTGTTGACTAAGCAGCTAGAAAGTTTTGGATGATTGCGCATGGCATTTGCCAGCCCACGAATATCCTCATAGAACACGCCATCAAGCTCCCCAGTTATATCCAAAGGTGCGCCGTTATCAGTCTCTCTAAACCGGCCCGCCCCGTCGAAATTCTCCAAGGAATAACCCATAGGATCAGTAATCAAGTGACAACCCGCGCAGGAAGGATTTGTGTTATGCACTTTAAGCCTCTCTCTCGCCGTGGCAGCATTTTCATCTTCTTCTAGACCGGAAAAATCCACATCGGGTGGTGGCTCCGGCACTTCTTGGCACAAAAACAGTTCCCGTAAAGCTTTGCCTCTCAACGTGGGCGAACTCCTGACGGCATGAGAATTGGCGGCAAGAAAGCTTACGTGTGTCAATAAACCGATGCGAGGACCGTCTTCTGGAAACTCATAAGGAATCCATCCATCTCGTGCCGCGGTGTTGTATACCACCGCGAGTGGCATAGACATAAAAGTTTTACGAGTGGTGAATAAGTCACGATAGTCGGCTTCTTGGGTCAATAAGTGATCGATTATAGTGCGCAAAGTTTGCTCTCTTGCATCGGCTAGCGTCGCACCAGTAACCATGGGGTAAACCACAGGATCTTTGGCTAAAGAGTTGAATTCGTCAAATGCCAGCATGTCATCGAAGAATGCCCGCATACCATCCTCAAGCCTAGCGCTCGCCAATAGTCTATCAACCGATTCTCGCCGCCCTTCTTCGGCGTGCAGTGCGCCGGATTGGGCCGCCTCTAAAAGTGCAGCGTCCGGCGGCGCATTCCACAAAAAGAAACTGAGCCTAGATGCGAGGGAATAGGCATCTAAGCGCATCTCGCCGGGTCGCTCGGGGTCAGGCTCAGCTCGGTCTACGATAAACAACACCTCGGGACTGATCAGAATAGATTCCAACGCTAAAGCCAATCCGTCGTAAAAATCCTCGGTCTGCTGAGCGGCGTACCCAGCGATGTTCACGAGCTCCTCGAGCCGCTCCTCAGTGACTGGCTGTCGATATAAATACCGGCCGGTTTCACTTAGAAATTGTCGCGCACAGTTTGGATCAGCCTCCGTCACTACCTCCGGACTGCAGGGAATCAGGAAGCCACGATGTGCTTCATCCACCACTTTGGCGGCAACAGAGGCCGCTGCTAATTGAATCTGAGAAATCTGATCAGAGGTGACCCCTGCAAAGGCGGCACCGGACGCTAACAAGCCTTCCCGTCGCGTCATCAAAGGCATAGGAGGGATCACACTGTCGCTCACATCCTCTCCGAACACTAAAGCGATGGTATTGGCGTATTGTGCACCAGTCATTAGCCGCGTACGCAAAACTGACCCATTCATCTCGGGTTCCGATGGCGCTTGCTCGCAACCCGCTAGCAGCAACGTGCTAAGCAGAGTCGACATGACAAATTTAGATGATTTGACCACTATATAGTGCCTCTATTTCTTACTAATAAATTACAGTAACAAGCCTTTAGGTCAAGCCCTCGTGCTGCAAGACTTAGTCGAAGTGCGGTTAAACTGCACTCTTTAGCGCTGGCGAGCCACTTGCTCTGCCGTCACCACCCCCGCCTGGTTATCCCATGAATTGCGAATAAATGTTGCGACTGCCGCCACTTCTTCATTATTTAGTTCGTATTGATACTCTTCCATGGGGTGGCGCCATTTGGGCAATAAGGGAGCCCCAGGGGTTTTTGGACTGTAAAGAATAGTATTAATCATAGACGCCGGATTGTCTGATTGAACCACCAAACTGCCTCGATTTAACTTAGGCGCCATTTCGGGGTCACCTTCCCCTGTGGGCAAATGACAAGTACCACAGTGCAGGTTATAGATAGTTCTGCCTCTACCCATTATTTGGGAATCTGGTTCTGGACTTTGCCGCTCTGAGATAGCTGGCAAGCTGGCTAGATAAACGGCCATATTGTCTACATCAGCCTCATTTAAATGCCGAGTGCTATTCATAATTACTTCATTCATTGGACCAAATGATTCAATGAATTCGTTGCGCGACGTATGCAAATAATCAGCAATATTATCTGTTGACCAAAGTCCCAATCCTCTGTCACTACTTGTGAGATTTGGCGCTGACCAAGGACGGTATTTGTCACTCTCAACCCGGTCTAGGTATTCACCGCCGCTAAGCGCTAACGCTGTTTTCTCAGCTCCAAGTGCATTGCGGGGAGAATGACACGCGCTGCAATGGCCAAGCGCCTCGACTAAATATGCACCTCGATTCCATGCTTCACTCTCTGCCTCATTAGGTTCGAATTCTCCAGCATCCAGGTAAAGGAATTTCCAAAACGGCAGCAATCCCCTGATGTTAAATGGAAATGACAATTCATTTTGTGGAGGCGACTGTTTAACTGCCGGAATACTTTGTAAATAGGCATACATCGCCGCGATATCGCCGTCTGAGACTTTTGTAAACGCTGTGTAAGGAAACGCTGGGTATAAATGCTCACCGTTTGGACGCAAACCGTAACGCATGGAGTTTAAGAATTCCCTATCGCTCCATGCACCAATCCCAGTCTCAGGATCTGGTGAAATATTGGTGGAGTACATAGTCCCAAATGGTGTTTGAAATGCTAATCCTCCCGCCATGAAACCGCCACCGCGACTAGTGTGGCAACTGGCACAGTTACCTGCTGTTACTAAATATTTGCCGCGCTCGACTAGTTCTGCTTGATCGGTTAAACCAGAAGCCATAGGACCGGTTTCTGATGGTTTATTGGAGAAGACAAGAACGCCTATGGCACATATTGAGACGGACACAATGACCGCTATAAGAATTCGATACGACACTGAAAACTCTGACCTTAGTGTGGGTTTCAAGGACTGCGCACCATTGTGATGCCCTTCCCCCGCAAGAATACAAACGTCTGATTAGGCGCGAAGCTGTAAAAGATGTCAATGCAATGTAAATTTACGTTACAGTTAATGACGAATAGCGAGTTTCCCGATAGGTGGATTTTTGGCATACACAATCCCTATTTTTCCGGTAGCATAGGATACAAATATCCATTCAAGTTTTGTAAGTGAGGATGAAACAGTGCATCTATTTTCAAGCCAAAGCCAACCGCCTTCAGCCGTTTCTAAACCATGGTTTATGCAAGCTATTGGTGCGTCATTAATTTTTCTAGCAGGCAACATAGCCGCGCAAGACTCTCTTACAGAATCGGAACGGGCGGCCGCCCTTGCCGCTGAACTTGCCGCTCCTCGGCCCATTGCCGCAGGCCAATCCTATTGGTTGGAAGAGCTAACCTGGATGGAGATTCGCGATTTAATAGCAACTGGGACTAGCACGGTTATTATTTCCACCGGCGGCATTGAGGAGAATGGCCCCTACTTAGCCACGGGAAAGCACAACACCATATTGGAAGCCACATGCCCCGCAATCGCAAAGAATCTAGGGAACGCCCTGTGCGCTCCAATCGTCAAATTCGTTCCTGAAGGCAATATAGAACCGCCCAGTGGTGCAATGCTCTATCCAGGGTCTATTAGTCTTACCTCAGCCACCTATGAGGCTTTGCTAACAGACATTGCAAGCAGTCTCAAACAGTCGGGGTTTTCCGACATAGTGATGATTGGCGACAGCGGCGGCAATCAGCGCGGTATGGCTAATGTGGCTGCTGCACTCTCAGAAAAATGGGCTAATTCAGATACAAACATTCATTTTGTGCGGGAATTCTATGACCCAGGATGGGTCGAAACCGAACAATATACCGAGCATACTCTCGGCGTTAAAGAAAATGGCAACGATGGTTACCATGATGACATCTGGGTTACCACAATGATGATGGTAACTGATCCCAACTTAGTGCGATATGAGCAGCGTGTTGCGGCAGGGCTTGATTCCATTAACGGAGTCTCAATTACACCAATGATGGATGCGATAAAACTAGGGAGAGATATGATGGAGTTTAGAGCCGACTATACGGCAGATGCGATTAGGTTGGCAATTGCTAAAAACTAGTAGGCTACTGCTTACCTCAGTCAGGAGCAGACTCTCAGCCCTTGGCCATAAAGCCTAGACAGGGAGGGTGGCTAGACCTACACTCGGTCAAAAAAGTAATAATACAAGGAATGACTGATGTTTAAATATGCCGCCCTTGCCCTGACCTGCACCCTCCTGCCGCTTCAGCAGTCTAGCGCCCAGTCACAAGCCCTTCTCACGAATCCCTTAGCAACTTACACATCAATCAGTCCAGCAATGTTGTCGGCTCCTCCCGAAGCCGACTGGTTAATGTGGCGTCGTACCTATGATGTCAGCGGGCATAGCGCGCTGCAGCAAATAAATCGAGATAACGTCGATCAACTAGAATTGGCTTGGAGCACAGCCCTCGGCCAAGGCGGCAATATGACCACGCCATTAGTGCACGATGGTGTGATGTTTATCGCTGATACAAATAACGTCTTGAGGGTTCTCGATGCAAGTAGTGGTACCGAACTTTGGAATTATCAGCACCCATCAGAAAACTTAGACGGCCGAAGGATTGGCATCGCTTTGCACGGCGACCTTGTGATTGTGCCCCATAACGATTTGACTATCGTTGCTCTCAACGTCCGAACAGGTCAGCTTGTTTGGCAGTATGAAATATCCACCCCAATTGATAAAAACAATGCCGGCGGTTACTACTCTCTCCGCAGTGCGCCAGTTGTTGCAAACGGCATGGTGATTCAGGGTGTCGGCGCAACGATGGTGCCTCAAGGCGGATTCATCGTAGGAGTCGAGTTAGCGACTGGCATTGAAAAATGGCGATTCCATACGGTGGCAAGGCCGGAAGATCCCATCGGCGGCGGTAGCTGGAACAACCTTCCGCTAGGCGCAAGAAGCGGCGGTTCAGTCTGGGTTCCAGGCAGCTTTGATGCCGAGCTTAACCTGGTCTATTTTGGTACCGCCCCAACCTATGACACGGGGCCATTGCTGCCAAATCTAGGCTTAGATGGAGTCTCAAATGCCGCACTTTACACCAATACAACGCTTGCGCTGCGCCCAGAAACGGGAGAGTTGATTTGGCATTTTCAACATATGCCAAATGATCAATGGGATTTAGATTGGGTTTATGAGCGGCACATTAGCGAACTTGAGATTAACGGTGAAAGTCGCAAAGTGGTTTTTACCGCGGGAAAAATGGCTTTGTATGATGTGCTCGACGCAGCCACAGGTCAGTACCTCGCCTCAATCGACACTGGCGTGCAAAACCTTGTCGCTAACGTTAACCCCGTCACCGGTGAAAAAATTCTATTTCCCCATGCGACTCCCAATAAAGAAACAAGTCACTTAGTTTGCCCCTATGCACTGGGCGGGCGAAATTGGCAAGCTGCTGCCTTTGATGATGCCGCTAAAATGCTAATACTTCCCCTATCGGAAATGTGCATGATGGCCGCGCCCGGAGAAGGCAACCTTCTAAGCACCGGCGTTGAATTAACGCCAGAACCTCGACCAGATAGCGACGGCAACTATGGCCGCTTGCAAGCTATAAACATGGCAACGATGGAGTTGGCATGGACACATCGAGAACTTACTCCACCCGCCACACCCGTATTATCTACAGCAGGTGGTGTGGTTTTTGCGGGCTTTTTAGATCAAACGTTCAAAGCTATCGACACAAGCACCGGCAACGTGCTGTGGCAAGATACAATTAACCATATTCCGTCCTCTTTCCCAATAACATATGGGGTTGACGGCAAACAATACGTGGCCATTATTCGGGGACAGCCAAGCCGGTTTACTGGCAGCCTCTATGCAATAATTTCTGAATTCTTAGGCGACAATCAAGCTGCCATCGGTACACCTAGCGCAGAACCTGCCGTTTTGGTTTACGCGTTGCCTAACTAGAAACCAAACACAACTCTATGACAAGGATGAAACACATGAAAACAACTCAACGTGCCCTTACACTTTACCGCGCCAAGGGTTTCCTATTATTAACTTTGATGGCGCTCTCTAGCATGAACTATGCAAAAGACACCTCGAACCTAAACTCGACTACAGACAGCGCATCAGAGATTATAAATGGCACCGCAGGTTCAACTCTCACTTATCCATGGATGGGCTACATTGCCGATGATGCCGCTGGCCAATACTGCGGCGCCAGTTTGATCTCTCCAACATGGGTACTCACAGCTGCTCACTGTTTTAACAATGCGGAAAACACTGCACCCGATCTGGAGACTGGCGCATTAGCCTCAGTATTTTTTGGATCAGATACGGTATCACCTGAAGGTCCCAATCTACAAAAGAGTGGTATTGCTCGAATCATTGTCCACCCGAGTTACAACCCAGATTTTGACACGAGTCCAAACGCTGAGGATTTTGATATGGCACTAGTGGAGTTATCATCTGCGATAACACTGACTCCCGTGCAGCTTCTAGCAAAGGGCAGCGTCGTTGCCGCAGGGACAGAAGCTTTTATTATGGGCTGGGGAACAACCGAGCTTGACGCGGACGGTGAGTCGATTAATCCTTCCAACTCGCTACTAGAGGCGAGACAGCAAATTATAAGTCAGGCAGATTGTAATTTAGTGTACAACGGCACAATCACAGACAATATGATTTGTGCAAATGCACCTGCCACCGTAAACAGTGACACCTGTCAGGGTGACAGCGGCGGGCCGATGAGTGTGGCCAAGGGTAGCGCCTTTGTTCAAGTTGGCGTAGTAAGTTTTGGCGGCACGGAAACGGGTCCTAAATGTGCAGACCCAGACGCTCCAGGTGTCTATTCTAGCGTTGCTGCGCTGGCCGATTTCATTCAACAGTTTGCGACAGATGCCGTTTTTACGACGCTCGACCAATCAGGTTCGGGTGGCGGCGGAAGCACGGTGTTAGGCGCGCCGAGTCTCTCCACGTCAGTCTCTGGCTCAGCGGTTGCACTCAATTGGAGTGCCGTTGCCGGTGCCAAAGGCTATATTCTCTACTATGCGCCTTTGTTTGGGATACAAGGACCTAGTGGCAGTGTGGACATGGGGCCAACGACTAGCTTACAGGTCGAGCTACCTCCTGGCTTAGCCATCTACGTCGCAATACAGCCCTACGATGAACAAGTCATGGGGCGTTCTTTTTCTAACGTTGAAGTGATCGTGATTGAATAGTTTTTAGAAAAACGTGCTTAGCAAAAAGGGGTGATCAATTGATCACCCCTTTTTTTCAAGTCCTAATAAGAACGACGGTACTCAGGCTATTTGTCAACCAACTTTGTAGCAGCTAGTACAAACCTACTGCTGCTCCATTTCCAAGCGTCGAGCTCCCGCCAGAATACCCGGCATTGCATAGTTGCCTTCGTGACAAGCGTACTCATACAAGCCATCATTGGTTTGGTAAAAACTAAGCTCTGCAGTCCAAGGCTGATGATAAATATTATTGTCTTCAACTGTGAAGGAGTAGAAAATTTCGTTTTCCGAATAGCGGCTAAAGCGCTCCGTTATCAAACCTTCCTTGGTTATAGGCACAGAACTTTGGCTTAGCTGGATTGGGTTAATATTAATGGTTTCAACAACCAGTTCATTGTTTTCGTACCAACCTACTGAATCACCAAACCATTGCTGCAACGCCAACGGGCGGCGATTAGCAACCGCATCTTCTCTTGAGTCATAAATAGGAATGATGCGCGCGTCGTGCACCATCTCCACCAAAATCATGACATAGTCATCGGTCTGCACGAATTGATAGGTATTGTTATACAAGGCTCCCATCATTCCTGGCCCTGCTTTATTTCCAAAACCTAACAAACAGCGTTCTGCATTAGGTATCGCCTCAGGGCCTCTGGCATCGCCAATGCCTGTCGCGTAGCGGGAGCCGAAGCTGCGCCTTTCGAAATCATATTGCGGGTCTTCTCGCAGCGGCACTCGTCCGTTTTCAGGATCGACCACATAGGAAGTGCGGTATTCTCCTTTTACTAAGGCTAGATTAGATCCCGGCTCTACCCAAAAATTGTTATATGCCCTAACGCCAAAATCATCGCTGCTTGCATCGGGCACACTCACCTCGGAGACATCCTCATCTAGCCCACCTTCTAATCCTGCAATAGGCGTGTTCGCTGCGATAATTTGCGCAACATCTGCGGAAACTACTAAGGAATCTACGCCGTTGGGGCGGTTCAATTTAGTTAAAGACGCATTGGTCCAAATCCCTTCCAAGTCAGGGCGATTGGAATCTTGTGCTAGCACGGGGTAAGTCAGCAGCGAACCAGCGAAACAAACAAGCAATACTAGAGAATTAGATTTAGACACTTTTGGCACCTCGAGTTCTATAACATATTGTATTTATTATTGATTGAGTTAACGGACTCTACCCGATGGCAGCAAGGAAGCTACTGCAGGTCTATGAAAATATCTTGGGACTCGCCAAATGTCCAGCAAGCATTGACTAGCCCGTTTTAAACCTAAGCAGTCCAATTTCTAAATAGGCACCAGTTCAGTCTGAAAGAGTACCCTTTGCCCAATTGACTCACTAATGCATCCGTTTTTATCAAGAGTAGTGTAAATGCCCCGTATAAAAGATAGCGCCACTAAAGTTCAGTCAACCTAATTCCGTTGATTTGGCAAACAAGGGTTGTTGGAGAAACAGAAAAACTGGGATTTAAAATCAATAGGTAAGATTATTCGCTGCAGTGATATAGCGATCTCTGGCGTCTTAGTTAGCAGCAAGCTCGTTTGTCAACGAGTCGGCTTTTTGGACATTAGCGTATTCTGATAAAACCTGAGAACACACACTCAGTGCCAACGCTGGGGGTGACGTGTAAATAGCGAATGGCGCGGCTTTGTTAAGAACGTTCAAGCCCAAAATATTATTAGACGCTCCAGGAATAACTGCCACTTCTAAAGGCCCTACGTTGCAGCCTTCACCTAGCACTAGGCTTTCAAGTTCGTAGACGTTAATGGCTTTGGTGCGACCATCAGCCAGCCTTGCTGCGATTCGCCGAGTGGGCTTATTTTTGGATTTTAAGGATTTAAAGGTGCTGTCGGCCAAAATGACCATGCCCGCGCCCGTGTCCACTAAAAACTGCACTTGGGAATCGCTATTGATAGTGCCATCGATATAAAAATTACCAGACTGTTGCTGTGACAAGGGAATTTTGAATTCAAAGTCGCCAGCCATTCCCGCGCTGGAATAAGTAGCGACTGAAAAGAAGAAAGCTATGGCAGTTGAAGCTCGCATTACACACCGTGAACAGGGACTGTGCTTATGGTCTAGCAATTAACGCACCAACCTCATTTTGGGCAGAAACATCGGTTTTTACGGGAATACTTCGAAAAATACGCACTTATATAGCGCATTTTTTAATTAATAACGAATCGATTTGGTGCGCTTGGGCGTATAATAGGGGGTAAGTCTTGGAAGACGAACACACGATTAAAGCCAAAATTCTTGAAGCTATCGTGGGAGAGTTACACTATTTAGTGAACGAGATCATTCACTTACATTAAAGGAGACAGGTTATGCGATCTTTTGGCCTAATTGCTGGTGGTATTGCGGTCTTGTTAAGCAACGCAGTATTTGGCGCTACCGACTGCGCAGGCAACTGCGAAGCTAAGATGGTGACCGATTTCAGCGGCAAGCCGCCATTTAAGCGACGAGTCGAATTAGTACCCGTAGTGGACATTGCTCAAGTTGAGATTGTGACTTCGGAACCGGAGTACGTTGCCGTGAAAACTGTCGACTATAAAGGTAAACCACCTTTTAAGCGAAGAGTGGAACTACTTGAAAAGACAGACATTATGCAAGCCGAGTTGGTCGAAGAGGCCGATGGGGCTGACGAGCCGCGCAAAAAAGGCACGGGCAATTCAATGTTTAAGCGTCGCTAAGCGCACCAACTCGGTGCATTTCGATTGAGCCTCATCGTTAACCCCTTGACGATGGGCTTGTGTACTACAGGCTAATTGAGCAATCAATTAGCCTGTTTTCATATGAACAGCTGGTATCAGTTAAGACCCAGTACGTTGTAGTCACCATTCGTTTTTAGCAGTATTACGACATCTTCCTCGCTTCTATTTCGCCAATACCACCCGTGAGAACCTGTAAATGGCGTTGTCAGTGTGCCTTTCATGGAGCTAGCAGTTGCCTCGCCGTAGCTTTGAAAATAACCAGGCTCACCCCCTGCGGGCTCGCCATGCATATCAAAGAATAGAGGCTGTTCTCCACTACTCCATTCATACTGCAGCTGCGCGTACTGTTCGAGATAAAACTTGTATTCCAGACCACTCTTTGCAGGGACTTTAATTTCCACTTCATCGGCTCTCGCACCAACCCCCGAAGCTTGATTGGCTGCATTTAGACTGCCTGTGTCCGCACCTATGGCCAGCTGAGTAAATCCTAACTTGGCCCCAATTCCTGTTGGATCAAGAGCATATTCAGCAGGTAACACTACCGTGATGAATATTGCCGAGGCCAGTGTGCTCGCAATCAAGGTAGACATTGCGAGAGTTTTAACGGAGTGTACCGGCGGATTGGTATTGTGCATCTCAAACTCCAGTGTCGAGGATATACCCGGTCATTTGATAGAGCGCCAAGACAATCCCGCCGCTCATAAGCAAGGTATTGCTTGCTAACGAAAACTTTAAATAACTTGAGTGGCGACGCCAAAAACTGAGGCCGATTAGAATAAAACCAAGTGCTAAAAACTGACCAATTTCAACACCCACATTGAACGCTAAGAGATTCGGCAACAGCCCATCGCCACCAAAATTAAGCTCTTGCAGCTTTGTCGCCAACCCAAAACCATGAAACAGTCCAAATAGTAAAACTGCTGCCTTGGTATTTGGCTGATAGCCGAATAGCCGCTTGAACCCCCCGAGATTATCGAAACCTTTGTAGACAATGGATAAGCCAATGATTGCGTCAATCAAAAAGGGGTTGACCCCTATGTCATTGTAAACCCCATACAGCAGCGTCAGACTGTGTCCTAGAGTAAAGAAACTGACGTAGACTATGACGTCTTTGGTTTTGTAGAGAAAAAATATTACACCCAGCAAAAACAAAAGGTGATCATAGCCAGTTACCATATGTTTAGCCCCAATGTAGAGAAAAGGCCCAATGGCAACTCCGTTATTATTGAGTAGAAATTGCTGAGTGGATTCATCGACACCGTGTGCTACCACTACTGAGGACACTACACTCATCAGAAGTAAAAGCAGACATTGCTTTGCAGGGTGGCTCTGAGGTTTCAACGCGCTCATGACTTTGACAGACGCTGGTGAAATGGAAGTTTTACTGTGGGAATTGCTGCTGTTATCAACTAGCAGCAGCTCCCCATTTGTGAGGAGTTGCTGCAATTTGTCGACGCCGTTATCTTAGTTTTCCTGGAACTCCACATGTACTTCCAGTTCAATATCATCGCCTACACCAAAGCTGGTGAAACGATCTAAACCAAAAGCGGAACGTTGGAACGTTGTGTTGGCAGAAAAGCCGATGGTATTCGCTCGAGTTAGGAAGTTGCGTCCACCACCGTGAAACTCCACGTTTAGTGGCACGGGTGCAGTCACGCCAAGCAAGGTTAACTCGCCTTGAAACACGAACGAGTTTTCTTCAGACGAAAGCAGCGAAGTGGTTCTATAAACCGCCTGAGGGAATGCCTCTGCATTAAACCAGTTTGGCCCTCTCAATTCCTCAGCGAATTCGGCATTATTAATATCAAGGCTGGCTGTATCGATGATCACTTCCAGCTTCGAATTACCAATATTCTCAGGATCAAAATCCAATGATGCATCGAACGTATTAAAACGGCCAATAAATGTTGAAAAACCAAGATGGTTGATCTTCCACAACAACGTGGCGTGATCAGGATCAAGGGTATATTGCCCCGTACTCAACTCAGCCATGTCTGTTTCAAAATCTGGTGTCAGTAATCTATCGCATGACACTAAGAAAACGGAACAGGCGATAAGTGCTGCCAAGTGGCGAGTTTTAAAAAACATTCTTGAAATCATCGTTGTAACCTATTTGCATTTGAACCAATTTAATTATTATTGTTGAACCGCGTAAACATCGACCTTTACAACGACGTCATTTGGAATCTCTGCCGTACTCGACCAATAGCCTTGACCGACGCCATATTCCAAACGCTTGATTGTTACTTCGCTTGTTAGGTGAAATCGCACTTTACCACCCGTAGTTTCCACATCTAAATTGAACGGAAAGGTTAGCGGATGGGTTTGGTCTCTGATTGTCAATTCACCTTCTGAAACAAATGAAGACATTGACTCTAAGCTGCATTTTTCCGCCTTAAACGTTGCGGTTGGAAATTGATCCACATCGAACAGCTCATAATCTAGCAGGTAATCTAGCGCTTCAGGAGAATCAATATTGATATCTTCGATATGAATAGTGACTTCAAAGTTGCACGAGCCTGGGCTCATTGGGTCTATTTCGAATACCGCCTCGACGTTGCTGAATTCACCTTCATAGGGGTCATTGCCGAAGTTATATTGAAAAATTACACTAGACTCTTCTGGGTCTAGTACCCATGTGGCCGCCTGAGTTGGCAGCCCCACTAGACAAAGTGCGGTAAACCCAATTGCTCGATTAAATAAATTACCCATAGTCATTACTACTCCAAATATTAGTTTACGGCAGCGCATAGGCGACAATTTCAGACGCCGAACCACGCTGACTAACTGCCATCACGATATATTGCTTGCCATTGTGTTCATAAGTCATCGGCACACCCGTTTGAGCACCGGGCAGCTCGATAGTGGCCACAATGTCTCCGGTTTGCTTATCTAGAGCGCGGATGAATGGTCCGCCGCCAACACCTTCCCCAACAAACAACAGTGTTTTAGTAAGCAATAGCCCTGATCGGGTTGCTACACCTGTGCGAGGAATATCAAGCCCAGCTAACGCTCGGTTGTTCGCGATGTTTTCTGGTGTATCTGCATTCGCTACTTGAAAAACATGCTCGCCGCTGTTCATATCGATTGCCGTCACTCGCCCGTAGGGTGGCTTCACTAAAGGCAGCCCTTTAATACGTGGCACACGCACACCGTAAGATTGACTAAATGCCACGTCTGAATCTGGGTCTTTAGCAACCGATAATAATGCAACGTTTGTTCGAGAAGGAATGTAAAGAATGCCAGTTTCTGGATCTAACGCGCTGCCTTCCCAGTTGGCCCCACCAATGGCATCTGGCAAAGACAAAGTACCAACGGTTCCATCAGCCGCATCCGCCAAAGACGGTGGCGAGTACACACTTGGGCTTAAACGAAATTTTTGAATAGCCTCCAGTGCCTCAGCGCGCAGCTCTGGAGTGAAATCGATTAAATCATCCTCACCAAACCCTTGCCGATCGAATGGGGCCGGTTTAGTTGGGAATGGTTGAGTTGGTGAATACCATTCTCCCGGCACATCGCCCGCAGGAACTGCTACTTCTTCGATTGGCCAAACTGGTTCACCGGTCTCTCTGTCAAAGGTATATACCCAAGACTGCTTAGTCACTTGCATCAATACTTTGCGGCCATTAGGAAGGTCAGCAAGTACCGGAGCCGATGGATTGTCCCAATCCCAAATATCGTGATGGATTAGCTGATAATGCCACTGTCTCTCGCCGGTCTTGATATCAAGTGCCACAACACTGTTAGCGAATAAGTTGTCGCCAGGTCTGTCGCCGCCATAGCGATCGCCTGTGGCTGATTCTACCGGCAAATAAACATGACCTAATTCAGGATCACCTGACATAGGCGCCCAAACACCCGCGTTGCCTGAAATCTCGGCGCCATCACCTAACCAAGTCTCTATGCCAACTTCACCCTGCTGAGGAATCGTACGGAAAGTCCAAAGCAGTTCGCCTGTGCGAGCATCGAAACCGCGCACATCACCTTTCACATTGTATTTTGAAGGTGGTCGCATAGACACTTTATGGGCTGGACCAACAACAACCACATCATTCATGACAAACGGAGGCATGGAAGACCCGATATCTAAATCTTCCCGACCTTCACCAAGCCGCAAGCCTTCGAACATATCAACACGGCCGTTGTTGCCGAAATTTGGATCCTCCCTGCCTGTTTCCGCATCTAAAGACACCAGATAGAAACCAGGAGTTACCACTATAATTCGTTTTTCATCACCATCTCGCCAAAACGAGAGTCCACGGCCTGAGCCTTTTCGAGGTGCTGCATCAAATCGTTCGCCCTCTTGGGGACGCCAAACCCAGAGAATCTGACCGGTGGTTGCATCTAACGCGGCAACGTTTCGGGTAGCTCCTATGGTGGTGTAAAGAACGCCATCAATCTCTAGTGGCGTAAAGGTGGCGTTAGATTCTGGAGACGGCCCGAAATTACCGGTAGGCAGCCGCCACGCAATTTCTAAAGTACTAACGTTTTCGGCATTAATCTGATCTAGCGGTGAGTAGCGCTGCGCGGCCATATTGCCACCGTAGTCTGGCCAATCACCTGCCGACACATCGGTGCCAGTTTGGCCCATTACTAAGGGCGCTGATAATAGGGCTCCAGCACTAATAATGAGTGACGAAACCAATTTTTTTGTTGTTATCATCTTAAACTCTCCCGCTTACAGATTATGTCTTTGAACTCGCTGGGCATGCGATTGAATGCCACATATTTGTCCGGTCACCCAAGTTAACAGAAGCGGCCGTAAGATGCCGAGTATTGGGGACTCGAGAGGATAAGCAATCTGAATCCTACAAGCAAGTCCACAAAGCACCACAGGTTTGAAAACCCAGATAAATATCAATCGCTTAGTGATCAACAACGATCTTGATTTTTGTAATTCTTTGTAACTAAACCACGGTCTTTCAGATTAAGGATTTTCAGCTCAAAAAGCTGAACCAAATCTTAACTTCATCGATTTTGAGATGAGCTGCCGGATAAAACGGCACGAAACGAGGTTTATTAGCAGAAGCGGTTTCACTCACGCCAATTCGCTGCTGGCGAGCTATTAAGTCGTCGCTATTTATTCCTCTGCCGCTGGGATAAACTGCCGGCTTTCCAACACGCTCTTTTATTTCAGGAGACTAAAATGTCATTTCTTAGAACGAAAACTCTGTTTGTCCTTGCGGCGCTGGGCTTATTCTCCCAGATCGCTTTCGCGCAAAGTGCAGCCGATACTGCAGCGATGAAGCAAATAGCTGCCGTAGTCGCCACCATCAACCACTATCCTAGTGACGAAGACTTTGAAGTGCTAGACGCCATTATCGCCAATAGTGAAGTGTCCAACGAAGTTCGAATCATGGCGGATACCGTGGCTAATATAGAGCACTCCGCGAACGAGGAAGGCAAAGGTGCAATGGAAACCATTGTTGCCACCGGTAGCGCATCTGAGCAGATGAAGGAGCTCGCGACAATCATCGCGAATTTCAACCACACCGCCAACGACTCTGCTAAAGAGCAGTTAGCGCAGCTGTTTCAATAGCTTGCACAAAACTGCGAAACTGCGCCGCATCTGAGAGGCGGCGCAGCTAAGTTTCTCGAGTAAAGCGCGCGGCTTAGGCTGACAGCCATATTCTCAGTACAGAGTCTTGAGAAAGACATCTGTACTGCCTTTGATTAGTAAGCGCCAGCTGCCTTGTCAGATTCATACTGAAGCTTGGAGACTCTGCGGAACTGTTGCAGAGATGTGAGATGCGCATAAATCATTCCGAGCAAGCCACGCTTCCTGAGGTCCAAATAGTCTTCATCCGAAAGTGCGTTTAGTGCTTCTTCGTTGACCGTGTAGATACCATCGATATTGTAGCTCGGAGCATCGGGACGGTGACGTAATTGAAGCTGCTGGGTCATGAACAATTCCTTCGCTGCCAAGTCTTTACAGATAGCCTGTGTATTCAAGGTTTGCTGAGCGACGTTGACGATTGAATCCACACGCTTGTCGAAATATTCTGTTCTTTCGCCATCTTCTTTAAACAGGGTTTGACCTGTTTCTTCGCTTAACAGAGGGCTTTCTTCATCGATCATAACTGCAAACTGCTCCCCCTCTGGATCCATTTTAGCGATGCTAAACGGCGCATTAGTAAAACTAACCGGCACCACTAACCCCAAATACTCTTCAGTTTGGCAGTATAAATTATGCCCCTCTCTTAACCCCATAACAGCCACCGGCACAAAATCACCAGTGTCGCTATTCTTAACAAACACGAGAGGAAATTCCGATGCGAGAGTAAAAAAGTCTTGAGTAATTATAGGATAGAGGTGCTGCCCCTTGTATCGGGTGTAATCGCCAGATTCGACGACTTTTAATTTAGCATGTTTGTCATTTTGTAATGGAATTGGACGACTCATGTTAAGAAAACCTGTTTTTGCTTTATTGAAAGCAGAGCATGTTACCAGTCTAGCGAGAAAAAAGAACGGGGGATTGTCAATTTATCGATTGGGTTTGAATCAACTAGCCGCCGTGCGCTAGGGCAATTCGGCTAGTTGAACAAAATTGAGAAAGAAATTTACTGTAATCCGTAGGCTTGTCGCTGGGCCAAGAATGCGTCTACGTTTACAGCCATCAATAGCAAATCGTGATAGGCACCATCCATATCTTTAACGTTGTCCTTCAATATGGCTTCATTTTTAAAACCAAGCTCTTCGAATAAAGCTCGAGCGCCTTTCTGATCAATTGTCATACTTGCACGAACTATTTCAATGCCCAGTGTGACAGCTAATTTGAATGCTTCTCTGACTAAGATACGACCAAGGCCAAACTGTCGAACGTGGGGAGCTACTGATACTCTAATGTCGGCAACATGTTTAGACCAATCTAAACCGGTGAGATTTATTGAAGAATAGCCAACGATTTTACCTTCGTGCACAGCGGTGAATGCGTGGGTATAGCCTCCGGATATAGCACGAAACCACTTTCCTACACCCTCTTCTGTGCTGAGGTTACGCCGCATGTAAACCATATCATGACGCGGCAGCGACTGAGCATACTGAAGCACAAGTTTGTCATCGTCCATTGTAATCTGACGAATAGTAAATTCGTTTCCCTTCAACTCCAATTGCATTGGATACTCAGAACCTTCAACCACGGTGGTATCAACCATACTTCTCTCCACAATATTTTAATCAGCTGTTAGCTTACTCGGACTGCATTTTGGGCTCTTAATCGGCCCGCTCACTCAGCCATTGGTTTAGGCGCGGCCAGAGACGATAAATCGCGTTGCCTCCCGCAACCAAACTAACGTGCCCGCCCTTAACCACAATTTCTTCTTTGTCCTTAGAACCCACCATATTGATTAGATCTTGGGAAGCTGCCGCTGGCACAATATGATCAAAGGATGCAGCGACGTGTAAAAAAGGAATATTGATTTCACCAAGATCAACTGTCTTGCCGTTGAGTGACATTTCTTTTTTCATCAGCTTGTTATCACGGATGAAATCTACCATGAATTCTTTAGCCAAGGCACCTGGAAAAGGCAATTGATCTACGGCCCAACGATCAAACCTTAGATGTGCTTTCACGAAGTCGTCATTGTCAACATTATTAAGCAGTTTTAACTGATTGGCGTTTCTTTGCAGTGGTCGCAAAGCTTGCAAAGAGGCGTTGATCACCTCGCTAGGGATAACTCCAAGCTCAGCAATCAATCGATCAATATCAAAGCTCTTAGAAGTGAGCCACTTCTTAAACAGAACCATACCATCACCATTTACTGGCGTCGTGAAGCAGGCAAGATTTTTGGCAGGGCTATCGGGGTTTAAAGCTGCATAGCACACGCTCAACAAGCCACCCATGCAATAGCCGACTAAACTAATATCAGGCTCCCCTGAGTCTTTGACTACTTCATTAACACAGTCGCCCAGCATGTCACAGACATAGGAATTTAAGTTAAGGTCCTTGTGTTTCTTTTGCGGGGCGGCCCAATCAATCATGTATACGTCATGGCCATTTTGCAGGAAATATTCAACCAGGGATTGGCCTTTTGCCAAGTCTAGAATATAGCCGCGGGCAATTGGTGACATTACCAACAATACTGGCACTCGGTACACTTCATCTACCAACGGTGTGTAGTGATATAGGCGCGCAGTATCTTTAGTAAAGATCAGCTCTTTTTGACTGGTCCCAACTTCTAATTCCGCTTCTGTTTCTGGTAATCGAGCAAGCCCAGGAATATTGCGTTCAATCGCTTTCGCAATCACTTCTTCAACTAAGACATCAATCTCTTGTTGAGAAACTGGGGGGGTAGTTTGTTGCTCCATTGTCGCGTTCATTTGTCAGATGCCTTTGTGGTTAAGCGCTTTTTGGAGGCGCTTTTTTTGTGCGCGCTGGCTTTTTCTTCGCTACCGCTGACTCAGAAGCTGACTGATTTCGTTGCGCACGAAGTTCAACCAACATGGCATCCATTGTTGCTTCGATGCTCGCTATGCGCTCCTTTACCTCGACGATATCTGCACGTGATGGCAGGTTCAGATTGGCCAGGTACTGGCCCATAGCTTCACCAAACATGCGCTGCATATGCAAGGCTTCCTGCATGTAACGGCCAGTGGTTTTTGAAAATCGCTCGTCACCCATGACCTCTGTCATCGCATCGCTGTACATTTGCTCTGATTTAACAAACCAGTCTCGCATCATACTCATTGGATCTAGATTGTCTTTATTAGCCATGTTATTCCCCTGATAAATTAGTCGTGGTTTACTTAAATTTTCTGAGCCAGGCGTGCTGCAACTGCTCGGTACACTGAATGATTAACAATCATTCCAATGTGGGTACAACTAACCTCAGTGTTCATCTCAGCATCATCTTCTATGCAAGACTCCCAGTCGGCAACCCCATCAAGTTTTGAATAAATGGCGAATTGCGGTGGCATAACAAGCGTTGGTTGAAGAACGCTCTTCACAAATCCGCAGGTACAGAATCCAGTAGCACAGGAAGGTTTCAGATTTTTTCCTACCGTTGCACTTTGATTTACTTTCAATTTTTCCCAGATACCAATCACCGCAGGATGTGCTCTCACTAATGACTGAAAAGGCGACCCCATTGTGATCACTCTGTCGATCAACTGAGGTTCCTGCTGCACTAGATATTTCGAAAGCATACCGCCGAGACTATGACCGACCAAGCAAACCTTTTTGCCAGTCTTCTCATGAATGCTGCGTACTTTTTTCAATAACTGTTGAGCGGTTGCGTCTGGGCAATCGGTGTTCCAAAGAATACCCGACAGTGACGCGTCATACCCTATTCGCTTCAGCCAACGGTGCATTTCCAGCATTAGAAAATCACCCGCCATGAAGCCAGGAATCAAAAGGACTGGTTCGCCATTGCCTCTTGGCGTGTTGATGCCATAGAAAACTGGATCGGCACGCAATCTAAACCATTCCGTTGGCCAGAATACTTCTCGCCACAGCGGTGTTAAAGCATGTTCCACCGATGGATCATGATCGAACGCATCGCGAAAAGGATCCAGTGAATCGTAGTCCATTCGAGTGTCAGAGTAAGTGGCCAAATGTATCCCTTATATCCTGTTAAACGTTCCTGACCACATTACGCGGTGGTCAGGAAACCAAAGGCATCATTGTTACTTACTTTGAAGCTGGAACCCAGTACTGCGCCATCTTTTTGTATGGAGCTGTCCAATCCATGTTCATCGCCTTCATGGGCTCAAACATTTTTTCCATGCGCTCGGTAGCAGCTACGCTCATGTCACTCTGCTCTTTGTAAATTACTTTACCGAGTTCCAGCGCACAGGCTTGGCGACGGTAAAGCGTGTCGAGCATGTGCTCCATATTTGATTTGTAATCGCTTGGCTGGGCGGCCATAGTGCGGCCCAATTCGATAAAATCTTTTTGACCAGATGTAACTGACTCTACGAATTGATCCATAACGCGTTGGTTGCGCTCGCGCATTGTGGCGAAAGTCTCAGCCAGCTTCTCCGCATTTTCTGCCATAGTAGAAAAGTAGTTTTCTAGCGAGTATTTGCTTTCCGCTGCTGTCTCAGTTTTGCTTGTTGCCATTGCCGTACCTCCAATTAAATAATAAAATCAATAACTTATGAGACTTAATACAGCAAGATGTGTAAACTAGCTGTATCGACTCATAGAAAACGTTGACATATATATGCATTTTGCACTTAAATGTCAAACGAATTTAAGAAAAAAGGAAATTTAGTATGCCAAAAAAAGAAGCGTCAGATTCGGAAGGGCCGAAACCTTCCCCATCAGGGGATATGCTAACCGCCCACTTGCTTGCCATGTTGAAGGGGTGGTCTGCGTATGGTTATGAGTTAGCGCAGCGACTCGAAGAGTCTGGACTTGGGACTTACAATAAAGGGTCTATTTACCGCCTTCTAAGGCAATTGGAAGATTCTGGCATGGTGTCGTCAAAGTGGGATACGAGCAAAGACGGGCCTGCGCGCAGAATTTATGATCTGACCGCGAATGGGTCTATGTTTCTAGAAAATTGGCTGGCGATGATCAAAATGCATCAGTCTTTTATCAGTGGTTTGATGGAAATGAACCCGCTGATGCGCTACGCAAAGAGTCAAAGCGGCAAGGGCAGTTCATCAGACGAAGATAAAGAATCGGCTACGAAATCTGCCACCAAAAAAAAACGATCCAAAGCTGATTGACACAAGATTGTCTGCGTGAAATAACTAAATACTTGCGTGGCTGCAGTTTTCAGAATTTCTCGCAGTAGCTAACCTTACTGCGCATATCCCGGGACATTTGCCAGGACTCCCAGCTGGCTCGCTTGATCAACAGAGCCGTACATAGCATCGACCGTCATGCAAATACGGCGCCTGACGCGGCTAAAATTTCGTTCGTCATCGCCACACACAATCATTTGCGAAACTGGCTGAGTTTGATTGTATGCGGCCAACTCTTCTTTGCTCATACGTTCAAAATTTAATTCGCCTTCGGTTGAAACGCACCCTGAAAGCAGCGCTACGCTAACTACCACTAGTAAAATTTTCAATCTATTAATCCCCAAGGAACCGATCTGGAGCACGCTGCAGTTCGGTCATTTTTATTATTTTGCGCTCATTTCAACTGAGACCGGCAGAGCATAATTGCTTAATCGTGGTCTGTGCAACCGTTTTAATTCGGGTTTCTAGTTTTTCCTGAACACCCCCCATTTGAGGGTTTGAGTCAGGTAGCAATCACACATATTCTTTGACCGTCTGCAAAGTTAAGACCCAACCAACACTCAACCCTTGAGGCCTTCAATGACCAAATTTAAACTCATTTCTATTCTCTTACTAAGCTCATTAATTGTCCTCAGCGCCCAGTTGCGGGCTCAAGATTTACCAGGCGTCGCCATAGCTGATACCGAGGTCGGCCAAAGCGCGAAGACACTGATCAATTTGGCAAGCCAGCAACTCCCTGAGCTTTTTGCAAATGGCACATCTTGGCGCAGCTTCGATGGATTTTTTTACAAATATTTTGCTGCTAGTGGAGTATTCGTTGGAATCAACGGTGATGACCTTTACCTTTTGGGTGGACAGTTTGGCAGCGTAGCAACCTATGCCGGCAAGGTGTCAGACGCCATTATCGCCCTCGGTGGTGGAGGCGTAGGTGGTTCATTTTTTAATGATTTAGTCACAGCCAGCACTCTCAATGACCTACTAAATTACTTTCAAACTATCACTGTAAGCTACGACACAATTACTAGCGCGTTTTCGCTACTTGCAAGCGTCGCAATCGAAGCTCAGGGGGAAGAGGTGATCGGCGGGCAATCTGCTCGAAAACTTGTTGTAACCCTATCCGGTAGCAACTTGCCTCAGCCATCCACTGCCTTATTGTGGGTAGATGCGAGCGGTACCATTATTCGTGTTGAACAAAATGGTGGCGTATTCGTCGCACCTACCGCAAATTTAATAGGAACTGGATTGATTAGTGGCGCGCTTTTGGCGTTGAAAGCTGCCGAAGCGCCCGCGGTCCAGGCTGCCATCGAGCAAGAACTGGCTAGCCCAACGATTGGTACAAAAACCTTCGATAATGTGATTAGTGGTATAGGGGTCAAAACATTGGCAATCGAAGTAAAAGCCAATGAGGCTTCGCGAATCCTATTTGAGATAAGCGATTTTGGCGCTTTCTCCATAGCGACCAAGTTAGAGTCCACGTTATTAACGACAACCACTAAGTTTGAACTAAAGGATATAGTGTTACGTTAAATTTAGATGGCCTAAACACTCTGTCAGATTTCTCAAGTGCTGCTTTCTTCATTGCGATTGGTTACTGACAGAAGTGCTAATTAAGCACTGTCTAATGCCCCCTGCTAGGTGAGGCCATTTAAGAACATAGATAAGGCTTTTAAACTAAACGGCTTAGTGATTGAAGGGATGCCTAAACTATCGATGTGGTCCGCTTTGCCCGTCATTAGCACTTTCAGTGGAACATCATTTACCTCTGCAATTGCTTCCAACAATTGCGCTCCCGTCATGTTAGGCATGGTGTAATCTGAAATTACTAACGAGAAAAAACTTGGATCGTTTTTGAACAACTCAAGCGCTGCAGCCGGATCACTACAAAGCGTGGTGTCATAGCCTAAATGCTTCAACATTTGACCCACTGTTTCCAGCACTAGTTGATCATCATCCACTACTAGCACTCGCTGCATCGAAGCAGGACCTGAAACTGCGGGATGCTCTCGCTCGGCAATTATGTCATTGCCGTCCGCAATAGGAAAAAAAACCTCAATCGTGGTGCCAACAAATTTAACGCTATTCACTTTTATGCCACCGCCATGGGACTTTACTGCGCCGATAACCGTTGCAAGACCAAGTCCAGTTCCCTTCCCCACGGGTTTATTGGTGAAGTAGGGATCGAACATTCGATCCTGCTGATCCGAATCCATTCCCTCACCATCATCACTAACCACAAGCCTGACATATTCACCGCTGGATAATTCGGAAAAGAAATCACCTTCGCTATCTTCCAATATGAATTTATCAAGAGTAACAGACAGCGTGCCAACGCTATTGGGCATTGCGTCAGCAGCATTAGTTCCAAGGTTTAACAGAATCTGTTGCAGCTCTGCCTTACTGCCATTTATAAATAATCCTTCTTCAACATTGGATTTTATTTTTATTGTGGATGGCACGAGGCTACGAAGGAAAGTCAGACTTTCTTCTAACTCCAGACTCACATTAAATACTTCAAACTCAGACTCATTGTTTAGTCGACTAAAAGTTAAAATACGTTGTACAAGCTGCTGCCCCCTCAGCGCAGCGGCACGAATAGCGGAAACAGGTTCTGATGTAGCTGAATTAGCCTCTATCACGTCAGTGAGGCCAAGTATCGGGACTAACAGATTATTGAAATCATGAGCAAGACCGCTCGCTAGTGTCCCTAAAGCAGATATCTTCTCACCTTGCCGCAATCGAGTTTCTAATTCCTCTTCCACGGTAATATCTCTGCCCGTAATGATATAGCTGACTCGACCGTCATCATTCATGGTTTGGGTGATATTGGCACTTGTCGCAACCGGCGCGCCTATCTGCGAAGAAAAACGAATCCGTCCACGCCAACTATGGCCTGTTTTCAGTTCTTTGATCGCGTTGAGTAAGCGCTCCTTGTCTTCTGGCGCAGCAATAGACTCCACCGGACAAAACTTGCGAAGTGGGATTTTATTAATCGCCAAGAACGCGTGATTCGCGTACTGAATAGTCTTGTTCTCATCTACAATGAGGAAAAACTCTGCGGATTGGTCGATGGCTGCAATGAGACGGGATTTTTCCGCTTCTACTTCTTGACGCAAATTTAGTTCAGATTGCAGTGCGGCAGTGCGCACATTCACTTGACGCCGCAGCGAATAAATCCAAACCAACACCAGAGTCGAAAAGCCGACAATCACAAAAAGCACATTCACCAGCGTATCAATTTGAGCTTCTAGCTGCGTTGTGTCATAGCCGGCAACATTCACCCACCGATTCTCGATCTGCTGAAACTCTTCCTCACTAATCGAGGCAAGCCCCAAATTTAAAATCTGGGTCAGTTCTGGCCAATCTTTGCGAGTGGCATAGTCCTGAGGATCGGCTATTTCTAATTCAGCGGCGATCCGAAGACTCGAAATACCATATTCCTGCGCGTAGAGAGTCACCGATCCCAAACTAGAAACTAGAGCATCGATTTCTCCTGTGGCTAACGCTTGGACTGCTGCTGCTTCGTTAATCTGCGCAACTAAAATAGCGCCTGTTTGGGCCAGATAGGCCTCTGCACTGCCTCCGTAGCCACCAATGACACCTACTCTAATCCCGTTAAGGTCATCGAGCGAATTTACGGAAGTGTTGCTCGAACGGGTGAAAAGTCGATCAATGACAAAATACACCGATCGTGTGAAGTTCATGTTCAGCTGCCGGCTCGCCTCTGGCACGACAAATGGCAATATGTCGATCTCCTTATTGCCAATCGCCTCGAGTAGCTCGGCGAACGAAGCATAGGGCACAACCTCAAACTCAACTCCAAGCCTTTGCGCCAATAAGTCAAGCTGGTCGCCTGCTATGCCTGATGCCGCAAAGTTTTCATCATGAAAAGCGTAAGGAATAAACGTGGGTTCTAGACCGACTCGCAAGGGTCGATCAATGGTATTCAGCCATGCTCTCAATTCTGGAGCAAGAATATCAAACCCGGGGTCTTCTGCGGCAACTTGCGCGAAGCTACTGCCGCACACTGTAGCTGCCAACATGAAAAGCACTAATACAGACCAAAGCAGCCGAGTGCTCCTAGTTGTTGCCAATCCTTCCTGTATGAATGGGGTTGATAGGTTCATTGACTCTAAAGTGCTGCTAGCACATTGAAATTAGCGCAAAGTATAGTCTCTTTACGGGGTTTCCTCAGACAAATTTAACTCGATCTTATCTAAATACTAACCTTGCGCATTCTTAAGAAGAGGGATGTATTGCACAGTCTTTGTAGTTTTTTGCTAATGAATTGGTTTAAATAGGCCAACATTGACTTACTCAGCAGCGAATTAACGGAGACGATAGCTACCATGAAGCCAACAGAACAGTTTTTTCGAATCTGGTGTTTCACCTGTCTTTTTTTATCCAACGCATTTTTTGCGATATCTTCAACTGCCGCAGAGTTAGAAAAATTTCTTGCCGAAGATGTTTTCGAGCTGGAATATGCAACAGACCCTCAAGTTTCCCCTGATGGCTCCAGTGTGGTTTATGTCAGGCGCTCCAATGACATCATGACCGATAGCACTCGCTCCAATATTTGGATAGCGTCTGTGGACGGTTCAACCCACAGGCCCTTATTATCGGGGCAAGACAATTATTCATCACCTCTCTGGTCTCCCGATGGTAGTCGTTTACTCTATGTGTCCAATGCGCAGCGGGGCCAGCAAATTTATGTGCGCTGGATGGACACAGGCCAAACTGCACTCCTGACAAATATTCAATCATCAGCGTCAAATATAAGCTGGTCTCCCGACGGCAAGACCATCGCCTTTACAATGAGCGTGAAAACCGACACCAAGCCATTCGCCGTAAAAATGCCGCAAAAACCTGAAGGTGCAGAATGGTCCCCACCCTTCGAATATATTACCGAAGTTCGCTATCAATCTGACGGTCGGGGGGTGTTGGATCCCGCCTATACACATATTTTTATTGTTCCTGCAGATGGCGGAACTGCCCGTCAACTAACAACAGGTAACTATCACCATAGCGGAGCCTTAAGCTGGTCTCCTGACAGCTCAACCGTGTATTTCTCCGCGAACCGAAGCGATAACTGGGCTCTAGAGAATAGAGAATCTGACATATTCAGTGTCAACATGACTGGTGATATTCGGCAGATTACAAATCTCCCGGGAATAGAAACGGCGCCTGTGGTTTCTCCCAATGGCCGGCTTATCGCTTATGGAAAATCAGATAATGAAAAGCTAGCGTATCGCAACCGGTATCTGCATGTGATGAATGTAGACGGGAGCAATGACCGACTTCTTTCTGCAAACATTGATAACTCCCTAAGCAATATGCAGTGGAACGGCGACGGAGAAATTTTCTACCAAGTCACCAGTCGAGGAGTTACCGAAGTTCATCGCGTTAACCTCGAAGGCCGCCATCAAGAGTTGGTAAGCGGTCTTGGCGGTGAATCTCTGGGCCGACCCTACACTAGCGGCAGTTATCACGCTGCTGGCCGGACTATTGCATTCACTAAAGGCGCCCATGACAGACCCGCAGACTTATATGTCCTGCGAGCTGGCGACGAAACACGACTCACTGCGCTGAATGAAGACCTGTTAGGCCATAAGTCTTTAGCGAGTTTAACCGAGTTAGTCTACAACGCCAGTATCGACGGCGAGGAGATTCAAGGTTGGTATTTAACTCCATCGGACTATGACCCTAGTAAAAAATACCCAGTCATCTTAGAAATTCACGGCGGCCCGCACTCTGCCTATGGACCGCATTTTTCTGCTGAGATGCAACGCATGGCCGCCGAAGGTTACATCGTGTTTTACAACAATCATCGCGGCAGCACTAGCTATGGCGAACGCTTCGCGTTGCTCTTACAAAATAAGTATTCGTCCGAGTATGACTTTTCAGACCATATGTCTGGCATCGATCAACTGATTGAGCAAGGCATTGTCGACCCCGACCGGCTATACATCACCGGTGGCTCCGCCGGCGGAATTGCCGCAGCCTACGCGATAGGTCTAACCGATAGATTTAAAGCAGCAGCAATAGCCAAGCCTGTTGTTAACTGGGTTTCCAAAGTGCTGACCGCCGATAGCGGTATCGGCCAAATCGACAATCAATTTGCAAGTTTGCCTTGGGACGGCATTGAAGAGTACTGGCAGCGCTCTCCACTGTCATTAGTGGGCAATATGAAAACGCCGACTCTTCTGATGGTAGGAGAAGAAGACAGACGAACGCCGATATCAGAAACAGAGCAACTCTACCAAGCCCTTAACATTCAAGGAGTAGACACTGTGATGATAAGAATCCCTGGTTCCTCTCACAATATCGCAGGCCGGCCCTCTCGACTTATCGCTAAAGTTGAAAACATTCTTGGTTGGTTCGCGAAATACGAATAGAAGCTGCGGGCTTAGGAGTTAAGTCCTAAGCCTTTTTCATAAAGTCGATTCATAGTTTTAGCCGGTATTTTTAGCGTATAACCAAGCTTCAAGCACTGGTTCATCAAAGCTTGTCGATAAACACCATTTTTTTGAAACCGAATTGCTGAGGTTTGCGCCTCATCCGCAAGCCTCAACGGCTTAGCGAATTTTCTTAGCTGTTTTGATAGTTCTGTATCTTCAAAAATATCAATGTCTGGCAGTCGCATCCCTTTTTCTTTCAAATCGCCATCAAAAAATAGACAGTGATCGAGATAAACAATCCCCCGAAGATCAAAACGAATTCGGTTTGAATACCAAGACGTAAATCGTAGCAACGGATGATTAAAATCAAAGCGATGAGTAAAGCCTCCCCAAGTCGGTCGACACTCTGATACCAGCGCTTGCAACCTCATTATGCAATCTACTTTGAGCAGGCTGCGCGGATGGTGCAACAAGATCATCTCACCTCTGCTTTCATCGATACCTTTGTTCAACCTCGCGGCGCGCGTGCTGTTCTCTAGTGTAATTAACTTGACGTCAAAGTCATTGAGCAAAGCTAAGGTCTGGTCTGTGCTTCCTCCGTCAACAACAATTATTTCAGTATCTGTAAGTTCATTTAAATTAGTCAGTATTGGCAAAAGATAGCCGGATTTTGACTCATTAAATGTAGGCAGAACAACACTAAGCATGTTGAATGTCTCGCGCCACCGATTTGCCTAAGCCGTCGACGAGCAAGAGGCACCCCCTAGCACACAGAATTGAGCGCAAAACTTATGATTCAGTCTCACTCGTGTTGAAGCCGTGGCTAGAGTCTGACCAAGGTCAAACTGTTGATCATAAGCGAGCAATGTGCAGGGTAAAATAGTGGGGCGATCATTGCCCTTTCTCTTAACAATCATTCTTTCACTTGCGCACATTTGCTGGTCTGGGCTTTTGTTTAAAATATCCCAACATTTTACTGTGATCTCAGGCACTTCTTTTTGCAAATCCATCTCAGGAAATATCACTAAGTCTTGCCCATTGGCTGCAGTCAAACCAATACCCTCTTGTTCGAATAAACGCTGATATCCTGCTAAAGCACACTCAACGCTTTCGCCTTCAAGTGAGCGGCCTGCAATAGAAAGCCGAAAACCGTTCTCAAAAAGCCAGCGTGCAGTCTTCATCGTCGGCGCAAAGGTGCGAAGACCTCGTTCTTTCTCGTGACTCGCCTTGGTATGGTGATCCAATGAAATTCGAATTTGAAGGTTTTTGCCGTATTTGGAATTCAAGGCTAGTAGCTGAGTTTTATACTTTTCTATACGTCTGAAACCATTGGTAAGCACCAACACTTGGAAATCCTGACTAAGTGTTAACTCTAACATCGCCAAAAACTCTGGGTTAAGAAATGGCTCTCCTCCAGTAAATCCTATTAACTTAGTTTCCAGATTAAGGTCGGTTATTTCTTGAAGTAGCTCTGCCACTTCACTCAGCGAAATGTAGGTCAAACGATCGTTGTGGGGCGATGATTCGATATAGCAATGCTCACAAGTTAAGTTACAAAGCGAGCCTGTGTTGATCCACAGTGTTTTCAAGGTCTTCAGATCAACATAGGCACGCTCATCGCCGTCTGCGGTTAGCATTGGATCGAGAAACTTACCTATGGGTTTAACGTCTATGAGTTCCATCACTAGTCTCTCGGACAAGTTCGTATTCAAGGGTTTTGATCATTGCAGCCGGCCAACTAATTCAACACTCTAGCCTTGTTACAGATTCTTGATTGCCAGGCGACTGCAGTAAGTCTGTGATATAAACTATTGAGTGTAGGATAAATAGAATACCAAACTGAGTAAGCAATGAAATCGGTAATTTTTGATACAGATATTGGCATTGATGACGCCATGGCGTTGTTAATGCTTCACGCTTCGCCCGCAATCAAACTGCTTGGCATAACGACCAAATTCGGCAATGCCAGCGTTGACGATACCACAAGAAATGCCCTAGTGGTAAAGGAGCTTTTCAATATCGAAGCGCCTGTTTTTAAAGGCGCTCACTCTCCCATAGGCACAAGACTAGGCAGTGGCTATCCAACCCATGTTCATGGCAAGGATGGCTTAGGAGACTGTATAGATTACCACCCTCAAGGGATAGCCGACTCAATGAACGCTGCCGATGCGCTGATAACACTTACCAAAAATGCGCAAGATAAAGTGACGATTGTTGCCGTCGGAGGACTCACAAACATTGCCGCTGCGATTCGACAGGATCCTGCCATAATACAACGTATTGATAGTTTGATAGTGATGGGAGGTGCATTCGGTCATAACAACCATCGAGGCAACGTTTCACCGGTTGCCGAAGCAAACATAGCCAGCGATCCCTTAGCAGCAGATTTAGTGTTCACAAGCGGGTTAGCAACTATCATTGTGGGTCTAGATGTAAGCCATGAGATAGTGATGGACCAGCTATTCATGAGCTCCTTAGTCGATGCATCACCCTTCGCTGGAGAATTTATAAAAAAAATTCATGAACACTATTTCAGTTTTCACCATGGCCTCAGCGGCAAATTTGAATGCCCACTGCACGATTCATCAGCCGTCGCTTATCTGTTAAAGCCAGAATTATTCTCCACACTTTCAGCGCCTGTTCGAGTCGTTACTGAAGGAATAGCCATCGGACAAACTATCAAGGGCGATCTCAACCGGCCTTATGTTTCTGAGGCCTGGAACAATCTACCCTCGTGCACAATATGTACTGGCGTTCACGCGGCAGGGGTACTTGAACTGTGTAAAGACACTCTAGCGAAATATCATCATGACTAATTCACTGGCCCAACTGATTACTGTAATCGGCAGCATTAACACAGATATGGTGGTTAAGACGAAACTCTTGCCACGGCCAGGGGAAACAGTTCTCGGAACGAATTTCTTTATAAGCGCGGGCGGCAAAGGTGCCAATCAGGCAGTTGCTGCAAGTCGTCTCGGTGGAAGAGTCTCGTTAGTTGCCAATGTCGGTAATGACAGTTTTGGTGACGACGCTATTCGCCGCTTAGAAAAAGAAGGTATCGATTGTCACTATATCCGCAGAACTAACAATAGTCCTTCAGGCGTGGCTCTGATCAGCGTTGATAATACAGGCGCTAACCAAATAGTTGTGGCACCTGGTGCTAACAGTGCGATGAATACTAACCAGCTAAAACAAGTCCTCTCGACGCTCCAGCCCCAGTCTATCATTCTGATCCAGCTGGAAACTCCCTTAGAAATTGCTGAATATGTCACCTCATTTGCGAAACTTAATGACTGCAAAGTGATCTTGGACCCCGCTCCCGCTTGCGTGCTGTCCCAAGAAATTTTGCGAGACCTCTACTTGATCACTCCAAACGAAGGCGAGGCAGAGACTCTCACAGGAGTGATAATTCGATCAGTTCATGATGCTGAGCAAGCTGCTCATCGACTATTGGAATCTGGCGTGCAGAATGTCGCCATAACCTTAGGCGAGAATGGGGTACTACTAGCCGATCAAAAAAGATCTCAACATATTACTGCAGGGGCGGTAAACGCTGTGGATACAACTGCCGCTGGAGACTGCTTTAACGGTGCCTTGGCCGTGGCATTAGCGAGACGATCTTCAATAGAAGATGCTGCTCGCTTCGCTTGCAGAGCAGCAGCACTATCAGTGACTCGCTCTGGTGCACAGGATTCCATGCCTAGAGCGATAGACTTGGCATAAGCGAAAATAACTAGAGAAGGCTAATGATAGTTTCCTAGTCTTCTGTACTACATCAGCTGCACTCGATCCATGCTTTCCATTTGTGAGTATCCTGAAGTGATTACTCTATCACCAGCTGCCAGACCACTTCGCACTTCAATAAATCTGTTATTGCGGCGGCCAATACTAATGTCCCGCCGCACCGCGCTTTGCTTGTCAGGCTCGAGCAAAAATACCCAATTACCGCCTGTATCCTGAATAAAACCGCCAACAGGAAGCAATAGTGATTCCGACGCATCTCCCAGAACCAGTTCCATCTGCAGTGATTGACCCCGGCGAATATTATCTGGAGGAGTGTTTTCAAATACTAAGTCCACCTCGAAAGTGCCATTTGTAATCTCAGGGTAGACTTTAATGATTCGAGATTGAAACTCATCCCCCAACAATGAAAAACGGCCACGTTGATCACTGGCCACTCTTGATACATAGAACTCGTCTATCTGAGCGACAATTTTATACTGGTCAACGACATCTATCTGCCCAAGCCGTTCACCAGCCATTTTGCTCTCACCGATGTCCACAGGCAGTGAAGTCAATTGGCCAGAGATGGGCGCCCTCACTAGTAGACTCTCATAGCTGCTCTGAGAAACTTGCAGATTCTCTTCCAGTTTTTCAACTTGGGTTGCTATTTGATGCATACGTTCGAGTCGTATCTTGTCTTCCAATGCTTGTCTTGCTTTACTGTTTGCTAGCAATTGCTCCTGATAAATGATCTCGTCCAACACCGAAGTATATTCCTCTTCCGAGATTAGACTGCTATCAGCTAAGCGTTCGAAGCGAGTTTTTTGTCGTTGCAACACAGTAAGCCTGTACTGAATATCGATTATCTCCCTCTCCGTGCGAAGTTTGTCGGTTTCTAAGCTATTGGAAATATTGCCGAGAAAATTGAGCTGTTCAGTTATATTAGTATCGTTTTGTGCTGCGCTTAGGCGTAAATTCGTATTGCTGAGCTGCAATAACGGCTGGCCAGCTTTGACAAAGCTCCCCTCCTCAACAAACACTTCTTCCACCACACCGCCATTAACCGCATCAAGAAATACGCTGTTTAGTGGCTGAATTGTGCCCCGAATCGGTATCACATCTTCAAAGGCACCTAGTTTAACAGTCGATACGGTGAGCTGTTCGGTTGGCACCCGATAGGTCCTCACAGCCGCATTGGCAAAAAAATAGTAGGCGCCGTAGCTAACAATTACCAACGCCACAAACCCAACAAGTAATTTCCCCGTTGACATTTTTTGCCGTTCTAATTCTCTGTCCATCGCCATGTGCTAAACCTGATTCAGTAAACTATTGAAGTAACATTTAGCGCCAACTTTTAAGTCGTCAGTTGAGCGCTTATTCATAGCGCAACACCATCGCTGGTCTAACTCGCGCACTTTTCCATGATTGTGAGAAAACAGCAGCAAACGCGATCAGGGCAGAAAGCCCGAGACTTAAGATAAAAGGCAGCAAATTGATTTCCATCTGCGCCGCAAACAGACTGGTATAACCGGAACCCAATATGTATCCAAGGGGCCATGCTAGCGCATTTGCTATTAATATGGGTTTAGCAAAATCTAGCAATAACATAGTTAGCAACTGTCCACTGCTCGCCCCCATCACCTTCCGAATACCCACCTCTTTTTGGCGAACATTGGTGATGAAAGTTGCATTGCCTAAGAGCCCGATACTTGCGACAAAGAAACCAAATAGGGACAAGGACCCAATGGCTAGGCTGATGCCAAGAAACATGCTGTAAGTGTTATAAAACAAGTCATCAACAAACTCTCTTTGCAAAGCCACTTCCGGCATCAGTTCGGCCCATGTGCTGTCTAAGTACTGAAGGGCCTCGCTTAGATTATCTCTAGCCATTCGAACCACCATATACTGAGCTGCTTCAGCTTGTAACATATAGACATTGCCTTGGATGCCAAAAGCAGCGAAGTCTATAAATTCATATTTTCGCTCACTCATGGCGCCAATCACTTCAAACTCGACAGTGAATTCCTGCGGGACTAAAGGCGGCCCGTAGTGTCTGAAAACTGATTTGCCAATAGCTGCATTAGCGCTCTCCCAACCAAACGACCGCGCGGCAATATCATCAATGATTATGGCGAAAGGCCCAGTCGAGGTGCTTATTTCCGCCGCTACTGGTGTCGCATCATTGTTCCGGTCGCGGGAAAAATCTCTGCCACCAAGCAAGGGTTGCCCCATAGTCTGGGTATACTCATAGCTAACCCAGTGACGGCCCATCTCAAATGTTGTTGCATTCACATCCGAAGTGGTGGAAAAACTCAATGTAGAATTGCTAATACTCCAAGGCAAGGTGTCAATCTGTGTGACGGACAGAATACCAGGATGAAGCTTGAGCCTCTGAGCGAGCAGTTCAGGCTCCGCTGTAAACGTATCCGTAGACACAGAAATAGCAACTTTCATGTCCCTTTGTCCTGCATCAAGCTGTTTTGTCATTGCGCCATTCTGCGCGAACATGATGAGGGCTAGAATCATTAGGGTGCCAGAAATAAAGAACTGCACGCCCACCATTATGGCTCTGAGACGCCCCGAATAGCCGCTTGACCCTTTAGGCCGCATCAGTAATACCAGCGGCACCCAGGCTGTGCGAATTGCAGGATAGCTGCCAGCGATTGCAACGATTACTGCGATCACGCCGGACAGAGACAGCCATAGCTTTGGCTCCAAAAGCATTGCCGGGCTAATACCCACCACACCGGCAGCGCTAAGTCGATTAAGAGCAATGAATAATATTGTTAGGGTAAGCGCCAGTGACATGCACACAAATAGCAAACTTTCATAACTATATTGGGTTAGTAGCAGGCTTCGTTTTGCGCCAAGAATTTTTTGCACACCAATCTCTTGACTTCGCAGAGACAGTTGCGCGATCACTAAATTCGAATAGTTTAAACAACCTATCAGAAGTACCAGCGCACCGGCGATTATAAGAATATCCGTTAGTTCAAATCCTCCTGTGACGAAGGCTAACTGGGTTGGCACCAAATCCTTAATGGGTAATAGTTCAAACGTCTGAATTTCAACTCGCTCGGCCGGCAACGTTTCTTTGACAAATAGATCTAAGCGTTTATTAAACTCTGCGACATTAACATCCATGTCATCAGGAAATTTAAGATACACAAAATCAGATTGGTTACCCCATCGATCCGCATCAGGGTCTGCGCCCGACGCAATTCTATTTTCTCGTGACTGTTGATCGGGAAGCGCCATGGGCGCATAGAGTTCTGTATTAAAAAAGGCGACCGAAGATTCTAAATGTGAGGGAAAACTCAGCGATTTAGCGACTGCAGCAACGACCACATCGTGCCGATTCTCAATAATGAGACGCTCACCCACCACATCGGTTCGGCCAAAAACCTTCATCGCACCGGATTCGCTTAGCATGACTGAATTAGGAGGCAGCGGGACCCCTGCATTTAAACCAGACAGAGTCTGCAGAGGAAATATACTGAAAAACTGCTCCTCAACGTATTTAGTATCAAGGGCCACAGTCTGACCATTGTAGGTGACTGCTTGAGGAAATCCTGATGACGCCCGAGCAATATCAGGAATTTCAGGAAACGTCGTGCGCAAGTATCGAGCGGTAGGTTCATTGACGATAGGAAATCGGTCGGGCAATGGACTATCACCCACAGCGCGAATCATGATGTTAAATATTCTGTCAGACCCAGGAAATCCTTGATCGAAACTACTGGCATAATTTGAAAGCAAAATCGCCGAAACAAAGCAAAGAAATCCAACACTCAGACTTAGCATACTGATTAGGGAGTGCAGCTTGAATCGCAGTATTGCTTTGAACGCCATCTTTGTAAAATGGGCAATCATGGATGAATCCCCGTTTAATTTAAGTGGATGGAGGGTTGCTTAGAATCTTCTCTATCGCCAGCAACGCAGAGCTCCATGGGTGGCACAGCATCAACCACTTGCCCATCCAGCATTTGAATAATGCGATCAGCTCGCTCGCCATGTTCTGGCGAGTGAGTCACCATAAGGATAGTGACTCCTTTTTGTTTAAGGGCATCCAACATTTTCATCACCTCATCGCCATTCGCGGTATCTAGGTTTCCCGTTGGCTCATCTGCGAGAATCAGTTTGGGATTTCCCACTACTGATCGAGCGACAGCCACGCGTTGTTGCTGCCCTCCTGACAATTCTTGAGGTTTGTGATTAGCGCGACTCGAGAGTCCAACAAGTGCCAACGCTTCATCCACTCGAGCGCGCCGCTCCGCTTTCGCAATGCCCAAATATAAGAGTGGCAAATCGACGTTTTCTCGAACGGAAAGATCATCGATAAGATTAAAATTTTGAAAAATGAATCCAATATTTTTCTTTCTAATATCTACTAGCTCATTTTCTGATGACTGCCCTATTTGTTCGCCGTCAAAAACGTAATTGCCTTCTGTGGGACTATCGATCATGCCAATGACATTGAGTAAGGTGGATTTTCCGCAGCCGGAGGGACCCATAACCGCAACAAACTCTCCTTTTCCAATGTCTATATTAATTCGATCTAGCGCGGTCGTTTCCATGTAAGCGGTACGATAGACTTTGCTTAAATTTTCTAGTTTGATCATTGTGCTTCCCCTCTCCAGCTATCTGCGCCAGCCAATAGCCACCAATTGTTTGGAATGTATCTATTAGACGCATTACAGTAGGAAGAGTTACAACTGGGGACAGAGGAGTATCTAGTGCCTTTAAGAACTCTCTAAGAAATGGGGCAGCTATCGAGGGAATATTGCCCTAAATCTAGTCTCCGTTTAAGTTATCATGGAGTCTTTGCTCAGCATCCTCAGGAGGATCTCAAGTGATCGCGCACCCCAAGTTAATGACCGGCGTATTTTTGTTTGCCTTAAGTTTATCGACTGTTGCTGTAGCAGAGCGTTCCCTAGAGGAGGCCCTAGCAGATACCTCGGTACGCGCTGGTTTAGATGAAATTGACGCGTCCAGAGATATTTCGGCAACGCAATTAGTTGAGATCGGCGCAATTCTTTCACCCTCTGGCGGGGAACTGGAGCGTGCCAATGCAGTGGCCGCGCTAATGAAGGATATTGGCTTGAGTGATGTCGAAGTCACCGACAGTCCAAACGCCATTGGCCGAATACCAGGGTCGTCGGGAAAGGCCATTGTATTTGTCGCAACGCTTGATGATCTCGCCACGGTGACCGAGCATCAAAGAGCCGCTAACGCCAAGCCGGTGGTCGATGGCGATCGAGTGGTGGGACCGGGAACCAATACTTCACTCACCACTATTTCAATACTCTCGGCGGCAAGAGCTTTGATCAACCAAGGACTCGTTCCGGAACACGACATCGTATTTGCTGCCGTGGCGCAGGAAGAAACCGGCCTGGTGGGCATGCGTGCGCTTTATACGGACTATAAAAGTCGGGCTATCGCTTTCATTGATGTATTGGGTGAAGGCAGCGGCATCAGCTATGGTGCTTTAGGAATTCACTGGTGGAGAATCAACGCCTTTGGACCACCGGGGCATACATTAAACGGCGGATTACCCAACGTAAATCAAGCCATCGCCCGTTCCGTAGACAGAATTTTGCAGATACCCGAACCGGTGCTTTATGAGGACCGCCGAACTCGACTGAATGTTGCGATCTTAAACAGCGGCGCTGTGTTTAACCATAAACCAGAATCCGGGTGGTTTTCGCTGGATGTGCGATCACTAGACCCTGTGCACATAGAGAGTATGGAGCGGCAAACCAGAGACATACTAAATGAGGTAAGTAATGAACTCGGTATCCGCTTGGAGATGGAACCTGTATCTATGACACCGCCTGGACAAATACCAGGCGCCCTTGAGAGCAGCTTGGTGAAAAACTCTATCGCTATCTCTCAATTCTTGGGCTCTTCACCGACACTTTCCAATGCCGGCTCCGCTAACCTAAATGTGGCAATCGCCGGCGGCACTCTTGCCATCGGCATCTCCAGTGAACGAGGTGGTCGAAGGGGGTTTGCCGATGAATGGGCTGACATACCCGTTTTACAACGAACGGCTAAAAATGTTTTCTTAACGGCAGTAACTCAAGCCAACGCTCGCTAAGTAGGAATACTTTTATCCCAATCTTGCCTCTGAGTACTTGCAAACCACTCGAAGTAGTCAGAGGTTGCCTGCTAGCTATTAATTTTCTTTATGAATGCGTAGTTGCCCAAAGAGTAAATGGCGCCGTCTTTATCTTCGATAATCCAGCCAAGTTTCTCGTGAGTCTCCTCTCGATGAGGCGCATTGACAACAGTGCCAAATAACGGCGCTATGCCTTCCCTGAAGACAACCTCTACCTTGTCTCCTCGGATGATCTGTGGATTCATCATACTTGCTTCCTCGCTTGTACTCAGGCCGAGCCTTAAGTGTAGTTTCTCTTGCTGATGATTCTATCAGCAAATGAGAGGCGTAGACGAGAACTCCGTCTGTCTCGACTTAATGCACTGTCTGAATAAATTGGCCTAACGAAATAGTGTCGCAGGCAAGGTATTGGTGATCTTCCGGTGTGGACTCGCCCTTCTTTTCTTTCTTTCTAATCGAGCTAGAGTTGATCTCCATCAATTAGTAGCCTAATTACTGCGAAAATCCTTCTACATGCGACATCATGTCGCAGCTAAAAGCTAGAAGCTCGGCACGATCTACGTATCCTTATCCTATTAGATTTCAGCAGCTCAAATTAACATAAGGAGAGTAACGTGAGACACATCACCAGCCTAGCAGTTTTGGCCAGTCTTTCACCTTGGATATTGGCGCAGGAGCCAGCCCAAATACGGGAGATCTTAGTCATTGGTACCCAAGAGTCCCATACAGTTGTGACTGATGACACCTTGGTAGCTCCAGCCGATACTGCACAGTTACT
>CAYGRT010000002.1:170181-209707 GCA_964352355.1 uncultured Pseudohongiella sp. | reverse complement strand
TTAACGAGTAGAGGACTGTCTTTATGAACGGAGATCCCCCAGTCTAGTGCGCTACGCCCCGAATTAGATCGCTTTTGATTGGATGCTATAAACGTGCGATGACTTCTTCCAAATCGCGAATCAAGGATTTAATCTCACTTGCGTTCACGCTGCTTGAGGCCACATCTTCGGGGCTCTCTGACATTTTCTGCCTTGCACCACCAATTGTATAACCCTGTTCGTATAGCAAGCTCTTGATTTGGCGGATCAAAATAACATCTTGGCGCTGATAATAGCGTCGATTACCCCGCCTTTTCACAGGTTTCAGAGAGGGAAACTCAGCTTCCCAATACCTGAGCACGTGAGGCTTTACCGCACACAGTTCGCCTACTTCACCGATAGTGAAATAGCGTTTCGGAGGTATTGGTGGCAATTCGTCGTTATTCTTCGGTTCCAACATAGCCTTCTACTCTTGCTTTTAGCTTTTGGCCAGGCCGGAAAGTGACTACCCGCCTTGCTCTAATTGGTATTTCTTCACCTGTTTTAGGGTTCCGGCCAGGTCTTTGTTTTTTATCTCGCAGATCAAAATTCCCGTAACCCGATAGTTTGACTTGTTCGTTACGCTCAAGAGAAAGACGAATTTCCTCGAAGAATTGCTCTACAACTTCTTTGGCTTCTCGCTTATTCAGGCCCAACTCTTCAAACAGACGCTCGGCCATATCGGCCTTTGTGAGTGCTCCATCTGTCATCGTTACTTTCCCCGATTAATTCCGCAAATTTGCATTAAATTGTTCTTGTAGTGCCTTGACGGTATTACTAATTATTGTATTTATCTCGTCGTCCGTAAGATTGCGTGAAGGATGTTGCCACGTCAAGCCCAAAGCGATACTTTTTTTCCCTACTTGTACCGCATCCCCTTGATAAACATCAAATATTCTAAGATCAACGAGGAATTCGCCGCCACACTTGCGAATTTCGGCCAGAATTTGAGCAGCCGCAACGCTTTCATCAACAACCAAGGCCAAATCTCTACTCACTTCGGGGAATTTAGAAGGCGCCATAGATTTTGGTAATCTGCCCAAAGTGAGCGCATTTAGAACAACTTCGAACGCGAAAACCGGGCCTGTAACGCCGGTCTCCCGTATTACTGAAGGATGAATTGCTCCAACCGCCCCAATTAGCCCTCTATCCTTATGGTGAATCTCTGCACATTGCCCATCATGAAAACCAGCTCGCTTAGCGGGTACGAATTGGTAGTTCGTATCGCTACCACCAATAGCCAACAAGCTCTCAAGATCCCCTTTCATGTCATAAAAAGACAATGAGGCCTTCTTAGTGCTCCAACTCAGCGGGTATTTGGAACCAGAAATAAGACCAGCAAACATAGCCGTTTGCTCTGTTAAGTCACCGTTTTTTCTAAATACCAGCCCGCTTTCAAATATTCTAACCCGCTCTTGCTGCCGATTTTGGTTGTATTGCAGGGTCTGTATTAAACCAGGCAGCATGCTCGGGCGCATGATTGACAGATCTTCTGATATTGGATTCTGCAGCGATACAAGCCCCTCTAAATCACCAAGAACGGCCTTTAGCAACACTGGATCAACAAAGCTATAGGTCACAATTTCTTGATAGCCATTGGCTACAAGGTGGGCTTTTAAGGCACCCAAGCCCACTTTCGCTTCAGGACTAGACTTAAGCACTTGACGAGCAAGTCCTGGAGATTTTGGTAGCTTGTTATATCCGTAGACTCGGGCAAGCTCTTCGATCAGATCTGCCTCGATACTAACGTCGAAACGAAATGAAGGCACAGAGACAAGAACGCCAAGCTCATCTTTTTCAGCAAACTCAAAGCCTAAGCGGCTCAAAATATCCAAGATTTCATCTGTGGGAATTACAAGCCCTAATAGTTTGCTGACAGATGCAAAGTTTAGGCGCACCGTCGGGGCCGTAGGCAAATTTCCCAAAGCCTCCACCACTGGCCCCGCTTCGCCGCCGGCGATTTCTAACAATAACTGCGTAGCCCGAGCCATGGCTCGCTGCTGCAATTGGAAGTCAACACCGCGTTCATAGCGATGGGAAGCATCAGTATGCATGCCGTAGGCTCTAGCTTTACCTGCTATTGCTAATGGGGCAAAAAAGGCGCATTCCAAAAATACTTGAGTTGTTGCCTCAGTAACTGACGATTCTAAACCACCCATAACACCCGCCATGGCCAACGCTTTATGTTCATCAGCAATAACAAGGGTATCGGCGCTTAAAGTAACCGCTTTGCCATCTAAGAGTGTTAAGGCTTCGTTTTCACGGGCAAAACGCACATCGATTGAGCCTTGAAGCTTTTCAAAATCAAACGCATGCATGGGCTGGCCTAATTCCATTAACACGAAATTAGTCACGTCAACCACGGGGTCTATGCTGCGCAGCCCGCACCGGCGCAGCTTTTCTTGTAGCCAAAGGGGTGTTGCAGCATTTAGATTAATGTTTTTGACGACTCTTCCTAAGTAACGCGGGCAGGCATCTTCGGCTGAAATCTTAATAGGAAATGTGTCGCTAATACGCTCTTCAATTATATCGATCGCCGGTACCGACACGTCTAGCTTTGTTAGGACTCCAACCTCTCTAGCCAATCCAGCAATTCCTAGGCAGTCGCCGCGATTGGGTGTCAGGTCGATCTCTATTGCCACATCATCTAAGGAAAGCGCGACCCTGATATCTTCTCCAATCGTCATGGTGGAAGGTAGCTCTAATAAACCTTCGGATTTCACCTCAAGCCCCAGTTCCTCAGCCGAACAGAGCATACCATTGGATTCAACTCCTCGCAGTTTGGCGGGCTTGATCCTAAATGGTTTTTTCTCATCAGGGATAAAAATCTCCGCACCCACTTTCGCAAAAGGGGCCACGAGACCTTTCCTTGCATTTGGAGCGCCACAGACAACTTGATAAGTCGACTGCCCATCGTTCACACGACAAATATTGAGCTTGTCAGCATCGGGATGTGGACTCACTTCTTCTATCTTAGCCACGACTATTCCAGAAAAAGCTCTGGCAACAGGCGCTATACCATCAACCTCTAAACCAGCCATTGTTAGCTGCTCGACAAGCTGATCTGTATCAAGCGATGGTGAAACCCACTCACGCAGCCATTGTTCACTAACTATCATTTATTGAATCTCGGACTTAGTGAAATCGTTTCAGAAAACGCAGATCGTTTTCAAAATAGGTTCGCAAATCAGCGACTTGGTAGCGAAGCATCGCTAAGCGTTCCACGCCCATGCCAAAAGCAAAGCCATTATATTTTTCGGTGTCAATGTTGGACATCTCAAGCACTTTCGGATGCACCATCCCGCAGCCCATCACCTCGAGCCATCCGCTATTGCCACAAATTCGGCACCCGTCTCCACCACAGCTAACACAGCCCATGTCAACTTCTGCCGAGGGTTCTGTGAACGGAAAATATGAAGGGCGAAAACGCACCGGCATATCGGCCTCAAAATACGCATGAAGGAAATCTTCAACAGTACCTTTTAGGTCTGCAAAGCTAATATTTTCATCAACCAGAAGTCCTTCGACCTGATGAAACATGGGTGTGTGGGTTAAGTCCGAATCGCAGCGATAGACTCTGCCGGGGCAAATCATTTTGAACGGCGGCTTGCCGCTTTCCATTACTCTCACTTGCACCGGGGACGTGTGAGTACGAAGAACAGTGCCAGGACTCACATAGAAAGTATCGTGCATAGCGCGCGCAGGATGATGGCTAGGAATATTTAGCGCTTCGAAGTTATGATAGTCATCTTCAATCTCCGGCCCTTCTGCAACGATATATCCAGCCGATGTAAAGATAGAGGTAATGCGGTCGATTGTTTTTGTAATTGGATGCAAGCCACCCTGAGATTGTTTAGTCCCGGGCAAAGTTACATCAATACGTTCTGCCTCTAATTTCGCATCTAAGCCTGAATTGATCAAAACTTGCTTGCGAGTTTCGATTGCTTCCTGGAGAGCTTGCTTAGCAAGGTTGATCTTGCCACCAGCGGCCGGGCGCTCTTCAGGCGGCAACGCACCAAGAGATTTTAACTGTGCGGTTAGCAATCCCTTTTTGCCGAGATATTGCACACGCAATTCATCCAGCGACTTTTCGTCGTTGGATGAATTGATAGCGTGGAGTGCTTCTGCAACAAATGCGTCAGTATCTATCATAACCTTGACCCGCTGGGTTGGGACTAGGCTGCAAGCGTAGCTTTTGCTTGCTCTACAATAGCACCAAATGCAGGCTTGTCATGAACGGCTAAATCTGCCAGAACCCGACGATCTACTTCTATGTTTGCCTTCTTAAGCCCAGCAATAAGCTGGCTGTAAGATATGCCACTTAATCTTGCTTGGGCATTGATACGAGTTATCCATAAAGAGCGAAAAACCCTTTTCTTAACACGTCTATCTCGATACGCGTATTGGCCAGCTTTGGTTACTGCTTGCTTGGCAACACGGTAAATTCTGCTACGGGCACCGTAGTAACCCTTTGCTTGATCTAAAACCTTTTTATGGCGTCTGCTTGCTATGACGCCTCTTTTAACTCGAGCCATTTGACACTCTCCTAAACCTTAAAATTGAATTAACTGAGCTTAAGCATGCGCTTGATCGCTGGTACATCTACTGGATCTACCAGGCTAGTACCGCGCAGTTGACGCTTACGCTTTGTTGTCATTTTGGTTAGGATGTGGCTTTTGTTCATGCTTTTACGCTTGAAGCCAGCTCCAGTTTTCTTAAACCGCTTAGCGGCACCCCGATGGGTTTTCAGTTTTCCAACTGCCATTTCATTTAACTCCGCATTTGCACTTTTGTGCTTTAAATTTCATTAATCCAATAACTTTTTTCAAATCAAGAGGGCCAGTGTCCGTTGATCACTGAATGACCAATGGACACTGGCCCGCTACAAACTACTGTTATTGGCGCTTTTTAACCGGCGCTAGAACCATTACTATTTGCCGGCCTTCCATCTTGGGTTCCTGTTCTACAGTGCCATACTCTGCCAAATCCTCGCGAATTCGGGAGACTAATTCCTGCCCAAGATGCTGATGGGCGAGCTCTCTACCGCGGAATCGTAATGACACCTTGGTTTTGTCCCCATCACTTAGGAAACGTATCAGGTTGCGTAGTTTTACCTGATAATCCCCTTCTTCCGTCCCTGGTCGAAACTTTATCTCTTTAACCTGAATACGACGCTGCTTCTTCTTGCTTGCCGCTTTTTGCTTCTTCAGATCAAAGACATGCTTACCGTGATCCATAATTTTGCAGACCTGTGGGTCTGCGTCTGGTGAGATCAACACCAAATCTAATTTGGCCTCAGCCGCTGCGGCACGCGCCTCTGCAATAGACACAATACCGACCTGTTCGCCGTCAGCTCCTACCAGCCGAACCTGCTCGGCCTCTATAAACTCATTAATTATTGCCTTTTTGGAGCTACTTCTCATAATCAGCGCGAACGCATATTCCTCTTTTTGATACTTTTATGTGGTTGAAGCTCATTGCTACGCAACTGAATCGTCAACACTTCGGCCAAAACGGGCGACATCTTGGCCTAAATAGACACAAAAGTCATCAAGTGTCATCGTTCCAAGGTCTTCACCCCCACGCTTTCTCACAGAAACTAGACCAGATTCTACCTCTTTATCCCCAGCTACGAGGATATAAGGGATCTTCTGCATTGTATGCTCGCGGATTTTAAAGCCGATTTTCTCATTTCTCAAGTCTGAAGTGACCCTAAACCCTTTATTTTTCAGGGTTTCTTCAATTTTAGAGCAATACTCCGCCTGATTATCAGTAATATTCAAAATGACGGCCTGTTCCGGCGCCAACCAAGTTGGCATCGCGCCGGCATAGTGCTCAATAAGAACACCAATGAATCGCTCAAATGACCCTAAAATTGCTCGATGCAACATCACGGGAGTTTTACGGCTGCTATCCTCAGCCACATAACTCGCCCCGAGGCGCTCGGGCAGGAAGAAATCCACCTGTATGGTTCCGCACTGCTGTATTCTGCCCATACAGTCTTTTAATGAGTACTCAATCTTAGGCCCATAAAACGCACCCTCGCCCGGCAACAACTCCCAAGGCAAACCAGTGGCGTTCAAGGCGTCTTTAAGCGCCTGCTCGGCATCGTCCCATAAATCGTCGGTGCCTACTCGCTTTTCAGGCCGCGTTGATAGCCTCAAAATCACTTCATTAAACCCAAAATCTTTATAAACACTAAACAAAAGCGCCATAAAATCAGCAACTTCTGACTGAATCTGATCTTCGGTACAAAATATGTGGCCATCGTCCTGAACGAAGCTACGTACCCGCATTAGGCCATGCATACTGCCCGAAGGCTCATAGCGATGGCAGGAACCAAATTCAGCGAGACGAAGGGGAAGGTCGCGGTAACTCTTCAGCCCCTGGTTAAACACCTGTATGTGACAGGGGCAATTCATGGGTTTGATAGCATACATGCGACTATCAGACTCAACGCTGAACATCTCATCGGCAAATTTCGCCGCGTGTCCTGACTTTTCCCACAAGCTGTAATCAACTAGCTGGGGTGTATTAATCTCTTTATAGTTGTTTGCATCCTGAATCGACTGCATGTATTGCTGGATAACTTGGTAAATTTTCCAACCTTTCGGATGCCAGAATGCCATACCCGGCGCTTCTTCTTGAAAATGGAACAAGTCTAATGATTTGCCTAATTTGCGATGATCACGCTTTTCGGCCTCTTCAAGACGCTGAAGATACAGGCTAAGGTCTTTTTTAGATCCCCAAGCTGTGCCATAGATGCGCTGCAGCATCTCGTTGTTGGCATCACCTCGCCAATACGCGCCAGCCACTGAGGTCAACTTGAATGCTTTAAACTTGCTCGTGCTTGGCACATGAGGACCGCGGCAGAGATCAATAAAATCGCCTTGCTTGTAAAACGACAGATCTTCATCGCCCGGAATGCTATTAATAATTTCGACTTTGTATTTCTCACCCATCTCTGTGAAAAGCGCCACTGCATCTTCACGAGAAAGTACTGAGCGCTCAACTTGAAGGTCTTCCTTTACGATAGCCTCCATTTCTTTTTCGATAGCTACCAGATCTTCAGGTGTAAACGGACGAGAAAAGGCAAAATCGTAAAAAAAACCATCTTCAATAACAGGCCCGATGGTCACTTGAGCCTTCGGAAATAAACGCTGCACCGCCTGCGCCATAAGGTGCGCACAGGAATGACGCAATACTTCTAGTCCGTCACTGTCTCGCTCGGTTACGATGGCTAATTCGGCGTCCTCACTAACCACATAAGACGCATCAACAAGCTGACCATTGACTCGTCCCGCAAGGGTCGCCTTGGCTAAGCCTGCACCGATAGATGCAGCGATATCATTTACGCTGGTTGGTTCTGAGAATTCCCGCTTACTGCCGTCAGGAAGGGTGATAACTGGCATTTCTAATTGGCGCCTTTCATTGATTTTGCACTAAATTTAGTCGTTAGACTGAATTTTAGTGTAATTAAAATAGTTCGCTATTTGTTTTTACGGAATGGTAGGCACGACCAGATTCGAACTGGTGACCTCTACCATGTCAAGGTAGCGCTCTAACCAACTGAGCTACGCGCCTAAGGCCGCTAAAATCCCGCTACAAAAGAGACGCGATTATACGGAAACTTTTAGGTCAGTGTCGATTGATTTATGGTTAAAAGCATTATTTAAGTTATTGCTTTAACAGTTGATTCTTAAGCATGGCAATTCGATCTCGGGTTGCCGCAGCTTCCTCAAAGGCCAAGTTCTTGGCCAGCTCGTACATAGATGACTCCAATGCAGCAATCTCTTTCTGCAAAGATTTAGGATCACTAAAGTCAATTTTGCTGAGCTCACCAACCTTTTCAACAGAGCCCCGTCCTCGAGTCCTCATTTTCGCGCTGTTAGTAGAACGCGCCCCCTCCATCACATCGAGAATCCTTTTCTTCACACCTTCTGGAGTTATGCCGTTGACTCGATTATGTTCTAGCTGGATTTTGCGCCTATCCGCCGATTCATCAAGGGCTCTGCGCATAGAGCCGGTGATATTGTCGGCATAGAGAATCGCGCGACCATTTAAATTGCGTGCGGCTCGTCCTATGGTTTGTATTAACGAGCGATCAGAACGTAAAAAACCTTCTTTATCAGCATCTAAAATAGCAACCAAGGCTACCTCTGGAATATCTAATCCCTCACGCAGTAAATTGATGCCGACCAGTACATCAAACACGCCTAGGCGTAAATCTCTCAATATCTCAGATCGCTCTACCGTGTCGATATCTGAGTGTAGGTAGCGCACCCTAATGCCATGATCTGCCAAGTAGTCGGTTAAATCCTCTGCCATGCGCTTGGTCAACACTGTCACCAGGACTCGTTCTTCTTCTGCCACCACTTGATTTACCTCTGACAGTAAATCGTCAACTTGAGTGGCCGCAGGCCGCACCTCGACCACCGGATCTACTAGGCCCGTCGGCCTAACTACTTGCCTCACAAGCTGTCCTTGTTGAGCCTCTTCGTATTTGCCTGGAGTTGCCGACACAAATATCAATTGAGGAGTGAGACCTTCCCACTCTTCAAAACGCAGCGGGCGATTATCAAGTGCCGAAGGCAAACGAAAACCGTATTCAACTAAGGTTTCTTTTCGGGATCGATCGCCTTTATACATAGCACCAAGTTGAGGGATAGAAACATGGGACTCATCAGCTATCACCAAGGCATCTGGAGGAAGATAGTCATACAAGGTAGGCGGCGGTGCACCCGCATCGCGGCCCGACAAATAGCGAGAGTAATTTTCTATCCCCGTGCAATAGCCTAGCTCTTGAATCATCTCAAGGTCGAACTTAGTACGCTGCTCTAATCGCTGTGCTTCTAACAATCGATTGTTATCACGAAGTTGTTGCAACCTTTCTTTTAGCTCTTCTTTGATAAGGTCCAGTGCACCTAGCAGCGTTTCTCTCGGGGTCACATAGTGGGATTTGGGAAACACAGTAAGCCTTGGGACTTCTTTGACAACAGAGCCCGTAAGCGGGTCAAAGTACGACAATCTCTCTATTTCATCATCAAACAGCTCTATTCGAATTGCATAACGCTCTGATTCAGCCGGATAAATATCGATTACATCTCCCCGAACTCGATAAGTTGCCCGTCTAAGCTCGACATCGTTGCGGGTGTACTGTAAATCCGTGAGGCGCTTTAGCAGATTTCTTTGATCCATCTTGCCACCCCGGTCCAGGTGTACAACCATTTTTAAATAGGAGCTAGGATCACCTAAACCATAGATCGATGAAACCGTCGCCACCACGATAACATCGCGCCGCTCAAGTAGCGCTTTCGTCGCTGAAAGGCGCATCTGTTCAATATGATCGTTAATGGACGCATCTTTTTCGATATAGACATCCGATGACGGGACGTAGGCCTCGGGCTGGTAATAATCGTAGTAAGAAACGAAGTACTCAACGGCGTTGTGAGGGAAGAACTCTTTAAACTCTCCATATAACTGCGCCGCCAGGGTCTTATTGGGCGCCATGACCAACGCTGGCCTTTGCAGCTGTGCAATAACGTTAGCGATAGTAAAGGTTTTGCCAGAGCCCGTAACTCCAAGAAGCGTCTGTGCTCGCAGTCCATCTTGTAAGCCTTCTATCAACGCGGCGATCGCCGCGGGCTGATCGCCCGCCGGTTTAAACTTTGATTCCAACGTAAATTTCGTATCCATCAGGAAATTAGCTGCTTTCTATAGAGTGATTTGGGGGACAAAGAGTACAGCATGGGGAAACTCGTTTGTAGTGGGTGTTGACCGGTTTAGCAAATCTCATTAGTATACGCGCTCGCTGTTGCGATACCGACGTGTATCCTCACGAGTTGCTGCCCAATAGCTCAATGGTAGAGTAGTTGACTGTTAATCAATTGGTTCCTGGTTCGAGTCCAGGTTGGGCAGCCATTTTAAGCCACAGATTTAGTTACACCTACCTCCGATCAATTCCCGCTCTTATTACAAATCCGCCCGAACACCCTTAAGAACTCGAAATCAGCCCAATAGCCTGAATAGCTTGAACTTAACGCCCCTCACCCGTTCATCTGTGGTTAAGCGAGATTGAAATACTGTATAGTTAACGCTTCACATGTTTTAGCAGGAATGGAGTACGGAATGAGACAATTGTTATTTAGCATCATGCTGTTTATAGCCAGTAGCAGCTTTGCCCAAGACAACCCAGTAGTCATAATGGAAACCACTAAAGGCACAATTACTATTGAGCTTTGGGCTGATAAAGCGCCGGTATCAGTAGAAAACTTCCTTCGCTACACTGATTCTGGTTTCTTCGATGGGCTGATTTTTCACCGAGTGATCGCCGGCTTCATGATTCAAGGCGGCGGCTTCGATCCCGACATGGTCCAAAAATCAGGCTATGATGCGATAAAAAACGAAGCCCGTGCAGACACTCCAAATAACCGTGGCACACTGGCAATGGCTAGAACCAATGTGGTGGATAGCGCAACTAGCCAATTTTTCATTAATTTAGTCGATAATAATTTTCTCAACCACACTGACGAAACGTCGCGTGGTTTTGGCTACGCCGTATTTGGTGAGGTTACTGATGGCATGGAAGTAGTAGATTCAATTGCTGAGGTTTCCACCGGAAGAGTTCGGGGTTTTAGCGATGTCCCCAATGAAGCGATTGTTATTACGTCGGTGAAGCGAGCTCCGTAATTCTAAGCGAAGGTTGGCCTGCTTAGCATTGGCCAACCTTCACCTTCTAATCAGCCAGCTATTATTCCTAATTTTTACTTGAACAGCTTAGTAATCTTAGCTTCTGGCTCGGCTTTTTTTGTCGACGTTTTATTTTTCTGAGCCTGCCACAATGGATCACTAGCCTCTTCTTTGGGCTCAAAACCATCAACTGCTTCCATAAGCACCGCCCTTATTGCATCTAAGTCTAGCTTTTCACAGGCAATTTCCAAGCGATTAATCAACTGCGCCAAACTCTCCCATGAAAGGGTCTCTTCTTCAGCACGCATAATTTTGGGATGTTCTGTGCCCGTTACGGATTCACCGATTAGCAGCTCTTCGTAAAGCTTCTCTCCTGGGCGCAGACCCGTATACTCTATGGCAATATCTCCGCGATAAGAATTCTCGTCCTTAACGTCGTAACCCATTAAGTGCACCATCTTCTTAGCGAGGTCCACTATGCGAATCGGCTCATGCATATCGAGCACAAACACGTCGCCACCTGTCGCCATAGACCCAGCTTGAATTACCAACTGAGCCGCCTCTTGCACGGTCATAAAATAACGGGTTACCTCAGGGTGAGTCACTGTAACCGGACCGCCTGAACTAATCTGTTTTCTAAACAGAGGTACAACGGAACCTGACGAGCCCAATACATTACCAAACCTCACCATGCTAAATTTAGTATCGCTTTGCCGCTGGGATAAAGCCTGCAATACTTGCTCGGCAAAACGTTTTGTAGCGCCCATAAAGTTGGTTGGACGAACCGCTTTATCCGTCGAGATCAGTACAAAGTTTTTTACTTTCTCTTTTTCCGCAGCCTGCGCCGCGATCAGAGTGCCAATGATATTGTTCTGCGCACCTTCGACGATATTCTTTTCCACCATAGGAACTTGCTTGTAAGCTGCCACGTGATACACCGTATCAACTGCGAAAGTACTAATGGCATACTCCATCAGGGTGCGGTTACAAACAGAACCCAGCATGGCGATAATTTCTATAGACTTGCCACCTTCAACATTTTGCAGTATCTCTTTCAATTCGTTTTCAACTTCATACAAACCGTATTCAAACGAATCAAGCAACACCACGCGGGCAGGGTTAATCAACACGATTTGCCGACAAAGCTCCGAACCGATTGAACCACCAGCTCCGGTAACCATGACCGATTGCCCCGTAATACACGCACCAAGCAATTCAGGATTTGGAGGCACAATATCTCGACCGAGTAAATCTTCGATATCGATATCTCTAATTTCATCGACGCCTACTTTACCTGCTACCATATCGAACAAGTCGGGAACTGTTTTCACATGCACGGGTAAGTGCTCAAGTCGATTCAGTATCTCCTTTCGCTCCGCATGGGTAGCCGAAGGGATCGCTAATAATATTTGCCTAACTGAAAAGCTTTCGATAAGTTCATAGAGAGAGTTTGGGCTATACACTCTAATTCCGTGTACCGTGCTACCGATCATCCGATGACTGTCATCTACAAAAGCAACTGGCAAATATTGATCACCGTTTTGCAGGGCAACAACTAGCTGCATGCCAGAAGAACCGGCGCCATAGATGATTACCGGCTCCTTTGGCCTAAAATTTTGAATGACGCTTTGCATAAAAACTTTCGCAACAAAGCGGCTACCACCAACAAAAAGTAGTGTCAGCATCCAGAAAATTGGCAGGATAGACGTGTCCGCTGCGGCTGCTGGATGAGAGATAAAATACGCCACTGAAACTAATGCGCTAGCAATGGTGACGCCTTTCAGAACAACAAAACCAGACTGCAGCCCCATGTACAGAACCAAGGCGCGGTACAAACCGATTCGAATAAAACCAACAATACTAAGAAACGTCGCGATTGCGAGATAGAAATAAAAGCTTTGTGCCTGCCCTGAAAACTCTTTGCCAAGCAGTGCAAACGACAAGATAAGGGCCGTAACTATCATTAAGCTATCAGCCACCATCATTAAGATTTGCTTGACGGTTCGAGATAGCGGAATACTGTATAAGTTCATCTTTTTCCCCGTAAAGTTTTGAGTGTAAAACTCAAAACGAGCAAGCTTTTCGTCTTCACTGCTACATGGCTAGCAGATTGATATGGCTAATTACGCCTAAGAGGTTCTGGTAGTGACACACTAGCCGAACCGGCTCCTAGTTTTAGTGCGATGAATATCAACGGTACTACAGCCACACAGGCCAGCACCATCCCCAATTTAGGGTGTACCACAGACCAATAGGCCAACGGTGCGAGCCACAGACAATTAATGCTTGTAACTAGTATCGACACCTTACTATGGCTATTGAAGTGTTTCGCTGCTTTTTGATAGGCATGAGTCGCGTGACCTAGATACCAAGGCTCCCCTGCGAGGTATCTTTTAACCAATGTCACGGTTGCATCAGTAATGAATACGCCAAGCAAAATGAGCCATGTCCACACTGTCATACTTCCTTGTTGTAACGAGATAATGGCGATTATCCCCAGTGTAAATCCAATAAAACCACTGCCCACGTCTCCCATAAATATTTTTGCGGGAGCCCAATTCCAGACCAAAAAACCTATCCCTAGAACAGCCAATAACCGAGACAGCAGCTCAACGCTGCCACCATCACTAGTTATAACGAGTATTAATGACATTACGTTGACAAAGACTAATTCAATTCCCGCCAGACCATCAATTCCATCCATGAAATTATAGAGATTTAAAAGCCACACCAAAGCCAAGATGGCTAGTAGATTCAGAACCCATGTTGAATCTACTGACCAAAACAACACATCAACAGGCGGAACTTCACCTAGCCACCAAACTACCCAAATAGCCGAGGCTAACTGCAAACCAATACGAAAAGATATCCTTATTTCTTTGATGTCATCTAGCAGCCCAACGGCCCCGACCACCAATGCCCCCACCAGCGCCATTCCTTCTTTGAAGCTTATCAAACCGGTTAGAGCATAGTGAGACGCACCTAGCAAGAACAACACAACAATTACGAGACCGCCGCCAACCGGTGTTGGCACCGTGTGAGCACTACGGGAAACTGGCACGTCCATAATATGGGTGCGAAGCGCCAATTGACGGTAGGCACCAGTGAGAAGAACAGAGGCAACTAAGAAACCGGTTAGAATAAAAATTTGGGACATCGAGGCGCATCCAGCTTTGATTGAGCTGCGCCTATTATAGCCATTTAGGGTTAAGTTTCATTATTAAAATCAGGCACTTTCATAGCAATATGAAAGTGCCTTAGAGAATGAACTAGTCGGCTGACAATCGAATCAAGTGTTTGTTTTTATCCAATGTCGCGGCACCAATCCCCTGCACTTCCATGAGCTCATCGATAGTTTCAAACTGGCCGAACATCTCACGGTAAGCCACTATTTCCTTAGCTCGCACCATGCCGACTCCAATGAGGGTCTCAGCTATGGTTTGCGCATCGGCACTGTTAATATTTATCCCGGCCGTTGGCTCCACTAGCTTGCCAGCATCTTGAGCGGTGGCAGCAAAAGGCACCAACAATAAAAGCAGCGCCGCGGTGATTGATTTGAACAAAGAGTATGTCTGCATAGTAATTTCCTTATCGCTATTCATTGACTTGATGTTTGCAATTCGAAGATTGCGGATGTCAGTTTAGTCTAAAGGTCTGATGGCGCCAGCCACAGCCGAATTAAACTCAAGTAACGCATCAACCGGGGAGCTTGCTTGTGTAATTGGTCTGCCAACAACAAGATAATTACTACCGTTAGCAATGGCTTCAGCCGGCCCAGTTACCCGCTTTTGATCACCCGTCGCATCCTCCCCGCGGCGAATTCCTGGAGTAACAAGGCAAAAATTCGCCCCCAAGATTTCGCGCAAGGTTTGAGTTTCAGCCGCAGAGCACACAACCCCATCAAGACCCGAGTCTGCAGTAAGTTTAGCGAGGCGCCGGACTTGATCCACAGGCTCACAATCGAGCCCCAGCTCTTGAAGATCTGATCTCCCCATACTCGTCAACACCGTGACAGCGATGAGCAATGGCCTGTCTTGGCCAAATTTTTCGAGGGCAAGCCGGCTTTGCGTCATCATTGACGACCCACCAGAAGCATGGACATTCAGCATCCAAACTCCCATATCCGCTGCCACAGAAACTGCCTTCGCGACCGTATTGGGAATATCGTGAAATTTTAGATCCAGAAACACATCAAACCCTGCGGCGATCACCTGTTTCACAAAACCGGGGCCTGCCGCCGTAAATAATTCCTTGCCGATTTTTACCCGGCACTGCATCGGGTCTATCTGCTCTAGAAATCGACTGGCATTGGTTTCTGACTCGAAATCTAATGCGACAATAATAGGTTTTTCCAAGGTCAATGCTCCGAATTAGGGTGTCGTTCAGTTTGATTTAGGCTCGGTTTCGACTATTGGCTTTATTTTGTCCCATTTTTTACAGCTAGGGCAAAGCCAATACAAATTCTTAGACTCATAACCACAATGATTGCATTGGTAGTCAAATTTTTTCTTAAGGAGAACATCAATCATTTGCTGCAACGAGCGCAGATTATCGGCAACCTTTTCGTCCGCAGCAGGGATCTGCATTTTTAGCAGTTCCAAAAGTCCAGCTAAAGACGGTTGTTGCTCCATATACTCATTCAAAAATACGATGGCTGCTTCATCTCCGGAACGCTGTTGTATTAACTCTGACAAAGCCAGGACGACACTTATGTTCGATTCTAACGATAAGCACCCTTTGAGAAACTTTTCATATTCTGCAAGGCTACCTAACTGCTCGTAGCACTCGGCTAAAGGGTTTAAAGTTTCACCCACGAATTCAGGAGTGATAGCTCTAATACGTTCTAATTCAGAAATTGCTGCTTTGTAATTGCCGAGTGTGGCCTCTATACTCGCCAAAATAAACGAGGCCCGTACATTTTTTCTATCGAACCCAAAAGCTCGCTTAATATGATCTCTGGCGCTTCTGTATTGCTGTTGAGAAATCATATTTTCAGCGAGCTCACAACAATAGTGAGCGGCTGCGGCTCTGATTTCCATGTCTTTCTTATACACGCTGTGCCGCAGCAGACGCCTCGAGCAATCGATAGCTTTCTCCCATTCTTTTTCGGTTTGATAAACCCGAATAAGTAATTTTAGGGCTTTCCATTGGGCAGGCGAGTCTTCGCTCAAAATTTCATCAAGTAAGCGCTCTGCTCGATCTAAGAGACCCGATGCAATGTAGTCTCGGGCGAGTTGAATCCGCGTTGAGTCAATCACACTTTGATCGAGAGATGGACGCGCTAGCAGAGATTGATGAACTTGAATCGCTTTGTCTACCTTACCCCTGCGCCGGAGCAATGCCCCCAAAGCCAAGTGTGTTTCAATAGTATCGCTATTCACTTCGAGGGATTTAATGAATGTATCGATTGCTTCATCTGGCTCCTCATTAAGCAAATAGTTTAGCCCGACGAAATAGTCCTGATAAAAGTCATTGCGTGCTGATCCGCGGCTCGGTTTGGTTGAGCCTAAACGCCCCAAGAACCAGCCTGCAGCCACTGCAACTACTAACAGAATATAGATAAAAATACTGTTCACGCTCGCTATAGCTCTCTATGGGCCAGAGATCTGAGCTGTTGGATTTCTCCTCTAGCCTCATTCAACTGTTTGTTGAGCCGACGAGCCTCTGCACGAGCGCGCATGCCACTGAAAAAGCGTAAACCCAGCAGAAGCCCCAGGACTGCGCCACTGACAAAGGCACCAATAATCCAAACTGAAACTGGCAGTGGCTCAAATTGCCATGGGCCAAATTGAATACTGATAGGCGCTGAATTGAAGTACGTGAATACGATACTGACGATAAATACCAGTATCAGAAATAGTCCGGACAATAAATTTGCTATTTTTCGCATTAGTTTTTCTTAATTCAGCCAACCGGATAAAATAAAAGCGGCACAACCCCAAGGCTATGCCGCTTTCACAAACTCATTAGCGATGTTGGGTGCGTTCTAAAGCTCAGCAAGCATGCTTAAGTTGACCCGGTCTCGGAGCTCTTTGCCTGGCTTAAAGTGAGGGACATACTTTCCACTTAAGGCAACAGGTGTGCCTGTCTTCGGATTACGCCCGATTCGCGGCACGCGATAGTGAAGGGAAAAACTGCCAAAGCCTCGAATTTCGATCCGACCGCCTTCTGCTAGCACCACAGACATATATTCCAGTACTGCCTTAACGGCTAACTCAACATCTTTAGAAGATAACTGAGTTTGTTTAGCAGCTATTCGATCAATCAACTCGGATTTAGTCATCAAAGTTCCCCATCCTATTGCGCCGCTGCATTTTACATGCAGCGGCAATTCAGGCTGACAGCACTGTTAAGTGCTAGCTTTTATCCATTTGAGCTTTAATGAGATCTCCGATTGTTCCTGGAGAAACATCGCTGCTGTCTTGGTTTTTATGATCTTGGATTGCCGATTTCTCGTCATCCATTTCGATAGCCTTAATCGACAAGCTTAATACTCGTGCCTTGCGATCGACGCTAACAATCTTCACTTCAATTTCATCGCCTTCTTTAATGGCATTGCGGGCATCTTCTACTTTTTCGCGACTAATTTCAGATGCTCTCAGTACGCCCTCAACGCCTTCCTGAAGGATTATGGTAGCTGATTTAGCGTCGACTTCGCCAACAACACCTTTAACAATGCTGCCTTTTTCGAACTCGGAAACATAATTCATGAAAGGGTCGTCTTCTAACTGCTTAATACCAAGTGAGATTCGCTCTCTCTCAGGATCAATTGAAAGGATAACAGTCTCGATTTCATCGCCCTTAGTGTAGTTTCGGACAGCTTCCTCTCCGGTTTCTTCCCACGATATATCGGAAAGGTGAACCAGACCATCGATATTTCCATCTAAACCGATGAATATGCCAAAGTCAGTGATTGACTTGATGCTGCCAGAGATCTTATCGCCCTTCTTGAAGTTCTCAGCAAAGCCATCCCATGGGTTTTGGAAGCACTGCTTAATGCCCAAGGAGATGCGACGACGCTCTTCATCGATATCAAGAACCATAACATCAACTTCGTCGCCTAATTGAACCACTTTAGACGGGTGAATATTTTTGTTGGTCCAATCCATTTCAGAGACGTGAACCAAGCCTTCGACGCCCTCTTCTAACTCAGCAAAGCAGCCGTAGTCGGTTAGATTGGTCACAATAGCCTTGGTTCGAGTGTTTTCAGGGTAACGGGCTTTAATAGCAACCCATGGATCTTCACCAAGCTGCTTGAGACCCAATGAAACCCGGTTACGATCTCTATCGTACTTAAGTACCTTAACATCGATCTCATCGCCCACATTGACGATCTCACTTGGATGCTTAATACGCTTCCAAGACATATCGGTGATGTGAAGTAGACCGTCAACACCGCCTAGATCAACAAAAGCACCGTAGTCAGTTAGGTTCTTAACAATACCTTTAACTGACATACCTTCTTGTAGTTTTTCAAGCAGCGCATCTCTTTCTTCAGTGCTAACAGATTCCAATACTGCGCGTCGCGAAACCACAACGTTGTTGCGCTTGCGATCGAGCTTGATCAATCTGAATTCTAGCTGCTGACCTTCTAAGTGAAGTGTATCGCGCACTGGACGCACATCAACCAATGAGCCTGGCAAGAAGGCTCGTATATTGTTGAGATCAACGGTAAATCCACCTTTGACCTTGCCATTAATAACACCGGTGATGATGTCATTCTTTTCGTATGCCGCTTCTAAGTCCATCCAAGACTCAGCGCGCTTGGCTTTTTCTCGTGATAAGCGTGTCTCACCAAAACCGTCTTCGACAGTTTCCAGCGCTACTTTGACTTGATCGCCAATAGCGATAGCAAAATTACCTTGCTCATCAAGGAATTGAATTCTTGGTATTACACCTTCTGATTTCAAACCGGCGTGAACCGTTACCCAGTCAGAATCAATATCTATTACTGTTCCCGTTACGATTGAACCGGGAGTCATATCTATTTCGTTTAAGCTCTGCTCAAACATTTCAGCAAAATTTTCGGCCATTTATAAGTCCATATTTTTCAATAAGATAAAACAACTTTTTAAAGCTGTCTCACTCTTACCACAATCCAGTATTGTGGGTCTATTTCACAATGCTCACAGGTTTCAAGACTGGAGAAACCACCTGTCAACGGATTACTTTTTTGGGAATTAAACTAGAGCACGATGTGCTAATTGAGACACCTGAGCTAACACTTTTTCTAAGGTCAAATCGGTTGTATCTAACACTACAGCATCGGCAGCAGGCATAAGCGGAGACACTTCCCGCTGACTGTCACGCCTATCTCGCTCTTTTAGCTCTCGCAAAAGGTCGGGCAGAATAGCACCAATCCCCTTACCTATCAACTGCTTATATCGACGTTCCGCCCGTTCTTCAACGCTTGCTGTTAAAAATATTTTCAGTACCGCGTCGGGAAAAACAACAGTCCCCATGTCTCTGCCATCAGCGACCAATCCGGGGGCTCTGCGGAAATCCAGTTGCCGCTGCAGCAACGCTGCGCGAGCCGCAGCAATGGCACCTACTTTAGAGGCCATATCACTACCTAAATCAGAGCGTATTTGGAGAGAAACGTCGACCCCATCAAGGGCAACAGAATCCGCCCCTTGAAGTCCAAATTCCACATTCATATTGAGCGCCAACTTGCTGATTTCAATAATATTTTCTAGGTCTATGCCCGCCTTGAAAATGGCGATACCTAGCACTCTATAAAGAGCACCACTGTCTAATAAGTGAAAGCCTAATTCTTTCGCTAGCACAGAGGCTACCGCCCCTTTACCAGACCCCGATGGCCCGTCAATTGTAATGACAGGTGGTGGCAATGTTTGACCGGGAGAGTTAATCACGGGCGGAGATAGCTAAACCGAGTGAGGCGGCTAGTTCCACAAAGCCGGGAAAAGAGGTGGCCACATTATTACAATTTAATACCGTAATTTCGGCTCCAGCACGAAGTGCTGCGACACTAAAGGCCATTGCTATTCTATGGTCTCCATGACTATTGATGATTCCACCGCCATAGCTGCCGCCAGTAATTTTGATGCCGTCAGCAAAGACTTCGGTTTCAACACCCAATATCTCAAGCCCCTGAGCCATCGCCTCGATGCGATCACTTTCTTTCACGCGGAGCTCTTCTGCGCCTTTAAGTGTAGTCACACCTTTCGCATTGGCTGCGGCGATGAATAACACGGGAAATTCGTCAATCGCGAGGGGGATTTGGGACTCGGGGATATCAATACCTCTAAGCTCACTATACTGGATACGAATGTCTGCAACGGGTTCACCACCAACTTCGATCTGGTTTAAAAGTTCCAGCTTTGCGCCCATCATCCTAAGCAGATTAATGATACCAAGCCTGGTGGGATTCACTCCCACATGACGCAAGGTAAGGTCCGAACCAGGGCTTATAGCTGCTGCCACCAAAAAGAAAGCCGCAGAGGATATATCACCAGGCACGTCGATCGTCTTAGCTTGCAGCTCATGTCCTCCTTCTAGGGTTACGGACCCATTAGCGTCTACCGTCACCGGGTAAGAAAACCCCTTTAACATACGCTCTGTATGGTCGCGACAAGGCGCGGGCTCAGAAACCCGTGTCTGACCTTGTGCATACAAGCCCGCTAGTAAAACACATGACTTAACCTGAGCGCTCGCCATGGGCATCGCATAGTCAATTCCTCTCAACTTGCTCCCCGTAATCTTAAGCGGCGGTGTGCCTGCAGCTTGGGCACTGATCTTGGCTCCCATTTCTTGCAAGGGCTTAACCACCCGGTTCATTGGCCGACCCGTGAGTGACTCATCGCCGGTTAGTTCGCTAGTAAAACTTTGCGCGGCGAGCAAGCCCGCTAACAGGCGCATGGCCGTGCCAGAATTTCCCATGTAAAGAGGTTTGCGAGGCATTTGTAGCCCGTGTTTGCCAACTCCGTAGATGGTCAAGTTGCCATTTTCCGGTCCGACAATGGTCACGCCCATTTCGCGGAATGCAGCAACCGTATTAAGCGCATCTTCCCCTTCTAAGAATCCAGATACCGAGGTGACGCCATTGGCGATCGCTCCAAAAATTATTGAGCGATGGGAAATTGATTTATCCCCTGGAACGCGCACATCGCCAAGAATGCTGCCTCCCGGTTTAAGAGCAAACGTTACTGATTTGATGGTCATGTCGGTCAATGGTTTACCACTATAGTGTTGTTGTATAAATAGATCTCTCGTCTCTTTGCTACGGGTAAACATATCCTGCAAAAAAACGCGGTCCTGTGCTTTGATCGCCGCTTTTAGTTCGATCAATCGCTTTATGTAATTATCCAATACTTTCTCTGTAGCGATTGAGTTTGCTACAAAAATATCTGCCCACATCTGCGGGCTGCTTGATGCTAACCTACTAAAATCTGCAAACCCTCCGGCGGCATACCTAAAAATATCATCACTTTCATCTTGGCAAGTCAGCACATCAACTATGGCGTAGGCAAGAGCATGGGGTAAGTGACTCGTAGCAGCCAGCACCTCATCGTGTTTTTCGATCCCCATACCTATGACATCACTACCAAGCAAGCGCCAGAGCTGATTTATTGTTGCAACTGCAATAGGCGAAGTTTCAGCGCATGGAGTTAAAATAACTTTGCGGCCAAGAAATAAATCTGCCTTTGCTGCTCGATAACCACTTTGTTCGGATCCAGCAATTGGATGTCCAAGCACGAAGTTTTGCCTTACAAAATCAGACTTTTGAGCTAATGCTTTATAAATATGAGACTTGACACTACCAACATCTGTTATGCACGCCGAGGGCTTCAAATAGCGTTCAATTGCTGTTAAAACGCTAACCAGCTGTAAGGGCGGCACTGCCAATACAACAATATCTGCATTGGCAACGAGCTCATTCATTGAGCCAGATTTGTCAATGACACCCTCAGCAATGGCCTGCTCAATAGCCGCTCCATCAGAGTCGATCGCCAAAATACATTGCTGTGGATTTGCATTTCTAAGCGCTTTTGCAATACTTCCGCCAATCAGTCCTAGCCCCACAATAAGACAAGTCTTATCTGTCACGCTCACTCTAGGCGCGCTCATTTTATGCCGTCCACAAATTTTTTATAGGAACCCAGTATTTTTATTTCAGCGGTGCATGTTGCTAAGCGAGTGAATAAATCTTTAATCAGTAGGTCATCAACATGGCCATCGAAATCTATGAAGAAAACATACTCCCATGCTTCTACTTTAGAAGGCCTTGTTTCAATTTTACTAAGACTCACACCAAGCTCTTCAAATGGTTGCAAAATCCTGAAAAGCGCGCCGGGTTTGTTGTGTGTGTAGATTAAAACGCTAGTTTTATCGAGACCCGAAGGAGGAGAGCTCTGATTCGAATTAGACAACACCAAAAACCGCGTGCTGTTGTTCGATCGGTCTTGAATTGCTGAAAATTGAATTTTTAAATCGTACACCTTGGCAGCTGCATCGCTAGCAATTGCCGCTGTTGTCACTGTCGCGGAAGCCATTTTCGCTGCCGCAGCATTGCTCGACGCTTCACTTAACTGGACTGATGGAAAATTACTTTTCAGCCAATTTCGACACTGAGCTAATGACTGCTTGTGTGAGATGATTTCTTCGATTTGTGTTGGATCTAAAAGGTTTTTATTCACCAACAAATTGTGAACGATTGGCACAACGACTTCGCCCACAACGATCAGTTTTGATTCAATCAAACAGTCTTGAGTATTATTGACCGCCCCTTCGGTAGAGTTTTCCACGGGCACCACACCAAAGTCGCTGAGGCCAGCTTCCACGTTGGCAAAGACATCATCAATACTGTTGCACGGTAAATAAGTGCACTCGCCCGCAAAATACAACTGCGCTGCTGTTTGAGTAAAGGTGCCCATGGGCCCTAAATAAGAGACTTTTTTCTGATCAGAAAAGGTCACGAGGCTAGTCTTTAGTCCAAAAGTTAATAAATTAGAAACCGCTAATCCTCACAGGATTAATCATCCTGCTGGGATTCTGAGTCATCTATGGCTGTCTCACCTTCTAATACTTCTGGCTCGTCGACCTGCTCTAGGCCTACCAACTTTTCGTCGTTTTTCAGCCGTATTAAACGCACTCCCTGCGTATTTCTACCTTGAACAGACACTTCATCCACTCGAGTTCTAACCAGTGTACCTTTGTCTGAAATAAGCATGATTTCATCAGACTCAGCGACTTGCACCGCGCCTACAACAGAACCATTTCGCTCGCTGGTTTGCATTCCGATAACGCCCTGCCCACCACGACCATAGGTTGGGAAATCCTCGGTCAAGGTGCGTTTGCCATAGCCGTTTTCACTTACGGACAGAATCTGCTTGCCCTGTTCTGGGATAATTAACGAAATCATGGTGGAGCCGCTAGCTAGCTTAATTCCCCTAACGCCTCTTGCAGTCCGCCCCATGGCGCGCACGTCCGTCTCTTTAAATCGAATAGTCTTGCCACTGCTGCTGACAAGCATAATGTCTCTCGCGCCATCTGTGACTGCCGTGCCAACTAGCTCATCGCCCTCATCGAGTTCAATTGCTCGCAAGCCAACACTACGTTGACGTGAAAAATCAGTGAGTGATGTTTTCTTTACAGTGCCATTGGCCGTTGCCATAAAGATAAACTTATCTTCATCGTAACTGGAAACCGGCAACATGCTAGTGATTCGCTCGTTCTCCTCGAGGGGCAGGATATTCACAATCGGCTTACCACGAGAGGTTCGACTTGCAACCGGAATCATGTAGACCTTCAACCAATACACCTTACCCACGCTGCTAAAGCACAGTAACGTGTCGTGGGTGCTAGCGATCAGTAAATGTTCGACAAAGTCTTCATCTTTCACTTTTGCCGCTGCTTTTCCGGTTCCGCCACGCTTTTGTGCTGAATAATCAGACAGCGGCTGTGCTTTCGCGTAGCCACCTTGAGAAATCGTAACCACCCTATCTTCTTCAGTAATTAAGTCTTCCATTGTCAGGTCTTGCTGGGACCCAACGATTTCTGTTTTTCGTACGTCTCCGAATTCTTCCCGAACCTTTTCCATTTCTTCCCGCACTACGGAAATTAATCGAGGTTGATTGTTAAGAATATCTAGATAGTCCGCAATCTGTACCAATAAGTCTTGATAATCATTGATAAGCTTCTCATGTTCCAACCCTGTAAGACGGTGCAGCCTAAGCTCCAAAATGGCCTGGGCTTGATCTGGAGACAAGTAATACTGATTTTCTTTTAAGCCATACTGTTCATCTAGGCCGTCCGGGCGACAGGCATCGGCCCCCACCTCGCCGAGCATGGCTAAGACACTATCTGATTTCCAAGAACGAGCGAGAAGCTTTTCTTTGGCTTCCGCGGAACTAGGCGAGGTTTTTATTAGTTCGATGACCGCGTCGATATTAGCTAGCGCAACCGCCAAACCCTCTAAAACATGACCTTTTTCCCGTGCTTTACGTAGCAGGTAAGTAGTTCTACGAGAGACTACCTCGCGGCGATGCCGGATAAAAGATTCCAACACCTCTTTCAAATTGAGAAGTCGGGGCTGCCCATCCACCAAGGCCACCATATTGATCCCAAATACAGATTGCATCTGAGTTTGCGCGTAAAGATTGTTGAGAATCACATCGCCCATCTCACCTTTACGCAGCTCAATTACAACGCGCAATCCGTCCTTGTCTGATTCATCGCGCAGCTCGGTAATGCCTTCAATTTTTTTCTCTTTAACCAGCTCAGCAATACGCTCAATGAGCCTTGCTTTATTGAGCTGATAGGGGATTTCCGAAACTATAATTGTTTGTCTACCGGTTCTTTCGTCTTCAATGACTTCGGCTTTAGCACGTACATAAATGCGCCCTCTGCCTGTGCGGTAAGCCTGCACAATACCCGCCTTACCATTAATGATACCGGCGGTGGGAAAATCAGGACCTTGTATGTACTCCATCAGGTCATCGACTTCGATATCAGGGTTATCAAGTAACGCGATACATCCCCCTATGACCTCAGTTAGGTTATGGGGAGGAATGTTTGTCGCCATACCTACGGCGATACCCGAGGAGCCGTTAACTAATAAATTAGGGATGCGGGTGGGCATCACATTGGGGATATGTTCGGTGCCATCATAGTTCGGTGAAAAGTCCACCGTTTCTTTGTCAAGATCGGCTAAAATCTCGTGTGCGATTTTGGCCATTCTAATTTCGGTATAACGCATTGCCGCTGCAGCATCGCCATCCACCGAGCCAAAATTACCCTGCCCGTCAACCAAGGGGTAACGCAATGAGAAATCTTGCGCCATTCTCACAATGGTGTCATACACCGCTGTATCGCCATGGGGGTGATATTTACCAATCACATCACCAACCACGCGAGCCGACTTTTTGTAAGGCTTATTAAAATCGTTAGATAACACACTCATCGCGAACAAAACTCGTCGATGCACCGGCTTAAGGCCGTCGCGAACATCTGGCAGCGCCCGCCCCACAATGACACTCATTGCATAGGCGAGATAGGATTCCCTCATTTCACTTTCTAAGGCAACGGGTGTTACTTGCTTGGCTAGCTCAGACATACTTTGTTTTTATCCTAGAACGACGGGCGTGTTGTATCTCGGCTTTTTCGGTGAGGAATTGCCGAGTTATTTATCCACAGAAACGCTGTAATTATCAGTGTAAATAGCGGCAGAATACCGAGAATAATTACGCTTAATTTGGAGAGGTTCATGCTCACTTTGGTCATGGAAACTTATTGCCGAATATTAGCATATTTCCTGCCATAAATAACACCTCAAGCAGGACTTAATAGCTTAGAAATTCCCTTTTTATTCAAGTGCTTCCACAGACTTAGCCGACCAACCACGAAGGAGGCCAAAAGCACCAAAACAAGGTATACTCTTGCCCCCAATCTACACACGGCAGCAAACCAACACAGCAGCAAAGGAAGCCTCTTGAATTCAGGACCAAAAATCAGCGCAGACACCCTCATAATTGCTGACTGGGTGATTCCAGTGATACCACGCAATACCACTTTGAATAAAGCCGCGGTTGCCATCAAAGAAGACCGAATAGTCGCGGTTATGGAGGCTGACGCAGCGCTTGAAGCAGTCGATGCGCTACAGACACTGAAACTACCCAATCATGTGTTAATACCAGGTTTGGTCAACAGTCACGGACACATAGCTATGTCGCTGTTTCGAGGCATAGCTGATGACCTGCCGCTGAAAGTCTGGCTAGAAGAGCATATTTGGCCACTCGAAGGGCAATTTGTGAGCCCGAGCTTTGTGAAAGACGGCTCCATGCTTGCAATCGCCGAAATGATACGCAGCGGCACCACCTGCTTTGCTGATATGTATTTTTTCCCAGAAGAAGTGGCAGCCGCTGTAACTCAAACCGGCATGAGAGCGCAGTTGGCCTGTCCAGTTTTGGATTTCCCAACTCCGTGGGCAAAAACTCCTGAGGAGTATATTAGTAAAACTACAGCGCTACATGATCGCTACCGCAACAGTGAATTCGTGCATACTGCGTTCGGGCCCCACGCACCCTATTCCGTGGCAGACGGCCCTCTAGAAACAATCCGAATACTCGCAGACGAGCTAGATATCCCCATTCATATGCATATTCATGAGACAGCGCAAGAGGTGGAGACTGCGTTAGCGACGGACGGTAGACGGCCCCTGCAACGACTTGAGGAACTAAACTTTATTAGCCCTCGCCTCGTATGCGTTCATACAACCGCACTAAATGAACAGGAAATGAGTATGTTGGCAGAGTTAGGCGCCCATGTTGTCCACTGCCCCGAATCCAACCTTAAGCTTGCTAGCGGCTTCTGCGAAGTCGCGCAGTTAATGAATCGCGGCGTCAATGTTGCGCTTGGCACAGACGGCTGTGCTAGCAACAACGATCTCGACATGCTAGGTGAAATGCATACCGCTGCGATTTTGGCGAAAGCGGTTGCAGGCGATGCCTGCGCTGTCAACGCGCACCAAGCACTGGAAATGGCAACCATTAATGGCGCCAAAGCCTTGGGGCTAGCGGATAGCATAGGCAGCTTAGAGGTTGGCAAGTACGCTGATATTACTGCGATTAATATGGACGACCTCAACACCCTTCCTATGCACAACCCAGCCTCCCACATCGCCTATGCCGCAAATTCAAGGCAGGTTTCCTACGTGTGGTGTGGAGGTAAATTGCTGCTAGCGCAAGGCGAACACAAAACCTTAAATTTATCCACCGTGCGTGAGACTGCCGGCAAATGGCAGCGGCGCCTCAAGGACGCTTAAGTATCATGGAAAACGTCGACGAATTAGAGATCAGAAAATTTGAAGCCCTAGCTGCTCGTTGGTGGGATAAAAATAGCGAATTTAGGCCACTACATGAAATAAATCCCCTGCGGGTAAATTACATTAGCCAGCAGATCAATCTAGCAGAGAAGCAGGTATTGGATATTGGCTGCGGCGGCGGCATACTCGCCGAGGCCATGGCACATCACGGCGCCTCCGTCACGGCCATAGATTTAGCGCAAGCGTCGCTCTCTGTCGCCAAGCTTCACAACCTAGAATCCAAACTCGATATCGACTATCAATTCGTTTCCGCAGAAGAACTTGCTAAAACGAAACCGCAGCATTTTGATGTGATTACCTGTCTCGAAATGCTAGAACATGTGCCCGATCCCGCCGCAATCGTGCAGGCTTGTTTTGATTTGGTGAAACCAGGTGGCTTGGTGTTTTTCTCTACAATTAATAGAAATCCGAAATCCTATGTTTTTGCCATTCTTGGTGCAGAATATATTTTAAATCTCTTGCCCAAAGGCACCCATGAGTATGGGAAATTTATAAAACCTTCCGAATTAGCGGCGTGGGCTAGGACAGCAGGGTTTTCTTTGCAAAATCAGATTGGCATGGGCTACAACCCACTGACTAAGAATTATTTCTTGCAGAAAAACCTCGACGTTAACTACCTTTCTTTTTACCAGCGCCCAGAGTAACTAAATGACTCCAGTTGATACCGCAATGCAGCTTAGTACTTCGATGGAATGCGTTCTTTTTGACCTCGATGGCACGCTGATTGATACCGCCCCCGATTTCGTTTGTGTTGTAAATAAGCTGTTAATCGAGAACGACAAGCCAGAATTGGGGGCCGACCTTATTCGTCGAACAGTCTCTAATGGAGCAAAAGCGCTAGTTAAGCTCGCATTCCAAATAGAGCTGGAGCATGAGGATTTTGATCGCTTGCATCAGCGACTACTAGAACTCTACGATGAAGAACTCAATAGCACCCAATCCTGTCTGTATCCGGGAATTAGTACGCTACTTGACGAATTGGAAAGAAACCAGAAGTCTTGGGGAATCGTGACAAACAAGCCCGAGAAATACACGACAAAACTGCTGACAAAACTTAACTTGCTGCCTAGATGTGAGTGCGTCGTTTGCCCCGATCACGTTGAGCATACCAAGCCGCATCCTGAACCCCTGTTTCTTGCAATGTCCAACTTAAACGCTGACTCTGAACGCACTGTCTATTTGGGCGATCATCTGCGAGATATTCAAGCCGCAAAAAACGCCGATGTAATGGCCATCGCCGCGGCATATGGCTACATTGCAACTGAAGACCGCCCAGAAGAATGGTCAGCAGATTTTATAGTGCGCCAATCTGATCAAATCATCCCCTTACTTAATATACTAAAGTTTGCTTAATCTATGTTTGAATTTACCCCACCCGAAAAGTTTTTATCAGGCAGAACCATTTTAATCACCGGCGCCAGTGACGGCATCGGTAAACAATGCGCGTTGAGTTTTGCCGAGCATGGAGCGCAGTTAATCTTATTAGGGCGCAAACAAGATAAGCTTGAGGCGCTGTACGATGAGCTTGAAGAAGTAGCTCCAGGCCTTGCAATAATTCAACCTCTCGATTTTTTATCAGCACAAAGTGATGATTACAAGAACTTAGCCACATCACTGATGCAGCAATTTCCGGCACTAGACGGGATTGTTCATTGTGCAGCCCTACTCGGCCCAAGAACTCCGATCGAATTCTATCCCGACGATGACTGGAATAAACTACTACAAGTGAATGTAACAGCGCCGTTTCTGCTTACCAAGGCCTTGCTTCCAAGCTTAAGCCGCTCTGAAGACGCCAGAGTGCTTTTTCTTTCCTCCAGTGTCGGCCGAACTAGCCGCGCTCATTGGGGCGCCTATGCGGTGAGTAAATTTGCCTTGGAAGGGTTGATGCAAACCTTAGCCGATGAAATCTCAAAAACCACCAATATTAAAGTGAATAGCTTAAATCCCGGTGCCACCAGAACCAATATGCGCCGGGATGCCTATCCCGCCGAAGATCCAAACACCCTCCCCACTCCTGCAGAATTAATGCCTGTGTTTCTATATCTCATGTCAGAGAAGGCCGCTAGCTTTCAAGGTCGCGCGCTGAATGTGAGAGATTTCGATCCCGGCAATTAGTTGCCGCTCCCCCTGCTAGGATGACAATAGTTGCCGCCGCCAGCATAAATTTTGCACTCAGAGAACATCCCTAAGCCATTGAAAATTAAACCTTTCAATAGAAGTTTTTGACCTTGGCATAGTCTTCGCTACTGAGATGACATAACTGCCCTTGTTGCCACCAGTTTTCCGCTGCCGGCAGCTAACAGGATGTTGCCAGGAGTGAACCATGCCGACAGCTATGACGAAGTCCAATACTATCGAGTTCGATAGTATTAGACGCTTACTCAAATCGAAAGACGATGATATTAATTACACGTCAGAATCTCAGCGGCTCAAGTTTAGACTCGCATCGCTATTGCAAAGCAGTTTGGAACTGGAGCAGGTATTAGCAACATACTACCGCGAGCTCAATGGAATTATTCCGTTAAGCGGTCTTGCATACGTGAACGAAAGCGCTGACGTAAAATTTAATACCGGTCGAAAATCGACTCACAGCTGTGGATATCGACTGATAACCCAACAAGACCATTTAGGCGAGTTAACGCTTTTTCGCAACAAGCGTTTCTCTGAAGCAAATCTGCAAGTGGTCGAAGACACTCTTGGGTCCTTGCTCTGCCCTCTCCGAAATTCGCTGCAGTACCGAGAGGCGCTTGTTGCGTCTCTCACCGATCCCCTAACAGGCGCCGGAAATCGCCTTGCATTAGAGAACACCTTATCACGGGAAATAGAATTGGCTAAACGGCATAAATCGCCCCTAGCTATGCTGCTTGTTGATGTAGACGACTTTAAGGTAATCAATGATCAATGGGGCCATAAAGCCGGTGACAAAGTGCTAAAAATGATTGTGAGCAAGCTAAAGCAGGTCAATAGACAAACCGACCTTGTTTATCGCTATGGCGGTGAAGAATTTGTCATCCTTCTCAATGAAACTTCACAAAGTGGTGCCGAAGTAATCGCCGAAAGAATCCGCAGCGCCATAGAAAAAGCGAGCATTTCTACTGCCGGGCATGCCTTGAGCATTACCGTTAGTCTTGGTAGCGCTGCTCTAAAACCCAGCGACAGCAAAGACCGCCTATTTCAACGTGCAGATAAGGCACTCTATCAAGCTAAACGCTCAGGCAAGAATAGAGTCGTTAGCCTCTAACATAATCATTGACACAAAAAATAGAGAGTTCTCATGGTTTTATCAACTCAACCTGCCGAGCATGCAGCTGCCAACACCACTGTCGCTGAAACGCTACTTAATAGTGATTTCAAAGTAGATCAAGAAAAACTTGCATTAATGAGTGTGCTTCAATCCACCTTAGACTTGAGAACTCAGTTAAGATACTTTCTCGATGCGCTGCGGCAAAAATTAAAAATTGATGGGCTTTTCTACACTGAGGAAAAACGGCAGATCAAGATTAAAATTGGCAGGCTCGCTACCCACAGTTGCGGTTACAACCTATCCAACTCTGGAGAGCCCAGTGGCGAAATAATTTTTAAGCGCAGCACCCGATTTAAAGACAGTGAACTAGAAACTATCGAGCAGTCTATACTATTGCTTTTAATGCCGTTAAAAAACGCACTCACTTATAAAGACGCTGCCGAACGCACACGATTTAATCCTAATAGTGAGGTGATGGAACGACCGGCTTTGTTAGGTATTCTTAATAGAGAGATCGAGCTTGCCAAAAGACACAACCATCCGCTTTCGCTTATTAGTATAAGAGTGAACGTCAGCAGTAATATGGAAAAACTTGAAATTGAAAAAACACTACGGCCGCTGTGCCATTCATTTCAGGCATTGGGTGACAGCACTGATCTTTGGCTAAGGTTAGGCCCTGCGGAATTTTTTGTCTTGCGCTACAGTTCTTTAGGCGCTGCTCGGAAATTTGCGATGGAGCTAGAACATGTTGAAAAGGCGAGCGCTTATGCAGAATTAACCGAAGCTGATGTTTTGGTCAGTGCTGGTGTCGCATCACTCACAGGCACTGATTCCATCAACAGTCTAATAAATCGAGCACAGAACGCAGCGAAACAATCCCTAAAAAAGTTAGTCTAGGGGCTTAGGTTTTTTGACGAGTTCTAGCAGCTTATCAACTTCCGGTTTGGCAAGCTCGATGAACTGGCCTTTCTTTACCGTACTAGGGATAAAAATAGGACCAAAACGAACTCGTTTTAACCGACTGACTTTAAGTCCTTGAGATTCCCAAATCTTACGAACCTCTCGGTTTTTGCCTTCCATAATTACGACGTGGTACCACTGATTTGCGCCATCACCAGCAAAATATTGAATGTCTGTGAAACGGCAAAGATGGTCATCAATCATGACGCCCTTGTGCATCTGATTAACAATATCTTGCGTAACCTCTCCCATAACCCGAACGGCGTATTCCCGCTCTACTTCAAAACTTGGATGCATTAACTGATTAGCTAGCTCTCCGTCGGTAGTAAATAGAAGCAACCCACTGGTGTTAATGTCTAGCCTGCCAACCGACACCCATCGTCCATGACGAATTTTGGGCAGCTTATCAAATACGGTACGGCGACCTTCGGGATCCTTACGAGAGCAAATTTCGTCCTCTGGTTTGTTATAAAGCAGAATTCGGCGTTCAAATTTTTGCTTACTCTGATCTGAAAGCTTTTTACCATCAACAGTAATCTTGTCATCGCTAGCAACTCGATCCCCTAAAGTCGCCACTTTGCCATTTACTTTTACGCGACCTTTTTCGATCCAAGCTTCTAACTCACGCCGTGAACCGAACCCCGCCCGTGCTAGAACTTTTTGCAGTTTTTCTGTCATAAATAATTGATCTTTGAGGTTTCCGGCTAACCGTGAATTGGAGTGATGATTGAGTTGTCTAGCGCGTGAGTCTTCAGAGCGTCTGCGTGTTTGTATTTTTGTTTACAGTGGCTGTGAATCTTCTTCATCACTGTCTTGATCCGCGTCCAGGTCTTCTTCATCGCGGTCATAGTCACTCTCATCTGTGTCGAAGTATTCTTCATCCTGACTATCACCGCTGCTTTCGTCCTCTTGGTCTGAATCCAATGGCGCAGCTTCCGAATAGGCATCTTCATCATCAACAAGCGCAGTATCTTCGCCTTGTTCAAACTCATCGAATTCCGCCGCACTGTTGTTATCTTCCGGCTCCGCCTCTGCCAAAATTTCGTCCAATGGTTTTTTAGACAGCTCTATAGCTTGCTCTTCGGCTAGCCTTTCTTCATCCGACATAGTTAATTCAAATGCATTTTCATCGGTTGCCTCTTCTGGCAAATCAAGCACTCTCGACTCAGTGAGAGCATCCTCTAGATTGAATTCTTTTGCTGTTGCGGCGAGATCTTTAATTTCCGCAAGAGGCGGCAACTCTTGCAAACTCTTCAGGTTAAAGTAATCTAAAAACTGTTTCGTCGTCGCAAACATTGCCGGGCGCCCAGGAACATCGCGATGCCCAACAACGCGAATCCACTCTCTATCAAGCAGTGTTCTAATGATATTAGAGCTTACCCCTACCCCGCGAATATCCTCTATGTCACCTCGAGTGATGGGTTGTCGATACGCCACCAGAGCTAAGGTTTCCAGCAGAGCCCGTGTGTATTTTTGAGGACGTTCTTCCCATAACTTAGATACCCACTCGCTCAGTTCTTGTTTTACCTGAAAACGAAAGCCAGATGCTGTTTCTTTTAGTTCGAAACCACGGTCATTGCAGCTGAGTGCAATATTCTCCATCACCTGTTCCAGTTCTACTTTATCGGGACGTTCTTCTTCGCTGAAAACCTGGCTAATATTCTCAAGACTCAAAGGCCTACCGGCTGCCAGCAATAAGCCCTCGACGATCATTTTTACTTTGTTATCTATCTCATTCATGCTGTCTGTCTATCTCTGGCGTTTTCGTTAATCGGGCTACGTCGGCAAATTCGATTAGCTTCTTGATTTGATATGGATAGGACCGAATGGCTCCGATTGGACTATATCCACTAAAGAATCTTTTATGAGTTCCATCACTGCCAAGAACGTGACTACAACCCCTAGCCGTCCTTCTGAACGCAGCAACAACGATACCAACGGCACAAACTTGTCCTTGTTTATTCTCACTAGTATTTCAGACATTTTTTCCCGTGTGGATAAAGTTTCTCTTTGTACCTGATGGCTTTCAAACATGTCTGCCCGCTTTAGTACCTGAGCGAACGTTAGAAGTATCTCGCGAAGATCAACATCCGGATGAGGCGCCACGCGATCAAGTGTCGGCAAGGCTGCGGATGCGCTGTGAATATCTCGCTCCATACGAGGCATCTCATCGACGTCTTCAGCGGCTTTCTTGAATCGCTCGTATTGCTGCAATCGTCTAATCAACTGCATACGCGGATCGTCTTCTTCAACTTCCTCTTCTTCTTGTCGTGGGAGCAAAATTCTAGACTTAATTTCAGCAAGCATGGCTGCCATTACCATGTATTCAGCTGCAAGCTCAAATTGACTGGACTGCATAAGGTCCACATAAGACATATATTGATCAGTAATGTCGGCGACATTAATCTCCAATATATCGATGTTTTGCCGTTTAATGAGATACAGTAAAAAGTCCAAAGGCCCTTCAAAGGCTTCTAGAAATATCTCCAGTGCATCTGGCGGAATATAGAGATCTTTTGGCACCTCGGTCATGGCTTCGCCGCCCACAAACGCGAAGGGCAATTCATGCTGCGGGGAATCCGTGGACTCGGTGTCGGTAATCACCAAGCCCAAGTTCTCAGACTCAGAGTTAGTGTCGTTTGTGTCAGTGCCGATAGTAGTCAATCTTAAGGTCTTATTCTGATTATTAACGGGGCGGATGATAGCAAACTATGGGCGCGCTTGCCCCAACAAAACGGCCGCCTTGGTCAGCTACCAAGTTCCGAGCCCTACCGCCGAGCGGACATCGCTTAAGGTTTCCCGCGCCGACTCTCTGGCTTGTTCGCTCCCTTCAGCAATAATAGATTTTACTAAATCTGGGTCTTTGATGTACTGCTCGGCCTGTTTTTGAATAGGCTCTAGCTCAGCGACCACCGCATCGATGACGGGCTTTTTGCATTCAAGACAGCCTATTCCAGCGCTGGTACAGCCCTCAGCAACCCACTTTAATGTGGACTCATCTGAATAGGTATTATGCAATTGCCATACTGGACACTTCTCTGGGTCACCAGGGTCGGTTAATCGAACCCGCGCTGGATCCGTTGGCATGGTGGCGATCTTTTTGGCAACATCCTCCAGTGGCTCCCGCAGGCTTATGGTGTTGCCATAAGACTTAGACATCTTTTGCCCGTCCAGCCCCGGCATTTTTGAGGCCGGCGTTAGCAGAGCCTGAGGTTCAGCAAGAATCATTTTCCCGCCACCTTCCAAATAGCCAAACAGCCGCTCTTTATCCCCTAGAGTGATATTTTGCTGCTCTTTAAGCAAAGCCTGCGCTTTTTCCAGTGCCTCGTGATCACCTTGTTCTTGATAGGCGATGCGCAAGGAGTTATACATGCGAGCGGCCTTTTTGCCCATCTTTTGGATAGCAGCAATCGCAGTTTCTTCAAACCCGGCTTCTTTGCCGTATATGTGATTGAAACGTCGGGCCACTTCGCGCGTGAGTTCAACATGGGCTACTTGATCTGCCCCTACGGGCACATACCCAGCTCGATATATCAGGATATCTGCTGCCTGTAATAATGGGTAACCCAGAAAGCCATAGGTATCCAAATCTTTTTCGTGAAGTTTCTCTTGCTGATCTTTATAGCTTGGCACCCGCTCTAACCAGCCAAGAGGAGTAATCATAGATAATAACAAGTGCAGTTCGGCATGCTCTGGGACCTTAGACTGGACAAATAGCGATGCAGAACCGGGGTTAACACCGCAGGCAAGCCAATCAATGACCATGTCGATGACATTGTTTTCGAATATCTTAGGATCACCGTAGTGGGTAGTCAGCGCATGCCAGTCAGCCACAAAGAAAAAGCATTCGTATTCGTATTGCAGCTTAATCCAATTTTTCAATACGCCATGTAAATGGCCTAGATGAAGCTGCCCAGTGGGTCTCATGCCTGAAAGTACCCGCTGCTGCGAATCTACGGTTGCCAAAATTTTCTCCTAAATACACAAACGGTTTACAGTCGACCCACTAGGATCGCCATTAATTTTCTATAAAAACGGTTCTGGATCACCCTTACCGGTTCTCATCACAATCGGTACACCATCGACAAGATCAATCATGGTGGTGGGTTCAATGCCACAGGCACCCCCATCCACAATAATATCCACTAATTTGCCGATTTTCAGCCTCATTTCATAGGCATCAAACAGTTGCTCTTCCTCACCTGGCAGAATCAAACTCGTGCTCATGATTGGCTCCCCCAGCATTGCCACGATAGCCTGCGCAATGGGGTTATCAGGCACTCGCAGACCAATGGTTTTTCGCTTGGGGTGCATTAGACGGCGCGGTACTTCTGGCGAGGCTTTGAGCACGAATGTATAGGGGCCTGGGGTATAGGCTTTAAGTATTCGGTACGCACTGTTATGAACGCTGGCGTAATTCGAAATAGAGGCTAAGTCAGAGCAAACAAGCGTGAAATTATGTTTCGCATCCAATTGCCGGATACGACGAATCCGCTCTAATGCCCCTTTGTCGCCAATATGACAGCCCAGCGCATAGGTCGAATCGGTGGGATAAACGATGACTCCGCCTGCCAATAGCACGCTAACAACCTGCTTAATGGCTCTTGGCTCTGGATTATCAGGATGAACTTGAATGTATTCGGTCATTACAATGGATAAGCGATAAACGGTGCAAAACAATAAGCGCGCAATTTTATTACATTGCGGGGCAAAAGCAGACACATTTCTGCAAATGAATTACCATTAGCCGCGAGCAACGTTAACGCAAGCAATAGCAATGGCCCGTTAATTCGAATCCAGCCCCTCTCAACTTCAATCTGGCGACTATTAAATGAAGCAATTTATCGATTACATTCCACTGCTAATATTTTTCACTGTCTGGATGCTTGATGAAAGAGTGCTTAGCGTCGCTGGCTTTGAATACACCTTGGGCGGAGTGTTCAGTGCGGCAGAATTTTTACTAGTGGCTTCCGTGCTGACCTATGGCTCTTTATTCATTGCTCAGCGCCGCTTAGATAAGTTTCAGTGGATTACTGTTGTAGCGGTTGTACTGTTTTGCATCCCGACAATAATTTTTCGCGACACGGCATTTTTAAAATGGAAGGCTCCTATCGTTAATTGGATATTCGCTACACTATTCCTTTTATCTTCATTAGTGGGAGAAAAGCCAGCGATCCAGCACATGATGGGGCATGCCGTAACGGCGCCAAGAGAGATCTGGTTGAAACTGAACTCCCTTTGGATCGTTTATTTTATCGTCTTGGGTGGGATTAACTTAGCGGTAGCCTTCACCCTCAGTGAAGCTCTATGGATTCAATTCAAAGTATTCGGCAACCTAATTCTCACTTTTGCGTTTATTCTCGGTCAAATGCCAATTCTCGCGAAATACATCGAAGTCGAAGAAGAAGACGATTCCTCTACAAAAGATTCCGTCTAACAGTTCAAGGAACAGCCATGTATTACGCAATCATAAGTGAAGATGTCGAAAACAGTTTAGAGCGCAGACTATCCGCGCGAGGTGCTCACCTAGAACGCTTAAAGCAACTAGCCGCTGAAAATAGACTATTACTGGGAGGGCCACACCCTGCTATCGACAAAGAAGATCCCGGTGGAGCAGGATTCTCCGGCAGTCTTATCGTTGCTGAATTCGATTCCTTAGAAAATGCCCAAGCATGGGCTGACGCAGACCCTTACATCAGTGCTGGCGTCTACGCTAAGGTTACAGTCAAACCGTTCAAAAAAGTTTTTTAAGCTGCAAGGTTAGTTAATCACTTTGAGGTAAATCTGGAAAACTAGTGTCAAGGGCAGCATCCCATTCCGCTATCTTATCTTTTTTCTTCTCGAAAAGTGCGCTGAAATCCCCCTGAATACTTATCGTATTAATGACATCGCCTTTACGCAATTGGTGAACGATAGGCAGCCCCTCTTTCACCACGCCAAATACTGAGTGCAGCCCATTAAGGTGAGGAGTCGCCAAATGCGTCAGAAAAAATTGGCTACCGTCGGTTCCCGGTCCTGAGTTTGCCATGGACAAAATACCCGGCTGGTTATGACGCAACACAATCTCGCCTCGAAATTGGTAACCCGGGCCGCCTGTTCCTGTGCCTAGCGGATCCCCACCCTGAATCATAAAATTTCGCTCATAACGGTGAAATGTTAAGCCATCATAAAATCCACGGTTCGCCAGATTAATGAAGTTAGCCACGGTAGTAGGCGCTGCTTTTTCGTTTAGAGTAACTGAAATTAAGCCCTTATTGGTTTCGATGTTGGCCACCAGCTCCTCTGCCGCCAACACAGAAGATAGCAGCATTAGAATGGCCGCAATTACGTTTAAATGAATGAATGACTGTCTAAATCTCTTCATTGTTACAACCTTCCAATAGATAAGTTTAAAGTTGTGCTCAGATTAAATTTTGTAGTCGATGATTACTGGCGCATGGTCGGAAAAACTTTGATCGCGATAGATGTCAGCATGCTGCACCTTACTCGCGATACTAGGAGTTACCACATGATAGTCCAAACGCCATCCTACATTCTTTGCTCTTGCTTGCCCGCGATTTGACCACCAAGAATATAATTCGGGTTCACTGCGAACAAGTCTGAATGCGTCTACGAAGCCTACTTCCTCGTAAAGCTCATCGAGCCAAGAACGCTCTTCGGGCAAAAAACCAGAGTTCTTCTGGTTGGCTTTCCAGTTTTTCAGGTCGATTTCTTTATGGCAAATATTCCAATCACCGCAAATTATGTAATCGCGACCGTCTTGTATGAGTTTTTTCATATGCTTCATATAGCACTTCATAAACTCAAACTTACGCCGCTGCTTATCTTCACCCGACGAGCCCGAGGGCAGATACAGTGACGCCACACTAATTTTGCCATAATCGGCTTGAATATAACGCCCTTCCACGTCTGCCACTTCAAACCCTAACCCCGTTCGAACCATATCAGGCTTGTTTCGGCTGTAAATAGCTGTGCCAGAATAACCTTTCTTAACGGCATCGAAATAGTGGCAATCATAGCCATTCGGATGAAATACCGGGTCGCTAAGCTGATCGAGCTGCGCCTTTGTTTCCTGAATACAGACCACATCCGCATCAGCTTCGGGCAACCAATCAAAAAAGCCTTTTTTAGCAGCTGCTCGAATGCCATTGGCGTTAAAAGTAACAATTCTCATCACTAAATCCTCAAACCTAAGTCCGAGAGTTTAACCTCTGACACATGAACCTGCTACCGCGATGACACAGTAAAAACCTTATGTTACCTAGGGTTACACTTGTGATTTGAATCACAAATAGATAAAACTCAATGTTTTTATTGCGTTAATCACTATAATCAAACTGAATTCTACGCGAGAACTAACAAATAACGCCAATGACCTATGGCCCTAAATAGCCATAACCTATTGTTTATATTAACTATTATTTTGCTACTATTTTATTAAGTGAAAATTTGTTACGAATTTAAACGTTTGAGAATTTTTTCTTAAAAGTGTTACCATTTCCAACATCTTGTGTTACCATACGCGCCGTTCTTAGGAGATAAGGACAAACCCATAACCCTATAAGGAGATAGACATGTACGACGCGCTAAACAAAGTACGTCCTGTCGTAGAAGCCACTGTGGTGAGCTTGGTGCTGGTAATTGCCGCCCTAGCCGTTCCAGTAGTGATTCTTTACGCTGCCGTATAAAATCAACATATTAGAAGGGGGCACTATGATTAGTCCTTCAACTAGACGTTCTACCTGAACACCAGCACTAGCTAACAGCTTCTGCTGGTGTTTGTTTATCTGCACCCGCAAAATAAAATCCCCTCCTCGCCCAATCAGCCAGCACACCTCAGAACCTACAGATTTCTCCCTAGCGAGCCCCTGGCACACATCAATAATTCAGACGCCAAAAAAAAGCTGAGCAGCGATCAAAGACCAGCGCTGCGGGAAGGAAAAAGACCAGGTTTTGGGGCTTTTCCAGAATAAAGGTACCTAGGAGTTCCTCGGCCTGCTGCGCAGTTACTTGACGGCATCTAAAACCGCTCGACACTGCGATTACCCAGCCAATAGATTCATCAAGCGAGCCCCTGCACACAACAAGGTTTCAGATGTCAGCAAGAAACTGCGCAGCGATCAAAGACCAGCGCTAAAGGAAGGCAAAAGACCAGGTTTTGGGGCTTTTCCAGAGTGAAGGTACCCAGGAGTCCTCGGCCTGCTGCGCAGTTACTTGGCGGCATCTAAAACCGCTCGACACTGCGATTACCCAGCCAATAGATTCATCAAGCG
>CAYGRT010000002.1:164736-170081 GCA_964352355.1 uncultured Pseudohongiella sp. | reverse complement strand
CTGCTGCGCAGTTACTTGGTGGCATCTGAAACCGTTCGACGCCACCAAAAGGTGCCTCACTTAAGGACCACTTGCGCAGCGGACTTTAGACTTAGGACTTAAGTTTATTAACGAAATTGCAGGGCTTAAATTCGGAATCAAGTTGCTGCTTTATAATCTTATGCCAGCCGGTCTGACACGCGCCGGGCGATCCCGGCAAGCAGAATATGATCGTGCCATTAGCCAGGCCTGCACAGACACGAGACTGAATGGTAGATGTACCAATTTCCTCATAAGAGAGCTGCCTGAACAACTCACCAAAGCCCTCTATTTCGGCATCGAATAGAGGCTTTATCGCCACCATCGTATTGTCTCTCGCGGTAAATCCAGTGCCGCCCGTCATTAGCACAACTTGAACAGCAGGGTTTACGATTAGATTAGAAACCTCCGCTCTAAGATCGTAGATATCGTCTTTAACAATAGACTTATGTTTAAGGCTGTGTCCGGCCTCTGTCAGGCATTCGATGAGGACAGCCCCAGACTTATCAGTTTCTTCCACTCGAGTATCAGAAACAGTGACAACTGCTACATTTAATGACTGCTTCATCTCACTTAGCCCCCTGTCATATTCATAAGTCTAACAGGCTGCACATGGTCTTTTTCGTAAAAATAATGACGCTCAGGTTTAATATCCATGGATTTTACCAATGCGGCTTTTAGATCGTCCATACCCGCGCTCGGGTCTCGAAGAATCTGCCGCAAATCTACAGAATGTTCGTTGCCGAGACACAATAGCAGTCTGCCTTCCACCGTCACGCGCACGCGATTGCAGGCCTCGCAAAAATTATGAGTCACCGGAGATATAAAACCAATGCGGCTTTTGTGATTAGCTACTTTTACATAGCGCGATGGCCCGGCAGTGGTTTCCGCACTATCCAGCAGCGAGTATTTAGATTGAATAATTTCCCGCACCCAAGCGTTGCTGCAGGTAGTATCTTCGCGGTTGTGGTCAGAAGCTTCGCCAAGGGGCATTTCTTCGATAAATGCGATATCGATATCTCGCTCTATTGCGTAATCCGCCAAAGCCAGCACTTCATCTTCGTTGTACCCTTTCATAATGACAGAGTTCAGACGAATGCGATCAAAACCAGCATCGATGGCAGCATCGATCCCCGCCAACACTTTATCCAGCTTACCTACGCGAGAAATTCGTTTAAACCGCTCCGCATCCAGGCTGTCGATACTGATATTAATCCGATTAACGCCCGCCGCTCTAAGCGGCTTAGCGTATTTATCAAGCTGTGCGCCATTAGTGGTTAGCAGCAGTTCTTCTAACCCCGGAAGGCGGCCTAATTGCTCAAACAAGGACATAACATCGCCCCGAACCATAGGCTCTCCCCCAGTGATTCGAATCTTTCTCACACCGAGTTCGGTAAAAGCCTGCGCCACTTGGTAAAGCTCTTCTAAGGATAAAATTTGACTGCGCGGCAGAAAAGTCATGTCTTCAGTCATGCAGTAGACACAACGAAAATCGCAGCGGTCTGTTACCGACAGCCGAATGTAGTCTATGTGGCGACCAAATTTATCAATTAGCTTGTCTGGAAATTTCTGTTCGGACATCTCTTTCTCCTGGGCCAATAATAACCCAGATCAGTCAGGGCTTATACCGACAAATTGGTAACAAGATGATTCTAAAGCCCATAAGAAAACAAGGCTATTTGCAGAGCCAAGAGGATTAAAATGGACCCCATGGCTCGCTCAAACCATACTCCCATGCGCAAAATAAACAGACGAAATCGCTGTCTGCCTAGTAAAACCGAAAGCATGGTAAACCATAAAAACGTGGCAACGGCCAAATATAGACCATAGCCTGCTTGCACTAATGTGGGCGTTGCAGGGCTGATAACAACAGTAAAAAGCGCCAAAAAGAATAGCGTTGCTTTCGGGTTGAGACCATTAGTTAAAAAGCCAAGATAGAACGCTTTTAGCGCAGAATTTTGTTGTATTGAAGACGTTGGCTGGGCCGTTTCTGAGCTCTTTAGAGTCGCCAGCAATGCTTTAATCCCTAGGTAAAACAAATAGACGGCAGCCAAGTAGCGAACGGTGCTAAACAGGGTTTCGGATTGGGAAAGCAAGACCGCCACTCCCAAGAGGCAGTATGTAACGTGCAGTAAAATAGCGCTGCCCACCCCTAGGCTAGTCCAGATGGCGCTGCGGGTTCCATTGCTAATACTTTGCTTGAGGACGACGGCGAAATCCGGTCCTGGCGAGGCGACTGCGGCTAAATGCGCTGCGGCAATGGTTAAAAACTCTGCCCAATACATAATCCGTGAACCGATCGACTATTGCACTTGTTCTGCAATGACGAGCTCAATGGCTGCGTTCTGTCCATTAGGAGAAAAGTTTTGTGAAACCACTCTATAGTCACCAGAGCGTGGTGAGGCGGTACCAGAGTATGAGACCAGCGCCGAAACATAGATAGTATCTGCAGACGATAGATTGAACGGGCCCACCGCCGAAAGATCATCTAATCGAACGACTGTCGGCAAATCTGAAACCAATAAGTCTATCGCTGCCAAAGGTGGCAAACCTTCCTGCTCCGCATTACGTGCGGCGATAAAAACACGAAGATTAGGCTCAAGTTCCAACTCGCTCGCCAAGCTAATAGACACATCAACCGATGCCCCGCCCACTAGCTCTGGGTTTTCCTGCGCCAACACTTGCTGGGCGGCAGCGATGTTTGCACGGAGAGTTTGCGCTTGTTCTGAGTTGGGGTTGGCTTGGATTAATAATCTCCAGTACTCGATAGCTGCGCTGAAATCAGAGCGCTGCTCGGCATCGACCGCGAGCAATTGCAAGATAGATACTTCCGATGGATTGATATCCCGCGCCTGATTGATCGTCTCAAACACTTCGGGGGTGATCTCAAAACCTGCCAAAATGTATTTCGCCAAAGCAACTCTGCCGAGCACAAGCGCTTTATCTGGAGAGTCCTCTAACAAGTCCGCTGCTCGCTGATACGCAATAGCCGCTTCGTTGAACATACTTACATTAGCGAAATTTTCTGCCAAAAAGTAGAGAGTCCAAGGCTGCGGTTCACCCTGCTGTGCAGCTTCCCCAAGCGCAATGATTAGCTCTTTTGCCTCTTCCGCATCACCGCTGTTGTTTACGGTGCGCATATAAAGGTCAGTGAGCGCGATTTCATCCAAATAACCCCATTTTTCATATAAAACATAGGCCGCAACCGGAGTTGCCAGCACCAATATCAATGGGATGATGAAGGTTAGTTTCTTGGTATTGGAAAAGGGCTGCACTTTGTCATCGGCCTCTTCTGCCGAGACATCCGCCAACAAACTTTGCTGCAACTCCAATATCAGGCTGTCAAATTGCTGCTGATCGATCTGCCCGAGAGAAAATTCTGACTCCAACTCCTTCTTGCGCTCTTGAAAAAGCGCCACGTTGGCCTCTTTACGAGCAGCACTATTAAGGGCGTTGCCAGAACGACTGCTTCTCCAAAGAGGGTAAACAACAAAAAGTGCAGAAAGAACAGCTAGACTAGATGCGAAGAACCAAAACAAAGTAATTACCAAAAGTTGGATGGGGGTTACTGATTGCTCAGCAACTTGTTTAAGCGCTCGGTTTCATCGCCATTCAGAGATTCGACTGCGCTGGTTGAAGTTTTTGCTCTTCGCCACACGAAAAATGCAGCCACCCCGCCGACAACTAAAAAAAGCAACGGGCCAAACCACAAAAATAATGTTTCCGGGGTGAGCCTTGGTTTGTAAAATATAAAATCACCGTAGCGCTCAAACATAAACTGTTCGATTTGCTGGTCTGTCATGCCTTCCAAAATCATGCGATGTATTTCTCGGCGCAAATCTTCAGCAACACCGCCGGAGGATCCGCTTAGGCTCGTGTTTTGACACATGGGGCAGCGCAATTCATCGGAAATTTTTCGAAATCGTTGCTGCTGCTCTGCTGACTCGAATTCAAAAGTATCAACCTGGCCATAAGTGTGTGGCAAAAACATTGCCAATGTAATTAGCACTGCTATGCGCTGAATGAGGCCCTTCACTGGGAACTCCCTGTTTTTAATTCTTCAATCGCAGGCAAGAACTTTTCCTGCCAGACCGATTCATCTAATACGCTTACATGGCGATAGCGAATCACACCTTCAGCATCTACCAAATACGTTTCCGGTGCGCCATAAACACCCAAATCAATACCGAAACGACCGCTCTCATCTAGCACACTAAACGTAAACGGGTTGCCATTGTCGTCTAACCAATTAAGAGCAAGGTCGCGTTGGTCGCGATAATTTACACCCACGACCGGAATATCACCTTCTTCAGCCAAACGCATGAAAGTGGGGTGCTCTATCAAGCAGGGTAAGCAGTAGCTGCCCCACACATTCAGCAAAAATATTTGCTGTGGCAAATCTGCATTTGTGACTTCAACGCCATCTACCGTAGTCATTGCAAACTCTGGCATAGGCTTATCGATCAGCATTGAAGGCAATACCTTAGAATCGAGATAAAGCCCTCGCCAAAGCACGATGGCAAGGGCAAAGAACCCAATAACCGGTATAAAAAAAGCGAATCTGCCCATAATTACGAAACGCCCTGCAACACACCAGTAGCTTGGACAGAGGCCTTAGCCTCTTTTTCCTGTTTTATGCGGCGGTAGCGTTTATCCATTGCAGCAAGGCTGCCACCAAACGCCATGAACAAAGCGCCTAACCAAATCCAGCGAACAAACGGCTTAACGTAAATAGTCATGGACCATGCGCCGTTTTCTTTTTGCTCACCCAATGTGACAAAAAGATCTCGCAAAAATCCTGCATCAATTGCCATCTCCGTAGACGGCGTGCCTGTGGCGATATAAAGCCGGCGCTGTGGGAACAAGTCGGTAATAACAGAACCATTTTTAAACACTGTCATGGTGACTTCGTCACCCACGTAATTTGGCCCCCGGACTCTTTCACTGCCCTCCAGTCTGAAACTGTAGTTGCCTACATCGGTGAGTTGGCCTTCGCTTAAAAGCACACTTTTCTCCTCACTAAAATAGCTAGTGAGCACAACACCAACGAGCATAATGGCAATACCGAAGTGAGCTAATTGCATGCCCCAATAGCTGAAACTTAGGGCTCGAAGTCCGCTTATTAAATCCGTTTTATTGGCGGTCTTAGTTTTAATATCATTGCCCATACTCAGGACGATCCAGGCGCTAAGGGCTACCGCAATTGTTGCCGAGAACGAAAACTCTAATAAAATTAAAGTGGGCAGCACCAAGCCAATCACAAGGCTTGCGACAGCCACTTTGGTAAGCTGCGCGAGCAAGAAGTTTAGTGAAGTTTTCTTCCAACG
>CAYGRT010000002.1:148414-164636 GCA_964352355.1 uncultured Pseudohongiella sp. | reverse complement strand
CCTAATTCGTAATACGCCCACCAACTGCCGAGTGCTATACCAATTGTCAGGATCGCCCAGGCAACATTAGCCCAAGGCCGACACCAGCGGGCCCATGCGGCATCGAGTCGCCCACTTAGTAGGGCTGCAATAGCAAAAGCAAATACCACAGAAAACCCAACGTAGCCCATGTACAGGGTTGGCGGGTGTACGATAAAACCAAAATCCTGCAGTGCAGAATTTAAGTCTGCCCCATCTGCGGGGGGCAGCGGGACAACCCGATCGAAAGGGTTTGATGTTGCCAACATAAAGAGTAAATAAGAAAAACAAAGCAAGCCGAGAATGGCTAACACTCGCGCCACAAAGTTAAGCGGCATGGCTTGACTAAAAGTGCCAACTGCCACCATCCAACCAGTGAGCATAAAAGTCCACAATAAAAAGGACCCTTCGTGACCTCCCCATACTGCCGTAAATTTGTACTGGGTCGGCAGCAAACTATTTGAGTGCTGTGCAACAAATTGGACTGAGAAATCGTCGGTAGCAAAGGCATAGGTAAGAATAGCAAGAGCGATTCCCACAAACACGAATATGCCGACTGAGACAGGCCGCGCAAGTGACATCCACACCAGGTTATTGGTGCTCGCCCCAATAAGTGGAAGCGTGCCCAACACCACACATAGTATCAGTGCAAGGATCAGTGCAAACGAGCCAAGTTCAGGTACCATTAGATTCTCCACCTATTCGGTTATGGTTTTCGGCCGAGGCACCTGCCGCATCCAATGCTGCTTTCACCTCTGGTGACATATAATTTTCATCGTGCTTGGCCAAAACTTTGGATGCTTGGAAGACACCTTGTCCATCCATTCTACCTTCCGCCACTATACCCTGCCCCTCTCGAAACAGGTCCGGCAAAATACCTTCGTAGTGAATAGGCACATCACTGACAAAATCGGTCGTGACGAACGCAACCTTCAGACTGTCACTGGCCCGTTCGATAGAATTCTCTTTAACCATGCCTCCGATACGAAACTGCGTATCAACTTGCACTTCGCCGTTAGCTACTTGCGTGGGGGTAAAGAACATATTGATATTTTGGCTAAGGGCAAACAATGTGACACCAACCGCCAAGCTCAGCCCTGCGGTTATGAATAGAATAATGCTTAGTTTTTTCTTTCGATGGGGTTTCATAGGGTTTCTCCGAGAGAAGACGTCCGCTTAGTCTTGCTGCTTGAGCGCAGATTCTTGTTGCCGCAGCCTTCTGCCCTGCTCTTTTAATATCGCTTTTCGCTTTAGTACGGGCGCAAGCAAATTGGCTGCGATAAACACAGCAAACAATCCGTACACTGCCCAAACATTGAAGCCGTAGCCTCCCATGTTTAGAAATTCACTGAAACTTGAAAATTCGATTGCGTCAATCATGGCGCCGCTGCCGCTCCACCTAGCGTTTTCTTTGCAACAATATCTTGCACCCATTGGGACCGCCGCTCGCGGATTAAGATTTCGTTCCGAGTGGCGAGAATGAGGCTAACTGTAAAAAACAAATACACCGCAAGAATCATAATGCCTGTGGCAATCCAAAACTCTGGGCCATTGGGACTATCAGGGCTAAGTGATAGCGGGCTTGCAGGTTGATGCAGGGTATTCCACCACTCTACCGAGTATTTGATGACTACAACATTGATGCAGCCGACAATAGATAACAAGGCACAGGCCTTGGCCGCAGTCTCAGTATTTTCGAGGGCTGATCTAAGTGAAATCACCCCTAAAAACAAGAAAAACTGAAACAGCATGGAGACTAATCGACTGTCAGTCCACTCCCACCAAGTACCCCAACTGACACTGCCCCAGATGGAGCCTGTCGCTAAGGTAATGAATGAAAACCATGCCCCTAAGGGGGCTGCGTTTTTCGCCACCATATCGGCAAGTTTCATCTTCCAAACTAGAGTAATTACGCCCGCCACTGCCATGAGGGGAAAGAACGCCAGCGACGTGCCTGCGACCGCCACGTGGACCACTAAGATTCTTGAGGTGTAGCCTTGTTGGTAATCAGGCGGCAAGTATAACAGCGCCCAAACCACAGCAACGGTTAGGCAAATTGCCATCGCGCCGATCAGCCAGGGCAGCCATTTCTCAGAAAGCTCGTAGAACCATTTCGGCGAGCCTAGCTTGGAAAACCACAACCACATATGTTTTTTCCTAACTTGTTGATTTAAGTACTATACCACGTGGTGATATCGCCTCAGTGTCACGTATTGTAACTGATTTTAGTTACGAAGACTTAGTCTGTTTAGACCTATGTTGTCGGTATATCTTGTCTTTAATTAATGCTGATTCGCAGTGCCGCAGCAGAGGCTAAAGGCGCCAAACTTAGCGCCGCTGCGAACATCGCAAAAAGCAGCGCTAAGTAGCCCACGGGGCTGATTCCATCCAATTGCGCTTGTACTGCGAGCGTGCCAAAAATAAGCACAGGAACACTCATAGGCAGGGTAATAACAGCAAGAATCAGCCCCCTGCTGCCAAGCCCAACGGTCAATGCCACTGCAATGGAGCCAATTAAGCTAATCACAGGGGTCCCAATCAGCAGAGAGGCGATCAAAACCCAATACCCTTCACTGGGTAAACTCAACATATAGGCGAGAATTGGAGAAACCAAGATGATAGGCAGGCCACTGACTATCCAATGGCTGATATTTTTTGCTAAAACGAGAAAATACAGAGGGTTAGGCGATAATAATAACAGCTCTAATGAACCGTCTTCATAATCAGCTCGGAATAAACTGTCCATGGAGAGCATGGACGATAAGAGCACCGCGATCCACAACACGCCGGGCGCTATCTCGCTTAATTTCGCAGCGTCTGGACTTATCCCGATGGGGAAAAGCGACACTACGATAAAGAAGAACATGAACGGATTCGCGATATCGTTACGCCGCTTAAAGGCGATTAGTAAATCCCGCTTTAGGGTTTTAGTAAACGCCGTGAACGTGGACGACCTTTGTAAGGGCTGGTTCATCCTAGATCTAGCTCCTGCAAGCCTTCTATTTTAAGAGGGTGATGGGTGGTGACCAGCACTGAGCCTCCGGTTTTGGCGTGTGAATCAAGCATGGATTCCAGCAGCGCAACACCTTTCACATCTAGCGTAGTAAAGGGCTCATCCAATACCCATAGTTTGGCAGGACTAATCAGCAGCCGCGCCAAGGCAACCCGCTGCTGCTGCCCCGCAGAAAGACTAAAACATTGGGAGTACTCAAACCCTAATAGGCCAACCGATTTCAGCGCACTTAGCAGCTGCTTTTCATCCACAACGCTGTGCAAGGAACAGCTCCAAGCAAGATTCTCCAGTGGCGTCAGCGTCTTGTTGACACCGATTCTGTGGCCGATATATAAAAGTGATGCAGTAAACTCATCGGTAAGCTGGCTTATCTCACTTCCTTTCCAGAAAATTTCACCTTCGTAGCAGTCATTAAGACCACAGAGAATACGCAGCAAAGTGGTCTTGCCACTGCCGTTACTGCCTTTTATTTGCAAGACCTGCCCCTCGGCAAGTGAAAAACTCAGCTTTTGAAACAGCACCCGGTCGTCGCGTTCACAAAAAAGGTCTTTTGCAGCTAACAAGCCAGTCAAGATATCAAGCCTCGCATCTAGAAATCGCCATGTGTCATTGTTACCCGTTATAAGAACCCTGCGAATTATAGCCAAGATGGGCGCTGATTACTGCAAAACCATGCAGCTGAATCCAGCCTTTGAGAGATCACTCAAATAACCTGACAACTAGACAACATTGGCGTAAGTCTTGAACTATCCTTATAGGGTACTCAGGAAAGTTGCGAATTATGGCAGACGAAGAAAAAACCAGCGAAGCCCCAACCACCGAAGAGATGCTTGAGGCTCTACAAGGGCGCAGCAAAACTCAGCTTATTGTGCTGTTTGCTGCGTGTGCGAGTTCGATCGTGTTTTTAGCCTGCCTAGGATTCACCTATGTGAGTTTGAGCGGAAAAATACTCAATGTAACGACCGAGCCGCTGATCGAGATGAAAAACCTCTCTGGACTGGTGTCTGAAGAATATTCCAATCTCAACATGGCAGTGGAATTTTACAACTTACAAATGAACACGATAAGCCAGCGTCTCGATGCTATCGACCCGAGTGTCGACCAACAGCAATTTGAGGAGCTTCGCAAAATTCTCATCAGCCAAGAACAGGACTTTCAAGGGTTTCTTGGGTCAACTAAAGAAGCCATGACTGGCCTATCGAAGATGGTTAGCGGATCTCGTGGCTGGCGAGATGATTTTAACGGCAAACTTGATCTAGCAATCACCACCAGTGAAGCTCGCGAACTGACATTGAGTGACCAAACGGAACAAGAGACCAACGAGCCACAGGCAACTAGCGAGGCGGCTTCGCCATAGGCATACGCCCAGAGAGAATTATGTCTGAGAGCAGCACAACACCCAATCCGCTAGCACTAACAACACTCGAGAGCAGAGCAACAATTACCGGCCTGCTTGCACCCCTTGTCATCGGCTTAAACGTTATCGGCATACTTTGCTGTGGCTATGTTTTATTCAGTTTATCCTCCAGCCTCCATGAGCGCTCTGGCGCAGCTCTATTACAAGGAATAAAAGACGACTTCGCGTTGTTTCAAGAAATGGATGCGGTGACGCGAAAATCCACCGATAAGGTGCATCTGATGGATGAGAGTCTTGATATTGAGCTGAGCGACCGCAGCATTTTAGATGCAACCCAGATGCTGCAGGACACTGAAAAAAATGCGCAACTATTTTTGCGCTTGTTAAAAGTTAATATGTATAACCTAACGACTTATATTCCAGGCATCGCCGCTTGGTATGAGCTGCATTCGCCTGAGATTGATTTCGCAATTGAACGAAGCCGCTCTCGCCAACTGCGCCTACTGCAAATCCGCATGCTCTATGAAGAAATGGGGTCAGAGTAAAAATACAGTAGTTTCACTTATTCTCGCTTAAGTGTTTTCTCCAATAGTGATTCACCTATTAATTGCAGATTGATGAAAGTCTTTGATGCTCTGGGGACTTTGGTTTTGCCAAATTCCTTCCTTCAGGCAGTTGTGCGCTGCCAATTGCCCCATCGTACTCAAACGTATCGGCGCTGAAAACTACTGTATTTTTACTGTGACCCCGTTTACTCTCAACTTCTATTAGGGGAAGGCTCAATGAAAACGTTAGTATCACTACTTGCCATATTAGGAATCGGAGCCGTTGGCTATTTTTTTGCTACCGGTGGCGCTAACGAACAATTTCAAAATCACTCTATTATCGTCAATAGCCACGCATTGTTGGGCGGGGTTTATTTGCTGCTTGCCCCTTTGCAATTTAGCCAAAAATTTAGGTCTAGGTTCTTAGGTTTTCACCGCATCTCTGGCCGCGTGTTAATTACACTGGGTTTAATTGTTGGTTGCTCTGCCCTGTTTATGGGGATCGTAATCCCTTATTCAGGTTTCGCCGAGCAGCTAATTATTGGCTTTTTTGGGGCTTTGTTTTTGGCTTCACTTTTAGTGAGCTACGTGGCTATTCGAAGGAAGGACGTGAGTCAGCACCGGGAATGGATGATTCGAGCCTTTGCGATCGGATTGAGCATTGCAACTATGCGCTTGATTTTCGTACCAGGGCTGCTGTTATTTTCGTTAAGTCGCCAACAGACTGAGATTTGGTCAATAGTTTCTTTTGCCCTAGCTTTTATAATCCATTGTTTAGTGGCCGAGCTATGGATACGAAAAACTAACAACAGCGCCGCACATCAGCTAAAAAATCAAGCAGCTGTCCTGTAACTTCGCTGCTTGGTATGAATCAAACTCATCAAATTGGCTTCTGCCTCTGACAAACCAAAGCCCTTGATTAAGTCATCCGATCCAATGCCTAAATCGAGCAGTTTGTTGGCATGATTTAAATTCGAATCCATGGATTTATTGGCCTTCAATTCACCTTGCTGCGCCCAAGTGGATTCAAGCTTATCTTCTGAAGACAGCAAACGAGAATGTAAACCATGAAGATTTTTCGCGGTGCGTTCTCTCTCCACATAAAGTTCACCACGAAGGCTGTCCAACTCCTTTTGCAGCTTTTTCAACTTTGACAAAATAAATAGGCTAATGATGGACACATTGAGTGCCAACAAAAGATAAAAGAAAGAATCGTTAAGGTGGGTTGTCATCAATCGCTCCTTGACTGTACTGGGGCAAATCCTTTGCCCCCTTGTTTACTGCCTGTTTAATTCCAATCGGCTAGCCTGGCTCGAAGTCTGAGAGCAGCTTGGCTATGTATCTGGCTCACTCGAGATTCGCTCACTCCGATTACTTCGCCAATCTCTTTAAGGTTTAGCTCTTCATCATAGTAAAGCGCCAATACTAACTTTTCTCGATCCGGCAAACCGTCTATTGCCTTAGCAAGGTGCGCCTTAAATGTATCCCGCTGCAACCCGTCACAAGGGCCTGGCAATTCTCCGGCGGCCGACTCGATGGCCGAGTCATCCCCTTCCATAACATCGTCAAAACTAAATAGCCGACTACCAGATGCATCTTGAAGGATGGAATAATAAGTATCCAAGTCAATATCCATCTCTTTAGCAATGTCTTGAACTTTTGCATCTTGGCCTGTGCGTGCCTCAATGGCTTTAATCGCTTCAGCGACTTTGCGGGACTTTCTGTGTACTGACCTTGGCGCCCAATCGCCTTTACGCACTTCATCTAGCATCGACCCACGGATGCGAATGCCCGCATAGGTTTCAAAGCTTGCGCCTTTGGTAATGTCGTATTTACGGGATGCTTCAAGCAGCCCAATCATACCTGATTGAATTAGATCATCTATCTGCACGCTGGCTGGCATGCGCAGAAGAAGGTGGTGTGCAATTCGTTTTACTAATGGCGCGTAACGATTGACGACTTCATCAAGATTCTCATCTTTGTCGCCACTTTCTGTTTGCACATTGTCGTAAACGGAAGCCCCAGTTGCTGAAGTCATTATCAGTCATCCCGATTTATTGTAGTACTAAACGCTCAACAAAAAACTCAAGGTGTCCTCGCGCCTGGTCTTGTATAGGCCATTCGCTAACTGTCTTTGCTAGCTTTTTGTAAGCAATAGATGATTTACAACTAGGGAACTCTTTAATCGTAGCCTTTTGTCGTCTTACTGCTTTGCGGACGAAATCATCAAACGGGATTTCTCCTGCAAACTGCAAGTTAACATCTAAAAACCTGTCTGTTACATGAACAAGTTTTTTGAACAAATTTCGGCCTTCCGTTTCCGATCTTGTCATATTAGCTACAATTCTAAACTTTGACATTTGATAGTCTTTGTTCAGAATTTTTATTAATGCATAAGCATCAGTGATAGAGGACGGCTCATCGCATACCACTAGCAAGACTTCCTGCGACGCTCTTACAAAGCTAATCACTTGTTCGGAAATCCCCGCTGCAGTATCAATGACCAACACGTCCATTTGCTCTTCAATGTCATTAAACGCATTGATTAAGCCGGCGTGTTCGTGCGCTCCCAATGATGCCAGTGCTTGTGTTCCAGACGATGCTGGTATCACTTTTATGCCCCCAGTTGCTTCAATTAAGATGTCCTTTAACTCACAATCCCCTGTAAGAACATCCGCAATATTGTTTTTAGCTTTTACTCCTAGTAACAGGTCGACATTCGCCAACCCAAGATCTGCATCCATCAGAACTACACGCTTTCCAAGTTCAGCTAAACCCAAACTTAGATTTACTGAGAGATTGGTTTTACCCACTCCCCCCTTTCCTCCTGTAACCGCAATCACTTGCACTGCGTTTCCATTCATCCTTGAATCCTCTTTTGCCAGGTATCTACCTGTTTACGTTTTCAGCTCCTGCCGAAAAACCTCTGCTTTAACTAGCTCTAGCCGTGCGCGCTTCCCTTTGACCAGAATGTGTATAAACAGAGCCAAAACCAGCAATCATTTGCTCTTGTGTAACTAATTGAGAGCGCGACAGTGTAACCGCCTTATTGACTATGCTAACGGCATCCGCCACCTCGATATCTTCTGGCACGGTTTGCCCGTGGGTGATATAAGCAAGGGGGCATTGAGCCTCCATTAGCAGCCCCAAACTCTCACCGAGCCTGAGCGCTTCATCGACTTTAGTGATAATCGACGCGTCTGGTTTAATTCCACTGTAGGCTCTAATTTCAGTTGCCTGAATTTCAGCTTGGCTGGTGGCTGATAGCAGCAGCAACGGCTTAATACGCTCTCTGAGCTGCGCCAGTTGATCTAGCTGCTGTTGAAAATGTCGATGATTAACATTGATACCTGCGGTATCGATTAACACCAGCTTTTTGTGTCTTAACGCGCTTAGCAAATCCGTCAAGGAATGGCTGTCGTCTACGGCTTGTACACTCACGCCCAATATTTTGCCAAATGTGCGCAGCTGTTCATGGGCCGCGATGCGGTATCGATCTGTCGTGATTAGAGCAATGGATTCTGCGCCATGATTCAAGACATATTGAGTAGCGAGCTTGCCAATAGTCGTTGTTTTGCCAACGCCCGCTGATCCCAAAAACGCGAACACTCCGCCATTGGCCACTAAATCTTCACCAATCACTGGCAGTTTAGCCGCCATTCGCGAAAGGCACTGCTGCCAGATTTGTTTAATATCGGCACTGGCATCCTGCGCATCAAACCACGGTGCTACTTGCTTGTTGCTAAAACCCATGGCTCTGAATCGTTCCCACAATTTGGCATTTAACGGTGACTTGCTGGCATAATTTTCCCAGCCTTGAGAATCCATCCAATCTTGTAGCAAACAGCTTATGCCACCGATTTCAGAATGAATGGCGGAATGTTCCGCTTCGAAGCCGCTGATAGAATTCATGTACCAAGGGCTTTGGGTGCTGGCTTTCTTCGACACATCACTGCCCTGCCTAGCGCTGATGGACACCTTGTCGCCTGCTAGTGATTTTTGTCGCTTTGGCTCAGGAGTCTGATCAAGTCCAATAGTCGCACTTACCTCAACACCATCAGACAGCTTTCGGCTTCCCAAAATAATCGCTTCTTCGCCCATTTCTGAACGAATAATATTCATCGCCTTATTCATGTCTGCTGCGTAAAATCTCTTAACTGCCATGCGCCGGCATGCTCCTTGTTTTGCTAGTTGCTCAACATCCGTTTAATTTGCCCATCTCTCTAAACTTAATCTATTTTCTGTCGATCTAATGCACTGTGAACGCTACCTATCCTAAGCACCGACCTTGGCGACGATCGTGACCTGTTTGTTATCCGGTATTTCTTGATAGGACAGAACCCGCATTCCATCAATGGTATACCGTGCAAATCGACTCAACATTTGCCGCAGTGGCGCCGCCACCAACAACACAGCCGGCTCGCCAGACACTTCTTGTTTCTGGGCCGCATCGATCAAGGCTTTTTGCAACGACTCTGCCAATTTTGGCTCGATAGTCATGGCGTTTTCCCCGGCCGATGTACTCTGGGCGGATTGCTGTATAGACCTAAGCAATAATTGTTCCAGTTCTCCATCTAAAGTGATTACTGGCAGCTCAGCCCTGTCACCATAGACACTTTGGGCAATTACGCGGCTCAGGGAAACACGAACCGCAGCGGTCAAAGCGACAGAATCTTGACTCTTTGAACCTTGGGCCGCCAAAGTTTCGGCGATTGTGCGCATATCTCGGATAGGCACTTGTTCGGCCAGTAGATTCTGCAACACCTTCAACACAATGTTGGTGCTGACTATATCGGGCAATTCTTCAGCGAGTTTTGGCGAGTGCTGGGAAAGCAGCTTAAGTAATTGCTGAACTTCCTCATGACCCAAAATTTCATGTGCATGGGATTGCAAAATGCTGTTTAGATGGGTGGCTATCACCGTACTGGCATCTACCACGGTATAGCCTAAAGACTCCGCCTGATCTTTCTGGGATTTCTCAATCCACAGAGCATCCAGCCCAAACGCTGGGTCCTTAGTTTCTATACCCTGAACTTTGCCATACACCTGACCCGGATTAATGGCCATATCCCGCTCTGGAAATACTTCCGCAGCGCCAACAGTCACTCCAGATAAACTGATTTTGTACTCATTGGGAGTAAGGTCTAAATTGTCGCGAATGTGCACGGACGGCATGAGAAACCCTAGCTCTTGACTGAGTTTTTTACGAATGCCTTTGATTCGACCTAACAGCTCTCCACCTTGGCTTTTGTCCACTAGTGAGATAAGCCTGTAGCCTACTTCTAAACCAATGGCATCGACGGGCATAACGTCATTCCAACCCAATTCAGAACTCTCCGCGCCGCTAGCAGCAGCTGACGTCTCAGCCTCTGGCGCCGATTCTATTGCTGATTCGTTAGCCTTGTTATCGGCAAGGGTCTTTAAATAAAGCGAACCGGCACCTGAGAGTGTGGCTAGACCTAAAAAAGCAACATGAGGCATACCGGGCACGATTCCCATCACAAATAAGATTCCTGCAGTGACACCAAGTGCACGGGGGCCGGCAAACATCTGACGAAAAACTTGTGTCCCCATCATCTCTGATGAGTTATTTCGGGTAACCATAATGGCTGCCGATGTCGATAGAACTAACGCAGGAATTTGTGCCACCAGACCATCTCCAATGGTTAGCAGCGCATAGCGCTCAGTAGCTGCAGTAAAATCCAACTGATACTGCATCATGCCAATGGCAAGGCCACCAATGATATTGATAAGCAAAATCAGAATCCCAGCAATCGCATCGCCTTTCACAAATTTACTAGCGCCATCCATAGAGCCGTAAAAATCTGCCTCTTGAGTGATTTCAGCACGGCGATCTCGCGCTTGCTCTTGATCTATTACTCCAGCATTTAGATCCGCGTCTACCGCCATTTGCTTTCCTGGCATAGCATCCAACGTAAACCGCGCGCTTACCTCAGCGATACGACCTGCACCTTTTGTAACAACAACAAAGTTGATAATAATCAGAATCACAAAAACAATAAGTCCAACGGCATAGTTGCCACCGATCACCACTTCGCCAAAGGATTCGATAACTTTACCAGCAGCACTGCCCCCTTCGTGACCTTTCAGGAGTACCACGCGAGTTGAAGCCACATTAAGGGCCAACCGCAGCAAAGTAGCTACTAACAATATGGTTGGGAACACGGCGAAATCCAATGGCCGCATGGCGTAAACAGCGACACAGAGGACCACTAGGGCGATAGTTATGTTAAACGTGAAAAATACATCTAACAGAAACGGCGGAATGGGTAACGTCATCATGGCGAGAATAACAAGTAGCAAAATAGGAATACCTAGATTGCCCCTAGCCATGCCTCTGGCATTATCAAGAAACATTCCTTTGTCTAAACTTAATCCAACTGCCATGTTTTTACCTTCATCCTATCCTTAGGGGTTTTTAATTCGTGCCGAACTAATCGGCTGCCACTACCGGCTTGTGTTGCTAATCGTGTTGCAGATCCTCGGGTATATCGAATTTGTTGTTTAGCTTGGGTTTCTTTATCTGACCTCGCGACCATTGCCGCAGCTGATAAATGTAGGCCAACACTTGCGCTACCGCCACATAAAGCCCGGACGGAATTTCTCCGCCAATATCTGTGTTGAAATAAACAGCGCGAGCAAGAGGTGGTGCGCTGACAATAGGAATTTCGTGCTCCCCTGCTATTTCCCGTATTTTCAAAGCCACCAGATCAGCGCCTTTGGCCAGTACCACTGGTGCGCCATCAATCTCTTGGTCATAGCGAAGCGCAACCGAATAATGCTCTGGGTTGGTGATAACCACGTCAGCCATGGGAACATCTTGCATCATCCTATTGCTCGCCATTTGTTGCTGCAACTGACGAATCTTTTGCTTTATTTCAGGACGGCCGTCGGTGTCTTTCATTTCGTCTTTCACTTGCTGCAAGGTCATGCGCAATTTCTGTGAGTGTTGAAAAAGCTGAATCGGTATATCCACTGCCGTGATAAATATCATGGCAGCGGCAATAAAAAGAAACGCCCACCCAACTAGGTTAACCGCATGCTGCATCGCATCGATTGGTGATTCGCGGTGAAGAGACAGTATCGCTTCCATATTGATAAAAATAATCAGCGCCGCAAACGACCCCACCGTTAAGACTTTAGCAATCGCCTTAGCCAGTTCAATGAGCGCTTTAGGCCCAAACATCCGCCCTAAGCCAGACATTGGGTTCATACGACTGGCTTTTGGCGTGATCGCTTTAAACGTTAAGTTCCAACCGCCAAGCACTGCAGGAGTTAACACCGCGATTGTAACGAGTGCGGCAAACACCGGCAGACAGGCAAAAAGTGCATTGGCCAATGATTGACCAAGATTTGCAAACATCGCTGCTTCGTCCAAGTTGTTTTCAGCGTAAGAGAAATTATCTCGCATAACGCCAGCGAGACTAGTGGCGATATCAGGTCCAGTTAATAACAGTCCTGACGCGCCGGCCAATAGCATGGCAGTAGTGTCCAGTTCTTTTGAGCGAACCGATTGACCATCCTCTTTCGCCTTGTCTAGGCGTTTTTGGGTGGGTTCTTCGGACTTCTCAGCGGAAGAGTCATTTTGATCGGCCATACTTGAATAAGCCCTTGATTAATCCATTGGTGTTATAACGGGTCAATAAGTTGATTAATTCTGACAAACCCTTCATCGAAGAGATTTCTTGCGGCATCGGTAATTGCCGGCAGTGTCAGCCAAATTAGGAAAATTCCAAATAACAACGAAACAGGAAACCCCAAAGCGAAAATATTTAGCTGAGGTGCGGCCCTGGTCATGATGCCAAACGCAAAGTTGGTAATAAGAAGTGCAGTAAGCGCCGGCAAAGCGATTACCATAGAACTGGAAAATATCCAACTAATAGATTCGACGATGGCAAGCAAAGATGTACCAACAAACGAAAACTCTGTATTGATGGGCAATGAATAAAAGCTGGTTGCGATCACTTGCAATAGTGTTAAATGACCGTTCAGTGAAACAAATAGGATGGTAATAAAAAGTAAATAGAAAGTACTTACTACAGCCACACTAATGCCGTTGGAAGGGTCAACCATGGATGCGAAACCCAGCCCCATCTGCATAGCAATCATCTGCCCCGCTAGCACTAAAGTATGAAAGACAAGCTGCATAAAAAAACCAAGAGATACACCGATGAGCACTTGCTGAGCAATTAATGTGAACGCCGCCAGTGACAGCCCTTCGAGCTGCGGCATGGGAGGCAGCACAGGAACGATTATCACGGTTAACATAAACGCTATCATCATTCTGATACGCACAGGTACTAGCTGGGAACCTATTACAGGTGCCACCATTAGAAAGCCGGCGATGCGGAAAAAGGGCCACAAAAACTGCCCTAAATAACCACCTAATTCAGCAGCCGTGAAATCTAAAACTTCCATCAGAACACCATAAACGGAATAGTTACAATAAGCTGACTGGTAAAATCCAACATGCTCCTAGCAATCCAAGGACCTGCGATCATAATTGACACCAGAGTAGTGATTAGTCGAGGCAGAAAACTGAGTGTTTGCTCATTAATTTGAGTGGCAGCTTGAAACGTGCTGACTACGAGCCCTACCAATAAACTAGGCAACACGATGACTAAAACAGTGACGACAACTAAGTAAAGCGCTTCGCCCCAAACCGCTGAAACTGAAAGTGCTTCCATAAACTAACTCCAATATTCACTCAAAGGCTAAAACTTCCGGCTACCGCTCCAATCACCATTGCCCAACCATCTACCAACACGAAAAGCATAATTTTGAATGGCAGCGATATAATTATCGGAGACATCATCATCATGCCCATTGCCATAAGAACGCTGGCCACCACAAGGTCAATGACGAGAAAGGGTATAAACAGCATAAAGCCAATTTGAAACGCTGTTTTAAGTTCACTTGTGACATAGGCAGGAACTAATACGCTAAATGGGACATCGCTCTCTTGTTGTGGTTGAGCTGACTGAGAAAGATTTATAAAAAGTGCCAAATCAGATTCTCTGGTTTGTGCAAACATAAACGTTCTGAACGGTGACTCAGCACTGCGCAGCGCATCTCGCGCACTCATTTCTTCATTAAGATAGGGCTGCAACGCGCGTTCGTTGACTTGCTCGAAGACCGGCATCATCACAAATATTGAGAGAAACAGCGCTAAGCCCAAAAGGATCTGATTGGATGGCGTTTGCTGAAGCCCCATAGCCTGGCGCAGAATGGCAAACACAACCATAATCCGCGTGAATGAAGTCATCATCATAAGCAGCGCTGGTAGCAGCGTTAACGCGGTCATCACCGCCAGTATCTGCAAGGTAACCGAATAGTTTTGGCTTCCATCAGCGGCCGTTGTTACAGACATCGCTGGAATGCCTAGTCCGCCGCTGATAGAACCAAGCGGCTCCAACTCGGCCAACTCCTGGGCGACCACCTCACCACTGAGGGCAAAGAATAGGACTAGCGCCACCAATCTGAAACGAAGTGCTATTGCCCTAAGCGAAACCCCGTGTTCCAACCCAAACATCATTCTCACTGTCGACCTCCAGTTAAAAGGCCCTGCAGTTTTGTAGCGAAGTCTTGAGATTGGTTGGGGTTGTTAGCCATTTTTTTTCCATTCAACGCTGGCATCTCCACTTGATCTTCGAAGACATGCAGAGTAGCAATCCGACCGGGTGAAATCCCCAACAGCATTTGCTTGTCACCGACAGATATCAGAGCAATTCTGTCTCGCCCACCAAGGGACATAGCAGCTAGTACTTTTATTACCCCGCCCAAACCTAAGCTGCCACTGCCAAACTTTTTGAACAGCCATGCCAAGAAAAATATTAGTAGAATAATAAACGCCAACCCCATTAGCACATCCACTATGGAGTTGCTTCCCATGGGACTGATCATTTGTGCTGCTTCCTGCTGCGCCATGGTTCCATCCTTGTTTGTTACTAGCCTAAGCTGTATAGATAAATCAGGTTTCTAATTAAGTTTTTTGATTCGCTCTGATGGACTGATTATGTCAGTCATGCGAATTCCAAATTTTTCATTAACCACAACCACTTCTCCGTGGGCTATAAGGGTGCCATTAACCAAAACATCCAGTGGCTCACCCGCTAAGCGGTCTAGCTCAATCACTGATCCTTGATTGAGCTGCAGCAAATTTCTGATTGAAATTGATGTGCTACCCACTTCCATGGCTAATTGAACAGGAATATCGAGAATGACATCCAGGTCAGGCGACACGGTATTTTTTTTGCTAGCAATTTGGTCGCTATCGCCTTCGTCTTCGTCTTTTGCAGCAGCCATCATGGCTGCCATATCGTCTTCCGATTCGGCATTCACTTCAGTGCTATTTTCTTCAGTCACACTTATTCTCCTTATGCAAAAATGCGCGCTAATTTATTGAGGTCGTTTATAGATTTTGTCTATTTTCAAGGCTACATTGCCACCAGAGGTTCCTAGTTTGGTTTTAAACATAGGAATTCCATTGGCTTTCAGTACAACGTGCTCCTGCATTTCCACAGGGATTACGTCGCCTTTTTCCAAGTCAACCACATCTCTAAGTGAAATTTGTTGCTGAAACATGCTGCAAGTGAAGTCAATATTTGCATCCATAATCTCTCGTCGAAGCGCGTTGCTCCATCGATCATCGTGCACCTCAAGATCGCTTTTCATACCAGCGTCGAGTAATTCTTTAATCGGTTCTAACATGGAGTAAGGAACAGCTATTTGAAAATCGCCTCCACCACCGTCCAGCTCGATACTGAAAGTAGAAATGATCACCGCCTCACTGGCCCGTACTAGGTTATTCGCCAATGAAGGATTTACTTCGGTACTCATGTGCTCGAATTCGATCTTATAAACGTTTTTCCAAGCCTCGGACAAATTTGAGAAAGAATCCTCAAGTACCATTTGCACCACTCTAAGTTCTGCTGGTGTAAAGTCTCTGCCTTCAATCTTGGTGTGCCGTCCATCACCCCCAAAAAAGTTATCAACAAGCTTAAACACCAGTTTGGCATCGAGCACGAATAGGCCATTACCTCGTAGTGGATTAAATCTGACGATGTTTAAACTAGTTGGCACATACAAGCTGTTTATGTACTCGCCGTACTTTGTGACTTTGATACCACCAAGAGACACATCACAGTTTCTTCTTAACAAGTTGTACAAACTAACGCGAGTATAACGAGCAAAACGTTCGTTGATCATTTCCAAGATCGGCATGCGACCCCGCACCACTCGATGCTGACTAGTCAGATCATAAGGTTT
>CAYGRT010000002.1:130788-148314 GCA_964352355.1 uncultured Pseudohongiella sp. | reverse complement strand
CGCGCTTGCTCAATACCGCCATTGGATTGAATTGAACTAATGGTTTGTGCGCTAAGCACATTGGTAAGATGATGCCTAATCACTGGCATATGTTGTTCGACTTTAAGAATGGTTTCGTGACTTCGGCCCATTACAGTAATGCTGGTTTGTAAAAAGCGTTGCTTGCCTTTATCAGGCAAATTGATGATGAATACCGGCTCAAGTTTGAAATAGAACGCTTCTTGGATCGGTACCTCGACGACTTCCGGAGCAACTGTCTCCGCTTCGTCTGAGCCCAATAGAAAGAAATAAGCCCCAGCCCCTGCCGCGACAGCAGCAAGAACTCCAAGGATTAGAAAGAGTTTCTTTTTAGATTTTCCAGAACTGCTTTGCCCGTCTTCCGATTGCTCGGAATCGATATCGAGTTCTGTCTCGACTTCTTCTTTAGCCATAACTTGTCATTCTCCATTGACACATCGAAAGCACGGGGTGTTTCGATGTACTAGCTTCCTTGCTAGTCAAAAGAGCGGCCGCGTGAGCCATCTCCACACTGACTGTTTACTGCAAGTGATGTGCCAACGACAAATTATTTACGCGTTTATTGCTTTATTGCGTTAATTAAATGGCGGTTGTGCCTTTTTTTCGATGTTTTTCACATTTTTGGGACAAACTGATCTAAGCCTCTTATCTTTCATATCTTTTACTTATAAACCACGCTTTTGTTTCTAAATAAAATAGTCAATTTTTCCATCATCTTGACGCCAACTGCTAGAAAGCGTCAATAAACCATCATTTTCTTCTACTGCATTGTGAGGCGTAATAGGTGTACTTGTCACATTGGTGGCATCTTTTCGTTCTCCCTGCTGATTTGCCTGCTGCTGGGAAGCATCATCGCTAGTGACGTCTAGATTGGCCAACTCCATTCCCTCTTCTTGAAACATTTCGCTCAGTTTTAAAGATGTTGCTTCAAGGGCTTCTTTCACACTGCTATGGGCAGTAGTAAAGTGCAAAGAGACTTGGTCATTGTGCACCTGAATTTTTACCGCCAATGGGCCCAGCTCCGGAGGATCCAGTTGGATTTGAGCTGAATCCATATTACGAGCCATGAGCATGGCTAACTGCCGACCTATGCTTTCGCCCCAACCAGGTTGATTAAAGGGAACTGTCACTCTCGCTAGGGAATTTTGCCCGGCAGTCTCTTTTGCTGCCAACTCTGTCACTTGATTTGCTTGCTCAGCTTTCCATTGTTCAATTGCCGATCCGATTCCTTGAGTGGATGGCGCCGATGTATCGATACTCAAAAGTACATTAATAAAACTCTCTACCGCATTTGAACTTGAGGTGCTTGCTGCGCCGACAGAACTGATGGCATTTGCTCCAACGGGTTCACCCTTACCGATATCACGACCGAACCCTTGTTCAAAAACCTCGCCGGTGGAATCCATAGCCGCAGTCAGTGGGCTTGGTCCAACTCCGCGCCAAGCTGCACTCTGCCTGTTCTCCAGCTTGAACTGATCGAAAAGCTGTAGCGGCCCCATGACCACTTGACCTAGGCGAGCGTTATCCGGCTCAACTGACACTAGTTCAGCCGCGGTGTGCGCAGGCTCCAGACTGTTTTTAGAGAGAATGTCTTGCTGAACTGTCACTGCATCCGCTTTGATGGCAGCAGATAGACTTAGGGGTTGTCTGTACTGATTTGCTGATGGGGGAAGCGCTGTTTCCTGCGAGTTTAGCTGAGAGCCCGTAACAGTGGTTAGTTGACTACTCATAGGGAGCTTATCAATCGCTTCAGGATTCAAAAAAGACAATCCTGGATCTGCCAGCCAATAGGCAATATCGTCATCAACAGCGGATTTTGTGCTTTCTCCGTCCAGTTCTGTGTCAACAGCTTCCATTAGAGACAAATCAGGGTGCGACTCCAACTCAGCCGGTTGAGGATTTTCTGAGCTAGCGGTGAAACCGGGCTGCAGAAAATTACCGAAAAGAGGCAATTCATTGCCGTCAGCGGCAACTAGTTGGTAGGCTGCTGACTGCCCAGTTTCAGGCATCGCAAGCGGGGTTTCAGGTAAGCCTTTAACTTTACCGCTTAAAGAATTAAGTGCCGATTCGGCCGAGTTGCTGTGCTTTTGTAGAAATAATGTGGAAAACTCATCGCCTGGCGCTGAGTGTTGGCTGCGCTCCCCCAGCCTATTTTTCGTTTCGCTGCCCGCAGTGCTGCTAGCACCACCTGTACTGGCAAGAAGTGTTTTCGCCAAGCCTGAAGCTGACATCCCTAAATTAGCCATAAATCTGTCCTTGATTATGGGGAATCCAAGTAGAGTCTTTCTACCGAGAAAATTCCTTGTTTCAAGAACTCAATTGCAAGAACTTTGCCAAGCTAACTAATAAGGGGAAAAACTAAAAAGAGAGTTAGGAAAAAGCCAAACGCTGCAAAAACGAATCAGGCGGTAGTATGAAGGTTCAGTTCGGACTTAACCCGAGCAAACTCTGCCTCTATTTCTTTAAACAGATTTTCGCTGTCGGTTAAATCGTTTTCTTTGCCTTTGGTTTCCATTGCTGAGCATAGTTGCGGCAACAGCTCAGCCCCAAGATTCAATGAAGAGCCTTTTAAACTATGAGCCTCATTTCGAATAACGCCGCTATCACTCCGTGATACGGCATCAGCAAGCAGCTGCATGCGACGCTCGGCGTCTTCGATAAAGCTATCAACTAGCATGTCAAAATCGTCCGCCAGGATATCTTTTAACTCGGCAATCATTTCGCTTTTTAGCGCTGCCTTTATGTTAGTCGTATTGCCAAACATACGTCACCTCTACTGCGTTTCCTTTCCCCAAATAGTTGATAGAGTCGGAAAGACTTTGCACCAATGGCAGGCCTCTACCGCTATAGGCACCACGCTGCACATTGAGCTTTAATTTTTCTTGGTAATCAAACCCTTTGCCACTGTCCTCCAGGCGGATAATAAGAACACCGCCTTCGGTCTTTGGACTGTGTTTGAAGTAAAACCGTATGTAACCTTCGCTCAATTGCTCCAACAACCGGGTCCTTTCTTCATAATACTCCATGAAACCGGTTGCTGTAGCTTTTAAATTTGAGTTTAAGCCTAACACACCATGTTCTAAACCATTAGAAAACAGTTCAGCAAGGATTGTATAAATTTGCCCACTGTATGGACGCAGCCCCGGGACTTCCATCACTATTTGCAGCATCAGTGGCAGCGGATTGAAATCACGGAGGGTTTTTGGACCCAATTCGTACTGCATACTCCAGTCTTGAGGGCCGATCTGGCCTGCATTATTTGCGCTAAAGTAGTCGCTCTGCAGTTCAAAGTCACCCACCATTTTTACTTCTATCAGTGTGATGTCGTCGTCACGTTCAGACTCACCCATAAACGTAGTAACCGCATTTTGAATATTGGCAAATATTGCCTCGTCTTCAACTGAATCTCGCATAGCAGCAATCATTCGGTCTTCACCAAACATATCGCCCGCCGAGTTGAGTGCCTCGGATATACCATCTGAGCAAATGTACAACCTGTCCCCTTTGGCCATTTCAAAAAGCTGTAATTCGCTATTAAAATCATCTGGAGAAAGAATCCCCAACGGTAAGTGACGGGATTTTATGGGGACGATTTCCCGAGAGGCAGAGCGATACAAAAGTGAATCTGGGACTCCGCCCGACCAAACCCGTATGATTTGCTTCTCGAAACTAAAGTCCACCATGCAGCTACAGCAGAACACACCAACTGGTAGAATAGATTTAAGCTTTACGTTGATCTCGGCAATAATATCTGTAATGGAAAAGCCTTTGCCAGTCATGTAATAGAAAATTTCCGCCATGGGCATGGCGCCAATTGCAGCAGGTAGTCCGTGACCGGTAAAATCTCCCAATAACACATGCATTCCACCCGACGGTTTTTGCGCTGCAAGCAGAACATCACCATTGAACATTGCTAACGGTGACAACATGAATTTTATATTGGGTGAGTCTAGACAACCTGAGTGGGCGACATTATCAAATACCGCCTTGGCGACTTTTTGCTCATGCATCATGTGTTGATTATGCAGCGCAATTTCGTCTCGCTGGCTTTGCATCAAAGCGTGCATAGAGCGCATTCTAATAAAGGCGTTTAATTTGGCTTTTAGTATTATTTGGCTGTAGGGTTTGCTGAGAAAATCATCACCACCTGCATCCAAGCAATCGGCAAGAGAATTTGCGTCTTGCAGGGAAGTTAGAAACAGTACCGGAATAAATTCATCGCCGGCGGATTGCTTAATGTAACGCGCCGTTTCCATGCCATTCATTTCAGGCATAAGTGCGTCTAGCAACACTATCTGAGGGCGCTCTCGCTCAAACAGTTCAAGTGCCTCTTTGCCATCCGCGGCAGTAAGAACTTGATGCCCTTGTTTATCAATAATGGATGAGAGAATTAGCCGGTCTGATTCATTATCATCCGCAACCAAGATCTTTATTTTATTCTCAGTCGGCGTTACTGAAAGCTGCATAATTTCCCTGTAGTGCTTTGCCGAAATAGGGCCCGAAGCAAAGCTATGGCGAGCCTATTCGGATTATCACTGTCCTATTGAATCGAGAATAGTTGCTCAAAATTAGAGATAGTGAGAATTTTTTTCACGTCTCGATTGCAATTAACAATTTTCACCTCGGCAGCATCGCCACCGGCATGATCTCTGAGCAACAGCAACATGCCCAGCGCAGAACTATCCAGATAGGTCGTGCGATTCAAATCCACCACATACTTGCAAGGCTCTCTGTCGATTCGCTCGTAAGAGTCTCTAAATTCTTGGTGGGCACTGAAGTCAAATCGACCCTCTATGCTGATAGTTAATTCGTCACCTGTTTGTGACGCCGTTGACTCGATAGCCATATTTCACCTCAACTCTAAATTCTAATTCAATCACGATGGCGCATTGCTTGTGCATCGAGTGATGGAGACGCTGCTTTAGCCCCCTATTCAAGGATAGACTAATTTTGCAAAAAAACTGTTTATTTGTGGGCGAATGAAAAAAGTAGCTAGCGGCTCCATCCAGCGGCATCTATGCCCCGAGCGCCCTAGCAATTAGTGACCGCGAAGGCTCCCAGAACGGGCCGCAGACTGGCTTACAAACTCGTCTAAATCCTTCTGCGCTTTTTTATTCTCAAGCGCTCGTTCTTCCATTACTAGCTTGGCTTGGGTCTTTTGCAGGGTTCGACAGCGTCCATCTAGGCGACGCCACATCTGCTGAACTTCATGCAATTGAGCTTCCACGGTAGCCACCTGCTGAGATTGTTGCGTAAGGGCAAGGCTTAAGGATTGGGAAAAGTCACTATAGGACTTAAGAAAGCAGGCATTCATACTGGTGTTAACACTGCCATTGTCCGAATCATAGTCAGTTTTGCAGGCGCTAAGTTGATTTAGCTTATCTTGCTCTTGTTCGACTCGTTTTTGCATATAGGCAATAGCCTGCAGTCCTTGTTTAGCTTTTAATTCTGCCAGTTGTAATACCGGCTGCAGACGTTTTGATCTAGGCATAATGAATTCTATTTAGGATTAACTTTGGGGCGAAAGCACACGATTTAAGCCAGACCTAGCCTTTTGCAGATCCACTTGATCCCGCAGTCCTTGTTGCAAAAATGCAGAGAAATAGGGCCGGCGCTCTATAGCCTTGTCGATTGTTGGGTCACTTCCTTGGACATAGGCACCTACACTGACCAGATCTTTATTCTGCTCAAAGCTTGAATACAACTTTTTGAAATCAGTCGCGTCTTTTAAATGCTTATCATCAACTATAGCAGGCATAACACGGCTTATTGAGGCTTCTATATCGATAGCAGGATAATGCCCCTCTTCCGCTAAACGTCTAGAAAGCACGATATGACCATCTAGAATTGCCCGCGCAGAGTCCGCTATCGGATCTTGTTGGTCATCACCTTCGGTCAACACGGTAAAAAAAGCGGTAATGGAGCCGCTACTAGCCTCGGAATTACCGGCTCGCTCCACGAGTTGAGGAAGTTTAGCAAACACTGATGGGGGATAGCCTTTTGTGGCTGGTGGTTCACCAATAGCCAATGCTATCTCTCGCTGCGCCATCGCGTAACGAGTGAGGGAATCCATTAGCAGCAATACATCCTTGCCCTGTGCTCTAAAGTCTTCTGCGATTCGCAAGGTGAGATTTGATGCTCGGAGTCGTAACAGCGGTGACTCGTCAGCTGGAGATGCAACAACTACAGAGCGAGCCAACCCTTCTTTACCAAGAATTTCGTCGATAAACTCTTTCACTTCCCTGCCCCGCTCGCCAATCAGTCCAACAACAATCACATCGGCAGTGGTTGCTTTTGTCATCATGCCAAGCAACACGCTTTTGCCCACGCCACTGCCCGCAAACAGCCCCAGGCGCTGGCCTTTGCCCACAGTCAGCAGGGCGTTAATCGCAGTGATACCCACATCGAGTGGAGTTTTGATCCTAGCGCGATGCATTGGGTTAATAGCCACCGCATCAAGTGTGACCTGACGGGCATTTACAAGCGCGCCCTTATCATCAATAGCTTGTCCAAGTCCGTTCAGCACTCTCCCTAGCAGGCACTCTCCGACTTCGACAAGTGAACTGGTAAGCACGGGAATGACTTTTGCGCCGGGGCGCAGTCCGTCTATTTTTGCTAGCGGCATTAAATAGATTTTGGGACCATCGAAACCCACCACTTCCGCTTCAAGACTTCTGCCATCTCCTACGACCACTTCACAGCGATCACCCAAACTAACCACACATCCAACAGCCTCGAGAGTGAGCCCAACGACGCGTGTTAACCTGCCTTCAATCACAGGAAGTGTTTTAAGGGGCTGCCGCGGCAAATAGCATTTCAATCGCTGCGCTATACTTTGCCGAGCAATCATGAGCTTTGCCCGGCATTTTCATTTGTCTGGGTGTCTGGCGGCAACTGCGCTTCACCAGCAATGCTCGAATCTGATTCAATTGAGCTACTTGTCATTTTAACGGCAGGCTCAGGTGCAACCTCGAAGCTTGGCTCTCCCGGTTTGGGGCTTGTGATGCGCTGCTCATAAACTTGGTCTAATACAGCCTCGATGCGATGTTCAATAGTGGCATCGGCCTCACTTTGGTCCGTAATAATTTTACAGCCACCTTTGCTAATGGTTTCATCGGCTATCGCCCGCCAGTTTTCACCACCTTCTGCGATCGCTTGGTCAGCAAATGCCTTGTCCGATGGATGTAACAGAATTTTGATGTTATCCCGGCTATGAGGCAAGGCTGCGATAGTTTCCTTTATGACTTTCATCAAACTCGCAGGATCAAGTGCTAGTTCCCTGCGAGCAATAGAAATCGCAATTTCCTTCACCAAATCAAACAGCACCTTCTCGAGCTTATAATCTTCCTCATTAACGCTATGGCTAAGGGTGGTTAGGAGCTGATTAAGTTCTACCAGTTTTGGCTGCATTTCTTTTGCCGCGGCTGCGAGCGCCTCATTCTTGCCCGCTATCAATCCTTCCTGTTTACCCGCGGTAAAACCTTCTGCTTTGCCTTTAGTGAGCCCTGTATCATAGCCATCACGGCGAGCAATCTCAGCTAAATCCGGCTCTTCAGGTAGCTTGGGCGCTGGCTTCGCTGTGGCATAGATCAGATGTTCGCCAGCACCGATGGCAGGAGGCTGCCATATTTCTAACTCCAGTTCAGCTAAGCGTGCGGCAGACAATCGAGTGCATGAATCAAAGGGATGTTGCTGCATCATAGTAGTCTACCTACACCATTTGCTCGCCACTGCTACCAAGCTGTATTTCCCCCGCTTCGGACATTCTTCGAGCAATGACCAAAATTTCTTTCTGAGCGGATTCAACATCACTTAGCTTAACAGGGCCTTTCGCTTCTAAATCATCTCGCAATAACTCAGCTGCGCGTTTAGACATATTGCCAAATATCTTTTCCTGCAATTCTTCATCTGCGCCTTTAAGCGCTAGAATGAGAAGATCAGAAGAAACCTCACGCAGTAGCGCTTGTATGCCACGATCGTCAACTTCTTTAAGGTTGTCGAATACAAACATAAGATCTCTAATTTTTTCACCTAATTCTTCGTCGGCTTCCTTAATTTGCTCCATCAATTCCGTCTCGATGGTGCGATCTAAGTTATTCATTATCTCAGCGGCTGTTTTGATACCTCCGATATTTGTTGCCGGATTAGCGCCTTTGCCCGAGAACTGTTTCTCAAGTATCGCATTAAGCTCCTTAAGCGCGTCAGGTTGCACACTTTCCAGAGACGCAATACGCATAATTATGTCCATGCGAACCTTTTCTGAAAAATTTACAAGAATGCTCGCAGAACGATCAGCATCTAAGTGGCTTAACACAACAGCTTGAATTTGCGGGTGTTCATTTTGAATCGCATTGGCAACTGATCTCGGGTCCATCCACTTTAGACTATCGATGCCACTAGTTGAGCCACCCACAAGTATACGGTCCAGAATCCCCCCCGCTTTGTCTTCGCCTAATGCCTGCACTAGCATATTGCGAATATAGCTTTCTGTTCCTAAACCCAAACCTGTTTGAGCACTGTACTTATCCAGAAAATCGCTGAGCACAAGCTCTACATCTGACCTTGCCACATTTGAGATTGCCGACATCGCCAGACCCACCTTCTGTACTTCAGCAGGTCCCATGAATCGCAGAATATTTGCGGCATCTTTTTCTCCAAGAGACATTAAAAGAACGGCCGCTCTGTTTGCTGATTCGGACAACGTGGCATCTTGATAAGATTTTTCCAATGAATTATTAGCGGCCATTTTCACTCACCCATTTTTTAACCACTTGAGCAACTCGCCCCGGGTCTTCAGCAATTAACTCTCTGACCTGGTCTATCTGTCGGTCATAACCACCATCGCCGCCTGGGCCTGGCAACATGCCATCTGCCGGCCCGGCAAACCGAACGTCGTCATCCATCATTGCCCGCTCTGCCATGGCAAAATCAGAAAAGTCACCCTGAGTCGCCGCAAGCGCCAGCTGACGACTTTCCGGGCTTACTTTGGCGAGGTTAGATAAGACCGGTCTTAACACCCCTAGTACCATTAGCAAGATGAAAAGGCCCGCTGCAATTTGCTTGGCCAAGTTTTGCAACCAACTTTGCTGCCAAAGCGGTACTGCGGCATCCCCTGTAAAACTCAGTGGCGCAAAGCTGTTGTTGATTACCGAGACGCTATCGCCACGTTCCGCATTGAAGCCTACCGCATCTCTTACTAAGGTCGTTATTTGTGCAATCTGCACTTCGCTCCATGGTGCCGCTGGCTCCTCCCCAACACTGCGGCGATCATCCAGCACAACTGCAACAGAGATGCGATTGATGGAAACGGGGTCATTGTTGGTGTAGCTAATCTTTCGCCCCAATTCATAGTTTCTTGTGGCTTGCACTCTTCGATTTGCAGGCAGCGTATCGGGTGATTCTGCACCAGGTGTAAATTCGTTGACTAATGTTCCGTCAACCGGCGGTTGGTTAGAAAGCGCGCCGGGGATACCACCGACGAAATCTTCAGCTGCCGTTCGCTCTTCTAGTGTCTGTTCACTGCGAACCAGTTGATTAGCAGGATCGTAGCTCTCAGCAGCATACTCCACCTGAGTGAAATCTATATCTGCCGTTACCTGTGCTTGAAAGCCTTCTATTCCAACAATGGGACTTAAAATCCCTCGCACTCTTTCCATCAGGCTTTGCTCGAATTTGCGCGTGTATTGGAACTGTTTGTCCGCAAGCTCTAAGCCTATATTGATATCTTCTCTAGAAAGTAAGTTACCCCGTTGATCAACGATAGTGACATCATCTACATGTAACTCAGGCACACTAGACGCCACTAAGTTTGCGATGGCATCAATCTGTGTGTCGCTAAGACTTGCACCGCTGGTGAGAGTAAGAAATACTGATGCAGTTGGCTTGTTTGTGGAGCGCATAAAAACAGAACGCTCTGGGATTGCAATATGCACTCTTGCGGATTGTACATTTCTAAAACTCGTGATGGTTCTCTGCAGCTCACCCTCTTGGCTGCGCTTTATGCGATTGGCTTCCATAAACTGACTGGTGCCTAAAGCCTGATCCTCATCTAATAATTCATAACCCGTACCGTCATAGCGAGAAATGCCTGCTGATGCGAGACGTAATTTTATGGTCGAGAGATCTTTCGCTTTCACCAAAATAACACCCGAGCTGGGTTCAACTCGATAGTCTGTTCCGTTGGTGTCTAGCACCTCCATGATCGCTGACGGGTCATAGCCCTGCATATTGCCGTAGATTGGCTGATAATCTCCTCCCTGGGACCAGAGCACAACCGCGAAGCCGATAGCGACACTGGCCATCAAACCCACCATTAATCCCAACTGCCTTAAGATATCTAAGTTGCCAAAGCCTGCGAGCAAATCAGTCCCGCCTTTATCGCCTGTGGATTTAGATTTACTCGAGCTAGCATCCGACAAACCATCTGCAATCGTTGCTGGTACATCTGCCATTTTTAAATCCTTTTAAAAACTCTAAAATACTTAAACAAAAACTACGCTCAAATTTAGTTCGCTAGATGGGCATGTTCATAATGTCTTGATAGGCTGTAACCAACCGATTTCGAACCTGGGTCATTGCTTCAAAAGTCACAGATGATTTTTGCATTTGAATCATTACCTCCGTCAGATCCACATTGGGGTCACCCATTTGATAAGCTGTTTGCATCTCCGCAGTTTTCATTTGCGAATCATTAACCGCCTCCACCGCTTGCTTTAACATGGAACCAAACCCCGATTCGGTAGCAGCACCTTCCTTAATTTCTGATAAGCCATCTAGTGTCGTGTTGTTGCCAACACCTTTCAATGGGCCATCATTAATCTGAGACTGCATTTCACGCACTTGCATTAATATTCGACTAATATCAGCTCTGTCTGAAATTGAGTTCATAAGCGATTCTCCTAACTCCTGTTTTTACGCTTCTAGCAAGCCTTCGACGTCAATTCCAACTTCACGCATCCGCGCTAATTTATAGCGCAGTGTGCGGGCAGAAATACCGAGAATTTCTGCACTTTTAGCCCGCTTACCTCGGTATTGTTTTAACGTATTCAGTATCACATCAAACTCGCGCTGCTTTAAATCCGTATCCAATAGTCCGCGATCAATTGAACTTAAAGTCTCTACGGATTCTCGAGGGGGTGACTCTTGCAAGGGAAATTGATCGAGAGAAAGGGCCGATGCGCTGATGCAATTTTGATCCTGAATGACCAAGGCCCGCTGAATGGTATTGTCTAGCTCTCTAACATTCCCTGGCCATTGATAACTAATGAGCGCAGATTCGGCGCTTCTGTCGAGTCGTGCGCACACTCGGCCCATTTTTCTACAATGCTCTTTTAACAGGTTTTGGGCGATGGGCAAAATATCGGCTTTCCGCTCTCTAAGGGGCAGCCAGCGCATAGGAAACACACTGAGCCTATAAAATAAATCTTCACGGAAAGTGCCATCTTGCACACACTGTTTCAAGTCTCGGTTGCTAGTGGCTATGATTCGCACATCGAGTTTTAACGTTGTCTTGCCGCCAATTCGCTCTACCTCTCTCTCTTGCAATACTCTGAGAATTTTTGCTTGTAAGCCTAAATCCATTTCCGAGATTTCATCTAGAAGCAAAGTGCCACCCTCTGCCAGTTCAAACTTACCCTCTCTGGCTGCATGAGCACCGGTAAATGCTCCTTTCTCGTAACCAAACAAAGTAGCTTCCAACATATTTTCTGGAATCGCCGCACAGTTAATCGCAACAAAGGCTTTGCTCTGTCGCCTAGACTGGGCGTGTATATATCGAGCAAGCACTTCCTTACCGGTTCCGCTTTCGCCAGTAATGAGAACCGTTGCATCGGTATTGGCCACCTTGCATGCAAGCTGTAACAGCGCGCGACTGCTTGACTCTTCTGCGACGGGTAATTCCGGCACGGCACGAGATTCAGGCGCGATATATTTTTTGATAACGTCGATGAAGACTCCTGAGCGAAATGGTTTGACCAAATAATCTGACGCGCCTTTGTGCATAGCGCTGACTGAATGCTCGATGGAGCCATAGGCGGTCATCAAAATCACTGGCAATGCAGGGTATTCACACTGAACTTTTTGCAATAATGCGATTCCATTCATGCCAGGCATGTTAACGTCGGAGCACACTAGATCCACATGTTGAGACGCCAACACTTGGAGCGCTTTGTCGCCATTTTCAACAGCGACTGGAATAAATTTGGCGGCTTCAAGGGTTTCTACTAATGCGCCTCGCAGATCAGCATCATCCTCGACTAGTAAAACAATGGGATTCTTCATAGCTTGCCCCCCTCGTGCTTTACAGGCAGGTCCATTTCACAACACACACTCCCTGCTTCACTGCGCATTCGAAGGTGCCCGTTGTGGGACTGGCAAACCAATTTGACGATTGCAAGACCAAGTCCCGTGCCATTGGGTTTGGTGGATTGAAACGGCTCTTCCAATTTTTTGAGAGTAGCCGCATCAATGTCTGCACCGGTATTAATTACACGAATGAGTACTCGATTATTCTGTCCACTAGCGGTGGCGGCTAGGCGAATTTCGACGTTGATTGGTTCATTCCGATCGCTGGCTTGCATGGCATTTTCCAATAAATTGAGAAAGGCACCTTGGAGCGCGTCGGGATTGCAATTTATGATTTCAGCTTCACCAACCCATTGCCAAGAGATGTTTCTTGCATAGCTAGACTCAAGATCGGCGGCGGCTTCTTTAAGTTTGACAACTAAGGTTTCCAGTTTTAAATCCATCGTTGGCGTGCAGCCTCCTTTGGCAAAAACCAACATGTCGCGAATCTGCCTCTCAATATTGTGCAGTCTAGAAATTATTTTGGATGCGCTTTTGTTAACCTGAAGGGAGTTCCGATCAAGTCCGGCTAGGTTATCTGCGTGGAGTAAGGCTGCCGCTAGAGGTGTTCTGATTTGGTGAGCCAACGAAGACATCATTTGACCCATAGCAGACAATCGCTGATGGCGATTCAATTGATTTTGCAGTTCCCGGGTTTCGCTTAGGTCATTTAGCACGATTAATTGACCTTCACCTTCGGCAAGAGAGCGAGTCATTAAACTTACTCGTTTGCCACTGATCAAAGAAACTTCGTGACCATCATCCTCACGTGGATCGAAATTCGCGGCGATAATATCCCGCCAATACTGATCAAGTAGCCCAGATCCCAACAACCTTTCCGCCGCAGGATTGGTCAGCTTAACTCGTCCTTGCTTATCTAAAATAATCACCCCGGTTGGTAGCACTGCAAGCAGGCCTGCCACGGTCAACTCGCCAGCGAGTGGTGCTGCCAAGACTGAGTCTTCGCTCGCTTGATTGGGTGCTTGGGGAATAAGCGGAAATTCGTTGCCATGGGCCAAACCTGCCAATAAACCTGATTTTGAGCGAGGTTTAACAGGTATTGGGTAAGTGCAAAGTGCTGAAACTGGATAAGGACGAAAGGCGGGTTTCGGCTCCCGTAGTTCGGCGCTACGGACTGAAAGTTCGATACTCATTAGCTAAGCTTCCTGCTTCTAAATTCAATGAAGTCTCTTCCTGAGACCCTGTTTGGGCAGTGCTCGCGGCAGTTAATTTCCTGACCGGCAAAGAACTGCCACGTATTGAATTTAGCAAACTCCGTGCCAAAACTTAAAGCCTTTATTATTCAGTAGCTTACAATGCCGACATTATGAGAGGTCAATATTTTGACTTAAAACTTGACCCTTCAACCGCCCTTTGTTGACGGTAAAATACCTGAATGGCTATTAGCAACCCTCGGCTTAGATGAGTTTGTTCTATGCCTTAGGAGGGGTAACACCGGTTTGGCCCATGTATTTGCCGCCTCGTTGTTTATAGGTAGTTTCACACTGCTCATCGGATTGATAAAACAGCATTTGGGCAACGCCTTCATTGGCGTATATTTTCGCCGGCAATGGGGTGGTATTGGAGAACTCTAGGGTGACATGGCCCTCCCACTCCGGCTCTAGGGGCGTAACATTAACAATGATGCCGCAGCGTGCGTAGGTGGATTTACCAAGACAGACGGTCAACACGTCTTTAGGAATGCGGAAATACTCAATGGTCCTTGCCAATGCAAATGAGTTTGGCGGGATAATGCAGTAAGGCTCATCAATAGCAACAAAGCTAGTTTCATCGAAGTTTTTAGGATCAACGACAGATGTGGTGTGAACATTGGTGAATATTTTAAATTCTGTGGCACAGCGTACATCGTACCCATAGCTCGAAGTGCCATAGGAAATGACCTTCTGCTCGTTAAGATACCTCACTTGTTGCGGTTCAAAAGGGTCAATCATGCCCTCTTTAGTTGCCTTTTCACGAATCCAACGGTCTGACTTGATACTCATAATCGTATTTCCAAGTTGCACTTAACATTAAGGCTGGCCAAAGATGCCGAATGATAAAGCCAAATCAGCAGTGATTCACCCCTTATTTCCCCCCGAACTGCCCCAATCGACATCAAAAAGCTACTGAAAAACCCATTCAAATGCAGTACCATTCTGGCCCTGCAATGACAGGTCGATTCGCCCTTTTTAGTCGTAAGCCAAATAGCAAACCACCTTCTCATCCAAGTGCGTATGGGTAGGCGTTATTTGTTTGGTCAAAATGATTCTGTCGGTTAACCACTATTGAAACAAGGAGAGACTTTTGAAGAAGTGGCAATGTTTAGTCTGTAGTTTTATTTATGATGAAGAACTAGGTTTGCCTGAAGAAGGAATTGCGCCTGGGACACGTTGGGAAGACATACCTGAAGACTGGATGTGCCCAGATTGTGGCGTCAGCAAAGAAGATTTCGAAATGGTGGAGATTTAAACTTGCTACCACTACCCGGCTATTGGCCAGTAGCACGCTTAAGCCAGCGCTCAATACCCTAAGTACAGAGCAGGTACACTGCAAGCCCCGTAAAGGAAAACAACGTGAGCAATCGTAAAATTCTAGTAACCAGCGCCCTACCCTATGCCAACGGTGGTATCCACCTTGGTCATATGATGGAAGTAATACAAACTGACATTTGGGTTCGCTTGCACAAAATGCTAGGTAATGATTGCGTCTATGTGTGTGCAGACGACGCACATGGCACGGCTATAATGCTCAGTGCAGAAACTCGCGGCATAACGCCGCAGCAACTAATTGATGAAGTAAATGCGGCCCATCAAGCAGATTTCGCAGGGTTTCATATTCGCTTTGATAATTTTTATTCTACCCATTCAGAAGAGAATCGACTTCGATCGGAATCTATTTACCGAGCTCTCGTGGCAAATGGCCACATCGCAAGACGCACGATAAAGCAGCTGTTTGACCCTGAGAAGCAATTGTTCCTCGCCGATAGATACATTGTTGGCACTTGTCCTAAATGCAAAACTGCCAATCAATACGGTGACAACTGCGAGAGTTGCGGCTCTACCTACAACCCCGCCGAACTCATTAATCCGCGCTCTACTATTTCTGGTGCGACGCCGGTCGAAAAGGAATCCGAACACTACTTTTTTAAATTATCCCTATTTAAGGACATGCTTAAAGCATGGACACGCAGCGGCACGCTGCAAGATTCAGTGGCAAACAAATTAAGTGAATGGTTGGACCAAGAGCTGCATGAATGGGATATAAGCCGAGACTCCCCTTACTTTGGCTTTAAAATCCCAGACACTGAGGACAAGTACTTTTACGTTTGGCTGGATGCGCCGATTGGCTATATGGCCAGTTTTGAAAACTTTTGCGCTCGTACTGATTACAAGTTTGACGATTATTGGGCAGCAGACAGCACGGCGGAGTTGTACCACTTTATTGGCAAAGACATAATCAATTTTCACACACTATTTTGGCCAGCAATCCTCACCAGTGCCGGTTATCGAACACCTACAGCTGTTTTTGCTCATGGTTTCTTAACTGTCGATGGCACCAAAATGTCAAAATCGAGGGGGACGTTTGTCAATGCTAGCACTTACCTAAAGCATTTAAACCCCGAGTATTTGCGATACTATCTGGCAGCAAAACTATCGTCGGGCATTGACGATTTAGATCTCAATCTCGAGGATTTCGCGCTGCGGGTAAACTCTGATGTGGTTGGTAAAGTCGTCAATATCGCCAGCCGCTGCTGTGGATTTATCACTAAAGGTTTCGATGGGCAGCTCGCTGACTCTCCTGCCAACCCTGAATTATTGGCAGAGATGCAACGCGCAGCGGATGAAATTCGCAGTCACTTCGAAAATCGCGACTACGGCAAAGCAATCCGCTTAATTATGGCGTTGGCCGACAAAGCCAACCAATTCATCAACGAGGCGCAACCCTGGGTAATCGCAAAAGCCGAACCACAGTCGCAGCAGCTACAGCAAATTTGCAGCACTGGAATTAACAGCTTCCGTCTGCTGATGATTTATTTGAAGCCAGTGTTGCCCGCCATGGCAAGTGCCGCTGAGTCGTTCCTTGCCGTTGAGCCGTTACTTTGGAACGACTCACAGCACTTGCTTACGGGACACAAGATAAACAAATTTAAGCAGCTAATGACGCGAGTAGAATCGAGCAATATCGAAGCTATGATTTCCGAGACGCAAGCAGAGTATGAAGCAACGCAAGCTACCAAGTCCAAGTCTGACGCCCCCAAAAAACAGGACGATGAAAAAGCTTCACCCTTCGAAGCAGAAATTGAGTTTGCAGATTTCGCTAAGGTCGATCTGCGGGTGGCTAGAATAGCAGCGGCCAACCATGTCGAAGGCGCGGATAAACTTTTACAGTTAACATTAGACTTAGGCCTTGATAGTGACGGCAACCCCATTCGGCGCAACGTGTTCTCTGGCATCAAATCCGCGTATGAACCTGAGAAACTTGTGGGGATGCTCACTGTTGTCGTGGCTAACTTAGCGCCGCGAAAAATGAAGTTTGGTCTATCCGAGGGCATGGTATTAGCGGCAGGCCCTGGCGGCAGCGATATTTGGCTACTGGAACCACACTCCGGAGCACAGCCAGGTATGCGCATTACCTAGTTTGGCGATGTTTTGTCAGGGGCAGTCATTCATACTATGCTGCCCCCTAATGAAACTTCTTTAGTTAACAATTGACTCTTTGCGAGCGAATTTCTATGCCTAAATTTCACGCAGCATGCTTGTCCAGAAATCTCACCCTACAGCTAGTCTTAAGCGTTGTGTTCTACTTAAGTTCTCATTCAAGCCTTGCTCAAAACTCGGCAATACAAGCTATCGAAGATTCCGTCATAAAAATTTATACAACTCAGGCATCACCCGATTACTTTACACCATGGCGTTTATTAACGCCTCGGCAAAGTAGCGGTTCTGGCACCGTTATTTCTGGCAATCAGATTCTAACCAATGCGCACGTGGTGGCAGATGCCAGCTATGTTCAAGCGCAAAAACACAATGACCCAAAACGTTATCAGGCTCGGGTCTCATTTGTCTCCCATGACGCCGATCTCGCCCTTATCACTGTGGACGATCCCAGTTTTTTTGTTGATCTAAAAGCCCTGCCCATCGGCGACTTACCTCAGCCCTTGCAAGA
>CAYGRT010000002.1:32043-130688 GCA_964352355.1 uncultured Pseudohongiella sp. | reverse complement strand
TTTCGTACACAAACCTTGGACAGCCCCGCCGCAAAAGCAGCTTATGGACTTAAGCAAGATCAAAATGGTGTATTGGTCATCAAAGTGTTTGATTCATCCCCCGCAGTTGAACTGCTGCAAGAAAATGACGTCATACTAAAAATAGATGATTATGAGATCGCAGATGACGGTAGTATCAAACTTTCTGACGACATTTTGACGGATTATAAACATGCTATCGACCTTCATCATATCGGCGAGATGATCAATATTACCTATTCTAGGAATGGCGTGGTCAGAACAGAAAAAGTTTTGGCCGGTAAGGGCCTCAAGAGCTACAGCTTGGTTGCTGGCGAAGAGTTCGACAAAATTCCCGAGTACTATATTTATGGCGGCGTCTTGTTTGCGCCGCTAAATATGAACCTTATCAAACGCTGGGGGAACGACTGGGGACGAACGGCTCCCGTTAGTTTGTTGCAAGCCCGCAATGAATGGAGCTCACCTGCAAGGAGAGAGCTGGTTGTTGCACTGCAAGTTCTAGCAGCCGATGTAAATCTTGGGTATCACGATTGGCGAAACTGGATCGTGGATCGTGTAAATGGTGAACAAGTGATTGATTTTGCCCATTTCGCCCAACTGGTTCGAAGTGACTCATCCGAAAACCTTGTGTTAGAAAACTCAAACGGCTACCAAATGGTGATCAATCATGCCGATGCCGCAGCGTCCGAAGCAGCCATCTTGAATCAATATCGGATTCCCTCGGCTTATTCGCCTGGGTTATTTCCTGAATAGATGTGCCAGTTAGGACGTAGCCTAATCAGCGAGCCGTCGATGATTCTTTCTCAACTGAATCGGTTCTCCAGGCTGCCCATTTAACACGACTATAATAGCAAAGTGCCTATGCCCGAATTTATAAGTTTGATTGTGCTAGCTGCACTGGTCAACAACGTAGTGTTTGTTCAGCTGCTCGGTGTCTCTTGGCTTTTCAAAGGGAGCAACCAGTTAGGGCCAGCTGTCGAACTCGCGCTTTTCACCGCAGTGGTGTTTTTTCTTTCGACCTTAATTGGCGGTTTTGTTACGACTTACATCTTAAGCCCCATCGGGTTAAGCGTATTCAATGTAATCGTATTTCTAGTAGTTAGCGCTGCCATTAGCACTGTGCTCGCCACATGGGTAAAACAACTTTATCCATTGAGCTATCGACGCCATAGCCTACTATTTCCTTTAGCTGGAGGTAACAGTGCAATTGCCGGTCTAGCGTTAAACAATGCCAGTGAAAATCTTACATTTTTGAACATTTTGGCAACCAGCATCGGTGGTGCAATCGGGTTCGGACTTGCTCTGGTGGGGTTTGCAGCAATGGCCCTCAGACTTAGTACATCCGATATCCCCGCCGCGTTTCGCGGACCGCCAGCTTTAGTTTTGAGTGCAGGAATCGCTGCTATGGGATTTATTGGCTTCGCGGGACTAGTTTGATGAATGTAGCCATATCAGATCAGCCAATAACACTAATAGCTCTAGGGGGGCTATGTCTTAGCTTTATGACTGTGCTGGTCATTTATCTACACCATGTCGCAAAAAAACAACATATCGCACAGCGCTCCGTAATCGATTTGATTAATAATCTCTTGCCGCAAACCCAATGCGGACAGTGCGGCTTTGAAGGTTGTCGTCCTTATGCTCGTGCCATCACTCAAGGCGAAGCAATTAACAGATGTCCACCCGGTGGCAACGAAACAATCATTAAACTAGCCAATTTATTGAACGAGCAGCCTGAACCACTAAACCCAGCCAATGGCAAAATTACCCCGTTTAGTGTGGCAATAATTCGTGAGGATGAATGCATCGGTTGCACAAAGTGCATCAAAGCTTGCCCAGTTGATGCAATTGTCGGCGCCGCAAAACTCATGCATACCGTTATTATCGATCAATGCACTGGATGCGACCTCTGTGTCGAACCCTGCCCAGTAGATTGCATAGACATGATTCCCGTTCAAAACCACAATGCTAGGCAGTGGTCTTTGCCAACCAAAATCCTAAACCCACTCGCAAGCCTCGAGCGCATTCAATGAATTGGTTTTCTAAGCTGCTTAGCCATCAAGGCGACTATAAGGCCTATTCAACACCGGGCGGTATAAAGCCTCGACGCAGAAAATCGTCCTCTCTCCGATCCAAAATTATGCCCATGCCTCTGCCGGAGCTTCTGGTTCTCAACCTCAAGCAGCGCAGTTATAAGCCCCTCAAACCCGTAGTATCGATTGGCGATAGTGTTTCCAAATATCAACTCTTAGCAGAACCAAACTCCAGTTTTGATATGCCTTTATATGCACCTTGTGCGGGTCGAATTGAAGCAATTACACCGATGCCTGTAATGGGTGAAACAGGTGTGGTTTCACCCTGTATTTTACTTGCGACCGACGGGAGCGATCGAGAGTGCGCTGCCCGCCCGCTACAGAACATTACTAGTGCCAGTAGCGAAGAGATACTAACGGCACTTCACGAATTCGCCATTGGCGGCCTTGGCGGTGCCGGCTTCCCAGCGTCGGTCAAGCTACGAAAGGCCAAAGAGGCAGGAGTCGATCTGCTCATCATTAACGGCGCAGAATGCGAACCCTACATAAGTTGTGATGAAGCCCTTATGCGCGAGCGAGCGACAGCAGTTGTGGCTGGGGCCAAGCTATTAAAACAAGCCTGTTCAGCTAAACGCTGTATTTTGGCTGTTGAGGATCACAAAAAACAAGCAATCAACGCTATACGCAGCGCCCTCACTGATGAAGATATTGGTCTCGCACTGGTAAAAACCAAATACCCAGCTGGCAGTGAGAAGCAACTAATTCAATCTCTCACCGCACGGCAAGTACCTTTAGGAAGTGAGCCCATCGCAATTGGCGTTGTAGTACAAAACGTTGGCACAGCCTTTTCAGCTTATCAAGCATTTACTATTGGCCAGCCCAATATAAGCCGCATTACTACCTTGGTTGGCGGCCCCCTGCGAACACCAAAAAACTTTGAAGCACTGTATGGGACACCTGTTTCGTTTCTGCAAAAACTCTGCGGCTTGGACGAAACTAAAATTACAAAAACTGTAATTGGCGGCCCCTTGATGGGGGAATCCTATAGCAGTGGCGACGCTTACATAAGCCGCGCTACTAACTGCGCTATCGCTGCCGACACTCTATCTTTTGCTGAGCCTGCAGCGGAAATGCCCTGTATCCGCTGTGGCGACTGTGCCGATGCCTGCCCGGTAAAACTTTTGCCGCAACAACTCTATAGCTCTGCGCGTAGTCAAAATGCTATCCAGCTCAAAACCTATCAACTAGATGCCTGCATAGAATGTGGCGCTTGCTCCTATGTATGCCCCAGTAAGATACCACTGGTCGATTATTTTAAAGCCGGGAAACACGCCCTAGCAGACGAAAACCGCAAGCAGCAGCAAAGTGAAGCATGGCAAAAACGATTTCAATCTCACCAAATTCGAATAAAAACAGAGAAAGATGCGGCGCTGAATAAACGCGCCCTGAAAGACACTACTAAACCTAGCAAAATCAAATTCACGCCGATGAGTCGAGAGACTGCTCAATCTGAGATCGCAGCGGCGGTAGCTCGAGTGAAAAATAAGAAAGCCAAATACACAACACCTAAAAGGTCCGAATAGCCAGTGTCTGCGCAATTAACTCAGTCAATGCCATTGATTTTCTCGAGCCGTTCTACACCGAATTTAATGGCGAAGGTCCTACTCTGCCTCTGCCCAGGTATTGCTGTATCTCTTTGGTTTTTCGGCATCGGGGTAATACTAAATATCATCCTGTCCGTGATTGCAGCTCTTGCGTTTGAATCCCTCAGCGCGAAACTTAGAGGCAAAAAAATCAGTGAATGCATTAGCGATTACTCTGCCTTGGTGACGGCCACATTATTTGCTGTAAGCATACCCATTGGAGTGCCTTGGTGGATTATATTTTTGGGGATGGGTTTTGCCATAATATTGGTCAAGCACGCTTTTGGCGGCCTTGGTCAAAACGTATTCAATCCTGCTATGTCCGGCTATTTGTTTCTCTTAATCAGCTATCCGCTAATCATGACCTCATGGAATGTGCCCAACATTCACTTCATCAACGGAGAACCTATTTCCCCTCTGAGTTTCGATGGCTTTAGTCAAAGTGTTGCCGCAGTATTTTCCCTAGCGGGCATCATGGGATCAGACAACTCAGCGTTGATCGACGGCATGACAATGGCTACCCCGTTGGTTGAATACAAGCTTTCAGCACCCAATGCAATAGCAGCGACGCTAGCGGAAAACGAAAACTTGCTGCATCGAGGTTCTGGCACAGGCTGGGAGTTAGTAAGCATAGCCTATCTTCTTGGCGGAATAGCTCTATTACTACTTAGAGTAATACGCTGGCATATCCCCGCTGCCATCCTGGCCACACTCGGCTTACTGTCCTTAGTGTTCTATTCCAGCGGAAGCGCGTCGGTTCAAGGTACGCCGTATTTGCATCTTTTTGGAGGCGCAACGATCTTGGGAGCATTCTTTATAGCCACCGACCCAGTTAGCGCAGCCACAAGCAATGGTGGTCGAATAGCCTATGGGGTTCTGATAGGGCTTTGCATTTATCTCATCAGAGTATGGGGGAGCTATCTAGATGGGGTTGCCATTGCCATTATATTTGCTAATTTTTGGGCACCTCTATTTGACAGCTTGTTTAGACCCACAGTTTATGGTTCTCCAACAATTCTCTCCCGATTGAGACTAGTCTTGCGAGAAAATTTCAAATGAATAGCTTGCCTAAACATATTGGCGATATTTGGCGAAACAATGTTGTATTAGCGCAGCTACTCAGCCTAAGCCCAATTCTTGCCATAAGCCAAACCGCAATTAAAGGCATTGCATTGGCGCTTTGTTCATCTCTGGTGTTACTGCTAGCAACATTGATTACCCTCAGCATACAAAAACATATTAGATCTTCGCTACGCTTTATTTGGATACTTTTTGTTACGGCAAGTCTTACCACATTGCTAGATACTGTTTTGCAGCTTGTGGTCTACCCTCTGCATCAAGAATTAGGTATTTACGTGCCATTAATAAGCTGCAACCTTGCCATTATTCTGTTTTTGGAACATCTATTTCAATCAGACAAGCGTCTTTCCCACTACGAGATTTTACGCAGCACCGGCAAAGTGATAGTCGGACTAACAATCGCCATAACGCTATTCTCAGCACTGCGCGAACTTTTGGCCTATGGCACCGTGTTTAGAGACCTCTACCTTATCACCGCCAATGCCTCAGACCCTGTTGATATTGCGCTTTACTCCCGCGACAAGCAATTTTTTGGCTTTGCGCTGACTCAGCCGGGTGCGTTTATTCTTTTAGGCTTAATGATCGCTTTGACTCAGTGGCTTAAGCAAAAATTCCCATCGTCACAGCAGACACAGCCTGTAAAGCCAGTGGTCAGAGCGCGAGTAACCGGCAAGCTATGAACAAAGCAAAACGAACAGAGATATTCAGACGATTACGACAGGAAAACCCCAATCCGCAAACCGAATTGAAATATTCTACTAGCTTCGAATTGCTCATCGCCGTAATGCTTTCGGCTCAAGCGACAGATGTAAGTGTCAATAAGGCGACCGAAAAGCTCTTTCCAGTAGCAAACACGCCAGAGGCCATTGTTAAACTTGGAATCGATGGCCTCAAGCCATTCATTAAAACCATTGGCCTTTTTAACACTAAAGCCGTCAACGTTATTAAAACCTGCAAAATCTTGCTAGAACAATACAATTCTGAAGTTCCTCAAACGAGAGAGGCATTAGAAGCATTGCCGGGCGTTGGTAGAAAAACGGCAAACGTAGTGTTAAACACCGCCTTTCGACAGATTGCCATGGCTGTAGATACCCATATTTTTCGGATCTCTAACCGAACCGGCATCGCGCCAGGCAAAAACGTGGTCGAAGTTGAAAAGCGATTGATTCGACTGGTGCCAACCGAGTTTCTCATGGACGCTCACCATTGGCTTATTCTCCATGGCCGCTACGTGTGCATTGCACGCAAACCACGCTGTGGTTCTTGCATCATAGAGGACCTTTGTGAGTATAAAAAGAAAACTTACGATTGAAATGTTCTAAAGCCCTGCCAAGAAGAGTTTGGCTGGAACATCTTCGCTGAGAAACTCATGGTCGAACAGAGATCCGGTATCACAACCCAATTTTCGCAGCAATGCTATCTGATCGCCTCTAATGACTTCTGCTGCGGTAACCTCTGCTCCGTACTGATGTGCAATATCGATAACGCTCTTTAGAACGACTTCACAGCGAGGAGTTGCTAATGTCGAGCGAAGAAAATTGCCACCTAGCTTGACACCATGAAATTCAACATCGTTAAGCGTCGCTAAAGTCAGATAGTTAGAACCAAAATCATCGAGAATAATACGAATACCGCGAGCGTTAAGGGATTTAAATAAAGTGATAAACGCAGCAAGATTATCTCGGTTAAGGTTTGCTTCAGAAATTTCGAACTCCAGTTGCTCTGGCTTCATATTCGATTGCAACAATATTTTGTCTAGCGATGAGTTAAATCCACGATAGAGCAAATGTACTAGCGAAAGTTTTAACCTAAGCCGATGACCTGCTTCTCTCACGCCCCAACTTTGCCAGCTCTCGCACGCATTCTTAAGCATCCATTCGCCTATTGCCGGCATTAAGCCAGCTTCTTCGGCGACAGTTTGAAACTCTTCAACATTGAGCTTACCTAGTTCACAATGACGCCAATACAACCCTGCCTCGACCCCGCATAACCGTGTTGTAGCAAGATTTATTATGGGTTTGTATTGTAAAAACAATTCGTTTTTGGCTATGACTTGATGAAGCGCTGTTGCCAACGTGAAATTGGCGACATTAGCCAAGGCCATGCCATTGTTATAAATTTCAACCCGCCCTCGACCAGAAGACTTTGCGGTCTTGAGTGCACGATCAGCATTTCTCATTAACACATCTACGTGGCTACCTGCCTCCGGAAACGTCGCAATACCTGCGCTAGCACTCACGTAAATCTCATTGCCCCCAACCAAAAAAGAGCCTTTAAACACGGTAATTAAGGCATGGGCAGTAGTAAGCGCTACCTGGGTATTTGCCAAAGCAGGCAGTAACATTGCAAACTCATCGCCGCCTATACGCGCAAGCGATGCTTTAGACGGTAGACAATTGCTAAGCCGCTGCGCGATCGCTTTCAGTAATTGGTCACCCATTTCTTGACCAAGACTTTCATTTATATAGTCAAAGTGGTCCAAATTCCACAATAGAATGGCAATAGACTCACCTGCTTTATTTGACTCCACCGCGACCTGCGCCATCTCTTCAAAACTTTCTCGATTGGTTAGCCGAGTTAGAGAATCGTACCTGACTAAAGACGACAGTCTTTCATCTGCATATTTTTGATCCTGTAGCTCCCGAAAAACGATAAGAGTATCAACCTTAGAAATACTTTTGGCACCTTGTGAAAGAGGATAGGCAACAAAAGTAACGATTAACTTGTGACCATCCCCGCACCAGAACAAGGTGTGTTCCACTTTTGTTGTCTTGTTTTCGCTGCAGGCCTGATATAGCACGCTGTCTTGCCACGCAGACGCGACATCATGAGTTTTGCGCTCTAACAAGGTTTCAAAGTAAACGCCGAGCAAAGCAGGCAGAGTAGTTCGTAGCATGCCAACCGCGCTGGGATTGGCATAAACCAATTGCCCTTCTTGATTTAAAGCCAACATCCCCTCAGGAGAAGAGGATTTTGTACGAATTTTGTCACTGTAGTATCGCGTTAGGAATTGATATCGATTAAACAAATCTAGGTATTTATTTACCTTTTCAATCATAATAGAACGATTAATTGGCTTGCTTAAGTAGTCGATAGGCGCGAGAGTCGCACTGTGTGCCTGGGACTCTGACAGGGATAAGTTGGGTGCCATAAAAATAACCGGTGTCTGTGCTGTCGCGTTCTTAGCCGCGAGCTGATTAAGCACTTGAAAACCATTCATGCCGGGCATCTGAGGATCTAACAGTATCAGCGCAAATTCATAGCGTGAGGCAAACTCGAGAGCTTCACTTCCTGACTCAGCTATCATGGGAATTGCATCCACGCCTTGCAGCATGTCCATGAGCAAGACTAGGTTTCGTTCGTTGTCGTCGACTAAGAGAATTCGAGGTTGATCTGAAGACATACAAGGACCAAAGTGAGAGTGTTAACTATTACTTTTAGTATAGTCATCATTCTCACCAAAGCCCTGTAATTTCAACCAATCTAACGGCGGCCTTTCATGGCGGCGATGCGCAGCCTAAGGGCATTGAGTTTGATAAAGCCAGCCGCATCGGCTTGATTGTATGCACCGGCATCGTCTTCGAACGTAGCGATAGAGCCGTCAAATAAGCTGTCCGCAGATTCTCTGCCCACAACAATGACGTTGCCCTTATACAGTTTCAAACGGACACTTCCATTAACGAATCGCTGCGACTCATCGATCAGCGCTTGCAGCGCAATTCGCTCTGGGGCCCACCAATATCCGTTATAAATCAACGACGCGTACTTTGGCATTAACTCATCTTTAAGGTGAGCCAGTTCTCGGTCTAAGGTAATGGATTCGATGGCGCGATGGGCTTTCAACATAATTGTGCCGCCCGGAGTTTCGTAGCACCCCCTAGACTTCATTCCCACATATCTGTTTTCTACTATATCTGCCCGACCAATGCCGTTGGCACCGCCTATGGCGTTTAATTTAGACAGGATTTCTGCAGGAGAAAGTTTCACCCCATCAATGGAGACAATGTCACCCTTCTCATAACCCAGTTCTATGTAAGTAGGTTCTTCTGGCGCCGCTTCGGGAGAGACACTCCACAACCACATATCCTCATGAGGCTCGGCAGACGGGTCTTCTAGCACATCCCCTTCATAGGAAATGTGCAATAAATTCGCATCCATGGAATACGGCGATTTTGTACCAAGTTTTTTCTCTACAGCAATGCCGTGTTTATCACAATAGGCAAGGAGTTTATCCCGTGAATTTAGATCCCATTCTCGCCACGGCGCAATGACTTTAATCCCTGGACTCAGGGCGTATGCGCCCAGTTCAAACCTCACCTGGTCATTACCTTTACCGGTCGCACCGTGGGAAATCGCATCGGCCTTAGTTTCAGCGGCAATTTCCACGAGCCTCTTGGCAATCAGCGGTCTCGCAATAGACGTACCCAAAAGGTACTCGCCTTCGTATAGCGCATTCGCTCTAAACATAGGAAACACAAAGTCACGCACAAATTCTTCACGCAAATCTTCAATAAAGATCTCCTTGATCCCCATGGCAACAGCTTTCGCTCGAGCCGGCTCTACTTCACTACCCTGCCCCAAGTCAGCGGTAAATGTAACCACCTCGCAATCGTAGGTTTGCTGCAACCACTTCGCAATCACCGAAGTATCTAGACCACCCGAATACGCTAATACTACTTTGTTAAATCCAGACATTGTTTTCCCCAACCTATGATGCTTTTTTAGTATTTGCTGTTAGCTCTCTTTGGCACCTTAGTGGCCCAGAAGCTGCGCTTGTGCAAATTAAAGCCTAAACGCAGGGGATGCATTCTAACACCAAGGCGACAGAAGATTAAAAGTTCAATCGAGGAAGATGAGCAGAAACAGTTAAGGCATGCTCGACTGAGCATCACGCCTGAGAAGAACAATATTAACTCGGCGGTTACGATCTCTGTCGGCAGCGTTTTTTTCTGGATTCACTATAAGATACTCTTCTCGCTCGCCATGGGCTCTAGTGGCAATTCGCTCCGGATCAATGCCCTTTGCAATAAAGTAATTAGTGACCAAGAAGGCTCGCTCCTCCGAAATCAACAGATTTTGACGCCGCTCACCGACGGTATCCGTAAAGCTATCTACTTCAAATCCAATCACGGATGGATCTGCATTCACATAGAGCACAATGTTATCGAGAAGCCTCTTAGCGGCTTGATTGAGACTACGTTGGCCTGTGGGCCAGAACAGTGTAGAACGCTCTATTTGATCAAAATTTACCGGAAGTAACGTGGTTGCACATTGTTGATACTCGACAAGCGCAGCTTTAAATCGAAGTGGTGACAGTAGCACCTCTACAGGCTTCTCCGGGTTAAACGCCGAATAACCTGAGAAAGCAGGTACCATTCCCGACAACATTTCTGACATTAACTCTTTTGCGCCGTCTGTTTCTATTCTCACTAATCTGCTGTTAGCTACCGGAATGTAGCCAAAATGGCGCTCATTGCTCGACATCTTCCAGGGTGGTGGTAGGGAACGCAGCTGCACCTGGGATTCACTTAATGTCTCGCTGCGGGCCGCTAGGCTAAAGTGCAAATTTTCGCCAGCTCGATGGGAAAAGCGAGCATTCCCAAACAGTGGAATAGCTTGAGTAATTTGGCACTCAAACACCGAGGACGTCGCTTGCCAAGAAGCATCATGCATGGGAGCTTGGTAGACATCAGGCCCTAGACCATTTTCCGCTGCCACTGTGGGAGCGAGCACCGCTGCCAATAGCATCAATACACGATTGTGCGACGAGCGCTTGTTAATCTTCATGAAACCCACCATCCTTGGCTAGCAATACAAATCAAGGCAGCTGCCTTTGCGTGTTAGAGCTAATTGTTAATACAGATAGGAACTTAATTCCGTTACAATACCGGCTCTGCCAACAATTGAACTCACTATGACTCTACAAAGTATAAACCTAAAAACGCCTGACGACTGGCATTTGCATTTAAGGGACGGTGTCGCATTAGCGACTACCGTACCCCATTCGTCCAAACAGTTTGGCAGAGCCGTTGTAATGCCCAACTTAAAACCGCCGGTCACAACTACAAAAGCGGCGTTGGCTTACCGTGAACGCATCATGCAACATGTACCGTCAGGCGATGCTTTTGAGCCGCTAATGACGCTCTACCTAACCGATGAACTAAAGCCAGACGAGATAGCAAAAGCGGCTGCCACAGGGTCAATTATAGCTGTTAAATACTATCCTGCCGGTGCGACTACGAATTCGGAAAACGGGGTTACTGCAATTGACAAAGTGTATCCGGCCTTAGAGGCAATGATCGAAGCGGACATGCCCCTGCTGCTGCATGGTGAAGTCACCGACAGCCACATCGATATCTTTGATCGAGAACAACGCTTTATCGACACAGTTCTACTGCCATTGACCGAGCGCTACCCAAAGCTGCGCTTGGTGCTAGAACATATTACGACTAAAGACGCCGTCGACTTTGTTAGCAGCTCTAAAAACAACGTCGCTGCCACTATCACTGTCCATCATTTGCTCTACAATCGAAATCATTTATTAGCCGGTAGCGTCAGACCTCACTTTTACTGCCTACCGATCCTTAAGCGCAATACCCATCAACAAGCCTTACTCCAAGCGGCCACAAGCGGCGACCGCAGATTTTTTCTGGGCACTGATTCAGCACCCCATCAGCAGCACCTAAAAGAAACCGCCTGTGGCTGCGCCGGCATCTACTCAGCACCTGCGGCAATCGAGCTTTATGCCGAAATATTTGACGCATGCGGTGCTCTGGAAAAGCTAGAAGGTTTTGCCAGCCTTCACGGTGCCGATTTCTACAGATTACCTCGCAATCAAAGCTCGATCACCCTCACAAAAACACCCTGGCAGATGCCATTGCAATTTGAGTTCGATGGCAGTGTGGTGGTCCCAATTAGAGCAGGTGAAACCATTAATTGGACAATGCAAAAGGGTAGCTTATGAGTTCCATGGAGCCAGCTAACTTACACGCTGAATTAATGAGTGACAGGTTTCGAACCTATTTGCCCGTGGTTGTCGATGTAGAAACTGGCGGCTTCAATGCGAAAACCGATGCTATCTTGGAGATTGCAGCGGTAATACCCGCTATTGATGAAAACGGATGGTTGACCATTGAGCAAACTTTCTTCCACAGGGTCCATCCATTTGAGGGCGCCAATCTCGAAGAAGCTGCTCTCAAGTTTACGGGCATCGACCCAAAACACCCTCTGCGCATCGCGCGGGGCGAAAAAGAAGTAATGGAAAGCATGTTTTCTGTAATTCGAGAGGCAATGAAGAGCAACGGTTGTAAGCGAGCAATATTGGTGGGGCACAATGCACATTTCGATCTTGGTTTTATCAATGCCGCTACAGAAAGGCATGGACTCAAGCGCAATCCTTTTCACCCGTTTTCTAACTTCGATACTGCCACTCTAAGTGGTTTAGCTTACGGGCAAACAGTCCTGGCGCGCTCATGTCAGGCCGCGGGAATCGAATTTGATGAAAAAGAAGCTCACTCCGCACGCTATGACGCTCACAAAACAGCGGAATTGTTTTGTGAGATCGTCAACAAATGGAAACGTTTGGGCGGCTGGCCTTTGCCTGAATAGCTAGCACCGAGAAAAATTACCGTGAACAACTGACCGCCGCCAGTTGTGCGATCACAAAGAGAGCACAGAAAAAAACGTGTTGATAAGCGAGCGCTGCTCGCCAGCGCTCATCATGTAGAGGCCACGGATATAACGAGCACTAAACTATTCTGCCTCGGCGCCCTCGCCGGCACCATCGATTAGCTTCTGTAACTCACCAGTTTCAGCCATCTCAGTAATAATATCGCAGCCACCTACCAACTCACCGTCGACAAAAAGCTGGGGAAATGTTGGCCAATTAGAAATGCTTGGCAATGTAGCTCTCACATCTGGATTACTTAAAATATCAACGTAAGCAAAGCGCTTACCGCAGGCCATGAGAAGCTGTGTTGCTTGCGCTGAAAATCCACATTGTGGCTGATCGGGACTACCTTTCATGTAAAGTAAAATGCTGTTGTTATCGATTTGTTCCTGAATTGTGGTTTCGATGCTCATGTAATTTCGCCTTGTTTACATTATTTAACCGCGCACTTACGTTGGCGGAAAAGAATAACTGGTGAATGAACTGGACTAAAAGATGGCGGCAATTCTACACGCTTGCCCCATGTCTTGTCAGCCACCATCACTTTTCTGTTATCGCCGGCCCCATCCGCCTCCTCCAGGAGTTTCAATCTGCAAACGATCACCCGCGCTCACGTTGAGGGAACATTTGCCTGGAATCTCCCGACCATTGAGTATGTTCCGACCACTTTCGCCGTCTTCACCATCATTTATACCCCAGGGCTTGAACAGCCGGCGCTCAGTAAGAAGACTTAATTGGGTTGCCTCCAAAAATTCATATTCTCTAATAATGCCGTTGCCTCCCCGATGCAGCCCATTCCCACCACTATACTTACGCACACCATAATGCCGAACACGCAGTGGATAGTTCATTTCTAAGCTTTCGACGGGGGTATTTAAGGTGTTTGTCATGTGGCTGTGGACACAGTCAAGACCGGGCTGAGTTGGCCCCCCGCCCGTTCCTCCGGCAAGGGTTTCATAATAATCCCAACGCTTACCGCTCGCCGCATCGATTTTGCCCATGGCAATATTATTCATGGTGCCTTGACTTGCGGCAGGAATAAGATGAGGTACTGCCTTAGCCAGTGCGCCAAAAACCAGATCTACGAGGCGGGTAGATGTCTCTACATTACCGGCTGTTACGGCTGCCGGCCTGATAGCGTTAACCACACTGCCCTTACGGGTTTTAAGTGTTATTCGTTTAAACAAACCTGAGCAGGCTGGCACCTCATCAGGCATCAAACATCTGAAGCAGTAGTAGGCAGCAGCTGCAACTACTGCTTCTGGGCAATTAAGATTGCCGGCAACTTGATCCGCGCAGTCATCAAAATCTAATTCAACTCTGTCGCTATGGATTGTTAAGGTAACGGCGAGCTTTATGGGACTATTGCTAATACCGTCGTTATCCAGCACGTCTTCAAAGCTATATTTACCGGGTGTTAAACCTTTTATCACTGCCTCAGTGATGCGATCAGCATAGTCATTTAGCTGACACATTGCCGCTTCATAACGATCTCGCCCAAGCCTTAACACCAATTCTTCGAGCCGTTCGACTCCAACTCGATTCGCACCAGCCTGTGCGGCAAAGTCTCCGACAAGTGAATCAATGATACCCGGCAACTGCCGCGCTGCGGGCTGCAAACTGCCGCCTCGATGAATGATAGTCGGGGCAATGATAACCCCCTCTTCCATAAGCGAAGTGGAAACCGGCATGGAGCCGGGCGAGTCACAGCCAATGTTGGCGTGATGGGCTCTATTCGCCACAAAGCCAATTGGCAGCTCCGTGCCAACGATAAATACCGGTGAAATTAACGTGACATCCGGGAGGTGAGTACCACCAAGATAGGGGTCGTTAACAGCTAGCACATCGCCTTTTTGCCAACTGATGTCAGCCACAATTGAGGACATTGCAAACGCCATGCTTCCAAGATGCACTGGGATATGAGCCGCCTGCGCAAAAAGCTCTCCCCCTGGACCAAACAATGCACAGGAGAAGTCTAACCGGTCTTTTATGTTGGGAGAGAAAGCAGAGCGCCTTAGAACAACGCCCATTTCGTCACAAATGGAAGTCACCCTGCTGGCAAATAAACTAAGCTCAATTGGATCTAGTTGCATAGGTTTAGCACAATGCTGGAAACGAACCCCTGAGCGTACCTAAAGGCTCCTTAGAAGACAATTGCCCCAACTTGCGAGAGGGTCTAGAATGCGAAGTATCAGGTAGCGCAAGCTACCTTTTTTATTTCTATCACCAGTTTACATGACATTATTCGGAGTGGGTCTCTAAGGCCTAATAACATCACCATGGCTATTCAACATTTTCTCACTCTAGCTGATCTATCCAAGGCCGACTTGGCTGCCATTGTTAACCGCGCTATCGAACTTAAAGCTGATCCCTCAAAAGCTCGGCGCTTCGAAGGAAACTCTCTCGCCCTCATCTTCGAAAAGTCCTCCACCCGCACACGAGTCGCTTTCGAGGTTGCCATGAATCAGTTGGGGGGCGCGGCCATTTTTATGACTAATGCAGATTCACAACTAGGACGGGGCGAACCTATCGCGGACAGCGCGAGAGTGCTATCGCGAATGGTTGAGTGCGTCGCCATTCGCACTTTTGCTCACAGCAAGCTAGAAGAATTCGCCCAATACTCCTTAGTGCCTGTGATTAATGCGTTGAGTGATGATTTTCATCCCTGCCAGCTACTTGCTGACATGCAGACCTATCAGGAAAATCGCGGCAGCATTGCGGGTAAACGGGTCGTGTGGATTGGTGATGGCAACAATATGTGCAACTCCTACATCAATGCCGCCGCCGCGTTTGACTTCGAATTTATCGCCTGTACCCCAGCCCAATACAAACCAAAGCAGTCGCTATTGGATCAAATGCAGGATCGCGTGCGTTGGTTAAGTGATCCTGCTCAAGCAGTTGCCGGTGCTGATCTTGTGGTAACAGACGTTTGGGCATCAATGGGACAGGAACAAGAACAGCGCAAACGGGAGCTTGCCTTCGCTAACTTTCAGGTAACGGCTGAATTAATGGCATTGGCCCAAAATGATGCACTTTTTATGCACTGTCTGCCTGCTCATCGGGGTGAGGAAGTAAGTGCGGAGGTTCTCGATCAGCCAAATTCTGTAGTTTGGGATGAAGCCGGCAATCGCATGCATTCGCAAAAAGCGCTGTTAGAGCATCTACTTAGCTGCTAAAACTCGTAAATTACACCAACATTGAAAACACCATATATAGTGTTTTGCCGTTTTTGACAAATTGACCTTCAATTTAGCAGTGTTTTGGGGCATTTAAAGCACTCAAAAATACCCATGAAATCGCCATTGTTACCAATTTTCTCAGAGCGGAATTTTTCCTTCTACAACAACAATCTATTCACAATTTGTGCACATATTGCACACAGAGAAATCACTTGCAATATACCCTCAACCGCATTATCTTGTGCCGGTGATTTAACGCTTACCTATATGTTGTATTTAACAAGCGCAAATCAAGAGCTTAGTAGCCTGGTTACAGAGATAACCAACGATTTAAGTAAAAAGATTAGGGAAGGCTTTTTACCTCTAAAAATAAGAAAAGCACTTGATATACAAGGTCTTGGAGCCCTCGGTTTTTTGTCTGCAATGAGATAAAAGAAATTATCTCTCAAAAAACTGAAAAAACTATTAAAGTCCAGCCGCAAAAACACAATATATAGTATATGGCTTTATAACTGTCGAGCTAAGTCAGGTATCTGCTTAAGCAGTACATACCGGTAAGCAGACTCGATGAGTATTTAAAGAACAGTGTCTTTAAATACCCATTTCAGAAAATGCGTCTCAAGATTGGTTTTAAGGGGAAGCAAAAAACTGGAAACACAAACCCAAGGCCATAGCAGTAACAAGTTTACTAAAACAATTAGAAATACTGAGTCGAATACTCGATTTAGTGCACACCAAATTCGGAGCACACAATGCAGACTGATGTACAAACCACAGGTTCCGCACCTGTAGCCGCGACTTCCAGCAATGAAAACCGCGCACCGACTACGCCGTCAGCACCCGGCCAGTTAAGAGTGATCAAACGCAATGGCTCAGTCGTTAGCTACGATGAGTCTAAAATCTCTGTCGCCATTACTAAGGCGTTTTTGGCAGTGGAAGGTGGCAACGCTGCCGCTTCTTCACGCATACATGAGTCAGTTTCACAACTTGCCAAACAAATTTCCGAGATTTTCGCCCGCCGCATGCCCTCTGGCGGCACTGTTCATATTGAAGATATTCAAGATCAGGTTGAGCTGGCTTTAATGCGCTCTGGGGAGCACAAAATCGCCCGTAGCTATGTGATCTACCGTGCCGACCGCTCTAGAGCGAGAGAGCTAAAAGTTGAAAAAGCACTAACCGATCGTCCCGCCGTACTTATTATTAACGACGATGGCACTAAAGGCCCACTAGACACAGTGCGCCTGCAGACAGTGATTACCGAAGCCTGCGAAGGATTAGAAGATGTCTCTGCTAATGAAATTTATGAGAACACCCTCAAAAATCTCTACGAAGGTGTAAAGATGAAAGACGTCCGTGAGTCATTGGTAATGACTGCACGCACGATGGTAGAAAAAGACCCTAACTATTCATTCGTAACGGCGCGTTTGTTACTAGACACTTTGCGCGCTGAAGCGTTGAGCTTTTTGGGCATCACCAATGCGGCTACCCACAGTGAAATGCATTACCGCTATGGTACTGCGCTAAAGTGTTATATTGAAAAAGGTGTAGAACTGGAACTGCTCTCCCCTAGCCTGCTCGAATTTGACCTGACTGTTCTTGGAGAGGCCATTCAAGCTGACAGAGACCATCAGTTCACTTATCTTGGTCTGCAAACTCTTTATGACCGCTATTTTATTCACAGCAACAAAGTGCGGTTTGAATTGCCGCAAGTTTTTTACATGCGCGTCGCCATGGGCTTGGCCTGCAACGAAGACAACAAAGAAGAGCGAGCAATCGAGTTTTACAACTTGCTTTCTAGCTTTGACTATATGGTCTCCACCCCCCAGCTATTTAATTCAGGCACGCTAAGACCACAGCTTTCATCTTGCTTCTTAACAACTGTCCCCGATGATTTACACGGCATCTACTCAGCCATCAAAGACAACGCCATGCTATCAAAGTGGGCTGGAGGCTTAGGCAATGACTGGACGCCGGTTCGAGCTATGGGGGCTCACATTAAAGGCACAAACGGTAGCTCCCAAGGGGTTGTTCCTTTCCTTAAGGTGGTAAACGACACAGCTGTCGCAGTTAATCAGGGTGGCAAGCGCAAAGGGGCCGTGTGTTCTTATTTAGAGACATGGCACTTAGACATACAAGATTTCTTAGAGCTACGCAAAAATACGGGCGATGATCGTCGCCGTGCCCACGATATGAATACGGCAAACTGGATCCCAGACCTATTCATGAAGCGGGTGTTTAACGATGAAAAGTGGACTTTATTTTCACCAAATAATGTCCCCGACTTGCATGACAAACATGGCCGCGCCTTTGAGGAAGCTTACGTTGAGTATGAGCGCTTAGCGGCTGAAGGAAAGATAGAGGTTTACAAGACTGTTAAAGCATCCGATCTGTGGCGCAAAATGATCTCTATGCTATTCGAAACTGGTCATCCGTGGATGACATTCAAAGATACTTGCAACATCCGCTCACCACAGCAGCACGTAGGGTCTATTCACTCGTCTAACTTGTGTACAGAAATAACGCTCAATACAAACAAGGATGAAATTGCAGTTTGCAACCTTGGGTCTATCAACCTCGTCAATCACACTGATGAAAATGGATTGAACCAAGAGAAACTTAAGAAGACTATCAAAACCGCGGTACGGATGCTTGATAACGTTATTGACATTAACTACTACTCAGTACCACAAGCAAAAACTTCCAACTTAAAGCATCGTCCAGTTGGTATGGGTATTATGGGTTTCCAAGACGCGCTATATAAGCAGCGTATTGCCTATGCGTCTGACAAAGCGGTGGAGTTTGCCGACCTTTCAATGGAAATAGTTAGCTACCACGCAATCAGCGCATCTATGGACTTGGCCGAAGAACGCGGCCGCTATGAGTCTTATGATGGCTCCCTTTGGGATCAAGGAATTTTGCCCATTGATTCATTAGCGTTATTGCAAAAGGAGCGAGGCGCTGAATTTGTTGATGTTAATTTCGACAGCCGCCTGGATTGGGATGGCATCAGAACTCGCATGAAGAAAACTGGCATGCGTAATTCTAATGTCCTAGCCATAGCGCCAACGGCGACCATTGCAAATATCACCGGCGTATCTCAATCTATAGAGCCGACCTATCAAAACCTCTACGTGAAGTCTAATTTGTCTGGAGAATTCACGGTTATAAATCCCTATCTTGTGAAGGATTTAAAAGAGCTAGGACTTTGGGATGCAGTGATGGTTAACGACCTCAAATACTATGAAGGCAGCGTGCAGAAGATAGACCGCATCCCTCAGCGTATAAAAGACATTTACGCTACGGCGTTTGAAGTTGAGCCGCGCTGGTTGGTTGATGCGGCAAGCCGTCGCCAAAAGTGGATCGACCAAGCCCAATCACTAAACCTCTATGTCGCTGGTGCCAGTGGCAAGAAATTAGATATTACCTACCGCATGGCGTGGTTAAGGGGCCTTAAAACAACCTACTACTTACGTGCACTCGCAGCAACTACCACAGAGAAGTCAACTATCTCTGACACTACGCTGAATGCCGTAACCCGAGAGGCAGCCCCAGTACCTATGGCCTGCTCCTTAGATGATCCCGATTGCGAGGCGTGCCAGTAAGGCTCAGGCCAATTGCTCTGCCACTTGTTGGCAGAGCATTTAACCAACACTATTCGAAAAAATTTAAGAGTGAGGATTCAAAAAAATGTTGTCATGGGATGAATTCAACAAAGAAGAAAGCCCAATACCGGTTAGACCCACTGCTCCCAGAACAGTGCCAGCGCCTGTTCCAGTAAAAGCCCAACCGAAAGCCGAAGCCAAACCTATCACTCAGCCCCAACCTGTGGCTGCGGAGGCTAGCGCTTCCGCTTCGGCACTTGAACAAGCCATTAGCGATCTTGCTGAGCTAGACATTAGCGCAGGAATCGAAGAACTTGAGGGCACAGCCGCGCGGGTTACTGTCGACGAAAAAAGAATGATTAATTGCCGAGCTGACCTCAATCAGCTTGTACCTTTTAAATATGAGTGGGCGTGGCAAAAATACCAAGCGGGATGCGCTAATCATTGGATGCCTCAAGAAGTTAACATGACGGCGGATATCGGACTATGGAAAAGCCAAGATGGACTAACTGATGATGAGCGACTAATTATCAAGAGAAACCTGGGGTTTTTCTCCACGGCAGATTCTCTAGTAGCCAACAACTTAGTCTTGGCAATTTATCGCTTGATCACCAACCCAGAATGCCGTCAATACATTTTGCGACAAGCATTCGAAGAAGCGATACATACCCATGCTTATCAATATTGTATTGAGTCTCTCGGCATGGACGAAGGTGAGATTTTTAATATGTATCATGAAGTCCCTTCTGTGGCGAAGAAAGCGTCATGGGGACTTAAGTACACTAAAGCGCTGAGCGATCCTAACTTCAATACCGGCACCATAGAGAAAGATCAGGAGCTACTTAAAAACCTTATCGCTTTCTACTGTTGCTTGGAAGGTATTTTCTTTTACTGTGGCTTTACTCAAATTCTATCAATGGGTCGCCGTAACAAGATGACCGGTACTTCCGAACAGTTCCAATACATTTTGCGTGATGAATCTATGCACTTGAACTTTGGCATCGATATGATCAATCAGATCAAATTCGAAAACCCAAAGCTGTGGACCGCAGAAATGCAAGAAGAAGCAACACAGATGATCTTGCAGGCGACTCAGTTAGAAATTGAGTATGCCAGAGACACAATGCCTAGAGGTGTACTTGGAATGAACGCTGCGATGATGGAAGAGTATCTGCAATTTATTGCAAATCGCCGCTTGGTCCAGATCGAACTCCCTGAGCAGTTTAAAGGCGTGAAAAACCCATTCCCATGGATGTCAGAGATCATGGATTTGCGTAAAGAAAAGAACTTTTTCGAAACGAGGGTAATTGAGTACCAAACAGGAGGCGCTTTATCCTGGGACTAATGGCAAACGGACTATTACCAAGCAGTAGCAACGAGGAGTTTAGCAATGAGTGACAATAAGCACTTTGAGAACGACCCGGAGCGTACGTTAATTACCCTCGAGCAGCTTAGCCAAACAATTGAAGTGATGACTAGCGTAGTCAACCGATTGCGGCAGCATTTGAGCGAACAACTTCACGCACAGATGGAAGAACAAAACGTGAAGCTGAAGAAAGCGGAAGCAGACGCTGAGCCTGTTAAGAGATGCTCAAATTCTGCTACTGTCGAAGTGGCCGAAAAAGCCGAGTCGAAACCGCCCACATCAGCCCCGAAAAAGGAGAGCTTTGTTGTTGAAATTCGGCAGCAAGACAGCGACCCTGTACGAAAAAATGGTAAGATTCTTCACTGAATTGCCAGCAATCATCATCGCTGCCGGACTCTACGGCAGTGATGCTTTCCTATACTCATGACTCTAAAATCCCAACGGCCCGGGGTCATCGTGCTCGCCGCGGGTTTCGGGCGCCGGTTTGGAGCAACAAAGCAGCTCGCCAAACTAGCCAACGGCCTCACTGTCATTGAGCAGACTCTACAAAACATTCAAGCAGCAACCAGCAACATTATAGTGGTGACACGCATTGAAATAGCGCCTTCAATCCTGGCCACTGGACTAGACTGTTGTATTTTTGAGGACGCCGACAAAGGCATGGGCGCGTCTTTAGCTTTCGGAATGAGCAAATTGCCGGATTGGGACAGTGTCATGGTGTGCTTAGCAGATATGCCTTTTATCTCAACCGCAAGCTATCAAACCTTGTTAAACGCCGCCAGAATTGATCGGATCATCGTTCCAGTAGTAAATAACACTGTGGCTAACCCCTGCGTTTTCGGCAATCGGTTTTTTGACAGCTTGAGCCGGTTAGAAGGTGACAAAGGCGGCAGAGGAATCATCAACCGCAACCCTGAAGCCGTTATTCAACTCGCCATGGACGATGCTGGATTGCTACAAGATATAGATACCGAAGACGACCTGCTTATTGCTAACCGAGCCACTGGGGCTGGAACCAGAGCCGATTGCAAATAATAAGCAAAAGCACTTAGAATCCTTGCTCAAACAGGCCTTAATTAATGAAAAAAATTAAAAACGAATCAGAGCTCCTGAAAGAAGCAATCAGGGTGGGTGGCAGATATTTTACGGCGCGGGGAGCTGGCCAATTCGAGGCCACAGATCATATTGATATGAAGATTAGGGCTATTTATTTACTGCTTGTGAAAGACAAAGTGATTCAGCCTCTTGCCAGTAAAGATGAGAATTTGCCCAATATGCGCCACAAACTAGCTATATGGATTTCAAAGAATCTCCCAGCTGACCATCAACTACTTCAATAGCAATCAACGTGACTAAAACCCTAGAGCATCTATTTGCTGTTACTAAAGCCGGCTTTACACCGATAATCGGCTTATGCCTACTGGTGTTTTGCCACGGCGCCAGTGCCGACCTAGATAGCGCAGTGGCAGCCATGGAAGATCCGAGCAATCCCCTGGTTGAATTCAACACGTCGCAGGGAACACTTTATATCGAGCTTTTTGCGGAAGAAGCCCCCATTAATATAAAACAGTTTCTCGCCTTGATAGATGGTGAATTTGGACTAGAGGATGAAACAACAGGTACTATTTATACTCCACGCTATTTTAACGGCATGATTTTTCATAAAACGGTTACCAATACCCTTATTCAAACCGGTAGCCCTGCATTAAGCCCGGTGGGTGGACCACCCAATTTACTCCCGGACGAGATCAATGGAGCAGCACTTGGGCTCGCTAGCGACAAGGTACTCTCATCCACGGGTCAGGTGAACTCACGGCTTAATATTATTGATTTGGACGATTTTACCGCCCAGATACTAATCCCCTTATATCAGGAGATGAATATCACCAACGCTGACCAAGTCCTAGCGCAGCAAAATGCTATTCTAGCGAGGCTTAATACCATGACTGTTCAGCAGCTCTATGAGCTGCAAGGTTATGATTACATTGATAATCGTTTTAGCCATAGCAACCTAGCAGGAACAGTGGCTCTCGCCAATAATGGCCCCAATACCAATGGTCCCGAGTTCTTCATTAACTTACTTGATGCTCCTTGGCTCGATGGGAAGCATACGGTGATTGGCAGTGTTATCGAAGGGTTCGATGTAGCACAAACTATTGGTAGCGCAGAGCTAATTGCCGTTGCTCCGACCAGGTCCACTGCAGTAATCTATTCTGCTCGCCGAGTTCATTAAAAGGAGTAGTAAGTATGTCTAAGAAAAATAAGAATGCTGCTCAAGGCACCTACGCATTATGCATTACCGCTGGAACGGTGATTGGTTTTGGCTTAGGAGCTTTGCTTGGCAATGTATTGGTGCCCCTACTCCTTGGGGCGGCGGTTGGCTGGGGCGCCGGTTTCTACTTTAACAGTCGCACAGCTAAGAAAAAGCACTAAGCCAAAGCGAAGGCAGCTCAACCTGCCTTTGCCCGCGCAATTTCTCATAGCACTTTAAAGCATTAATACAAGCTTGTTCATATCTTCTTGAGATTTCTCGATAAAAGAATCATTTCGTTACATTCAATCCCGCTGTCCCGCAAATATTTCTCCTATACTAAATACAGAACTAAGTAAGCGTCTTTTAAATTAGGTGATGCGTGGAAACAGTATTAATTATCGACAATGAACAAGGTGTCTGTTGGCATCAGTTGCAGCATTGGAAGCTCGCTAATACCAAAATTGAGCGACTCGAAAGTTCAGATGCCCTAGCAGAACTTTTGGTAAAACTAGACCCAGAGCTGATTATCTGTAACCTCGATGCGCCTTCATTTAAACTTGAAAAAATGATTGATTTGGCCCGTGTTAACGGTGGGCTACACAACAAACCTATACTGACAGTCGCTCAAGAACAAAATTGGCAAGCGGAATTGCTACGTGACAACTCCGCCAATATTGAACTATGTGTTTGTCCGCAAGACTTCAGCTATATTCGCTACAGAGCGTTATACCTATTAGAACTGCAGCGCTTTGCTCGCCGTCAATCCCGCGCCCTGTCTGAGCTTAGGCACAGAAACGAAGTGCTGTTAGAGTGCGCCTCTGAAGGTATCATTCACTATGATGGCACCGGCAATATTCTTTATGCGAACCCTAAAGCCCTAAAAATTCTCCAGTATACAGATACTGAAATCTCCCAGATAAACGTATTCGATTTGCTAGCGAGCGAAAAAGAATCCGCTGCAGACGCTGAAAAAGCAATTACCGAGCTTACCGCCAACATGCTTGCCAGTGACTCGTTCATGTGCAGTCGGGTTCTACTGCGCACATCCAAAAAATCGAATATCGTCACGGAAATAAATTGCAATAGTATCAAGAACGCCGACGGCGATGCTTCAGGCCATCTGCTAATGTTTCAAGATATTACTGCAAGGACCTTGAATGAGCAGCGCTTGATTAAACTAGCTAAGTACGATGTGCTAACTGGACTGTCGAATCGCGCCAAATTTCATGATTTTACCGAGGGTAAAATTTCATACTGTGCTCACAACAACAAAAAACTTGCTTTGCTCTTTATCGACATTGACCACTTCAAAAATATTAATGACAGTATGGGGCACGATGCTGGCGATGAGCTGTTGATTGCGGTGGCCGAAAGACTGCGAACCTGCGTGCGTGAAACCGACTTGGTGGCGCGGATTGGCGGCGACGAGTTTGCGATCACCTTATTGGAAATGGGCAGCCCTAGCCAGGTGACCCGTATCGTCCAAAATATCCTGCAAGTGTTAACCAAACCATTTTTTATCGAATCGAAAGAAATTAACGTCTCTGCAAGCATCGGCATCTCACTTTACCCTGAGAGCGGTTTAGATATTAAGACCCTCACCAAAACTGCTGACACTGCTATGCACCAAGCTAAAACCGATGGCAGAAACACTTACCGATTTTTCTCTGAGGAGATACAAAATCGGGTAATGGAGCAGCATAGCCTCGAGATTGCCCTCAAAAAGGCCATAGCTAACAACGAATTTTATATGCATTATCAGCCGCTTATTGATGCCATTAGCGGGCGAATTGTTGGGCTTGAAGCATTAATAAGATGGCAGCATCCCGATTGGCCGAATATAGGCCCGCACCGTTTTATCCCGGTCGCCGAAGAGTGCGGGCTTCTGCCTGCATTAGGCAAATGGGTACTAATGACCGCGTGTATGCAATCTGTAAAATGGCTGAAGGACGAGAGTATTCAATTTAATTATCCAGTCTCTGTCAATTTATCACCGAAGCAATTAGTGCATAACGATTTTGTCGATTTACTGGTTTGGGTGTTAAAAGAGACAGGTGTGCCTCCTGAAAATCTGGTTTTAGAATTAACCGAAACCGCAGTGATGCAAAATCCCGAAGTCGCTATTTCTACTCTGAATAAAATTGACGCTTCTGGGGTAAAACTTGCGGTAGACGACTTTGGCACTGGTTATTCATCGCTGAATTATCTGAAGCAGTTACCCATTAGCAAGCTCAAAATCGATCGATCGTTTGTTAAAGATATTGGCGTAGACCAAAATGGCGAAGCTATCGTCAAAGCAATCCTTGCCCTGGCCCATAGTCTAAATCTAGAGGTAGTGGCCGAAGGCGTGGAGGAGCAAGGCCAAGCTAACTTTCTCAGAGGTCACGATTGTGAAATATTGCAGGGATATTACTTTAGTAAGCCCGTCAGCGTGGAAGAGGTAAGTGAACTGCTTAGGCAGGAAAAAATTAAATGGGGAACACCTATACACTCACTTACACCTCAATCAAGCCTTAAGAAGCCTGATCCTGATCGCCCGCTTCACTAACTCAAGACGTAAAATTCAGGAATTGTACCTCACTCGGTTTGTGACAAATCCAATCAGACGAGACATGCCTTTTAGAACAAATTTATGAAATTTCAAGCACTTTAATTTTCGATTTCGGGGAGCTTTTTTAAATCCTGATGCTATAGTTTGGATAAGCCAGCACGATTGACCACCCACTGGCGACCCTGATAGTCAAGCACTAAAGAAGTAGAGGATGAAGTATGAGCAAAATGGAACTCGCCAGAAAACTTGCAGAAATGACCAAGAGCATGGACGAAGCACGAGCTCTGCGAAACGCTAAAGTCAAAAAGATTTATCATCAAACAAACCCCGAAGGTTGGGAAGCTCTCAAACAAATTCTGAATTACTCTGAGCCAGTTACCGAACAACCGGGAGCTTAGCACCTGGCTATGACCGGAAAAATACAGAAAGAGACTAACAAGCACAATTTTCTCTCTGGGATGCTCTCATTTTGTATACTTACCGCTTTTGGATGGAATCCACTCAGCAACGCACAGGAAGAAAGCGGAGCTAGCTGGTTGCCCAAAGCACTAGCAGACCCTTATTTTGAAGCAATACAAGCCGTATCGAACTATGTTCTAACAAGAGAAGGCTGTGAGGTGCTACTTGAAGCAAAACTTAGCGAAACCGCAGCATCTGGTAACCCCAAATTTATTCTAACCTGCGCCGACAGAGCTAAACTCACCACTAGCTTTGTATATTGGTTGAGCGATGTGGACAGCAATTTCGCGACTGATCATTACCCTGAGAAGCTGCCTGAAGCGAATACAACCCAGACCCTAACTGAGAGCCAAAGGCAATTAAAGCTTCTCATCGATAATTCTGAGCTTATCGCCTCGTGTAAACAGCAGTTACAGAATCAGCTGGGCGAGCGACTAGTAGTAATGAATGAAAATGCAGTCTCGGTAAGCCAACGAGGCAAACAGCCGGTCAACATTGCCATGGAATATCAAGTAGGAAAAGGTGAGTTCGCGCCAAAATTTTCGGCTGTTTGCCGCTTAGACAGTTTCAATAGCCTGAACTTGAAAATATTCCCACGCCCCTAGACCGGTTCCAGAAATGCTAGGCTTTAATTTCTGTCATAAAGATTTCACGACTATACGGGGGTAAAGAATCAAGTATTTGCTTGCCGTAGCTTTTGCTTACAAGCCGTTCATCAAAGATGGTAATCACACCTCGATCAGTTTCGCTACGGAGTAATCTGCCACTCGCTTGAACCAATTTAAATGCCGCATCCGGTACTGCCAGAGTTGAAAAAGCATTGGTGCCCTGCTGTTCGATCCAAGAGGATAATGTCATCTCGATAGGGTCGTTCGGTACTGCAAATGGAATTTTTGCAATTAATACATGAGTGCAATATTTACCGGGCAAATCAACCCCTTCAGCGAAACTTGATAAGCCAAAAATGAGACTGCCCTTCCCCTCGTCGATTAACTTCCGATGATATTTAATCAACTCGGACTTTTGAAAATCATCTTGGCAAAGAACCAAGTCACGCCATTTTGGCGGTAGACCCTGAATCACATCATTCATTTGTCGGCGACTGGTGAAAAGCATGAGAGATGCTGCCTTTGCATCCACCAGTTGGGGTATCGCTTTGATGATCAATTCTGTATGCAGCACCGAGTTTGATGGTTCGCAATTTAGCCGAGGAATAACCAGTTTTGCAGAATTTGCGAAATCGAATGGGCTAGGAATAGAAAAGTACTTTGTTCGTTCAGGTAGCCCGGCACGCATCTGCAACACACTAAACTCCCCCAGCGCTGACAACGTTGCCGAAGTTAACACTGCCCCAGCACAGGTTTGCCAGAGGCGCTCCTTTAAAGTTTCCGCTGCTAATACTGGGCTTGAAGCGAGGGCAATATCGGAAACACCGTCTTGGTCATTGAAACTTAGCCATCGCGCCCTAGGCGGTTGATTTTCTGGGTCGATTGCACTGTAACTTAACCACAATTCTAAACAAGAGCTAGCCCGCCGCTCTATACTCCCAATAAGCGGATACCACTGCTCTGCATCCGCTCTGCGTTTAATTTCGCCACCCTCTTCCATTGCCTCTTTAAGGTCATCGATAATTCCTTGATAACTGCTGACAAATCGCGTGAATAACTGCCCTAAATCAAATGCCAGCTGTCGTAATGAGTCTGGCACTACCCCTAGCTTAAAAGCATGTTGAACGCGATTATCGTAGCTATCAATTTGATCTAGTGTTGACAGAGTTTGTTCCAATACAAGCCAAGCTTCCTCGAGACGCTCCCTTAGCTGGATTGTAAGAAACCGAAGACTCTCCTCCGATTTTAAGTCCAGAAAATCGTCTTTTGTTAATCGCAGCTGTACCTGCTCACAGCGCTCAAGCCAGCTAATGGTGGAACGCACCTTGGAGAAGGTTGCAAAATGATTATTGCTCTTAATTGGTAAATGATGTGCTTCATCGAATACGTATATACACTTTTCCGGCTCTGGCAAAATGACGCCACCACCCAGCGCAAGATCAGTTAAGACCAAGTCGTGATTGCTGACAATACAATCAGCACTGTCCATGGAATCGCGGGCTTGATAAAAGCAGCAGTTTCTGAAATGACTACACTTTGGCCCCATGCACTGCCCAGTGTCCGCTGTCAGGGGCCTCCAAACCGCATCTGGCAAAGGCGTAGGCCATTCATCTTTATCCCCCTGCCATTTACCGGAACTCAATTGCTGCAGCATTTCTTCGTACAGAATGAGATCGTTAGACTCACTTTCAGCAAACGATTCCCCATACAGGTCCATCATGGCATGTAGGCTATCATTGCCTTTAAGCAGCATATCCAGCTTGGCTAAACACAGATAACGCCCCCTACCTTTGGCGAGGGTGTAACGAAATCGAAGATTACTTGAACTTAGTATTTCCGGCAGGTCTTTCAGTACAACTTGTTCCTGAAGCGCGACCGTTGCTGTGGCTATCACTACTTTGAGGCCCAACTCTTGCGCCAATGGCAATACTGCAAGCGCATAAGCTAGCGTTTTGCCAGTGCCGGTGCCTGCTTCCACCACGCAGATAGGTGGTTCTTCCGCATTGGGTATGGTGGCCAAACATTTAGCAATTTCCGCTATCATCAACCTTTGACCATAGCGTGGGGTTAGCTGCTTTGCTTCGATCATCTGTTTGTAAGCAGACTGAATTTTATCTTTTACTGCGTCTGCGAGCATGGAAGCGTCCGGCTGGGGGTGTATAAGTCTCGTTAAGAAAGCCTGCTGAGTATAGCACCTAGAAGCCATTGAGGCTTAACTATGCTGAAACCGAAGCTGTTTCGGCATTCACAACAAGCGTTTGCTGAGGAGATTCGCAAATTAGAGACTTGGCGAATCATCGCCAAGTTCTGTTAAACTCATGACTCTGAAACCTTCTACTTCCGACTGGTAATTTGCCACATGACTACTGCATCGATTAAGACCACTGCTGAACTGGCCGCCGAATCCGAGTCTCGTAAAGAAGATTCCGTCGCTAACATAGCGGTGACTGAACAATCTCGATCCCAACAGCCGGAAGTCCCAAAGGAAAGCCTAACAACTGCCAAAACCCGCAAGCCCAAATCTCCACCCCCCCCGATAAACGAGACTGAGCTCAATGAGTTTATCGCCAAAATCGACACCTTAAGCTTTAAAAATACGACCAAATTAGTCACCTATCAAGGGGAACTCAACAGGTTCAAAAAGCGGGCTCAAGCGGGCGAAAAGGACTTCATTGATTCACTTAGCGCGACAGAGGCGAAGCTGATCGTTTTGCTGGAAAAAAATCAGGTTCATCAAGATAAGCTCTACACAACCACTAAAGCTCTGCTCGAAGAGCTTACGAGCGCACTCGCAGACGGGCGCTCAGCAGACGCATTGACTACTTGGGATAAGATTCAAGGCAATATCAGCAACACGCAGGGCAAGAGTCGCGACGAACTTTCGAGCGCAGCCAACCAGAGCAAAGATGCAATCAACGAACTGCGGGAATGGAAAATTTTCGCCGCAACCGAGCAGAAGAAGCAATTAGTTGAGCAAATGAGGCACTTAGCTGAATCTAAGATGCACGCTTCGGATCGATCAAAACATATCGCATCTATGCATGGTCAATGGAAAGCGCTAGGGTGGTCAAACCAAAACGAAGAGCTGTGGACGCAGTTCAAAACACTGTCTGACCTAGCCTACGAACCCTGCAAAGAATACTTCAAACAGCGCAAGCAGCTCATGGCGGAGAATCTTAAGAAGCGCCGTGAGATTTGCGACCAATTGGAACAAGACATGGCGCCGATTGAGAACGCTGAAATCAATATAAATGAAATTACCAAGCTACTTTCCTCCACCGAAGCGCTCTGGAAAAAATATGCGCCAGTTGAGCAAGCTAAAATTAACAAGCTGCAAAAACGCTTTTACGGATTGATCAATACGCTGCGCAAAATCCGCCGAAACGCTGTAAAAGCCAATGCCAAAGCTAAACAGGAATGCATCACTAAAGCCACTGCCCTGACACTGCTTGATGATAAACAACAAGCGATGGCTGATGCGAAGGCACTTCAAACCCAGTGGAAGAAAATAGGCCCCACATCGTTTAAAGATGACAAGAAATATTGGGATGAATTTCGTGCTGCATGCGACAAGGTCTTCGAGCACAAAAATAATGAAAGCGAACAACTAAAAACGGAACTGAAACAGGCTGAAATAAAACTAAAAGAGATATTGGCAGCTATCAACCAGCTACTGGATCTCGAAGAGGACGCGTTTAGAAATTGTAGAGGTCAATACCAAGAATTATTGCAGCGATTCTCTGCAGAGCTTGACCCCCGACTTAAATCAGAACGGAAGCGGCTTTTGGAGCAATTAAATAGCTATAAACGCAAAATTGATATGCGCTTCAAAAGCCTGCCAGATAAGAAACTCTTGCAGTTGATTGCCAATATCGAGAAAAAAGCGGCATTAGTTGAGACTTTTGAGACGGAGCTTTCCGCCGCGCAATCCGACGAAGAATTTACCATCAGGCAGGGTCAAGTTGATACCGAGCAATGGCAGTCCTTGGGCTCCGTGGGCCGCCCAGAGTTGGACGAGATGCTCGATCGCCGCTGGGCTGCATTGAATAAATTGAAGTCAAAAGCAGAGTTTGAAAAATTAGTTGCAAAGACTACCAAGGAACTGCGCGACATTTGCATTGATTTAGAGATTCGCGCCAATATCGAGTCACCTGCGTCTGACTCCTCATCCCGCATGGAGTTTCAGCTAATGCAGTTAAAAAATGGCTTTGGCAAAGCTAAACCAGACCGAGCCGAAAATAGTAAATTTGCAAAATCCATAGAACTGCATCTGACTTGTATTGGTCCAGTCGACAAGGTGGATCGGGATAAGTACGCTGGTAGAGCCGCAAGTGCGATTGAAAAACTAAAGTAGTTAGCAACGAATAGCCTAAAACTATTCAATCTTATATCTAGCTATTACCGGATTGGCATAGCTGTAAAGCCAATGGCGCATTAACTTTGGATCAACCGTTTTTAGTCTGTCTTCAAATGCCTGACGGGACTTAGGAGATATTTCTTGTTTATCGAACCCAGGGCGTAACAAATGCAAGGACAGCATGCCGTCCTGCTTTAATCGTTCTATCGCTAAGTAATTAACATCGGTCAGCGCGTAATTCCGCAAAATCTGTTCATCAATATCGAGTGCAATGTGGTGAGGGTCGTCATCAATGATTCTTAGCTCTTCGCCAAATGCAACATGGACTTTTCCTTTAAACCCTATCATTCCTGTAACGATACTTTTTATATCGGTGCTATCGTCTTTCTCATAAGAACCCGTCGTTGCTATTTGATAGAGCTCTTGTGCTTTCAACACATCACAGGCGTCGTACTCATAAGAAATGCTAACCGGCACAATATGCAACTGCTTCAAACTTTTACCAAGGGATTCCTCTCGATTGCCCATTGCTAGCATTTTTAGCAGCGCTGGGTCGGTTTTATCGATCCCATCTTTTGCCCTTCCCTCGCGCTGTGCAATCCAAACGTTTTGCCCCTCGGCAATTGAGTGATGGATATACTCGGACATTAGTTTTAAAGCGGTGAGAAGTTCGCGCCCTTTTAAAGAACGTCTAACAATAAAACTCTTATTAAGACGCATCAAATCCGACACGAAAGGCTTCTTTAGCAGGTTGTCGCCAATGGCGATCTGTAGCGTTTCATGGTCGGCATGGTAAAGCATATAGTTCACGAACGCAGGATCCATCACAATATCGCGATGATTGCTGATAAATAAATAAGATCTGCCTTCTTTCAGGTTTTCCATCCCAGAATGGGTAAGGGCCGTAGTCGTGTCCTCAATCATTTTATCCATGTACTGAGCAATGACATCTTGCATAGTTGCGATGTCTCGCACCGGCCTCAGCTGACTTTTAAGTTTTCGTTGTGCAGCAAAGCTCATTAGGCTTGGCAGCATCTTGGTCAAGCGCGGGTAATAAAACTGAGCAATCGTCGTAAGGAATTCCTGATCTTTGATCAGCTCATCCAAAACGGGTCGAATCTCGTGGTCGAGATAGGGCCTAATGTCCTTAAACTTATCCAAAATCCCGTGTGTCCTGTCTGAGATTGAATCTCAATAGAAGTTAAGATTATAGCAATCGAATCGTTACTTAAGCGGCCGGACTCATTCCCTCACCTTCAACCGACTGCCCAAACTGCAAGTTAGCTAAATTTGCATAAAGAGGACTAGATTTTATCAGCTCTTGGTGAGTTCCCTGAGCGATTATTTTACCGTGGTCCATCACGACAATCCTGTCCACATTCTTAACGGTGGCGAGCCTATGGGCGATTATAAGAGACGTTCTGTTCTTCATAAGGCGCTCTAGCGCAAACTGCACTTGTCGTTCGCTTTCAGCGTCCAATGCGCTAGTCGCTTCGTCAAGCAGCAGAATTTCGGGGTCTTTCAGGATCGCCCTTGCGATGGCTATTCGCTGGCGTTGTCCACCAGACAAACGTACCCCAGCCTCGCCAAGATAACTATTGTATTTGTCGGGTAATTCTTCAATAAAATTAGCAGCATAGGCAGATGCCGCAGCCTCAATTAGCTCCTCTTCTTTGGCCTCTGGACGACCATAGCGAATGTTATCCCAAACGCTGCCAGTAAACATGGCTGGGGTTTGCGACACCACTCCAATGTGACGCCGGAGCTCGAGGGGGTCAAGCTCAGCAATATTGATGCCGTCTAGTCGAACACAACCCTCGCTTGGATCGTAGAATCGCATAATCAAATCAAACAGCGTCGATTTACCAGCGCCCGAGGGCCCTACTAATGCCACATTCTCACCGGGTTCGATGGCAAGATTAATATCTGTTAGGGCTTTGCTTTCCAGTCGTGAGGGGTAAGAAAAACTAAGGTTTTCAATGCTGAGTCGGCCCTGAAAGGGTTTGCCAAGTACCTTTGGCACCTCCGGCGCCAAAATTAAGCTCTTGGCGTGCAACAATTCCATGAGCCTCTCTAGGGCGCCAGCCGCCCGCTGCAGTTCGCTAATAACCTGACTAATAGCGGCCACGGCGGTGGCTACCAACACGGCGTAAACGACAAAGGCTGTCAACTCACCCGCCGACATTGCGCCATTTATGACATCTTGCCCCCCAACCCAAATCATGACACCCACCGCCGCAAAAACTAAAGTCATGACGGCTGTGATCAAAAAAGAGCGACTTTTTATGCGCCGCACAGCCACATTCAGTGCGGTCTCCACATGGGCGGCAAATTGAGCTCGATCGTAGTCTTGATGGTTATAGGCTTGAACCGTCTTGATCTGCTGAATGGTTTCGCCAACATATGCACCTACATTCGCTATTTCATCTTGGCTGCTGCGGGATAAATCCCGCACTTTGCGACCAAAATACATTATTGGCCCAACCACTAGCGGAATACAGATCAAAACCGCTGAAGTAAGCCTTGGGTTTGTAATAAACAGAAACACTGTTCCTCCAACCATAATAAGCAGATTTCGCAGGGCTATGGATGCCGAGGAGCCTATCACTGACTGGATTAGGGTGGTGTCGGTGGTGATTCGAGATTGAATTTCTCCGCTCAGATTTGCTTCAAAGTAGCCAGGATGCAGAGAAATGATATGGGAATAAACCGCTTTACGTATGTCTGCCGTCACTCGCTCACCGAGCCATGAAACCCAATAAAATCTAGCGAACGTGCCTAGCGCCTGCAGAAAAGCCACTATCATGAAACCAAGAATCGCTTGATTTAGCGAGGCAGTGGAACTGGCGACAAAGCCTTGGTCCACAATTATGCGCACATACTGAACCAAGCCTAAACTCAATGCAGCGGTAAACACCAATGCCACACTCGCCCAGAGAATCTGCTTGCTGTAAGGCTTTAGGAAAACAAGGGCTTTTCGCAATTCAGCGGGTGTGGAGGATTTTTGCATCGTGGCAATTTAACAGCACGCAACGCAATTGCAAGCAACGAATTGGGCTAAACAGTTCGCTTTAACGGCATTTGACAGAGAAATGTAAAAAAACTGACACTAAAAGTACTAGCTCAGTGGAAAAACCGAGATTTCCCTACCATACTTTCCGAAGGAACACGGCTAATTGGCGTCGCTTTAGCGAAAGTGCCAACATGCACCAACTGCTATCGTTGAGCGGTTGAATGACAAGGAGTCTATGTGAGCAACAAACAGCCAACTTCGCTGGTGAAATTTGCGAGTGCAGATTCGGCTATCCGAATTCTGACCCAATCGAGCCTACGCTGGTCGGCCCCTTATCTTTTTAACGATCCGTTTGAGTTAACTCACCGGTCTAGTCTTAACTTTGATTCCAAAGGGCTGCTGATTGCCTGTGTAAAAAACACCCTTGCCCTAATTTTTTCAAGAGACGATCCAGTGGGCAACAGCCCCCTCATAAAAGCGATAAAGCGCTGGCGCGCAGAGGACCGCTTTGATTCAGAAGACGAAGCTAATGAGGTACTGAGTGAACTACTTAGTAGCATGGTAAAGCAGCGTGAGCCAGAGTTGTTGCAAATAATGAAAGACTGGGAATCCTACAGCGCTCGCCTGAGAATCCTTTGTTTGGCAGACTCTCATGATGAAAGTGCGCTTTGGGAGCGTTACGGAGACAACCACAGCGGTGTGGCCATACGTCTTGCCACTGGAGAGGACACGAGCCTCGAAAAGCCCCTTCCCGTATCTTACACAGACAAAAAGCCGGAAATATCTTCACTTAAAGAACAGATAGATATTTTAATGAATCAGGCAGAAGTTAGAGTTCAAGAAAGCTTCGAAGAAAAGTTTCTTTGCAAATCGAAATCTCAAAGTCATCTTAAAGAATGGCGGCTGTTAAAATCTACCAAAGACGAGAGCACCGCGGAGCATCTTTGGTATGAAGACATTAACTTCCCCGACCATGAAGTGAAGGCTGTTTACTTTGGTGCAACCATGTCAGCAGAAAAAAAACTAGAACTCAATAAACTCTTGCTAAGCAAGTTCCCAAAAACTAAGTTATTCCAAGCTAAAGCGTTTAGCGACAAATTTGAACTGGATTTTGAACGCATCAATGGTTCGCCTTAGTCAAGAAGCGCCGTACAACACTCCTCAACTTTCGCTATTTTTTACCGCAAAACGCTGTCCACTTGACTTCCCAGTGCTTCACTAAAACAGATTTAGCTAAGCTCGTAATTATATGCGAGACTTCAGTTTGGACCGAGCCTTTAAACCTACGCTCGTTAGCAGTTAGATAGCCAGAACAAGGCTTAACCCTAAAACTTTCCTAGGTGTTATTCACGCAGGGTTGATTTCAACGGATTTAAAATGCCCATATCAAATTCATGGCTCTCGCTGCGAACCGAAGCTGCCTTAGAACCAGAACTCGCCATTTGTGATCCACACCACCATTTGTGGGATCACCCTGAGAGTCGATACTTACTTGAAGAATTTTCTATCGACCTGACAGGTGGTCACAATGTCGTAAGTAGTGTTTTTATCGAATGCCTCTCCAAGTATAGAAAAGAATCACCTGCTGCTCTCCAACCGATTGGCGAAACCGAGTTCGTTGAGAGCCTTGTCGGCGCCGGGCAAAACCAAGGGAAGATAGTCGCTGGAATCATCAGCCATGCCAATCTACAACTAGGCGCAGAAGCAGCAGATGTAATTGCAGGCCATGCTGCAGCAAGCCCCACTCGTTTTCGTGGTATACGACATTCTTGCAGCTGGAATGCGAGTTCTGAAATTCGTAACTCCCATAGCAATCCTCCAGCGGAGCTCTATCTAGATAAAGGTTTTCGCGAGGGGTTTACCTGTTTAGCCGCTCAAGAGCTTGTTTTTGACGCCTGGTTATATCACCCGCAGCTCCCAGAGTTAACAGCACTAGCCAAGGCTTTTCCCAATCAAACAATCGTCCTTGATCATGTAGGCGGCCCTTTAGGCATTGGCCCTTATCGGTACAAGCGAAAAGAAGTCCTCGAGCATTGGAAAAAGAATATTATCGATTTGGCCCAGTGTGACAATGTGCTTGTAAAATTAGGCGGCCTTGGCATGGCGATCAACGGCTTCGATTGGCACAAGCGGCCTCTACCACCCTCGTCTTCCGAATTAGCGGCGGCTTACAAGCCTTACATAATGCATTGCATAGACGCTTTTGGCGTTGAGCGCTGCATGTTTGAAAGCAATTTTCCTGTGGACAAAATTTCCTCGTCCTACACTATTTTGTGGAATTCCTTTAAGCGTTTGACCGAGAACTTTTCTAGAGACGAAAAGGCCAGACTGTTTCATGACAACGCTGTGCAAACTTATAAACTGTCTTAAATACTACGCCCGGAAAGTTTGATAAAGGCTAGCAACATAATCCTCAAGGTCTTGCAAAGCTTGCTCTGTGTGTTCATCCAGAGCAAGAGAACGGGCTTTTTCTAAATCTGCGGCAAACCCGTCTCGCAGCTTTGAATCAGTGATGCGGCTCAAGCGAAATTTTTCCCACTCTGCTTTTTCGTCATCACTGAGCGTTTGCGGATAATTTCGCGCTCGGTAGCGAAATAGCATTTCCTTTAAGCGTCTGTCTCTAAAAGGCATATCGATTCGACCCAGATCGGCTGCTGGGGATTGCCTCACTGTTCTCATGAGCACCTTATCGGATTCACTAAAGAAACCTCCGCTGTAAATCATAAAATCAGGATCTTGTTCTGTCTCACTAAAATCATCTCTAAAGACATCCGATACTTTTTTGCAAACAGTAGGGTGAACCATCAGCATTTGCCAATGATCCATGCAGCGCGCTTTATCAATTTCATATTTTTCTGCTTGTTCATCACTAAGCACTGCCATTGAAGTTACTATGGGGCACTTGTTGATATGAATAGTTTTTAGTGGAATTCGATTGGTTCCGTCTGGCAATTGATCAGCCGCGGTATAGACCCTCTCTCGAATCTCCGCTGCGCTCAATTCAAGCCAAGTTCTCGGGTCTTCTCGCAAGTCGTAAACTATCACCCCATTTTTGTTGGTGGGATGCAGACAAAGAGGCATGACCAAAGCCAAGCAGCCGAGCTTTGCCGGATACATCATGGAGACGTGCAGCATTGGCTTCTTGTTTGTCAGATCTAGTTCCGCTTGAACCTTTTTTTTATTTCGAAGTTCAAGGGCATAGTCGAACAGCTTCGGCTGAGCTGACCTGATGAGTTTAGCTACCTCAATTGTTGCAATCACATCAGATAACGCATCGTGGGCGCGACCATGATCGATTCCATTGGCTTTAGTAAGCTCTTCCAGTTTAAAACTGATGCTGCCATCCTCTTTACGGGGCCAAGTAATTCCGTCCGGCCTGGTCGCAGCGCACAATCGCACCATATCAATCAAGTCCCAACGCGAATTCCCGTTTTTCCATTCTCTCTCATAGGGATCGTAAAAATTTCGGTACAGCAATTGACGAGTCACCTCATCATCAAAACGGATGCTGTTGTAGCCCACAACGCAGGTGTCGGGTTCACTAAACTCGTTGTGAATTTGGCGAATAAATTCCGCTTCGACTACCCCCTCAGCAGCCGCCTTCTGGGGCGATATGCCCGTGACCAAACAAGCCATCGGATTGGGAAGAAAGTCATCTGCCGGTTTGCAATAAATCACCAGCGGATCGCCGATTATGTTTAGCTGTGCATCAGTGCGAACACCCGCAAATTGCGATGCCCTATCACGCCTTGGATCAACACCAAAAGTTTCGAAGTCATACCAATAGAATGTTTGCACAGATACTCTCAATTGCAGCCGCAAGTAGCCATTGTGCCAGAATCGGCTTTAGCCACCTAGCGTGATCAGCAATTCCTTCATTTCACTCTTTTGTAGTAGTATCTCTAAGGACATAATACTCAGCCACTCAGCTTACAGGCTGCCCTTACCCCGTCGCAGACAGAGAACAAACTATGGATTTCCGCGGTTCCCACATCTTAAGCGTTGAGCAATTCCAAAGAGACGATGTTGAAACCGTGTTTACCGTAGCTGATTCGATGCGACCCTATGCGAACAGAGAACGACTGACCAAGGCACTTGATGGGGCTATTTTGGGCAATATGTTTTTTGAACCCAGCACCCGCACGAGAGTAAGTTTTGGCTGCGCTTTTAACCTGCTCGGTGGTGATGTGCGAGAAACTACCGACGTTAAAACTTCGTCTATCTCCAAGGGAGAGTCTCTTTATGACACGGCGAGGGTTATAAGTGGCTATTCTGACGTAATTGTCATGCGCCATCCCCAGCCAGGATCAGTTGCTGAGTTTGCAAAGGCGAGCCGTGTTCCAGTGATCAATGGTGGTGATGGGCCTAATGAACACCCATCTCAGGCGCTGCTAGATCTCTATACAATCCGCAAGGAACTCAAGGCTAATGGCAAAAGCATCGACAACATGCGCATCGCCATGGTTGGGGACCTTCGCCATGGCCGCACAGTTCACTCACTGTCCAAGCTAATCATTCTTTATAAAAATATTACCTTCACATTAATTTCTCCCCAAGAATTGCAAATGCCTGCAGAAATTGTCAGTGATCTTAAAGCCGCAGGCCACACAGTTATCGAAACCGAAAACTTGGAATCTGGTCTTAATGATAACGACACGGTTTACCTTACACGCATTCAGGAAGAACGTTTCAATACAAAGTTGGAGGCAGATCTATACCGTGGTCGCTTTCGCCTCAATCAAGCAATTTACACAAGGCATTGCCAACCGAACACGGTCATTATGCATCCACTCCCGAGAGATTCGCGGGAAGAAGCAAATGAATTAGACAACGACCTAAACCAACATCCGAATCTTGCTATATTTAGACAAGCAGACAATGGGGTTTTAGTGCGTATGGCGTTATTTGCTTTAATTCTAGATATCACCGACAAAGTGGAGAACAGCGCCAGACCTGTCACTTGGTTCACTGCAGGAAGGTTTGAAGCATCTAACAATTAGTTAACAAAGGCGCCACGTCAGCCAACGGGTAAAAATACAATGTTGCAGGAAGATAATTATGGGATTTAACGACTTACTTAAAATGATGATCGAGAAAGATGGTTCGGACCTTTTTTTGACCACGGGAGCCCCGCCTAGCATGAAGGCCTTTGGCAAGCTTACCCCGCTCATCGATAAGAAACTCCCTGAAGGCATGGTAAAAAAGATCGCCTACCAAATAATGAATGAAGAGCAAATCAAACAGTTTGAACATAGCCCGGAGATGAATCTTGCAATTTCCGACCCGGAGATTGGCAGGTTTCGCGTCAATATCTTCCAGCAGCGAGGCGAGATCGCAATCGTTGCCCGAAACATCAAAACTGAAATACCAAGTGCAGAATCATTAGGCTTACCGCCAATCTTAAAGAATCTGATAATGCAAAAACGCGGCATTATTTTATTTGTAGGGGGCACTGGGTCCGGTAAGTCTACATCCCTCGCCGCCCTGATTGACCATCGAAATAAAACCAGCGATGGCCATATTATTACCATCGAAGACCCTGTGGAGTTTATTCACCCCCACCAAAAATCAATTGTGAATCAGCGCGAAGTAGGCGTAGACACCAATAGCTACGAAGAAGCACTGCAAAACACCCTCAGGCAAGCGCCAGACGTAATACTGATTGGCGAAATTCGCAGCCGAGAGACCATGGAACACGCATTGGCATTTGCTGAGACCGGTCACTTGTGTCTATCTACATTGCACGCGAACAATGCCAATCAGGCACTCGATCGAATAATTAACTTCTTCCCAGAAGAGCGCCACAAACAACTTTTCTTGGATCTTTCACTCAACTTGCAAGGCTTTGTTTCTCAAAGATTAATTCCGACAGTTGATGGGAAGCGCGCCGCCGCAATCGAGATTTTGCTTGGCACTCCCAGGGTCTGCGATCTAATCAAGCAGGCCAAAATTATGGAAATTAAAGAAGTTATGGAGAAAGGCGAACAACAAGGCATGAAGACCTTTGACTCGGCGCTTTTCGACCTGTACCAAGAAGGCAAAATCAGTTACGAAGAAGCGCTTAAGAACGCTGACTCTAAAAACAACCTCAGGTTAAGAATTCAGTTAGCCCAAGGTGATAGTGGTGAAGACGCGGATTTGGACAACGAAGATACATCAGGTGGCTTGTCATTGGTGACACAGGATGATGATCGCCGTCCAAAACCTTTTTAAGACCGACTTCAGCCGTTCGCTTAAGGAGCGTCATCTATAGTGTTAACAACCAGCGAGTATTTAGAACTCGATGCCATCGATCTATCTCGGGGCCTACGGCAAAAAGATTTCAGCTGCTGTGAAGTGATGCGTTCGGCAATCGAGCGCGCCACTGAGGTAAATCCCAGCATCAACGCCATTGTCAGCGCCAATTACGACTCAGCCATGACTCAGGCTCAGGCTTTCGATCAAAACCCCGCGATTTTCGATCAAAGCCTGTTGGCTGGATTGCCATTTTTGATCAAAGACCTCACACCGGTAAATGGCTTGGTCACCAGCTACGGCAGCAGGCTCTATCAAGGAGAAGTTTCTCAATTCAATGCCAATATTGTGCACCGCTATATTGATGCTGGCCTAATTATCTTTGGCAAAACCAATACGCCGGAATTTGGGCTAACGCTTACCACAGAGCCTGCGGCTAACGGCGCTACACGAAACCCTTGGAACCTGGCATATTCCACAGGTGGATCAAGCGGCGGCGCGGCTGCAGCGGTGGCTGCAGGAATCCTGCCCGCCGCCCATGCCACCGATGGCGGTGGCTCTATTCGAATTCCCGCTGCCAATTGCGGCCTAGTTGGTTTGAAGCCTAGTCGAGGACTTACCACCATAGAGGACGAATTAGCAGGCTGTTGGAGCGGCATGAGCGTGGGGCACGTAGTTAGCCAAACGGTCCGCGACTCCGCTGCGTTTCTCGACCTAATTACCCTTACTGAGGCAAATCTCTTTCCCAAACCCTGCGCGCCTAACTCATTTCTAGAGGCGCTTGGCAATGAGCCCAAGCCATTGAAAATTGGTGTACAGTTAGACCACCCTATGGCGCAGAATCTGCATGATGACTGTATCGCTGCCGTGAATTCGGCGGCTCTGCAACTGGAGGGTTTAGGCCATACGGTGCAGAAAATTGAGCATCCGATTCACTACAAAAGCGTGACTTCTGCTACAGGAAAAATAATTAATATTCATGTTTATCAAACTGTTAAGAAACGATTGAAAGAACTTGGCTTAAGTATTGAGTCTAGTCAATTAGAGAGCTCAACCAAGCTCATGGCAACAATCGGCAAAGGGTTGAGCGCGGATGAATATACAAGCGCTATCGATCTACTTAGGTTGGCGCAACGACAGCTTCACGAATTTCATAAGTCTTGGGATATCATCTTGTCGCCAGTCTTAAGTATGCCTCCTGCGGTATTGGGTTGGCTGGATATGAACAGTGATGATTTGGTAGATTATGGCAACAAATACAAGCAATATAGCGGATTTACCGCCCTATATAATGCCTCTGGTCAACCAAGTCTTTCATTGCCGCTATACCAAAACAGCCTAGGTCTGCCAGTGGGCGTGATGTTTAGCGCAAATTGGGGCCAAGATAGCTTACTATTGCAGTTAGCCAGACAACTGGAAATTGACAAACCGTGGCCTCGGAGAGCACCCATTTAACAACAATAGAAAGGGCAAAAAAGCCTCAGGGACAATTTGGAATAGCGCTGCGGGACAAATGACGAGACACTAGAGCAGTTCTTACGACTAAAAACAAGGCAATAAAATCAATAAGTTATAAGCGTTTATTCGTGGAGATTATCAATGAATCGCACATTTCTAAGAATCGCTGTTTGCTATGCTGCAGTCTGCTCTACGTCACTGATAGCGCAGGATTACAAGCCTCCTCGCACTGAATGGGGCGTTCCTGATCTGCAAGGCAACTGGAAAAACGCCACCGTGATGCCCTTCGAGCGCCCCCCAGAACTTGGCGAGAAACGAGCCTATACTCAAGCGGAAGCCATGGAGTTAGAGCGCCAGGCGCAGCGGGCTGTGGAAGAGGACAACGAGCCACTAGACCCCGATCGCCCAGCGCCAGAATTAGCGGCCTTGCCCCCGGTTGGCAACTACGACCTATTTTGGACCGATCGAGGTATGTTTCTACCCACCATTGATGGCGAATTTAGAACATCCGCGGTCATTGATCCGCCAAATGGGCGCATTCCAGAGCGAGTCGCGGGTTTTGGTGAACGTATTGCACAGCTGCGGGCAGATCGCCCTGCCCCCAATGATGGTCCTGAGGGGCGCGCCCTCGGTGAGCGCTGTCTGCTCGCGTTTGGCAATAGCTCTGGACCTGTTATGTCTCCGGTAATGTACAACAGTCACATGCAAATTGTTCAGTCGCCGGGTTATGTCAACATAATCATCGAAATGGCCCACGACTCCCGCATCATTAAGATCACTGATGAGCGCAATCCTGCTTCAAGGGTCCATCAGAAATGGATGGGAGACTCTATTGGACGCTGGGAAGGCGACACTCTTGTAGTGGAAACCAAGAACTACAATCCTTGGATGAGCTATCGCGGCGCGCCAACGGATAATTTAACAGTCATCGAAACCTTCCGCCGGGATGGCGATAACAAAATAGTGTATGGCTTCACGGTAGACGACCCCACGGTCTACACCGCTCAATGGAGTGGAGAGTATCCTCTTACCCGCATGGAGGAGCCCGTGTACGAGTACGCATGCCACGAGGGAAACTACGGAATAATCGGTATTTTGGCGGGTGCGCGACGACTCGAAGCTATGGAAGCGGCTGGAGTAGAGAGGGCAATTAAACAGTAATATGCAACCCAATGCCCCGGCGGCATACTGCCTATAAAATAGCCTTAATATCAAGACTATAAACTACTTAAGTTAAAGTGACTTCTCTGCTTTATGACGCACCATCGTAACCTCCGCCATGATTGCGATGGCTATTTCAGCGGGGGTTTTGCTGTTGATCTGAAAGCCTATTGGCGCATGCAGCAATGCTATTTCTGCCTCGCTTAGGCCCAACTCTGGCAGCCGCTGTCGCCTGGCCTCGGATGTGCGCTCAGAGCCCATAGCGCCAATATAAAAGGCTGTTGTTTTAAGAGCCTCCATCAGTGCCATATCATCTACTCTAGGGTCATGAGCCAAGGCAATGATGCCGCTGTAAGGATTACTGAATCGTTCCCTTACCACGTCATCGGGCAGTTTGGCTGTCAGTTCGACACCCGCCACCGCCCAATTGTCTAGATAGTTAGGCCGAGGATCGCAAAGAGTAACGTCATACTCTAAAGCGATGGCCATTTCTGCCACGTACTTGGCTACATCGCCGGCACCTAGTAACAGTAATCGATACATGGGGCTCAGACTATGGCTTAAGCGTTTGCCAGTGATTACCACAGCCACTTCATGACTTTCCTCCAAGGCCGAGATAGCACCGGTCTCTAAATCAACCACCCGACTGACTCGGCGATGCTGCTCAAGGTCCTCCCGTAGGCGCGTGAATACATCTCGATTGGCGGCAGTGGGCTCAATGTATTCCAAAAGCACATGCAATTGACCGCCACAGGGCAGCTTTAAGCGAGCCTGCTCTGCTTCAGTCATGCCGTATTGAACAACAAAAGGCTTACCTTCCGCGTCAAACTTAGCCTTTAAACTGCCGTCTCGAAGCTGCTCAACGAAGTCCTCCTCGATACAACCTCCTGAGACGGACCCCACCAATTCACCCCGGAGCGAACAAGCCATCATGGCGCCTATTTGACGCGGCGACGAGCCCCATGTCTTTAATATGGTGCACAGCCATGCCGGTTTGCCATTAGCTAACCAAGTGGCTACTTCTGTAATTATTTGCTGCTGACTACTTAACATTGCTTACTCGGTACGCCTGAGTTAATTACACTTCCCGAAGCTTCCAATTGCCCCGACGGAACACTAAATAGCCTACTATAAAGGTAAGCACGTCTGATAGAAACACTGCCCAAAATACTCCATGAGGCCCCACTTCAAGGGTGATTGCCAAATAGTAAGCCATGGGCACCTGCACTATCCAGAAGCAAAAGACATTAATCCAAGTGGGTGTCATGGTATCTCCAGCACCGTTGAAAGATTGGATAATTGCCATTCCACCTCCCCATGCCACATAGGCCAGCGCAAAGATGCGAATACTGGCCACGGCATAGCTTGCCGCCACCGATTCGGCAATAAAAAATCCGACTATCTGCTGGGCAAACACGAACATAATCACTGAGGCGAACCCCATGTAGAGCGCATTTAATTTTACTATTTGCCACACGGATTGTTCAGCACGCTCTGGCAGCCCTGCGCCAAGGTTTTGACCCACCAGTGTCGCGGCGGCGTTGCTTAACCCCCAAGCTGGCAAAATGCTGAACATCACTATCCGCACCCCAATTGTATAGCCTGCCACTGCCTCACTGCCGAAACCCGACACGATTTGAACTAGAAATACCCAACTTGCCGTTGCCACCAAAAACTGAGCGATACCACCAATCGAGATTTTGATTAGACTAGCGATGGTTTCTAAATGGGGCCTCATGTTGGCCAGATGCAAACGGATGCGACCGCCACCGCCACAAAGATAATAGAGCCCATAAATAACCCCTATACCCCGTCCGATATTGGTCGCGGTCGCCGCGCCAAGTAGCCCCATCTCTGGAAACGGTCCATAGCCATAGATCAAACAAGGATCCAAGACGATATTAATGCAATTGGCTAGAGTAAGCGCGCGCATAGCCAGACTGGCATCGCCTGCGCCACGAAATATTGCGTTGATCAAAAACAAGAACAGAATTGTAAATGAGCCAACGAACATCAACCGAGTATAAGGCACGCCCACAGCCAGAACTTCGTCATCGGCCCCCATCACCCGCAAAATGCTTTCAGCATAATAGAAACCAATAAAGCCCACGATAGCTGAAACCGCGAACCCAATCCAAATAGCTTGGCCTGCTGATAACGAGGCGCCTTCAGGGTCATGCTCGCCGATTCGCCGTGCGACTATCGCTGTGGTTCCCATACTGAGGCCAATCGCGAGGGCATACAGCAAAGTGATCATCGCCTCGGTTAGACCGACCGTAGCAACAGCTGCGGTGCCCAGTCCTGCCACGAAAAAAATATCTACTACAGCGAATATCGATTCCATCGCCATTTCTAAAATCATGGGAATAGCGAGAAGAATCGTGGCTTTCGCAATACTGCCCTGAGTGAAATCCATCTCAGGATCGCCGCCGATTGATTGCTTAAGTAAAGTCCAGTAGCGCTTTAATTTTGTAACGGTCATAAAAAGTTTCCAAACTAATAATTAGCGGTGCAATTCCTGCTTCTAATGAGGAGTTGCAGTTGAGATTCGGAATCGACATGACCTGATAGTCTGTTTTAAAAAAACAGACTCGAGGAAGTTATTCGGGGAGGCACACTGAATTGGGAAAGAATAAACACAGCCATACAGGTTTGAGCGCAGCTTGATTAAAGCATTTGCTTTCCCTTGATATCTAGCACAGCTTCAAACGTCAGTTTGTAGCGGAGGCGCTTCAATTCCGATCAGATCAGATCCGATTGTTCAACTAAATGATCCATGGCGCTAATGCTCCTATTCTTATTTGGCGAAATTACGCTTTCCGCCTTTGATGAGGCGGCAGTATAACTTGGCAAGCAGCCGAAGTGCCACTGAAAATTGGCATTGATCAGAGACGAGGAATCATTGCTGAATTAGCGCCGCTCTTGAGGGATTGGCGTTGGCCCTTTTCATATCAATCAGCAAGGGATTACCCAGCACCTGTCGCGCCTGCGCTGCCGCATCACTTTTATCGGTCATCTCGATTATTTGCTGAACTGCGCGATTCCCTGTATTGGCATTATGAGAGATGCTCGCTTCTAATTCTTCAAGCACATAGCTGCTAAGCCCTTGGGGGATTTCGCCTCGCAGCCGCCCCGCCAAGCCTTTAGCCTCAGCGGCCAAAACCGGTGCAGCTTGCTCACTGCGAGGAACTGTCGCTACCGGTGAAAATGCTTGAAACACCGGATTATTATCTGCTGCCGCAAAATTGGCTTCCCGACTCGGCTCGCATTCTTTGAGACCCTCAATCTCCTCTAAGGGGTTGCATCGATAGGAATAGAAGCGGGTTTGCTGAGCGCTATTTATTGCTCGCACCGTCTCGGAAATCCCTTGCAAGGACGGCATGGTTGGCGGGAGCTCGACTGCACTATCTGCCTGCGAGTTTTGCGGGTCTTGGACACGCTCTTCAAGTACAGGTAGCTCCACCGGCACCGCTGGCTCGGTAACGATAGCTTGTTCATTGGGACTTGATGTGAGTGCTACTTCTGCTTCGACGAGAGGCTCGGATAATACCGGAGGAGCCGATTCAACCTCACGAGGCAATGTATCGGGTAACTCCCGCCTATTTGGATTGCTTGGCAATAACTTGATAGCCATAGACTCCGGCAAAGTATAGTTTGGCTGGGCGATATCTGATTGCAGCAACCATAGGCCCAATCCCAAATGCAGCGCAATGCTGGCTCCAATAGCTGGCATGCCGATACTGGCCGTATCGGTCTCTTGCTCCCGCAAAGTGGTTTCAGTTACTGCAAAATCCATTAGTCAAACGCCAGTACAAAGCAAAGTAGAATTCTGAGGCAGCGCCTATTCTACCAGTGCCGCCTCCAACTGCGACAACGAATAAAGGAACGAGTTCCGCTGACCCGCTTTCGGAACGAAATGCAGCAGCCGAATAGTATTGCCAGCTGCAGAACCTTAAAACGCTAAACCCGGCGCTTTCAGTCTCAACTCTAAGTTAAGTAAATACTCTTTGGTCTCCAGCCCACCGCCAAAACCGGTAAGCTTGCCAGAGCTTCCAACAACACGATGGCAGGGAATGATGATAGGAATAGGATTCACACCATTTGCAGCGCCTACCGCTCTCGATGCTTTAGGCTTTTCGATGTACTTTGCCAACTGTCCGTAGCTCCAAGTTTCTCCATAGGGAATTTGTCGCAGCGCTGACCACACCGACATCTGAAACTGGGTACCTTGAGGATTTAGTGGTATTGAAAATTCGATTAACGAGCCTTCAAAATACTGATCCAATTGACTTTTCGCGAGGACAAACTGACTTGCATCTTCAAGCCAATCTGGCTCGTGACGCCTACCCATCTTGCCTTGAGAAAAACCGAGTAAAGAAAGCTGCTGATTCCTGCCCGCCAACAGCAGTGAACCAATAGGCGTCTGGTGATAAGTATAATAAGTATCCATATGTACTCCTCAGTGGCTCCCAATATTTATATCAATGAATTTATTTAGCGAGCTTTGTTTTGTTGCTGGATAACCTTTTTGTCGAGCGAGATTTTTTAGCTAGAAGCGGCTTATGGGTATCGTTGTAATGTCTCCACAACAAGATAACTGCGTAAGCTCGCCAAGGCTGCCAGCTACTAGAAAGCGCCAGCAGTTGTTTTGGCGTTAATTGCTGCCCCGGCGGTCTCGCTGCTCGGCACAAAATCAAGTCTGAGTGTGGAAACGCATTGGGATCGTTCAAAGCACGCATTGCGATGTAGTGTGCTGTCCACTCACCTATTCCTTTAATCTGGCAAATATCTCTTATAAATTTATTGGTAGACAGTTTGCAGTCTATGACCCACCCTTCTCTGGCTATTTTCCCTGCCAAAGACTGAATGGCATTTATTCTTGCACCCACAATACCAAGCCCGTTTAAGTTGGCCTGGGCCACAACATTGGGAGACGGAAATACTCGGGTCAACGCCCCATTAATACCGGAATAAGGAGCGCCAATTTCGTCTGCTATTCTACCTGCCAGGGTTGTGGCAGCCGCCACTGTCACCTGTTGTCCGAGAATCGCCCTCACAGCAACTTCGAAACCGTCCCAGCAACCAGGAACTCGCATACCGGGATATTTTTTAACTATTGGGTATAAAATTGAATCTGTTTCAAAAAACTTTTCAATTTGCTCGCTGTCTGCTCGCAGATCAAATAACGATCGGATTTGAGAAATTATCCCAACTAACGCTTTCGACACTGGAAAGTGTATTTCAACATTTAGCTGTGTGCTTCCCGGCTCGAACTCGACTTTGAATTCGCCATGATTGTCATCAATTGAAATCGTTCTGCTATAGGAGTTTTCGGTTACATGCTCCACACCAGGGATATGACGCACCTGCAGAAATGCCAACATAGATTTCCAGTCATAAGGTGGTCGATAAGTAAGGCTTATTCGGATCGGAGTTTGCGTAACGGGTTGACGCTTTTTGAGCCGCTCTCTTATTTCTTTTGGAGATCGTGCGTAAGTCTGTACGAAAACCGCATTGAACCTTCGAATACTGCCAAAACCCGCCGCAAAACAAATCTCCGATAACGGCAAGTCCGTTTCATCGATAAGTTTTTTTGCGAAGTGGAGCCGCCTAGTCTGAGCGACTTCAACCGGCGCTGCACCGATATTATCCCGAAACAGCCTATTTAATTGCCTAGCGCTTATCTCAAGCTCAGCTGCTAACTGCTCAACCGATTCATCGTCTAGATAGCCTTGATCTATAAGCTGCAACGCCCGCGACACTTTCCACGAAGCCCCGCTCCACGCGGGAGTCCCTGGTGAGGATTCCGGCCTGCAACGCAGGCACGGACGGTAGCCGGCGGCTGCCGCAGCAGCCGCGGTAAGGTAAAGCTGCACATTTTTTTTGAGAGGCACTCGAACTGGACAGACAGGCCTACAATAAATCCCAGTGGTTTTTACCCCGACAAAAAACCGGCCGTCGAAGCGAGGGTCTCTGGTTTGGCGCGCATTTTCGTAGTCATCGGGGTTTAAAAGCATTCGCTTATTTTCCGCTTCGCAAGAGATTTTCTGATACAAACGCCGCCCATATTACTCTTTTTTCGACTTAAAACTGGCCGTTTTCAGACATCATAGGGTTTAAAAAACTGATGAGGAAGTGCTGCGTTAGAGTCTTGCCGAACACCGCAGTGAAAACACAGAGTAAAACGTGCCCTATCATGAATAGTTTGATGCCAATCAACTTGCAATCCGGCTCAATCGAATTGGCAGCAGCAAGTGAATGCGATGATTTCCTTGGTGGTGTATATTAGCCTCCGACATCAAAATTGCACCGCCATTTGTCCCTACTGGCCAACACTGGCATTAATAAATAAAAAACTTTACTAATTACGGAAACACCATGACAGACAAGGATTTACGCAAGCATTCAAAGAAAGTTGTAGACGGCATGGAACAGGCTCCAAGCCGCGCAATGCTTAGAGCCGTTGGATTCAGCGATGCTGATTTCAAAAAACCCCAAATCGGCGTGGCTTCAACATGGAGCATGGTGACCCCCTGCAATATGCATATCAATGATTTGGCTGACGAGGCCAAACTCGGCGCCGACGCTGCGGGTGGCAAAGGCGTTATCTATAACTGTATAACTATATCTGATGGTATTTCCATGGGCACAGAGGGCATGAAGTATTCTCTAGTCTCGCGGGAAGTTATTGCCGACAGTGTTGAAACCGTGTCTGGTTGCATGGGCCACGACGGCATTATCACCATAGGTGGTTGCGACAAAAATATGCCCGGATTACTGATGGGTATGGCGCGTCTGAATCGCCCTTCTATTTTTGTCTATGGCGGTACTATACAGCCAGGTCCAAACCACACGAATGTTGTGTCTGTGTTCGAAGCAGTCGGCGGTCGCGCCGCCGGCACTGTGTCGGACATTGAACTTAAGAACATCGAAGAAACCGCAATCCCCGGACCCGGGTCATGCGGCGGGATGTACACGGCAAACACGATGGCCTCGGCCATCGAAGCGTTAGGCATGAGCTTACCGAACAGCTCTGCGCAAGACGCGATTTCCAAAGACAAACTAGCTGACTGCCGCAGTGCAGGCGCCGCCATTATGCATCTCATCGAAAATGATATAAAACCCTCAGACATTATGACTCGGCCAGCGTTCGAAAATGCAATAAAAGTCGTCATCGCTTTGGGCGGATCAACCAATGCCGTACTCCATCTCATTGCGATGGCGCATTCCATCGGCGTTCATTTAGAGCTTGATGATTTCACAACCATCGGAAAGAAAATTCCTATGCTCGCCGACTTAAAACCCTCGGGCAAATATTTGATGTCAGAACTCATCAAAATTGGCGGGATCCAGCCGCTGATGAAGATGATGCTCGAAGCAGGCATGCTCGATGGCAGCTGCATGACAGTTACAGGCAAGACCTTAGCTGAGAACTTAAGCCAAGTGGCCGACTATCCAGCTGACCAAGATATCATTCGTGGGTTTGACAATCCGATTAAGAAAGATAGCCATTTGGTTGTTTTAAAAGGCAACCTGGCACCTAATGGTGCAGTCGCAAAAATTACTGGCAAAGAAGGTCTCAGCTTTACGGGCAACGCACGAGTTTTTGATTCCGAAGAAGCCTGCTTGAAAGGTGTACTTGATGGCACTGTCGTTAAAGACGATGTTTTAGTCATTCGCTATGAAGGTCCAAAAGGCGGGCCCGGCATGCGCGAAATGCTAAGCCCTACATCAGCAATTATGGGCAAGGGGTTAGGACAGGATATTGCACTAATTACTGACGGGCGCTTCTCGGGCGGCTCTCACGGCTTCGTTGTGGGCCATGTGACCCCTGAGGCTGCCGAAGGCGGCCCTATCGCCATAGTGCAAACGGGCGACCGAATTTCGATCGATGCTGACAACAATACAATCACTCTTGAATTAAGCGACAGCGAAATAGCCAGCAGACTGAGCAACTGGAAAAAGCCAGCTCCTCGCTATAGAAGAGGTGTCTTGGCAAAATACGCAGCGTCTGTGGCCTCGGCGTCTGAAGGAGCTGTGACCGACAAATATCTTGATTTATAAAATCGTTAAATCAACCGGGAGATAATCGACACCTGAATGCCTGAGTTCTTTACTAGTATAGGCGATTACCTATCGGGCTCCTTTCTGCAAGAGGGAGCCCTATGGGCGCTGCGAACTATTCCGGGGTTTCCGCCAATAATACAGACTGTGCATATTCTAGGTATTGCCGTGCTGATGGGCACAGTAGTGATGCTCAATCTGCGGACATTGGGATTGGCGGTTCCTTCACAAGCGCTTTCTGAAATGACAAATAGGGTTATGCCTTGGGTGTTTTGGGCATTGGTGAGCAATTTAGTTTCTGGTGCCTTTTTCGTGTTCGGCCGGCCAAACCGTTATTTCAATAATCCTATATTTGGCTGGAAAATAGCATTTCTTATACCCGCACTATTACTCACTTTTTGTTTTTATTGGCTACACAAGCAGCAGCCCGCTTATTGGGAGCTTAACCGCAAACGCCTGTGGACTGCCCGCGCAATTGCAGCACTATCACTAATTTGCTGGCTTGCTGTTGCCATGGCCGGGCGATGGATCGCCTACGTTGAGTATATTTATTTTCCAGCTTAACAGCTTGGCGAGACCAGCATGAGCCCAAAGCCAAATACAACGGAATTTTTAGCCAATGATTGAATCTTTTCTCAACAACCCTTTTTGGATAGACATAGAGAATTGGCCAATAAGCTGGGAAATAGGCGGCACCTGGTTGTTTCCGTTCTTAGAATCAATTCATGTGATTACTGCAGCCATGGTAGTGGGCTCAATACTCTTTGTTGATCTTAGACTGCTCGGGCTTGCGGCAACAAACTATTCAGTAGCCACTCTTGCTAAGGAGCTAGCCCCTTGGTCTTGGGCTGCGTTCTTCTTTGCTACGGTTACTGGACTAGGTATGTTCATCACCAGAGCAGCATCTCATGTCGTCAACCCAGCCTTTCAGTGGAAATTAGTTCTACTTTTCTTGGCTGGGGTTAATATGGCTTACTTCCACCTAAAAATTTACAATTCTGTGACTGCAATGGAAGCTAGTAGCGAGGCCATAAAAATAAAACTGATTGGCGGCACGTCCTTGTTTTTATGGTGCGGCGTCATGCTTGCGGGAAGATGGGTAGGACATATAGTGTAGATTTTTGGCACTCGGTTTTGTTCTCTGGCCTTTCACTCCAGCGGGTGCTTATCAAGTTGCTGACGAGCTATAAAAACAGGCGCAAAAAGGGATTACTGAAGATAGCGTTCGGGATAATCGTGCAAAATAGCGGCTGACCTGAACAAAGTGTCAGCGGCTTGCAAAACTTTTAATCGCAGTCTCGGAGACAGCGTCTCAGATTGCGTTAAAAAATCTTCAACCGTTTGCGCCGCCTCTAGACTAGAATGTCCACCAAGCGTTGCCGTCAGCCACCGAGTAGGAAAGAAAATGTCTCCTGTTACTTGAATCTCTTCGATTAATTCAAGCGCATCTTGAATGTAGCGCTGCGAATACTGAGCCCTTAATGGGTGGTGTAAATTATCCAATGCCGCGCCCACCCATGCCTCTCTACTTCGATTTTGTAATAAACTAAGTGAGTCAAAAAACTTATCTCGAACAGCTACATCTTGCGACAATGAATCTCGCAAAAACCGAAAACGCGCTAAGCGATCCGGATTCTCTATTTGCGCTTCTTGAGCTGCCAAAATCGCCTCAGCATTAGGAACAGCTCTAATCGCTAAAGCAGATGCCAAGTCAATCAGATCAGCCTCTGATAAAGGAATACCTGACACCTCTTCTTCCCCTCGCCATATCCGCGTCAGTCTTGCTTTACCCTCTTCAGAAAGGGCCATGCTTCGATAGGCAGCATAGAACGCCGAGCGGGAAGACTTACTGCGCTCGCTTATAGTCTCTGCCCAGAGCAGCTCTTCGATTACAAGGCTGCGTTCGTCTCTAGTCTCCGGACTTAGCAGATTCCAGTAAACGACACTGACATAGCCCAATAATCTAGACAAAATTAGTTCATTTTTTTCTGAGGGAATTTCATAAAGCATGGCATCCAACAAGCGAGTGGGCTCCAGCCTCCTCGCCAGTACTTGATCCCAAAGCGTAATCCAGATAGCCCCTCTCGCTATTGGGTCTTCAAATTTCGCTAAATTCTCAATTAAGTAGTCTTGACTCTTTAAGTCAAGAATAAAATTTCCGTACTCTAAGCCGCTACCGTTAGGAAGTATAAACTGCGAATCTCCCACACCCTCTATAACGATAGACTCACCATTAAGCTCTACCGGGACCAGCCTGTTATCGTCAGCGCTTCCTACCAAAACCTTCAGCGACTGCGGCCATAACCTCCCTAAACCCTGGGGATCGCGTTGACGTATCTCTATCTGTCCCCCTTCTTGCCTTATCACTGAAATGGTTGGTCTGCCGGCTTCTTCAACCCAAACTCTGCTCCACGCAGACAAATCCTGCGCCGTAGCGTTATCCAGAATCTGAATTAAATCTGGCCATGTGGCATTTCCATAGGCATATGAGCGAAGATACTCCTGTAGCCCTGCACGTAGCTGCTCTTCCCCTATACGATTCTCTAAATGCCGCATTACTATCGGTGCTTTTTGATAAATAATTGCCCCGTAAAGAGTGCCTGCATAACGAAGATTCTCAAGTGGTTGACGAATCTGATTTGCCCCAAGAGTGCGATCTACAGAGTAAGCAGTAGGATGATGGGCCGTTAAAAACCGCAGATCATGATTAATTTCTGGGAACGAAGGATTAACGATTTTAGCAGCCATGAAGTTTGCAAATACTTCCTTGGTCCAAACATCATCAAACCAATTCATCGTAACCAGATCGCCGAACCACATATGGGCTGTCTCGTGGGCAATCAAGGAAGCTCGACCCAAGATTTGCGTCTGAGTTGCAGTTTCATCAAGCATAAGAGAATCGCTGCGATAAAGAATGCTGCCTGGATGTTCCATGCCGCCATATTGAAACGAAGGAACTAAAACGAAGTCAAACTTTTTAAACGGGTAGTCAATCTGAGTATAGTCTTCAAGCCAAGCCAACGCAGTGCCATGGAGTTCGAATATAGCGTCCTTGTTTCTGGCGACTTTGTCTTGATCGGTTTCCCGATGATACATAGCCAACTCGCGTCCATTAATCGTTGCTGTAACTTTCTGAAACAAACCCGCTGCTATAGCAAATAGGTACGAAGGCATGGGCTCTGTTTCATCGAATGAATAGTGCGAACGATCACCACTGGGCAGTGTTTCGATGAGGGGCCCATTGGCAACAACCTGCCATTGGCGTGGCACGGATACTTGCCAAGTCACCCGCCCTTTTAGGTTTGGTTGATCAAAAAGTGGCAGAGAAAAGTGTGCGCGATCCGGAACAAATAGTGCGTATAAAAAATCTTCGCTTCGATTTAGCGCCTCGTCCCCCGCCAAAAAAGTTAGCTCAATTTTGTTCGCGCCAGCATCCAATGTGAGGCTAGGAATGACTAAATGGTCATGCACAGCTCTCCACTGCACCTTTGCTCCGTTCACTTCGAGCTCACTAACGCGCTGAGTCGGGGCCAAGAAATCCAGCACAACGGGTTCTTGACTCTCATCGAGCCAATTAAATTGGATAGTGGCTTTTCCCTTTATTTTTTCATCGAGAGAATCAGGAATACTGAGATCGAACTCATAGCGGACATCCGATAGCGTATTATATCGATGTTCAGCTAACCGCCAGCTAACGCCTTGCTCCAATTCAGTTTCAAATTCTGATTGGGCATACGCGGAAATACCATATGCAAAAAGACACAGCAGAACAGTCGTGGGAACAGGTGCTAGCCGAGTCGTTCGCAGTATTGTCAGCATAGTTGATATACCTACTATCTTCCTGAGGGGGGGGTTAGATATTCATCCAGTTATTTTTTCAAAACCAACCAGAGCGCATGAATACTACCGGGTAAATAGAAAAGTACGCAGAGCACAACGTTAATGATGATGTCATTGCCCACGCCTTTCTTCAGATAGACTGCAATCGGTGGAAGAAACACAGCCAAAAGGCACAGTAGGATTTTATTATCCATAGCTTATTCTCTCATTTTTAGTTATTAATGACTCTCTGGATTGCAATCGCCAAAACCACTGTATGACGCTAACTCCTTAGTCCTTGCTAGTGTAACAATCGAAACTAAAAAACAACATCTTTAGAGACCCCAATTCATGAAAAGGATTTGTGTGTACTGCGGCGCCAGGCCAGGACTAAACTTCAACTACTCGGAGTCAGCCATTGAATTAGTTGATTACTTAGCCACGGCCAATATTTCAATTGTTTATGGCGGTGCGGGGATTGGCGTAATGGGAGCATTAGCTGATTCTGCTCTCTCGAAAGGGATGGAGGTCATCGGTGTCATGCCCAAGTCGCTGGTCGAGAGAGAAGTCGCCCATAGCGGTCTGACAGAACTAATAGTAGTTAATACTATGCACGAAAGAAAAGCCAAGATGGCTGAATTAGCTGATGGCTTTATTGCTTTGCCGGGTGGTTTGGGCACATTGGAAGAATTGTTCGAAGTCCTCACCTGGGCACAGCTTCGCTTTCACAACAAGCCATGCGGCTTACTAAACAGTCACGAATATTACACAAAACTATTGGATTTTCTGGACCACGCAGTTAGAGAGGGCTTTATTAGCCAGCCCCACAGGGAATTACTGCACTCGGAGGCCTCAGCAGCCACATTGGTAGCCTCGATGTTGAGTGTCACGACGGAGTAAAACGACAAAAACCAATTTACCAATCTTTTGCAATTGACTATGCTACAAACTCTAAACACGTTGCTAGAAGCCTATAGTCTATCGCTGCGGTATTTAACTTTGCGCAATTTAGAGTGCAAATTCCAAAACAATAATAAAAGGAAGCAAGCGTTATGTCGTCAATCCGAATTCTCGCGGGAACTAAAAAAGGCGCGTTCATACTTACCTCTTCTGAAGACCGCAAACAATGGAAAATAGATGGCCCGCACTTCGGTGGCTGGGAGATCTATCACATGGCTGCATCTCGAGTTGATCCAAACCGCCTGTATGTATCACAGACATCTGATTGGTTTGGTCAAATCATCCAACGCTCTGATGATGGCGGCAAGTCATGGCATCAACCAGGGACTTCAGCAGGCGCACCCAAAACTGGCGAGGACGGCATGCCTTTGGGTGAAAGTAATAAATTTATTTACGACACCTCAGAAAAGACTGGGAAGACACTAACAACCCACCAATGGTATGACGGCACACCGCATCCTTGGGAGTTCAAGCGGGTTTGGCACTTAGAGCCCTGTTTAACTGACGCCGACACAGTGTATGCGGGGGTTGAGGATGCAGCGCTGTTCCGTAGCACTGATGGTGGCGCCAATTGGGAAGAATTAGCAGGACTTCGCGGCCACGGAACTGCTTCCGATTGGGCACCAGGTGCGGGCGGAATGTGTCTACATACTATTTTATTAGACGAGAATGATCCTTTGCGAATTTATACCGCAGTGTCAGCGGCTGGAGCATTTCGTAGCGATGATGGTGGGCGAACTTGGCGCACAATAACCAACGGCTTAGTCTCAGACTACATACCAGACCCTCGCGCCGAAGTTGGTCATTGTGTACATCGGCTAGCAATGCATCCTGCCAACCCTAATGTACTGTTCATGCAAAAACATTGGGATGTCATGCGCAGCGATGATAGAGGGGAAAACTGGTATGAGATAAGTGGTAATCTGCCAAGTGACTTTGGTTTCCCAATAGCCGTGCATGCACATGAGCCAAATACTGTTTATGTCATTCCCATCAAAAGTGATTCAGAGCACTATCCCCCGGAAGGTAAATTGCGGGTTTATCGCAATCGTGACGGTAGCGATACGTGGGAGGCACTCACCAATGGTTTACCGCAAAAAGACTGTTATGTGAATGTGCTGCGGGATGCCATGGCGGTAGATACGCTAGCGAGTTGCGGCGTCTATTTCGGCACCACTGGCGGTCAGATATATTGCTCTCCTGACAGCGGCGACACTTGGATAACTGCAGCTGCTAATTTACCGCCGGTGCTCTCAGTTGAGGTGCAGACTCTCACGGATTAAGTTGCCAAAATATGATACGCGTAATTCTACCTTTTCATCTGCAAACTCTGGCTGGCATAGAATCAGACGTCTCAATCTCTACGCCTGAAAACCCGACGGTCATAGAAGTTATCAGAGCATTGGAATCCATGTACCCTACCCTTCGGGGTGCGATAATTGATAACGCCACAGGACGGCGGAGAGCCAAAGTACGATTCTTTGCCTGCAAACAAGATATATCCCATCAAGACATGGCAACTACGTTGCCTAAGCAGGTAATCTGCGGCGAAGAGCCTCTGCTAATTGTGGGCGCCATTTCCGGCGGCTGAGTCGACTCTAAAAAACCCTCAATCTATCGCCATTAGCACACTTGCCAATCGCTTGGGCACCTGACCGACCGAAATTTTTGCTGTAGTGCGCATTGACTCCACATCTACTGCATAAGTCACATTATCACCGGCCGCACCGATATAGGCGGTCTTTCCATCGGGTGTAAAAGTAACCCATTCAGGGTGTTGGCCTACAAATACTTGGGCGATCTCGTGAAGATCTGGTAAAGAGTGTATATAAACGGTGGAGTAAACTTTACTGGTAGACCAAAGAGTTTTCCCGTCTGGAGAAATACCCAAACCATGAGCAGGCGCCCCCTGCAATCCATCAAAATGTGCCTCCTGCCCCTCTGCTGGCGGATGCTCGACCCTGGCGACCTCTTGCCTTAAGTTAAAGTCCACTTCAGCAAAGCCATGAAAGCCGGAAAGCTGCACGAAAATACTCTTGGTTGAACCGTCAGGGTGTTGACTAAAAATCATAGGCCGGATGCCAGAGCTCATTGGCAGCGTCCACGCCACTTCATCGGTTGCGGTATCAATTACATTAATAGTGCTAGTTTGAATAGACCCACCTACTGCGTATTTGCTATCGGGAGTTACATAGACGTTATGAATTGCGCCGGTAACTGGAATGCTTCGAACATTCTCCATTTTGTCTACGTCAATCACATCGATCAAACCCGGCATTTCCATGATCGCGACGTAGACTTTCTTACCATCTGATGTCACTGCCACATTATTGGGCCGCCCTGACACTGGGATTCGGCGCTTCACTGTCAGCGTTCTTGAGTCAACAATATCTAAACTATGCATCGCCTCGTTAGTTATGTACAACTGCGAACCATCAGGCGCCCCAACAATACCATGGGGAATTTCAATGTCTGTTATTTGTCCGATGACTTGGTTCGTGATGGGATCAATTACAGTAGAGTGATCTGCTGCTGCATTAGTTTGAATTATTCTCGGCAATACAGCAGATGGCTCTCTTCGCACTTTCGCTCCGGCAATCCAGTCCGCCATGATTCGCCACTCTGGATCAAACTGAGACTCAAAATGTTTGCCGCCACCGTGAAACGGGTCGCCGCCAGCTTCTCTGGCCAACGGATGGGTTAAAAATCGACTTTTAAGAGGGTCAGCGCCGGGCAATACAAACTCGCTAGCTAATTGATAATTTAGACGAGACTGCTCCTCGGTAAAATACAAGTGACCATTAAGTAGCGGTTGAATTCTAAAATTACTGCTGCGAGTGTGGCATTGGATACAGCGTACATTACCCTGACGTTTGGCGAGAAAAATTGGCTGAACTTCGTTTTTAAAATAGTCGAAATCCAAACCATCGACGACTTGCCCGTATAGACTGGGGGAGATCGATAACAAAACCAGCGACGTTATGCAGCCTGCTGCTTTTAGATAAAGTAGCGATTTTTTCTTACTAACAAGTTCTCTGAACGTCTCCATACTCATGCTCCTCTTAGTGGGAGTGAAAAACAGCGCCTCAAGCAGCTTAATTGAGCCCCATAGCTAAAGCAATAAAGTAAGGACTAGTTATGAATTTTGGCTAAAGGGTGGACAACTCAGCTTTTAGTTGACGCCCTGCTGAGCCGATCGACGACTGTGTCCCAGCCGGTCCCCTTTGGCAACTCGCAGTAAATCGCAGAGGGTTTGTGTTTGTCTAGCTCGTGTAGGGTATTGTAAATATTTTGCGCGTAAACAGCGGGGTCATTGGGAAGGGCCACGCATAAATTACCCAGCGCGTGGCTAGGACCATCATCGATTATTATAAAGGCCAAGCCAGCATCAGTTTTGGCCTTCGCTAGTTGATCCAGTAGCTTCTGTCGACTGACTAAGAAAAGCGGTGTCTTTGGTTGATAGTGATCTACAACATTGCCGGAAACCATTTCATCGTGGCGCGTTGGACACTCGATGGCAACTCCCGCCGCTTGTGCTAACTGTTGTTGGGATAATGGACCCCAACGAAGAATACGGTACGGTTGCCGCGTAAGATCCAGTATTGTGGACTCAACGCCCACCGCGCAGAAACCACCATCGAGCACCCCATCAATTTTTCCATCTAGCCCCTCTAGCACTTGACCTGCACTGACCGGACTCAACTGTTTATAGGGATTTGCCGAAGGAGCCGCGTAGGCGCTGTGGCCCCGAGCTAAAATTTCGAGGAACATTGGGTGGTTAGGTACTCGAAGCCCTATGGTATCAAGCCCCCCGGTGACCACATCAGACACAGTGGCTGACTTTTTCAGCAGCAGTGTCAATGGACCCGGCCAAAATTCGGCTGCTAAGCGAAAAGCAATGTCTGGAATATCCCGAGCCCAATGAACCAGTTCATCAGCGCTAGCTATGTGAACAATAAGTGGATGGTTGCTGGGCCGGCCTTTGGCGTCGAAAATCTTCCTAACCGCGTCCGGGTTGGCCGCGTCAGCAGCTAATCCATAGACGGTCTCGGTGGGCACAGCAACCAGACCGCCACCGGTTAAGATTTCGACAGCGGTATCAATATCGGCTGAATTTTTGCCGTCTAAGCGCTTGGTTTCCATCATGTTGCAGTCTTTTTGCCTTTTATTGCACACAGCAATTAAGTTATTGAATTATAAGCGTTACCGCGGGCATAACACGAGCAATTTGAGCACACAGCCTTGCTATCACTAATGAAACTGCCTTTTTGTGTCGGCAATTTGCAAAAGTAAAAATCTCAATTATGCTTAATAGCAGTTAGCGCTTCTCGAATGCCATTATGGTCGCAGCATCTCAAAGTCCTGCCTTTCAAATTGTCTATGTCAGCTCCGCCAGCGACCTCCTCGATGAGCCGAGCTTAAAGAGAATGCTGTCTGATATTCGGGCCAAAAATGCGGCGCAGAACATAACCGGAATATTGCTGTATGCCGATGGCAATATCATGCAGGTGCTGGAAGGCGAGCAAACTCTTGTAGAGCAGCTAATGCAGGCAATAATTTCGGACCCAAGACACAAAGGAGTGATTGTGCTGTTAAGACAGCCTATACCCCAGCGCCAATTTGCGCAGTGGTCTATGGCATATAAAGATGTATCAGATGAGCCAGCACTAGGGTTTTCTAATTTTCTGCAAACACCGTGCTCGGAGCATGAGTTTCAATTACAGGCAGGGCGGGCAAAATCGCTCTTGCTGCAATTTCGCAGCAGCATGACTTAACTTAGTAGCGATAGCCATAAGATCTTAAAAATTTTAATGGCTGTTCTAGCTGCATTCCACAGTAAAACTGCTTGCTTATAGCTCGGGTTTTATTTCCCCGCTGAGCTCGACTTTGCTCCTTGGCGCCAGAGATAATCAATATCCAATGTGTTTCGCAGCAGGCCAGGGTATCCACCCTTAAGCCTTAAGAACTCGCCGCAGGGACGAAACACACAGAGATACTAATCATGCAAATTTGGGTTGATGCAGACGCCTGTCCAGTGGTTATCAAAGAGATACTCTTTAAAGCTGCTCAGCGCTGTAAAATAATCACTACATTTGTCGCGAACCGGCCAGTAGCAACCCCTCCTTCCCCCTATATTGCGGCGATACAAGTTGCATCAGGCATTGATATGGCAGACTTAGAGATAATCAAGCGAGTAACCGGCGGCGATATAGTCATAACAAGTGACATCCCCTTGGCAGCAGAGGCAATAGCAAAAGGCGCATTAGGACTGTCTCCAAGAGGCGAATTGTTTACTGAGAGCAACATTCAAGCGCGGCTTACTATGCGAGATTTTTTAGAATCGATGCGATCGAGCGGCATAAACAGCCCGGGGCCGCCAGCGCTCAGCCATAACGATCGCAAACAATTCGCCGATCAACTCGATCGTTGGCTTGCACATCGGCAAGTTGGTTCGGCCTAATTTCCTATTGCCATGGTCAGAGTAAAGCCGATAACACTGTGGGTTTCCCACGCTACTGGATGCTAACTATGTTCGACTACACCCTCACGCACTGGCTCACTTTCTTTAGTGCGGCATTTTTGTTAACCATAGCACCTGGCCCAGACTTAGCATTCATCCTGGCGCAAACCGCGAGAGGTGGTAAACGAGTGGGTTTTGCTGCGATGTATGGGATCTGGCTTGGGGCGCTTAGTCATGTGCTTTTGGCAGCTATTGGACTGTCTGCGGTAATCGCCGCCTCTGCTTATGCCTTTTTAGTTGTTAAAGTTCTTGGTGCCGCCTATTTGGTGTGGCTGGGTGTTCAAGCTTTGTTCAGCATTGAGCCAGCAGCGAAGCCTAAGCCCACTCTGAGCTTAACTAGACTCTCAGTATTTCATCAAGGCATGCTCGTGGCAGCCCTTAATCCCAAGACTGCCATATTCTTCCTGTCCTTTTTACCTCAATTCATCGTCCCCGGCGCCGGGTCAAACAGCGCCCAATTGCTGCTACACGGGGTTTTGGTGATTGGGGTCGCGGTCTTTGTGGAACCGCCTCTAATTCTAATGGGCGCTAAGCTGCGTCAATCTATGAGCCCCAATAGTTCCTTAGGCCAATGGTTGGACCGAGCAGTAGGCGTCATGTTTATCGGGCTAGGTCTGCGCTTAGCAGCGACGACAAGTGTTTAAACAGAAGAGCGATCAAGCAGGCTGCCTATCTCAATGCTACCGGTGCGAGCTGCTGTTGCTTGTTCCCATTTAAGCCATTGCGATTAGGCAATGGACGTTGACTGGGCCGCAATAGCTGGGCAAAAGAAGGCAAGCTGTAACCGGGTGTTAATAGTGTCAAAAATTATAAATAAGATTAGATATCACTGATAATATTTTGTTTTATATATAATAATTCTAGTTTTACGATGTAGACCACGGCTCAACTAACTGTGAACTTACCTCATACAATCGCTGTGCAGCCTCAGCCGTGGCGAAATCAGCAACCTGTGCTGGCTTTTTATCCATGAAATAGCGACCATTCGGGCTTAACGCCAGCTCGTCATTGGCAGCCGCTAGCCAAATTAGAGTCTCTGCCCCTTTGTTTTCACTGCGCATGAAGGGATAAATAATTATCCCTATCAAGCGGGATAACCACCCTCCTTTGCGCCAAATGGCAGTGCGCACAGCGCCAGGATGAAACGAACTAACCGCAATATTCTCCTGTCCATAGCGATCATGTAAGGCCATAGCGGTTAGCAAATTCATTAGTTTAGACCGGCCATAGGCTTTTAGGGTGCCATAATTTTTAAGAAGGTTAAGATCATCGAAATCCAGAGGGCTGTTTTTATGCCCGAGCGAACTCGAAAAGACAATGCGTGCTCGCGCGGTTTGCGCCGCTTTTGCAATCCGCGGAAGTAGCAGCAAAGTGAGAAGAAAGCCACTTAAGTGGTTGGAAACAAAAGTTATTTCAAATCCTTCCGGGCTAAGCTGATGATGCTCATTGGCCCCACCGGCGTTATTGAGCAACACATCAATGGCATCATATTGCTCCAGCAGTTGAGCTGCCACCCGTTGGGTTTCAGCCAAAGAACTCAGGTCTGCCAAAAACAATTTTGGTTTTTCATTAACTGCCAGTTTCTGCAGTAGCTCTTGAGCATGCAAACCCTTTTGACGGTCACGGCAGACCAGTGCCAATGTTGCACCCCGCTGAGCAAATTCCTTACACGCAACAAACCCAATGCCACTATTGGCACCAGTCACCACAATCACTTTTCCAGTAAGATCTGGTTTCATTCACATTGTCCTTTTAAAGCGTTCATTTCAGCCTTAGCATCTACTGCCTCATTGGTGATTGCACAACCTTATGCCTCATCAAAATCATATAAATAAAGTTAAGTTAAAACTATATATTATTGATTTATAATAATTTATCTATTTCATTTTTTTCAAGGTCCGCGGCTTTCTTGCCATTGATGCATTGCCAGACTAGGCTCACAGGAAACACTCATCATTCAGTTATCTCATCGCGCCGGTGTGCTTTTCTTGTACAATTACGTGATAACGTATTGAACCCTCTGCAATCGATTACAGAGATGCTCAATAACAGTATCACATAGCCATAATGATCAATGAGGGACTATATGACCAAGCAAGCAAGTTTCAAGCGATTCGATGAGTGCACCAAAGCTGATATCGACATTATCATGGAAAGTCATAAGGCATTTGCTAGCAGCCTGCCAAAGCGAGTGATGGCACATTTAGAGCTGCTTGACGGTGACTTCGGCGGCTTTAATGTGGATCGACTGGAACACTGCCTACAGACGGCCACTCGGGCGCTTGCCGACGGCCGAGATGAAGAATACGTCGTTTGCGCGTTGCTGCATGATATTGGGGATACTCTGAGCCCCTACAATCATGGCGCCCTGGCCGCGACTATACTCAAACCATTTGTGTCTGAGCAAAATCATTGGCTACTGCAGCACCACCCTGTGTTCCAGGGCTATTACTACTTCGAACACATTGGCGAGGACAAGTATGCAAGAGATGCCCTTAAACATAGCCCCCACTACCAGCATACCCTCGAGTTCATCGAAAAATACGACATGCCCTCTTTCGATGAAAACTTCAAATCCTTACCTTTGAGTCATTTTACACCAATGGTTGAGCGAGTTTTAACTAAATAAAATCAATTAGTTAGATCGTTTATTTAATCTTATAACTAATTAACCTAATCCACAGCAATGCCCGCTAATCGGGTGGAGGATCGACATGGCAAGCCAAATAAGTGAATTCCCCATTCCGCCACTCGAAGAGATGCCCGAAGACATTCGGTCGAGAATCCTAGCGGTTCAAGAAAAAGCCGGCTTCATACCCAATATATTCCTCGCACTGGCCCACAGACCGGATGAATTTCGAGCTTTCTTCGCCTATCACGACGCCCTGATGGAAAAAGAAAATGGCCTCAGCAAGGCCGAGCGGGAAATGATTGTGGTTGCAACTTCCGGCGCTAACCGCTGCATCTACTGTGTTGTGGCCCATGGCGCCATTCTTCGTATCCGCCACAAGAATCCGATTATCGCCGATCAACTGGCGACAAATTATCTAAAAACCGAGCTGAGTGATCGACACAGGCTAATGCTAGATTATGCCATGCAAGTCTCTCAACAGGCTGATTCGATCAGCAAGGCTGATCATCAGGCCCTTCTGGATGGTGGGTTCAGTGTCGATGATATCTGGGACATTGGCTCGATTGCAGCGCTATTCGCCCTATCAAACAGATTGGCTAACATGGCTAAAATACAGCCGAACTTAGAATTTTATTCAATGGGCCGCTAGAAAAGCATCTATTTATCCTATAAATCACATCTTATTAACCTATCAATATGCTGATAAATAAAGAAATTATTTATTTCGTTTGATTTATCAGTATATTGAATCACCCCAAGTTGTACCCATGATTTTGCTTCCACTAGCGGTGCGCTAGGGGTAATCTGCTACCTTAAAGTACCCATATTATTTTTTACAAAAATTACAAGAAAAGTCGAAATGACGAATCAAAGCTCACCATTCCCAGCCAGTGCGTTTGTTGGTAATACGACAGTTATTCAGCCCTGCATGGGAAGCCGCTTGTACGAAGACGATTTCGGCAGCATTTTAATTGGCCAACCCCCAGAGGTTCTGAAAGGCCTGTTACTGCATGGTATCTCTAATTTCGACACGCTAGTTCTGCCCGATATTAAAGAGAAAGGGGGCTCCCTCACCAACAGCTTAGAATTCCCTTTGTATTTCTTCCTGTTTGTCAGCAAAGGCCTCGCTCAGGGCCGCAAATTGAACTTAGTGGGTGAAAGTGCTGATATTAGCCATGCACTGAGGTTACTCCGAATTACTCTGTTTGGTCCTACCCGCAAAGAATTAGATACTTGGGGCACCGAACCTGACCTGAAAGAAGAATGGCTAGCGGCTTGCGAAGAACTGGCGTTGAAAGACAAATATGGCGAAGTGATTCCCATCGAAGGCTTTTTCAACATCCTCCCGTTTGTCAAAGGCAAAGTAAAAATCGGCGAGCACACCATATCCCACGTGGGTTCGGATGTATTCGACATTGGCTACGCCAGCGGCTCCACGACAATCAATCTAAACGAAGACGTGGCAATCGAGCCGCCCTATCAAGTAGCACCTGATTACGTGCCAGGAGGCTTGGTCAAACTGGGAATCGAAGTATTGGGCGGCGCATCAGGTTTCACCCCCACAGAACCCTGCACTGGGCTCGCGCTTTGCTACAACGGCGAGTACATGCTAATTGATGCGATTCCGTTTCTGGACCAGCACCTATTCGCCCGCGGAATTAGTAAAAACCAAGTGGCGGCCGTGTTTCTAACCCATCTACACGACGATCACTCCTCCTTATTTCCACTCATGATGATGCCACACAAAGTGGACCTGATAACCACTCGTGAAATCTTTAATATGGCGATGGAGAAAGTGGCTTGCGGCTTAGGCTGGACGGTGGAGTCCGTCAGCGAGCACTTCAAACTCATGGAAGTCAGACCCGGGGTGAGATTCAACTATTTCGGCCTGTCTATCGAACCCCACGTCACAGTCCACAGCATCCCTACTATAGGCGCGGTATTTTCTACGGTGAATCGGGGTATTGAACGAGAAATATGTATTGTCGGTGACAATCATTCAATGACCTCAATTAGCGAAATGGCCGACAAAGGATTAGTCCGAAAAAGCACCTACCGCAATCTGCAAAGGCTATATGGCGACCGTTTTGCCCTACTTGTAGCAGATGGCGGCGCAGGAGCTATCCATGGAGACCCTGCTGACGCCATAAAATCAGCGGCCGACCGAGTTGTATTTGTTCACGTTGAAAAACTAACCAACGAGTTCAACACGACTTTTTCCCTTGCTACATCAGGCAAGCGTTACACTATTCTAGAGGGCGATTCCGCCATCTACACCTCGCAAATCAATCACTATCTTACCGAATGGCTAGGAAGACCTTTTCCAAATCGATGGATGCGCAGTCTACTTGCCGAAGAGGAAATTCGCCGCTACAACACCGATGACGTGATTTTAGTGCAAGACGCCACCACTCGTGGCTATGTCTATCTGGTGTTAACTGGATATTGCGAGGTGGTTAGACACGATGGAAACCAGCTCCATTTGGAGGCCGAACTACAAGCGGGTGACATTTTAGGCGAAATGGCGGTGATTACCGGGACTGGGACACGCAACGCAAGCGTGGTAGCACGAACGCCGGTCACTATCTGTGTTTTTTCTGAGGAAACATTCAAATCATTTATAGTTGCCGAAGGCTTTCAAAGTGAGCTGCTGGCCCAGTGGTCACTCAGGCCCACAATCACCAGACAACCGCAGTTTGCCAATTTGACGTCAACCGTTATCGAAAAGCTAAGCCAAATAGGCAAGCCGCTCCAACTGGCATCCTCCGAAAACTATAGCGTTGAGGACAGCCATTGGTACCTAATTAGTGAAGGTTCAGCGGAGCTTGATGGTCAGGTGTTAACGAGAAATGACGACATAGGTGCGCGGCCATTTGCACCGTCACTGACTGGCAGCTTATCTACTAAAGAAGGTTGCAAACTACTGATGTTTGATACGAAACAGCTCGCGGCCCTTCGTTTTAAGATCCCTCAGCTCAATTACAGTTTAAGAAAGCTGCGAGTACTGGACTCCACTATGGATTTTGAATGGAAACTTGGCAGAGTTGATATCCTCAATTAGAGCCAAAGCGCCTAGCCCCTTCCTTTAGTTGGCGCCTAAACCACCTCCGATACCCAATAATCAGCCACCAGAACGCTACGATGACAACGATTTCAAGCCATCAAATACTCGCCCTAAACGACGCCACAGAGTCTGAAAACCGCATTCATAGCGATGCTATTGCAGCAAAATATGGTTTCAGCGGTGCTCTTGTCAGCGGAGTGAATGTGTTCGGCTATATGACACAACCGCTTGTCAGAGCCTTTGGCGAGAGCTTTTTACAGAAAGGGATTCTCGATGTCATTTTTTTAAAGCCCGCCTATCAAGACGACCTGCTAACCATTCAAACTACAGAAACTAAAACAGAAACGAGTAAACGAAACTGTCTGACTAACATCAGCAATGAAAAAGGAGTGGTGTTAGCTAAGCTAGAATCTTGGCTGCCGGTTAAATTGCCGCCGATTAATAAACTTGCCTATGCGGCAACACCCAAGCAACGAATGCCCCGTCAAGAAATCGCGTGGGACCTTATCGACCTGCATAAACCCGCACCGGACTTTAGCTGGCAACCCACCGCAGCGGAAAATCAAGAACATGTACTAGTCCAAAGGGATAACGCTGGCTGTTACCAAGGTAAAAACGCTTACTTACACCCCTATTTCATTTTGGATGCCTGCAATCAAGCCTTGATGAGAATGTTCGTCTTGCCCGCTTGGATTCATGTAGGAAGTAAGATCATTATAAGAGCGCCACTGCGAGTGGGACAGGAAATTACCGTGAGGACCACACCCATCGACAAATGGGAGCGCAAAGGCCATCAGTTCATCAAACTGTATATCGCTATGCTGGTGGCTGACACGGTTGCCCTTGAAGTAGAGCATACTGCGATTTTCAAAATTGCTCAGTAATCCTGAAACTGACTTTCGCCAAGCCATAGCTGCCATTTAGGCAGCGCGTCGAAAACAGCCTTGGCTCAAAAAACGGGACCGCTCAATAGAGTGTTTTTGTCCAAGTCATTAAGTGGTAATCTCAAACCTTACGACTTTTACCTGATGCAAGAGTGACTGATGACAATCCAATTCCCTCCGATTTCCATTCGCAAAACCTATGGTGCCGCCCTTTTCTCAGCCCTTGTTCTTCTCACTGCTGTTAAGGCCCAGCCCCTCTATGCCTCCGATGACCCAATAGCAGACAAAATTCTCCCCCTGCGAGAACGGGCTGAACTGACTGACAAAATCCTAGAGCAGCGACTGGATGAGATTGTTCCGCTGGTTATGCGCCGAGCAGGTATCGATGCCTGGGTAATCATCGCCCGGGAATACAATGAAGATCCAGTACTCAAGACTATGCTGCCCGCAACTTGGTTGAACGCTCGAAGAAGAACTGTATTGATGTTTATCGACCACGGCGATGAGCGAGGAGTCGAGCGCATGGCTGTGGCACGGTATGCAGTTGGCAGTTTGTTTCCCGGTGTTTGGAACCCGGAGCAAGAACCGGATCAATACGCGAGAATCGCCCAACTTTTAAATGAGTACAGTCCAAATAAAATCGCATTAAATTACTCAGACACCTATGGTCTGGCCGATGGTTTGACCTTTTCTGAGTATAGAGATTTCACTGCCGCGTTAGCACCTTCATTGCAAGACAGAATCGTGTCTGCCGAAGCGCTTGCCGTGGGATGGCTAGAGACTCGCACACATGAGGAGATCCGTGTTTATCGCGATGTAATGGATATCGCGTACTCAATAATCGCAGAAGGGTTCTCTGGCAAGGTTGTAAAACCCGGCACTACCTCGATACAAGATTTGCAATGGTGGTTTCGCCAGCGCGTGAATGACCTAGGTTTAGACACTTGGTTTCATACTGGAATCGAAGTGGAGCGCTCTGATCGCTCACTGGCTGAGATCAGCGATGGCAACAAGGACCCGAACATTCTTTATAAAGGAGATCATGTTCACATCGATTTTGGTATCAGCTATTTGAATCTGCAAACTGATACCCAGCAGAACGCCTACATCTTGAGGGATGGTGAAACGGACGTACCCGACCCGTTAAAAGTAGCGCTTAAAGCCGGCAATGATTTACAAGATATTTTAACCAGCAATTTTCAGGTTGACCGCACCGGCAACGAAATTTTGGCTAAAACTCGCGAGCAAGCAATAGCACGAGGCATCGGACCAATTATTTATACCCACCCCATTGGTCTCCATGGTCACGCCGCTGGAACAACCATTGGTATGTGGGACAACCAGAACGGAGTGCCTGGCAGTGGTGACTACGCTATGCAGCCCAACACTGCCTATTCAATCGAATTAACTGCCTTGGTTGATGTCCCTTCCTGGAGCAGCTCGCCCATGCGGATGAAACTGGAGGAGGACGGGTTTTACGATGGCCAAAAATTCGAATACATTCAGCCTCGCCAAACCCAATACCATATCATTCGCCCAGAATAGACTCTAAAACAGCAGCTTATAAGGAATCGCCCATGCCACTCGACATTACCTTCACTCTAAGCGACCGAGACCTCGACCGGTTCAGAACAATCGTCGAGAAAGCCAGAACTTCGAACACGGACAATACCAGCATCGCTGAAGTCGAGCGTGCGGCTTACAAGATTGTCGACGTGGCTATGAACACAGACTTACCCGATTTTATTGCTCAGCGATTATTAAAATTAAAGGTTTTACTCGACATGCTGAAAGACGAAGACTGGCAGGTTAGCGCTGGTGAGAGAGCGAGCATATTAAGTGCATTGGCCTATTTCAGTGACCCCATCGACCTTATCCCAGATCACATTCCCGGTATCGGATTCTTAGACGATGCAATGTTCGTTGAAATTATCATCCGAGAGCTTAGCTTTGAACTCGAAGCATATAATGAGTTTTGTCTGTTCAGAGACGACCAGGAGCAGCGCTTAACTGAGGCTGGCCTTGACCCGAATGCAAACCGAGAGCAATGGCTCGGCTCGAAACGGGCAGAACTTCATACCCAAATCAAAGCAGCTCGCGGAGCAGCCGACGAGGACGAATTCATCTTTCAATTGCTTTAGTGGCGAAGCGCTCAGACTGCTCAGCACTGACGCGTTTTCCAAGCTTACGAGTTTCGCTTCGCTAATTGTAGCGCGGCATGGTAAACGCCCTGATTAGCCCGATAGCCGGTTAATTTAGCGCTCTCTTTTTTTATCCCGTACTGGTAATCTTGGTGTTAACTATTGGCAGGCGCGCTTGACGCGACCTGTCAGCGAAGACCATAAAAAAAACGAACCATGGGGAATGGTGTGAGCGAAGTTGCCAGCAGAGACAAAAAGCTATCGAAGTCACAGGCGCTTGCTTTAGCGGTTAGACTTGATACTCAGGCACTAGCCGCTGAAGCAGCCGGCCTTCGAGACTCTTATCACAAAAATATCGTCAGCTATTCACGCAAAGTATTCATCCCTCTAACCAAACTGTGCCGTGATGTATGTCACTACTGCACGTTCGCGCAAACCCCTTCTCGCATCGACAAACCCTTTATGAGCGTTGAAGAGGTCCTCGAACTTTGTCATCAGGGCGCCGCAATGGGGTGCCAGGAAGCGCTGTTTACCTTGGGTGAGAAGCCAGAACTGCGTTACAAAGCGGCTCGAGATGCCCTTGCAGAAATGGGCTACTCAAGCACAATAGAATACGTTATTGCCGTTGCTAAGCGGGTGCTAGCGGATACCGGTCTATTACCCCATATAAATGCCGGCAATATGAGCGCCGAGGAGATTGGAAAACTGCGCTCGGTTAGTGCCTCCATGGGCATCATGTTGGAATCCGCTTCCCCTCGCCTTACCGAAAAAGGCATGCCCCACTACGGCTCCCCTGACAAAGATCCAGCCTTGCGTCTTGAAACCATAAGGCTTGCTGGGGTGGCATCGGTACCATTCACGACGGGCATTTTGATTGGTATAGGGGAAACAAGAAAAGAGCGCATCGAGTCACTGCTTGCCATTCGCGACTTGCATGAAAAATATGGTCATATTCAAGAAATCATCGTGCAGAATTTCCGCGCCAAACCAAACACTAAAATGGCTCAAGCACCAGAACCCGACTTAGAGGATTTGATTTGGACTATCGCAGTCGCACGTCTCATTTTTGGCGGGGCAATGAATATTCAAGCACCGCCAAATCTAAGCCCTGGTGTGCTGACACAACTCGTTGCGGCGGGTATCAATGATTGGGGGGGAGTATCTCCACTTACCCCAGACCATGTAAATCCCGAAGCACCATGGCCTCACCTCGATAAGCTAGCACGGGAAACTGCTATAGCTGGAAAGTATTTAGAGCAGCGATTGACTATTTACCCCCAATTTGTGAAACAGCCTGCTCGTTGGCTCGACCCAACTGTCGCCACAGCGGCGTTACGACTATCAGATGGCTGCGGCTTTGCAAAACGGGATGGCTGGAACACAGGTGAGTCTAAACCGATACCCGACTTAGATCGCAGGCTACTGCAGCAGGAAGTATCTGCAAGCACTGTCTCTGAGGATATCGTAAGCATAGTCGGTAAATGTGTGCAGAAAGACGACTTATCTATCCCAGAAATTTCACGACTGTTCACCGCTCGAGGCAATGATTTTGCCTACATCGCTAATGAAGCCAACAAGCTTCGGCAAAAAATCAATGGGGACGTGGTTACTTTTGTAATCAATCGCAACATCAATTACACCAACGTCTGCTATTTCAAGTGCCAGTTTTGCGCGTTTTCAAAAGGCAAACAGAGCGAGAATTTACGCGGCACGCCCTATGACATCAGTGCCGAAGAATTGGCAAGGCGCTGCAAAGAAGCGTGGGAGCGAGGCGCAACTGAAGTCTGTTTGCAAGGGGGAATCCATCCCGACTATACAGGGCAGACTTACCTCGACATACTCGAGACTGTCCGCCAAGCCACGCCAAATATGCATATTCATGCCTTCTCACCATTGGAGGTTTGGCAAGGTGCAAAAACGCTCGATATCAGCCTCGAACAGTTTTTGGTTAGGCTCAAAGAAGCCGGATTACATACATTGCCTGGAACTGCGGCTGAGATTCTTCACGATGATGTAAGACAGCAAATTTGCCCCGACAAACTCAATTCCAGGCAATGGTTGCAAGTAATGGAAACCGCCCACCGGGTTGGTTTTAAAACAACCGCAACAATTATGTATGGCCATGTGGAGTCCACAGAACATTTAGCGACCCATTTATTCCAGCTTCGCACACTCCAAAAACGAACCTTGGGCTTTACTGAATTCGTGCCACTACCTTACGTGCCTATGGAAGCACCCATGTATCTTAAGGGACGCTCGCGCAAAGGCCCAAGTTTCAGGGAGGCGGTACTTATGCACGCGGTGTCTCGCTTGGTGTTTAATGAGCTTATACCGAATATACAAACCTCTTGGGTTAAAATGGGACACGATGGCGTCGAAGCCTGCTTAAGCGCCGGGGCTAATGACTTAGGCGGAACCCTAATGAACGAAAGTATCACTCGTGCTGCTGGGGCGGCCCATGGGCAGGAATGGTCTCCATCGATGCTAGAGCAAGTGATTCGCAAGCTGGGGAAAACACCAAAAATTCGCAATACCTTGTATCAAGCTGCAGACGGTGAGCGCATCGCAGCCGCATTAGCGGCGATGGATTTAAAAGAGCTGGATAATACTGCAGCCAAGAAAAACCAAGTCCCTAAAAAATTAATCAATCTCGCTCAGGCTATTTAAGTGCAGAAAATGTAGAGCAGCTAGGTTCTAGCGTGTCTGCTGGCGCGCCCGCGTAGCCTATTTCTCCAGTCAATAAAACCAATGCTTACTGCTGTGCGTAACAAGGACGTTGCAAGCCCTGACTCTTTGTCTGTGAAATCAGCCTTACGCACAGTTTCGGTTTCCCCATGGTAGCCACCGCCACTCGGGTCTGAATCATTGGAGCTTGTTAATTTTTTTGGTAAATCAATGCAGATAAGGGCATTATTGCACCCTGTCACGTTCGCAGCCGGCCATCGCCCGCTGCAGATGGCTCGTTTAGCGGCCCTTGAAGGAAATAAACAGTACTATGAAAATTGTGATCACTGGTGCAAATAGCAGCGTTGGAAAAAACTTACTTAGCCAATTGGCTAACAACCCAGATGTTAGCATAGTGGCAGGGGTGCGCTCTGAAAGCGCCTTTGCTAGTTTGCCATCAGGAACATCGATCACTCCACGAGTCGTCGCCTATGACGATCTGCCAGGACTGACTGAAGCAGTGGCCGGCGCTGATTGTGTGATTCATTTAGCCGGTATATTGATCGAATCAAAGCACTCAAATTACGCCAGTGCCAATGTGGCCGCCACCGAGGCTGTGCTTACGGCAGCGAAAGCAAATCAAGTAAAGCACTTCATCTTCATTAGTGTCGTTGGCGCATCGAAAGACTCAAGCAATGCATACTTTCGCTCCAAAGGCTGTGCCGAGCAGCTGGTTATTGAGTCGGGTATCCCCTCAAGTATTTTACGCACCCCGATACTCTTGGGTATAGGCTCAGCAGGCGCGTTTTCATTGAAGTCAGCAATATCAAAAGGGCAAGCTAAAGTGCTTGGCGGCGGCGATTACACCATGCGGCCACTGGACGTAGACGATCTGAATAATGCCTTGGTTAATCTGACTCAAAAAAGCGTCACTGGCGCAACTGTCTATGAATTAGTTGGTCCCCAAGCGATCGCTTACAAAGACCTCATCAAATTGGCAGGCAAAACCAAAGGTGTCGATGTCACAGTGGGCACCGCTCCTATTTGGATTGCCAAAATAGGCAGTGCCATAACAAGTATCATTAAAGGTGGAGGTATATCTCCTACTGTAATTGATGTGATAACAATGAACGAAGTGATTGAAAAAAATTCAGATGAGGAGCTTGGAATTACCCTTACTCCTCTTACGCAGACACTTGAAAAAATATTAGCTGAGAAATAATAATGACTGAAGAAAATCCGACTCAAGCGCCACTCCAAGAAGATGCAGTGCCACCTAAGAAAAAAGCCAGCCCCTTGGGCCGCGTCATTTTTCTCATTATTACGGCTATATGCTTTGGTTATCTGTACTTCAGATTAAATGGTGCGGCTGCTCGTGAGGGTATGACTCTAGTCGCCTATATGAGCCAAGTGTTTGCCACTGTGGACTGGCTACCTTGGCTCGGACTTATGGTATGTTATTCGTTGTTTTACTTCTTTATCGACACCCTCGTTGTTACCAAAGCCCTCAATTGGTTTATTTCTGACATCAAATATAAAGACATCATGCCGGTCCGCGCCAGCGCATACATCATAAGCATCTTTAACGAACAAATCGGCAAAGGTGCCATGGCGTTTTATTTGAACAAACGTCATCAAATTCCTGGATGGGAAGTCGGCTCAGTGATGCTTTTCATCATGTTCTGCGAGATTTTTTACTTGCTAGTTTGGGCAAGCATCGGTTTTGTTTTTGGCGGCGACTCGCTACCACCAGCCTTTGCAATAATGCCCTATATAAGCTTAGGAGCAGCGATCGTCCTAATCATTTGGATTCTCTACTTTCAAGGCACTATCCTGCCAAATAACAGCTTTAGAGAAAAGAAAATTCTACACGCCTTTAATCAGGCTAAGCTTTACCACTACTTGATGTTTTTCTTGCTTCGCTCACCCGCGCTGCTTGCCGCGATCATTGTTTATACGATTGCACTAAATTTATTCGGAGTAGACGCAGATTTTCTTAGCCTGCTGCCATTCTTACCGGTAATCTTTTTTGCGGCCGCCGTGCCCACACCCATGAGAGCCGCCGCTATTACTTTTTGGGTTATTCTATACCCAGAAAATGAAGGGCAAATGGCAGCATTTGGCTTCGTTCAGCATAACTTTTTTATTCTGTTTAATGCCGCAATCGGGCTCATTTTTTGGAGAAAGGCACAGAAGGATTTATTTGGTTAACCATGGCCAACTTGCTCACTGCACTGCGCCTGCTGTTAATCTTGCCGATGGTATGGTGCATTGTATCTGAGCAGGCGCCTAATTATTTGTTGTTACCAATCGTGCTGTTGGCCATTGCGAGCGATTTTTTTGACGGAAAAATCGCGCGCGCTTTAAATACTGCCTCTGCAAATGGCATGCTATTCGATCACGGCTCCGACTTCATTTTTGTCACCATTTCGGTATCTGCTCTCGCTTACATTGGCTTGAGCAGTCCGTTTCTGCCCATACTAATCATCGTTGCATTCAGCCAATACGTGCTCGATTCTTACTTTTTATTTAAACAGAAGCAGTTAAGGATGAGTTTTCTCGGCAAATGGAACGGCGTTTTCTATTTTGGACCAGTACTTATACACGCGGTTGCTCTAGCTTCGCCATCAACCATACTGGTGCAGCTTGAGATTTTGGTGCCCTACTTAGTTTGGCTTTTGATTGCTTCAACAATAGTGTCAATTGCTGACCGTGCCATCGCGCCACTGAGGCTACAGGGATAACGCACGCAGTGAGTACACTTCACAGCCTGCTAACCCGGTGATCCTACGATGTATTAAGCCAGTTGTTCTAAGGCGGCCACCAGAGCTTCTATTTCAGACGGTGATGTAAACACTTGAGGCGTTATTCGAACGCAGCTACCGCTAGCCAAGCCGACACGTATGACAGTAAAGATGCCAAACTCTTTTTCCAAACGCTGTTGTAAGGCAGTAGCATGGGCGGCTGTTGTTTCACCAACTAGGCGAAATGATCCCATCCCAGTCCAAGAAGCTTCGTCTAGTCCGCCCAGTAATTCGATATGACTCATCTGCTGGGCAGCATCTGTCCACAGACTTCGCAGATACCTTAATCGTGCCTCTTTATTTGCTGGCCCCACCGCTAAATGAAAATCAATGGCCTTAGGGATGGTTATTAAGGACGCAAAATTGGAGGTCGCCATGTGCACTCGAGTTGAAGCACGAGAGTTTTCAGGGTCTTGCTCTCCCGGATAAGGGGAAATTTTTCCCAAAGACCCCTGCTTCATATAAAGCGCCCCGATCCCTAGGGGTGAACCAATCCATTTATGTAAATTGAAGCCAGCCCAATCAACATTAAGATCTGGTATTTGATAGTCTAATAATCCCCAGGACTGAGCACTGTCACAGATTACATCAATACCTCTGCTCTTCGCCTCTTCTGCAATTCTAGCCACCGGCACAACCAATCCATGTTGATTGCTTACATGGGTAATTAACATTAACTTCAAATTAGGGTTCGCGTTGAAAGCAGAGACATAGAGCTCATAAATTTGCTCTTGATTGGCCCTAGGGGGAATTACTACTTCAACGCTATTCACGCCGTGTCTTGTCTCTAGCCAACGCATAGCGTCTTTATAGCTTGGATAGTCCAAATCTCCATAAAGCACTCCATCGCCGGGGTCTAGAGCATTGTACTGTCGGATAAGATTGTGGATAGCTTCTGTCGCGTTTCTCGTCAGCACAATTTCTTCGTCGCTGACTCCCATAGCACTTGCAACACTATGAATGCTTTGCCGCACAGCATCGCTGTAGTCCTTGCGTGCATAAAAAGAATTCTGCGCATTAATCATTTTGGTCGCCGAGATAAAAGCTTCTTGCACTGGGTGGGACATTTTTCCCCAGTAGCCATGCTCGAGATTAATAATGCCTTCGGTTCTGTCGTAGTAACTAGCAATATCATTCCAAAACGATTCATCTTGAGCCACCGCCAAAGGACTCATATCACTTTTTGGTGCAAAAAACTGCGGCGCTGTTTGCCCTGTGAGACTAGACGGCAGGAGAACCGGTGAAGCAGCCAAGTATTGAATTAGCTGACGGCGAGTCAACGGGGTATGTTGTGATTTCATTTGATAAAAACCTTATGAACTATTTACTAATATGATTACATAGAAGTTATTTCTGCACTAGCGCTGCGCTGGTTAAGCTTTGCGACGACTTCAGCACCGGATTTACACTCTCCGCTAATACAGTAATGAATTTGTCACTGTAGCCAAGTAACATGGGACTATTATCAATTTCTAATAACTATGGGTCTTCAAAATCTACTTATGAAAATCACAAATACGGTTATTTTCTCCTTAATAGGGCTTTTCCTTGCCGCACCTAACTCACTATTGGCTGCTAGCGATGGGGTGTGCCCGGACGGTGGTAGCTTGGAGAATGAATGCTTAAGTATCGCTAACCGTTTACCCATGAATGCCATCCAATCAGTTGGCTCTCACAACAGCTACAAACTGGCAATTCCCGCGCCTGAGCTTGAGTTAATCCGAGCTTACAATGAACGATCTGCGATCACCTTAGACTATTCCCACCTAAGCTTAACTGAACAACTTAACCTTGGGCTTCGCCAGTTAGAACTAGATATTGTTTATGATCCAGAGGGAGGTAGATTTGCACATCCCCTATTGCCAGCACAAACCAGAAACGCACCGGGTGCATTGCCTTACAACAACGAACATATGTTTGCCCCTGGCTTTAAGGTGCTACATTCGCAAGACATCGACGTTCGCTCAAATTGTGACACATGGATAATCTGCCTAACTGAAATTTACACTTGGTCTAAAGCCAATCCCAATCATGTGCCAATACTAATCATGTTCAACGCCAAAACAGGTGGTTCCGCCTATCCTGGCGTGAACCCAGCCCTACCTTTTGACGAGGCAGCTTTCTCGGCACTGGATGCTGAAATTTTCAGTGTGTTTGCGCCAGACGACCTGATTACACCCGATTTAGTCCGGGGCGGAGCAGCCACTCTTCGAGAGGGAGTTCTCAGTGGTGGCTGGCCAACGCTTGAAGCCGCGCGGGGAAAGGTGTTTTTTGCCCTCGACGAAGGCGAAGAAAAAGTGAACCTCTATCTTAGAGGAAACCCTTCACTGCAGGGCTTGCCAGTGTTTGTAAACTCCGTCGACGAACAAGCGGATCACGCTGCGTATTTTACAATTAACAATCCAATTGCTGATCAGTCTAGAATTCAGGCTGCTGTCAAGGCCGGCTTTATCGTTCGCACTCGTGCGGATGCCGACACCCGAGAAGCCCGCGAGAATTCTACTGTGCGCAGGGAAGCCGCGTTTTTATCAGGCGCTCAGTATATTTCAACAGATTACTATTTTCCTCGAAAGGAGTTTAGTAACTACTCAGTGTCCCTCCCCGGCCATGTGGCAGCAAGATGCAATCCGATCCTAGTCGAGGGTCCCTGCTCACGATAAGGATAATCCAAGGTATCTACTCGCTTAAACCACGCGGCTAGTCCTATGGCTGCTTTCTATCTTACTCCTAAAAACACAGCAATACTCTAGTTGAAGTAATCCCGCTAGACGGGCACTATTGCGTCAGAGCGTTGATCATGGCTTAAGCCATTAACAGCTCCTCAATATGAGCTCTAATTGATAGATAGAGAGCGCTAAACCAACCAGTGGACACGAACTATGCCTATTGACGTTACCTTTACACTAAGTGATGAGGATCTAGAAAAGTTTCAACAGAGTGTGGATAAGGGAAAGCTGTTGGTTCAAGATGCAAAAGCCGCGAAAAAAATAGAAGATGCTGCTTGCGAGATGATTGCGCAGGCAAACAATCTGCAGTTGCCTAACTTTATTTCAGATCGATTGCTAAAATTGCAAATATTGATCAACATGATTCGCGATGATGAATGGCAGTTGACCGAGGAAGAAAAACAAAACATCCGCGGTGCGCTGTATTATTTTATTGATCCCGACGATGTCATTCCGGATCACATACCAGGTATCGGCCTATTAGACGATGCAATGTACGCAGAAATTGTAATCAAAGAGCTTAAAGTTGAAATTAAAATGTATCAAGAGTTCTGTCAATTTCGCATCGCAGAAGAAAATCGACGTCGCAATAAAGGCCTAGATACTCACGTTGCACGGGAAGACTGGATCGCAGACAAACGCGCTCTGCTGCACTCGCGAATGCGAGAACGGCGCATTCTCAGCACTGGCGGTAAAGGCTGGCGTATGCGTTTGCTATGAGCCCTTGCAATAGGTTCGAGAAATAGAATACTTATCGGAGTGTTGTTAATGAAAACCTATATTCGACCAGCAGTCACTGCCCTCGCGCTAGCCTGTGTGTCTACGTTGAGTGCTCAACAATCGATCGTCCCTATTGAAGATTCAGTAGCGGCAAGTTTTACAACACTTGCTAATCACCCCACAGTTAAGTCAATGCTGGCGTTAATAGAGTCTCAAGAACCAAGCTATATTGAGGAACAGTTTCGGATGACAGAGATTCCAGCCCCACCCTTTAAAGAAGAGGCACGGGCTGCCTATTTCCTCGAACAAATGAAACTGAGAGGTTTGCATGATGCCTATATCGATTCAGAGGGCAACGCCATCGGTATTCGAAAAGGAGCCGGCTCCGGCCCCACCTTTCTGATAGCGGCTCATCTAGATACCGTATTTCCTGAAGGGGTGGATACTACAGTGCAGTTGCGAGGTGGACGCTATTACGCACCTGGAATTGGTGACGACACCCGCGGGTTGGCGGCCTTACTCTCTCTTATTGATACGCTCAATCAAAGCGGATTAGAAACCGTTGGCGATATTATTTTTGCTGGCAATGTTGGCGAGGAAGGTCGCGGAGATCTCCGCGGGATTAAAGCTATATTCCGAGATCATCCAGAGATCGACGGGTTCGTATCCATTGATGGAGTTAGTTTGACTCGAATCACTACAGGTGGAACCGGCAGCCGTCGTTTCGAATTCCATTTCAAGGGCCCGGGCGGCCATTCCTTCGGCGCTTTTGGCTTGGCAAGTGCAATCCACGCCATGGGTCGAGCAATTGCAAAAATAGGCGATATCGAAACGCCTTCTCTGCCTAAAACAACCTACACAGTTGGCACCGTTACAGGGGGTACATCAGTAAACTCCATTGCCGCTGATGCAATATTCGCACTCGACATGCGCTCCAATGACGCGGAAGAACTTGCCAAATTAGAGGCGCAAATCAAAGCAGCGGCGCTTCTCGCCGTGGCTGAGGAGAACGCACGCTGGAACAATGGCGAAATCTCCGTAGACTTTAACCTCATCGGCGACAGGCCCGTTGGATTAACCCCCACTTCAAGCCCTTTGGTTCAAGTCGCCGCTCTGGCATTTGATACAGTCGGTATAGAGCTTCGCGGTTTGGGAATTTCTAGCACTGATTCAAATGTTCCAATGTCATTGGGCATTCCGGCGATTACGATTGCTGGGGGTGGCAATGGTGGTGGAGCGCACTCGCCTGATGAGTGGTTTGTCCCAACCGATTCCCATGTAGGGCCACAGACCGCATTTCTAGTTACCTTGGCATTGGCGGGAGTTGTCGGGATTACCGAACCTTTGCTAGAAGAACTCGACTAATGCAGGCTGAAGCCAGTGCCTGGTTTATTCAGTAGAACGGGGGCGGCCTTTAAAACTCAATGGGTATTGTTGATAAAGTTTAAAAAACTCGGACAGTCGAAATTGACTTAGCACCGTCTCACTGTAACCTCGACGACGATTTCTAAACTCATCGAAGTTTTTGTAACGCAAAGTATGCAAACAGTGTTTGCATACTGCAAAGCCGTGAGAGACCAAGGTTAACTGACCGCTGCTACGAAACTTAATAACGTCATAATCTTCTGCAAGTTTCGTGGTTGCAAGCCATTGAGCATCGGGCATTGACTTTGCTAACTCATCCAGTTGAGCGCAATACGCAACGTGGTAAGTGGGAAACTCGCGCTTCTCTCGATACCAATTTTCTTCCGGGTAGTAAATCAATACCCTGCTATTTTTTATTGCCAGGGTTCTATCAGGCAGTATCTTCAACTCGCTAAGCGTCAGCAGGCGACCGCTGGTTTCAAGCTCTGAACGATCCAATCCATTAAGATGGAATTGAGGATCGAACAACTCAAAGTATCCAAGCTTCGTTGTCCCCATCTTTCGACGCAGCTCATTGAATGGCGCAAATTCGCTAAAGTCACTAATTTCCACTGCCCAAATTACCTCAATTCTTGCATGATGGTGGCTAATCGAGTTTCCGCATCGGTCACAACAACAAATTCAACGCGGCGAGAAAGTTCAGCATCTTCTTCCCCTGATTGATCGAAAACCAATTGAGAAGAAGACAGACCATTGGCTGTAAGGCGCTCTCGCAACCATTGCTTATCATTCGCAAGTTCTGGCATGGTCAGTATAGTACCCAATGTAGATCTGGTTCTCTCTTGAGACAGCGCCATATTTCTCATGTAAGCATCATCACTGTCTTGGGCTTGGGCCCAAGAGCTAGACGTATGGCCTTCAATGCGAACCTCTAGGATATCTTCGCGATATTCTTCCGATGCTAATATGCGCATATACCGAGGAAAAAAATCGGCCAAAATCGCATCAAATTCTGGCTTCAAAATAGACTCACCCTCTTCGAACAGTAGCTCGGTATTTGTAAAACGAAAGCGAAGATCCTCTCCCAATTCTGCACCCCATCGAATCAGGTCCTGATCGAACTCAGCCAGCAAGTCTTGATACAACTCCTCTCGAAGATCCTCATACAGCAGCACGATTTGCTCTATCTCTTCTTTTTGCCGCGCCACGATTACAATGTACAAAACCGCGATTAGTAAAAATAACATCATGAGTCCGCTCATCAGATCGCTGACTGCGATCCAGTGTTCTTCTGACTCTTGGTCTAAATCATTCTCAAATGCTGTCATTGGCGAGATTTCAATTTTGCGGCGGTGGTTTTTTCTGCCAAGGTCAATAACTCACTTAAGCGATCGGTCAACGGAATATAATCATTGACAAACTTTTCAGAAAGCGCGGTGAGCTGATAGCCAAAGGTTTGCAATGCCAAATTGAGCTGCTTTTCCATTGACTCGTCGAGCAATTCAACTTGCTTTGCGGTTTTGGTAGACATTTGTTCCACATGCCCCGCTAGCCCGCTGTGTGCAGCTTCGACTGATGCGGCGAGTGAGCGATTAACTTCTTCGACCGTTTGTGCAATATCCTCTGAGGCCTGAGCTAATACCGTGGCCAAGCTTGCGTTATTTTTCTCAATACTTTCACTCAATTTGACCGTCAATTCTGACACATAGTCAGCAAGAGCCGGCAGCCCTTCTGACGCCTGGCCAACCAATCCAGATAGACCTGACAGATAGCCTTCTAGGTTCGATGTTTGTGATTCTAATCCGCCCAGCAACTCACTCAGTGAGGCTGCTATCTTCGAAAACTCCTGCGAATGCTCCACCATTTCTTGATAGGAGTGGCCGGCTTTGTCTATTACTTTTAAGCTAGCTTCCTGCAGTTCCAGCATTGTGCTCATCTGCTGTGAATAACTCTCCTGCCAGGTTAGTAGTTTGCCTAACGACTCATTAAATTCCTTAAAGTTTTCACCGTATTGCACTTCGATTTTGCTGTTAAAGTCTTTCATGATATCGCTCAGTGCGGCCGTTAACGCCTGAGTATTGGACTCGACCATTTTTTCTTGGTAGGTCATATTGGCAGACAAAATGTTCGCAGATTGATCTGCATTTTCTTGTCGGAGCAAGGCGACATTACTGTTTAATTCATGAATTGAGTGGTTAAGGTCGTTCACAGTGGCAAGCTTTTCACTGGATTGATTTGCGCCGCGAACACTACTAATCGCGAATCTAAGTCGAATACTTAATGCCGCCAGTATGCCCACAATTGAAGACCAAACCGCCACACCCAAACCATCTATCATGAGCGGTACGCTGGCTTCGATATCGGCACTGTCAAATTGCATCAAACCGAATGCGATACCTAGAAACGTGCCGAAAATCCCAAAGCTCGTTAATATAGATGGGGCGTTCTTTACTGTTTGAACGGAATAGCTCGGGCCGTGAAAATACACGGTGAGCAAGACAATTGCAGCCGCCAAAGTCCAGGTCACCGTTTCTAGGTTATTTACACTTTCCATGATTCAAGCCTGTATTTTTGGAAGTCGCCGTAGCTTTGATTCAAAACAGTGCTACGCTGCAATAGACACGACCATAAATCAAAAACTATCATTACTCTAGCCATTTACTCATTTCTAAACAAGGCCGCGAGCTTAACCAACGAATGAGTGAATTTAACAACAGTAGCCCGGCGAATGTGACTGAAATTGTGAGATAAAACGGTTAAGCTGAAAAGCCGCCTTAAAAGGACTGTTATTTGTTTTACTTAGCGCGCTTTGAAGAAACCGCACTTAGCATCCTGTTTAGAGAATCCGGAGTCGCGTTTTTCTCCTCTCTCAGCATCCACGCCTTAGCGATGGCACTGGTGGTTGGCATAAATATCGCCGTGTGTATCCATGTGTTGATGTCAGCTCATCAAACAGCTCCAAGCTTTTTCACTCGATTCTATCCATTGCATTGGTGGGGTGTTATCGCTATTTTCCTGTCTGGCCTCGCACTCCTTGCCGCCTATCCAGCCAAAGCGCTAACAAACCCTGTTTTCTATCTTAAGCTAGTCAGTCTCGCCATAGGTCTGACCATCGCCAAATGGTTTCAGAACAAACTCGATATTATGCCTAGAAACGAGCAACAGTTGCGCCGATCTAAAGTGCTAGCCTGCGCTGCGCTGGCGGCTTGGTTGGTAACGCTTTTTGCAGGTCGTTTTTTGGCTTACACCCACAGCATTCTCCTAGCTGCGCGCTACTATTGAGACACTATGCTTGAACTTCTAAATTCCATAGCAATGAATGCTGGCGTGTTCGCATTTATGAATACCCCCTGGGGCTGGCCTATCGTTGAGTCCCTCCATTTCGTCGGTTTGTGTTTATTACTAGGAACTGTCGGCGTTTTTGACTTACGTATGCTTGGTTTTGCAGTCTTAGTTGCACCAAAAGACTTGCAGGTACTCGTACCTTTTGGCGTGGCGGGCTATTGCCTGAATGTTCTAACTGGCACTATGTTCGTTATAAGCGCGCCTGATCAATACTTATTCAACCCCGCATTTATCTTAAAACTAAGCTTTATGTTGGTTGCAGCGTTAAATATGTTGGTTTTTTATAGGCTATGCGCCAAATCCGTTCTAGCGACTAAGTCGGGCGGACAAGTCGCGACGCTAAGTAAATGGATAGCCGGCATTTCGCTTTTGGCATGGTGCTTGGTTATTGTCGCAGGGCGTCTAATAACCTATTACCGACCGCCCTATCATTGGTGTTTATTTTGCTAGTTCAACACCTGTAATTTGTAATCTAGCAAGGGACAAACGCTGATGCACAGCTGGCGAGACGTAACTCATGCAGACGAAAACAACAGGCCAAAGTTGTCATTATTTAGTCCTCGGCAGGTTGTATTCGATTAGTGACTCTATTAGGCTCTGCCTCGTGTTTTTCTAAGGCATCCCACAGTGATTCAACTTCGTCAGACTTTTACCCTAGGCGTCTTCTCTATCAAGCTTAATTGGCTGATTGTTGCTTGTGTGCTTATGACTGCCCTTAGCTTTGCTCGACTTGGCCTATGGCAATTGGATCGAGCGGCCGAAAAGGTAGAGGCCCAGCGAGAGTTAGAGGCAAGTCTATCAGACAGCGCTGGCCCAATTGAGGACATTCCTGCCGGCCATTTGCATCCATCGAACCCAGAACTGCAAAACCGGCACGTAACCCTCACAGGCAGTTACCTCAATGATCGCACTGTTTTGGCTGTGGCTGAGTTTTTTGAAGGGCAGATTGGCTACGGTGTAATTACGCCCCTAAGGCTGAAGTCCAACGGTCAATTAGTGCTAGTTCATCGAGGCTGGACCACCGCAATTCTGCCCGCAGGCGCCTCACCGGATTTACGCCAAGTGGATGGTGAGGTGGAGGTTAGCGCTCAAATCTACGTCCCTGATGGTAAAAATCGTGTGGTTGACAGTGAGATTGACCCTTCTGTCTGGCCACTGCGTGTGAGAACGTTAGAAATCGACGTGATGGAGCAAATTTTAGGCGAACCCATTTTCCCATTTGAATTGCGCTTGACCGCAGATCAACCCGGCACACTAGTGCGTCACTGGCCTGCGGTAAATGTCAACGTTAATCAGAATTTATCCTATTCGTTACAATGGTTTAGCCTAGGATTACTGGTTATTTTCGCTTCCCTGCTGGCCTCTAGCAATCTTTGGGCAATCCTCAAAGGCACCGAGTAAAACCAGCCTGACTAATTGAATCGACCTCTGCGTTGCTAATTCGCCAGCAGTAATTGGCGCATCAAGCACTTCCATGGGGAATATTATCGGTAAAAGGCTGTATTTCATCGGAAAAGCCCCTTTTACGCATTCAATTTAAGCGGCCAAAATGCTAACCTTCGCTCAGTACACGTATACCTAATTATCGTGAAGTAACACCCATCTAGCTATGAGGAGTAGCGTACATGCGCATTGTTTCTGCCAAATTTTTATTAAGCAGCGCGGTTCTTGCCGCGGCAAGCATGCTGACCAGCATTGCTTCAGCACAATCAACTGAAGTCACTTTCCACAAGGATATCGAGCCAATACTGCAGCGCAGCTGTCAGGGCTGTCACAGAGATGGCGGCGCCGGCCCAATGCCATTGGTGACTTACGATCAAGTAGCTCCTTATGCGGGTTTGATTGAATACAAAACCGGTTTAAGAGACCGCGCTGGCGCCATGCCACCGTGGTACATGGAAAAAAACATCGGCATTCAAGAGTACAAAGATGACCCATCTTTGACCGATGCAGAACTTGCAGCCATCTCCACTTGGGCTCGCACTGGCACACCCAAAGGTGACCTTGCAGACGCCCCTGAGCCACTTGTATTTGACGACAGTGAAAAATGGAAAGCTGGCAAGCCTGATCTTGTAGTGGTCATGAACGATGTCACGAAGCTTGCTGGCACGCCAGACTGGTGGGGCGAGATCGACTACATTCCTACCGGCCTAACTGAAGACCGTTACGTCAAATCGGTTGAAGTGGTCGAAGTCAATGATGTTGATAATCAAGCAGGGACTGGCCGCGATACAGTTGGCGGCCGCTACATATTCCACCATATGATTTGGGGTACTGCGCAGTTAGACGAAAATGGTGAGCGAGCTGCGGGTCAAATCTCAACTCCTTGGCCGGTGCACGAAGTGGGTCGTAATGCAGACATTTTCGACGAAGACGCTGGCCGACTACTCAAAGCGGGTTCTTGGATCGTGTCTGACTCAGTTCACCTGCATTCCAATGGCCGCGACACGACTGGTCACCTAGAAGTCGGATTCCGCTTCCACGACAAGGACTATGAGCCTAAGTATCAGAACGCCTTTATCGGCCTAGGCAACGGTGTTGATATATCAATTCAAGGCAACAAGAAAGATCAAGAATTGCATGCATACACGGTACTAAACCAGCACACCAAGGTGATCACTTTTGAGCCTCATTTACATGCTCCAGGTGAGCGTATGTGCTTAGAGGCAATTTGGGGATACACCATTGAAACGCTATCTTGTGTGGGATATGACCACAACTGGGTGCGTGGCTATCCTTATGCCGACCATGCCGCACCATTACTGCCAAAAGGCACTATCCTGCATATTACCGGGTACATGAACAACACGGACAGCAACCCTAATGTTCCTGATCCCCGCAACTGGCAAGGTTCAGGCAACCGATCAGTAACTAATATGTTTATTGACCTCGGCATTCGCGTCACGATGACCGATGAGCAATTCATGGAAGCCATGGAAGAGCGCCGCCAGGTGCTAAACCTAGGCCCTAATGACCATGTAATTGGCTGCCCGCTGTGTCTAGCGCCGCTTGTGGCTCCTATCGCTGAGGAAAGCGATACCGACACTAGCAATGACGTGGCCGCTAACGACTAGGGTGATTGATGAACGTTTTGACATTACTTCTTAACACGGGGGCCAGATGGGCCTCCGCGCTAAGCGCGCTTTTGTTAATAGCCTCGACCTCCGTATTCGCTCAAACCTACCAAACCGGACAGCATGTGGAGCCAGCCTTTGAAGGCTGGCGTCCTAATGACGACGGCACATTCAGTTTCATGTTCGGTTACATGAATGAAAACTGGCTTGAACAACCGGATGTTGAAGTTGGAGAGCACAATTACTTCTCCCCTGGAGAGCCCGACCGCGGCCAACCTACGCACTTTTTACCACGGCGCAATCGTTTCAATTTTGAAGTGGTTGTTCCCGCTGACTGGGGTGATCGGGAGTTGGTTTGGACACTACAAGTCAATGGTGTCGAGCGAAAAGCCTACGCCACATTAAACGTCGACTACCAAGTTGACAACATAGTGATTGCCTCCGAAACTGGATCATTAGGTGCAGGCACCAGCAGCCCTGAGTCTCGCGCTAATGTGCCCCCTGTCGTTACAGTACAGGGTGATAAAATACGCACGGTTAAAGTGGGTGAGCCGCTAGAGTTTGTCACCCAAGTGTTGGATGATGGCTTGCCTAAACCTCGAAGGGAATCGACGATTTCCGAGCGCAGTTTAAAGGCTCAAATGCTCAGACCACCTACCCGCATTACAGTAGGTAAAGTAAACGGATTGTTCTTGTCGTGGAATAAATACCGCGGTCCCGGCAATGTAACCTTCGACCCTCCTCTTCCAAAGCCATGGGAAGATACGCGAACTTCAGCTAACTCTCCTTGGGGTGCATTATGGCTGCCGCCAGAGGTGCCAGAAGACGGGTTGTACGAAGTCACCGCGACTTTCGACCAGCCAGGCACCTATATTCTCTGGGGCCGAGCCGACGATGGCGGCTTGTATCATGATGATTACATCACTGTGGAAGTCACGGAATAGGTTGGATAGTGGAACAAATTCCGCATCTAGCCCTGCTTAGATAGGGGATCTGAAAGTCAGTAACAAAAGCGACGAGGTGGGATGCAGCGTTTTACAGGCACCCACCTTCGTTATCTTGCATCAGTTCCTCACCCCAATCCCAAAAACAGCCAATCCTCATCAGAATACGGTCTATTGATTAGGATCCGTAGCTTCACTGTTCAATTTAATAGTAAATGGCGGGTCAAACTGAGGCGGGTCGCGGTCAATAATAATTTGGGTCCGAGGCGGCGGGACGTAACGTATCGTTGGGTCGCCATAGCGCTGCTCCAACAAAATCGCTTCTTCCGCCCGAGTCACCGAGGGCTTAACGGCGTTTTCACCAAAGGCGAAACTAAAGCTGCCGCGGAGTAAAGTGTCATCCTCAGACAGCACTGCCCAATCGGCCGTGTAATAGGTGGACTGGGAAAGCGTGGGCAGCTGCAAAACGTAACGCGTAGAAGCCTCTGGTTTATAGCGAAAATTGATATCGATCCACTCTCTGGTGTCATTGCGCAAAGTAAATTTAACTAACCTCGCCACATCGGGAAAACTTAGACTGACTTCGCTCGGCGGCACACTTAGTACTGCATCGTTGGCGGGGGTGGTTTCTGTTTTATTGATAAATCCTGTAACATCAGCGCTTTTTTGGTAGCGGGATAAGTCGAGAGGCTGAGCTGTCGCTTCCACACAAAAAGTAAAGAACGAGAACAGGACGGCGAACGCCGACAGTCCTTGAAGGCTCAATGTTTTTAGGTTCAACATAGGGTAAAGAGTCTCGTTTTCTCGATAGTTACAACAGCGAAGAATACCACAAGCAATCCTTTCTTTGATATTCAGACTCGCAGCGGATGCCAGAAATGTCAGACTCAGACCTTGATTACATTCTCGATACATTACTCCAATCCGAACAGGGTAAGACGCAATTTGGCGAACACTGGTCTCAAGGCAGAGCGGCATTCGGGGGCATTGCAGCCTCCTTTGCCGTAACAGAAATGCGCAAACTATTAGCCAGCCCCCAGCCTATCCGCTCGCTAATGGTGTCATTCATAGGCCCCCTTCCCCCAGGCGAAATTTGCAGCCAGGCTAAGGTTTTGCGGCAGGGAAAGAATGTCACGCAAATGAGCGCGGATGTCTCCAGTAATGGAAACTTATGCTTGCAAGCCATGGGTGTATTTGGCAATTCTCGGCCTTCAATCGCTGTCTCAAGCTCATACCGGTTTAGCCCGGTGCCTAGAGAGCGAGGCGTCAGTTTCGAAACTCACAGAAATCGCTTACCGCCTTTCCTTCGTTATTTTGACGGCTACTGGGTAAGTGATGGCATCCCTTTCTCCGGCAAAGAAGCTAATGAGCTCTCTATGTGGGTGAAACACAAAGCAGATATGAGCCAACACCCAATGGAAAAAATGGTTGTAATTGCAGATATGCCGCCCCCTGTTATCCTGTCTCATTTTAAAAAACCTCCAGTACCGTCAAGCTCTCTCACCTGGTCGTTAGAATTCGTGGTTCCCCCAGAGGAAATTGAGAGCGACTGGTTTTATTTAGAATACTCAATAGAGGCTGCGAGGGATGGCTATACTCAACAAGCTGGAAAAATATTCACAGAAACAGGTACACTCTGTGCGTTGTCGCGACAATGCATGGTTTACTTCGAACCCAAGCCAGCAGCAGAGTAGACTTAATCGTAATAGGTATAGACAGCAATGGTCCGGCCCTTTAATCAATTGTTAAAGCAAAGTCTACGCTTGTCAAAGTGCGTCGCTGCCTGCGCCATACTTTGCCTGCCCTTGCCTTTACTTGGGCAACACGCTCATGGCGTGTTAACCCCCGGCGTTACTTTTCCTCAGGACGATGCGGTATTAAACGATGCTCCGCGTATGATTACGATGAGCTTTAGGGTCGATGTGAGATTGTTAAAATTGGCGTTGTTTACTGACGAGGGAGAGTGGATTAATCTAGGATTTCAGTATGATCCTTCACGACTCAACGATAGTTTTGTTCTGCCAATTCCTGTGGAACTGCCTCCTGCCAATTATTACGTCGCCCGCTGGTCAGTGACTGACGACAGAAGGCGATTGCTAAACGGCGAATTTAAATTTTCCTTTGGGCCGGATGCCATTCCACCGTCAGAATTTATCGCATCACAAGTTAGCGAAAAAATAGAAGTGCTGCCCTCTACAGGTTCTTATCGCGTGAACCCACTAGAAAAACAATAGCGGCTATGCTTTAGCGGAACTTGAAACCACGAGCTGATAAAAACTCTTTCATATGCGGGCGTGCTTTCTCTGATAGAAGCTCAGCCACCTGCTCACTCCAACTCACACCATGTCCACCGCCAGTGCGAGTCTTGTAGTATTCTCTTATTGCTTCATCGTAATCTTCAATAGCCTGCTTGTCGCCTTCCTCAGTGTAAGTCTCTTGTTTAACAATTACACTCAATGGTAAGCGGGGCTTAACTTCGGGATCTTGATCCGGATACCCAAGACATAAACCAAATACCGGATACACACCCTGTGGCAATTCGAGCAATTGGGAGACTGGTTCGGGGTTATTGCGAATTCCGCCTATATAGCAGATACCAAGCCCTTCGGATTCTGCGGCAACTACCAAGTTTTGCGCCATCAATGCAACATCGACAGTCGCGATAATAAAGTGCTCAGTGAAATCCCCCGCAAACGGTTTGCCATATTGACGACAATAGTTGCCGGGGCGATGCAGATCGGCGCAGCACACAAAAAATTCTGCAGCAGTTTCCACATACTTTTGGCCACCAGCATACTCGGCGATTTTTTTCCGGGTTTCGCTATTTCTCACTCGTACCAAGGTTGCACCCTGCAAAAAACTGGACGTGGCCGCTGCCTGTGCGGCGAGTAATATATTATCCAGCAAGTGCGCATCTATGGGCTGAGTCGTAAATTTACGAATACTTCGGTGGGACTTTAATAAATCGATAACAGATTGCATGAAGACTTCCTATCGCTGAGCTGCAGCATTTACTTCGATTAGATTATCAAGGAAAGCGGGCACCACATCATTGGCAAGTTTTGACTCAGCATTAAACATGACCACCAAGCCGATATCAGCCGCTGGCACAAACACCATTTCAGATCGATAACCTCTCACACCTCCGCCATGGTGAATAGCACGAAGCCCTCGGTAATCGAATACCCGCCAACCGGTAGCGTAATAGGCTTTTTCTAAACCGCTCCAACGATTAAAGTAGTTTCCTCGTGGGGTCGCGATTATCGGCTCATGTACCCTGCTTAAGAACTCTGGTGGCAAGACCTCTGGAAATCCTCCTAGGTTTGCTCTTAGCCATAGCTCCATATCTTCTATGCTCGCATTCACTCCCGATGCTGGCGCTACCGTATAGTAAGCGGCGTTAGTTGACGTGGTTTGCCAGCGTCCACGGGATCGACGATGAGGTTTGGTTGCATCAGGATTAGCGTTGTAAGACTCTATGCCCACACTCGCCCGCGCCATACCCAATGGCTTAAAAAGCTGCTCTTCTAAATACTCGGCGTAACTGGCACCCGTGCTGCTCTCCACAACATCAGCAGTTAAGGAAAACACCACATTCTGATAACCATAGCATTCACCTGGCGCGCAAACCGTCGGCATCTGTTGAAACTTAGGTTTGATTTCCTCATACCCAACTCCAGCATCTAACATATTCGAAAAACTGTGCGGCATGAGGCCAGTAGAGTGACTGACAATATGTCTTAGCTGAATTCCCTTAGACGCACCTTGCGTGCCCAAATTCATGGTGGGGAAAACATCCGTAAGCAACGTATCCCAGGTCTGCAAATGCTGCTCCACGAGAAGGGCCGTTGCTGTCCCAGCAAATGTCTTTGACATAGAGGCAATACGAAATATTGAGTTGCTAGTCACCGGATCTTTGCCAGAGACGTCTTTCAGGCCCCAGGTTTCCTCATGAATCAGACCGTCTCGACTCACAATAGCCATTGCAACCCCTGGAATGGCTTCCTCTAAGGTTGAATTCTTAAGCCAAGTTACGAATTCGTGAATATCCCGGTTGTATTGGGATGAGCCTATCATGGCCGATTCATCGGCAAAGACTGGATAGGAAGGTAAAAAACATAGGGAACATTGAGCCAGAGCGGTGGCTGCAATACATACAAACTTTTTAATCGGTTCCACTTAGAATTGGTTTCCTTGATTGAATACTTAAGGCCGGTCTCACTTGAATAAACCTAAGCTAAAACTGCTAGTCAATCGGCCATGATAACCCAAGGGATTGAATGCACCCACTGTTGATATCGAGCAAGAAAATAAAAAAGGCCGACTCAAGTACTACTTAAGTCGGCCAAGAGGGGGCACTTTTTAGCATGCACAAGAGGCGAAAATTCCCATATTTTCAGCCCGACCTATGCTCAGGGTACGAAAAGCAGCATGCGCCGACCTTCGCGGACTATGGTCAACGCTGAAAACTGTTCTTGCCCATTAAGGGCAGCAGTAAACTCGGCCATAGTTTTTACATCTGTACGATTGACTTGAATAATAATGTCTCCAACTCTTAGACCTGCTGCCGCAGCACGACTTTGAGGAATGATCGATTCAACCCTCAAGCCTTGATTGCCGTCACCTTGCCCGGTCAAGGCCGCTAACGTCGCGCCACGAAACTCAGTGCTTGTGTCGTTTGAATCTAAAGCGCTCACGATATTCCCATCAGACCCACCGATGGTGGCCCTCAGTGTTTGCCGGCGTCCATCTCGATACAGAACTAAATCGACCTGTTCTCCTTGGCGTAGCAACCCGACTGTATTTCTGAGCTCTCTTGAGCTGCTAATCTGGCGACCGTCGATCTCGACAATAATGTCAGAAACTTCTACGCCTGCTTGCTCAGCAGCGCTGTTTGGTAGCACACTGGTTACAATAGCGCCCTGCTGCAGATCTACCCCAAGAGCATCTACAATTTCTGGGCTTGCTGTGGCGATTGTGACCCCCAGCATGCCTCGCTTTACCTCTCCATCGCGCTCGAGGTGTTCCATGACAGCTGTCACCATATCCACAGGCACCGCAAAGCCAATGCCGTTGCTGCCACCATTACCACTGATGATCGCCGTGTTAATGCCAACTAGATTGCCTTCTAAATCGACCAAGGCACCGCCGGAGTTACCCACATTTATGGCCGCGTCAGTTTGGATAAAATCTTCATAGTTTTCATTGTTCAGACCCGAACGGCCCAAAGCGCTGACTATGCCAGAGGTCACGGTTTGACCGATTCCGAATGGGTTGCCGATAGCGACCACATAGTCACCTACCTGCACGGTTTCGATATCAGCAAATTGAAGTTCTGACAGGTTTTCAGCGTCAATCTGCACTAAAGCGATATCCGTACCCGCATCGCTGCCAATTAAGGTGCCTTCAATCACTCGCTGATCGGCCAGTTGCACAGTTATGGTGCTCGCTCCATCAACAACGTGATGGTTCGTAATGACATAGCCTTTAGCCGCATCGACGATGACTCCAGAACCTGCGCCGGTGGCATAGGGTTGTTGCCTGTTTCGCGGCATAAGGTCTGGGCGATTCTCGAAAAATCGACGTATTTCATCTGGCACATTCTCGCCGCCAAAAGAAAACTGGGGGCTTGTTGGCACCTGTTTCGTCACTCTAATATTAACCACAGCAGGAGTAGTCAACTCCAACATGGGCGCAAGAGAAGGTAAGCCTGCTTGCTGCGCAGCCTTACTATTCCCTAGAGCAGGCGAGGTGAACCACACTGCTGTAGCAACCAAACAAACCACCTGTGTGGCCTTGGTTATTCTATTTACCATCTTTAACGTCATTTCAACCTCCATGATCGGAATGCATCTGAAATCACACTGCCGCGTTGAGGCGGCCGTTTAGCGTTCGAGCTTGAAATTTAAGGCAAGAATCCCTAAATCACCTGAAGAGAACGTGAAAAAAATATCCAGAAAAACTACCTATGCACCTCTTCTTTGGTAACAGAAGGAATTCAAGTTAGGATGGTCAAGGTGGTTTGAGATGAAACTATTGATACCCGAGGGCGTCTAAGCTATGTAGTTGGGTCGTAGCCAAGGGCAAACCCTTAGCTATAAATTAGATGACCAAACCGTCTTAACCTTATGTTTTTGATTGATTAATGGGCCAAAACGATGAGCAACCAAGCTTTAGAACTGGAAACGAGTCCCTATAAATCGACCATGACCTGTCCTTTTACCCTGGGATGCTGGAAAGTACAGCCGGCACTCAACCGTATTGAGGAATTGAACTCCGGTGAGCAGAGGACTCTCGAGCCGAGACTAATGCAATTGCTTTGTTTTCTTGCCGCAAATCAAGGAGACGTTGTAGACCGTGCCACGCTTACCGATGAACTGTGGCCTCGGGTTATCGTCAACGAGAACTCGTTGACCCGCGCGGTTAGTGAACTGCGAAAACAGCTTCGCAGCGCAGATAACGGCAGTTCTAAGCTAATTGAAACCATCTCTAAGAAAGGCTATCGACTCGCCATTGCCCCTCAGAGCGTTATCGCCAGCAGCGGCGCTCCCGCGCAGAATGTAAGTCCGATCAGACCGGTGGTCTTTGCACAGTTTGCAAAGCTTCCTCAAATTGCCGCCGCAACAGCCGCTGTTGCCGGCCTGTTGTTGACCGTTGGACTAAGCAGTAACACGTCGACCCTGAATATCGCCACCACTTCTCTATCAAGCGGGGCACCATTGGTAGACGAAATTGTTGCTATACAACCGAACCACTTAGGCGCTGAGATCACCCTGAGCGCAAGTGAAGAAACACGAAGCCCAACTGAAACGACTCGCCCCGTAATATCCTATGACGGCCAACAATTTGCCTATCTCAGCTACCACAGCACCGGTACAACTATTTATTTTGGGCAGCTTACAGACACGGTAAACCCCACCCCCGTATACCATCATCAAGACAAACTAGTTAACCTGACATTCTCCCCAACAGGGAATAGCCTACTATTCGCTAAACAGCCCAAAATCACCACTACGGCGTTGTTTTCTGCCAATGAAAAAGGGTTAGACCTGCTGTCACTCAATCTGGTGTCAGGAGAAGTGACTCGATTGGTAAGGGATGAATTAGAGACTAGCGCCGAGCCGATTTCTGAGCAAAACCTCACCTAAAGCTAGTGCTGCCCTGGCCCCAAAATAGTAGAAATCGCTGCAGTCAAACATAGAATCGCCACGGCCACTGACAGCTCAAGTGTCACCGAGTGTCTGAATTTAGCGGCTACACCCGCCTCTTGAATCTTGGGTACTAAACGAAACTTATTCCAAGTCGCAATGACTAGTATAATTATAAAAATCAGAACCTTAAGACTTAAACCTAATCCATAATAAGAAGTATACATTTCATTCAGCGACCCTACTAACTGCCACACCATTGCAGCGCCCGTGGCAATGAGCACTATAAGAATAACGCTAGCGTGGCGGCCAAACGCAGCTAGCTTTTGCTGAAGCAAAATTAAGTTTGGGGTTCGGGCCAAAACCATAAAAGGCCATAGTAGCCCTATCCAACTAGCGAAAGCAGCAACATGGAGTGATAGTGCAAATTTCACCCAGTCACTAAGAACAGAAACGTGGCCGGTTGCGGGAAAGCTAAGAACGATGCAGATCAAAACCAAGCTACTGATGGTAAAAAAAGGCCGAAAAAACTGTTCGGAAGGCGCGCTAACTAAGCGCTTTGCCCTTGCCAAAAAATATGCACTAGCGGCTATCGCCACGGCAAATCCGAGCAATCGGTATAGGGTCACATCCCCCAGTTGAGTATCTAACAGCAGCTTAGCCATGGGCCAATCAAACAACCCCTTGAGGCCGCTGTCATTGATCATGCCAATTTGAAATGGGAAATTAAGGGCGGCGCCCTGAAATCCTATTAGAGCACCCAAAAAGCAGTAGTTGAGAACAGGAATAACCGTCTGGCGACGGTTATCGGAATAAAGAACCAGAAATAAACTTCCCCCAGCCACACTCGCTAATCCGCCATAAACACTTAATTTTGACAGCAAAGCGAGCATCTCCCAGAGGGAGGGAATAGTGATTTGCTCCATGTCTAAAACTTATTGGCAGCTATTAGCGATATGCCTCTACGGAGCAGCAGTTTCAGTGGGGTCTACTTCGAAACTAAAAGAATCGGTGAGTGTGTGCCCATCGGCACCAATGGCTGCCCAATTTACGGTGAACTGTCCTGGGTGCATCCCTGGTGTCGCAATTACAAAGTCTGATTGAGCTTCAGCGTTCGGCTCAAACGCCGTCGGCATTTCGTGACCTACCCCCATAAGCTCCAGCTTTATAAGCTTAACAGGACCGCTGAATACGAGATGAATTTCAGTAGGCACTGATTTCAGCGTTGCCCCGTCAGCCGGTAAAGATTCTCTTAGACCGGTATGGGCATAAGCATTTAACTGCAATAAAACAGCTAGGGCCAAACCAAGAACCTTCACTAACGAATAAAGACGCATTTAACTCACCTCAAATGATTGAAAAACAGAGTGAGCATAGTATCTCATGGAGCATAGGACAAATAGCAATACTGAGTTGCGGCAAATTGTCGCACAGGCAAAACAGACATAATTGCTAACTACTTACGCTGCCATACATGAGTCATTGGAGACAAGTTTATCTCTTCCACTACGGATCCCTCGCGCATCTCGAGCACTGTGATTAATGCTATGGCAATATCGTCTGGCTCAATGGCATTGCTAGGCAGTGGGCCAGGTTCAAAGCTGAGTTGGTCAAAAAACGCGGTTCTTACGGCACCCGGGTTAATGAGAGTCACACGCACCCTCGATTTTGCACACTCTTCCCGAAGCGCCTGCGCAAAACCTCGCAGCGCGAATTTACTGGCACAATAGATACTGCCTTGACGAGCGCCATTGAGCGCCGCCTCGGAGCCAATAAACAGGATATCTGCTAATGTATTCTGCTTTTTCAAGAAGGGCAAAAAGAATTTAGTGAGGACCGCATGGCTCATGAAATTGACTTGCATGGTCTCCTGCAAGTCCGCTACTGACAATTGCTCGAGAAACCCCATTCTACCGATACCCGCATTATTAACTATGGCCCGCAGTGGCCCGTCAACTAAGTCAGCAATAAGGGGCAGTGCTGCTGTCAATTTCTTGTTATCACTCACATCAATTTCAAAAAAGCGCAAACCCTTTTGAAGCAGTTCTTGATCAGGTGGTTTACGGTCTAAACCGATGACAGTAAAACCATGGTCCATGAGGCGCTTCACAATCGCTAAACCGATACCTGAAGACGAACCGGAAACCAACACCTGGCCTTTTGAATCTCTCACTAGTAGCCTCATCCTTCGAAGTGCCTCAATGGCACAGTAGCCAAAAAACTATCCGCAGCGATAGTATTTATTTGTGGAAACATAATTCGCCAACAGTGCCTCTAATTCCACTATTGGCTCTTTTTCGGCAATGGACTCAATCGACACCATACCGTTTTTCACCTGAATAGGTGCTGCAAGCAATGGATCATCCGGATAAAGTTTTACTATAGTTTTGTAAAAATCAACCGGCAACCTGAACTCTCCTATTGATGCCGAGTGAATCTTATCAGCATTCAGCACTGCAAATACCTGTTCAAAGAGTTCTCTATAATCGTCAAGCAACGAAGAATTCATCACAACCGGCTCAAAGCGCAGTGCCACCGGCCATCCTGCTGATTGTAATTTTGCCAAGGCTTCTAATCGTTTTTCTATTGATGGCACCTTATGCTCTAGCTGCTGGGATGACTTGCTGGCCGTAAAGCTCATGGCAACAATACAATTGCCAATTGGCTGCATGTCGAGAAACTCCCTAACCTGCGTGCTTTTAGTGCGGATTTCCAATATTGCATGGGGGTTCTTAGCAAAAATCGGTACAAAATATCGACAAAAATGACTTACTGGTTCCATCGCTAAACTATCACAATCATAACCACTGTAGAAAACCGAACCCTGGGGAGCGCTGTCGATCCGAGTCTGAATATGTGCAGCAAAATCCTCATAATTAACAAAAAAAACAAAATTCGCCGAACGATACATTCCCTGTAAGAAGCAATAACGACAATCATAGAGGCAATTCATCATATGAGAAAAATAGTAGCTTTCTCCGCTAGAAAACCCATAGTTCGGGGGGGCAGGCAAGACGAAATTACCATGTTTACGAGCAAGTATGAGCGCTGGGTTTTGCTTCTGTAGTCTAAAATTCTGCGCACTTCGATTAAACACTTCGCTATAGCGTTCACATTCGATTTGCGGAAGATGGGAAAATCTCGCTAATAAATCCACGACCATTGGGTGCTGCTTTATTGAACTTTCCAAGTAAATACATGAAAACACTATGAGCTCTCCGTTAATAGCGCTAACTGTTCTAGATGGCTTTTCAGCCGCAGCAAGAGTGCTTTTTTGTCCTTGGGATTCTTTTCGACAATTTCATCAAGTTGCGCTTCTACACCTAAAGCAGCGAAGCGTTGACAAAGGCGCTTAAGCTGCACTTGCTCCGTCGCACTGAAACCCATTGAGTCGATCAATGTGTAAAACGATTGGGGCAAATAAACCTGAGCGTGTCGTTGTTCAATGCTGCCTTGCATTGCCTCAATCAACGCCAAAATCGTATCGATGCTGTTTCTCATCAGAGAATAAACCCCGAGCTTCGATAGGTCTTCGGTGCTGTTATCTCTATTGTCAGAAATAACTTTGACGAACTGGATGAACTCAATAGGAGCGAACTTAGTTGCTATAGTTGCAATTCCAGAAGCCTCCATATCGAATGCAGAATCGATACTAAAGTCGGTTTCTGGCAGGTCGACTGTAGTTAATACACTCGAAGGGACGCTTAGCGGATAGTAGGTGGGATAAAATATGTGTCCTGACTCTCTCTCTACAACTTTAGTTGCAACAACCACCTCTCCGACTGCACGAGAACGATGCCCAGCGATACCTACATTTAGCCAAACCGGTTCTAACTTTTTGGGCTCTTCAATCGCGGCCAGATAAGCTGATGCCGCTGCAGCGTTGTTTCGTCCAATCCCGCTTATGATCAAATTAATCTCACCGCGAGTGTAAATACGAAATCCTTTAAAGTTGGGACAAGGGCTCAACTTAAACTCTTCGATAAGCGGTTTAGCTTCAGCCATCAAGGCGACGACAAAGTTTACACTTGTTTCAAAATCAGCCATATCGCGCTTCACAAACCCTTGCCGCATCCCGCATCTTT
>CAYGRT010000002.1:23859-31943 GCA_964352355.1 uncultured Pseudohongiella sp. | reverse complement strand
TTTCATCACTGTGAACAATCGAATGGCTTTTACTTTTTGACCATGCGTTTACTTGAGTTTGCAATTTATGATCAAACCATTGGTCATCAGAATCCAGAAACGCAATCCACTCGCTTGACGCAAGTTCGATACCTTTGTTCCTCGCCGCACTGACCCCCCTATTCTCTTGACGATAATAGAGTACCTGGGGAAAACCTTGGGCTATCAATTCAGCAGTTTTATCTCGCGAGCCATCATCGATGACAATTACTTCATCCGCCTGCAATGACTGAGCCAAGACAGAGTTGAGCGCCCTTGCAAGGGTCTCAACACGATTAAACGTAGGTATAACTACCGATAGAGAACGCACCAGTTGCCCTTAGAATTACTATAGGCGTCAATAAAAATGGGAACCGAAGCTCCCATTTATTTGACTCCAAGTGATCAAGAGTATTTTGCCAGTTCTTTGCGAGCAATTACTCGTCGATGAACCTCATCAGGACCATCCGCTAGTCTAAGAGTACGCTGACTAGTCCAAAGTGCCGCTAGTGGGAAATCTTGTGACACCCCTGCAGCTCCATGCATTTGTATCGCTCGATCTATAACGCGTAATGCCATGTTCGGCACGGCGACTTTAATCTGAGAAATAGCGTCTCTAGCAGCTTTATTACCTATCGTATCCATCAGCCAAGCGGCTTTAAATGTTAGCAATCGACACATTTCAATTTCAATACGACTGTCTGCAATGACATCATAGTTGCCACCTAATTCTGCCAATGGCTTGCCAAATGCTTCTCGGCTCATGGCTCGGGTACACATCAGGTCCAATGCTTTTTCAGCAGCACCAATTGAGCGCATGCAATGATGAATACGGCCTGGGCCTAATCGACCTTGAGAAATTTCGAAGCCGCGGCCGCGGCCCAGAATTATGTTGCGCTCAGGCACCCTAACGTTGTGAAATTTGATATGCATGTGACCATGAGGTGCGTCATCTCGGCCAAACACGTGCATAGGTCTCACAACTTCAACGCCTTCTGTATCCATAGGGACTAGTATCTGCGATTGACGAGTATGCTTAGGCGCGTCTGGATCAGTTTGAACCATCACAATCATTATTTTGCATCTCGCATCGCCGGCACCAGAGATGTAAAACTTCTCTCCGCTAATAACCCACTCGTCTCCATCAAGCACCGCTTTGGTTGCGATGTTAGTCGCATCGGAAGAAGCCACTCCCGGTTCTGTCATTGCAAATGCGGACCTAATTGTTCCCGCCAGCAACGGCTTCAGCCATTGTTCTTTTTGTTCTTCAGACCCGTAGCGCTCAAGCACTTCCATATTACCGGTGTCTGGAGCGCTGCAGTTAAATGCTTCAGAGGCTAATCGGCTACGGCCCATGATTTCAGCAAGGTGAGCGTATTCCAAATTCGATATGCCAGCGCCGCCCTGACTCTCTGGCAGAAAGAAATTCCAGAGACCTTGCTTTTTGGCTTCAGCCTTTAAGCTTTCCATTATTTCATCTTGGCGAGGTGTGTGGGACCATCGATCACCTACGCTAACTTCATTGTGATACTCTTCTTCAACAGGTTCCACCTGCTCCGCAACAAAGCGGCGTATTTTTTCTCTAACTTCTACTAACTCTTCCGACAACCCTAAATTCATCATGCTTTAACAAGCCTCCAAGTACATCATTTCTCATTATAAACTGTTTACCGTTAGCGCGACTAAGCGCATGAGTTGTTAACCCGCAATGGTACCACCGCCGTCGATAACTATGGTTTGCCCAGTCGTAAAACTACCTGCAGCGGACGCTAGAAACACTGCCGCACCTGCTATCTCGTCAGGTTCTCCAATTCGGCGCAGTGGGTACTTAGAAACGGTGGCTTTATAGATTTCTGGGTTTTCCCACAAGGCCTTAGCAAAATCTGTCTTAATTAATCCTGGCGCAATGCAATTAACTCGCACGTTTTTAGGGCCCCATTCAACCGCAAGATTCCGCGCAATTTGCATATCAGCAGCTTTAGAGACAGCATATGCTCCCAATGCATCCGTTCCTTTCAGTCCGCCTATGGATGAAACGATAATCACCGCGCCTCCGCCTTGCTCCGCAATTGAAGGTATCGCCAATTGGCAAAGTCTGTGAACACTGCCTATGTTGGCGTGCATCACTTTATCAAAAGCTTCATCAGGAATGTCTTGTGAGGGCCCGAAATATGGATTCAATGCTGCATTGCAAACCAGAGTATTTATTTTTCCAAGTTGTGCTTCCGTTTTTTCTACCAAATTTACTAATTGTTCTTTGTAGTTAATGTTGCAAGCTATCCCAATGGCATGAAAGCCAAGCGCGTTGATTTCCGCAGCCACTTCATCACACGCATCTTGGTTGCGACTGGATATCACAACTTTGGCTCCTTGCTCAGCCATACGCAGGGCAATCGCTTTACCAATTCCTTTGGTGGATCCTGTTATTAGCGTCACTTTATCTTTCAAGCTAAACAAGCTCATGTTTACTCCTACTATTAATTAAATTTCTGCGCTCAAACTTTGTTCTACAGGTAATGTAGTCGCTGACGACTTTAGTTATTCTGTCCAAGGCCTACGCCCTTTTGACACGCTTGTACCACCATCCACCGGAATTATGGCCGCGTTGGTATAAGCACCTGCTCTAGAGACCAAGTAGAGTAGGACACCCACAATTTCTTCTGGCTGACCGACTCTGTGCATTGGGCAGTCGTCTTCGATGTCTTCAAGAAAGTGTTCAAACACATAGTCGGTCATGCGCGACGCGAAAAAACCCGGAGCGACTGCATTAACCGTGATGTGTTTAGAAGCTAGATCGACCGCAAGCGCTTTAGTTAAGTGATGGAGCGCTGCTTTACTGGCCGAGTAAGCGAATGTCGGTACTCTCTGCACTATAGGGACATGCAGTCCGTCCATTGACCCGATATTGACGATTCGTGCGGGATCACTCATTGACCCAGCGCTAGCTAACAATCCAAGACAATCACGAGTCAGCGCAAACACCGCATTAAGGTTTGTATTAATGACTTTTTCGAATCCCTCGTCCGGGTATTCTTCTATTTTCGCTCCCCAATTTGCGCCTGCATTATTCACAAGTATTGAAAGACCTGAAAACCGGGTAGATACGGCGTCAATCAATTTTTTACGTTGGTCTGCTTTGGTGACATCGGCAGCGACTGCACTTACGTCGCCATAGAGACTTAGCTCTTTTAGTGCTTCATCGCATTTCGCTTGGCTACGTGACGCTATGATAACCCGCGCGCCGTTCTGCAACAGGCCCTTCGCCATAAAAAGACCCAAACCACTGCTGCCACCGGTTACCAGAGCGGTTTTGCCTGCAATTGAAAATAATTTTTCTAACGAATAATTGTCCTCGGTTGGCAACTGAGGATCATTGGGAGTCGTCATAGAATCACTCTTCACTGGCTATCTTTACCAGCTGCTTACCAAAATTTTTCCCCTTCAGTAATCCGCGAAACAGCTCGGGAGTATTTTCTAACCCCTCCCCGATGCTCTCTCGGTGCTTAATTTTCCCTTCCTTAACCCAAGTTCCTAACTGCTCCGTTGCCTCAAGCCAGCGATCTTTCCACTCTGTGACTACAAAAAAACGATGCTCAGGAACAGAGTCTAATTTCTTCAAAATATGAAAAGGTGTCTCCGATTTAGAAATGTCTTCGTCATTATAGTTAGAGACATATCCACAAATTGGTACGCGAGCTCCATCGTTTAAGAGGGGAGCCACTGCCCGAGTCACATCCCCACCCACATTCTCAAAATAAATATCAATGCCTGTTGGGCAAGCTTCGGCTAACTTATTAGCTAGATCACCCGCTTTATAGTCAATACAGGTATCGAACCCAAGTTCCTCCTGCACGTAGCGACATTTATCTGGCCCACCAGCGATACCGACCACTCTAAGGCCTAAAATTTTGGCAATTTGACCAACCGCCGAGCCCACAGCACCTGATGCCGCTGCCACTACTAAGGTTTCTCCAGCTTTTGGTTTACCTACCTCAATCAACCCAAAGTACGCCGTTCTGCCGGGCATACCCACAACCCCAAGGTGGGCTGAAAGTGATCCGTTGTCGAGATTGACTTTCATTAGTCTCAAGTCGTCGGCATCGGCAATGATATGGGTTTGCCATCCCATATGAGCGGCTACCCTATCCCCCACTACAAACTTGTCAGATTTAGACTCAGTAACAATACCGGTTGATTCCCCCGTCATAACATCTCCAATTTGAAGAGGCGCCACATAGGATTTCGTATCGTTCATTCGACCGCGCATATAGGGGTCTAGAGATAGCCAGCACACTTGAATTAGTATTTGGTTCTCTTCCAATTCAGGTAAAGTCACGCGATCGAACTTAAAACAATCGTCTGTCGGCTCACCCGTCGGGCGTTTGGCAAATAATACTCGTGTGTTTTCTGTCATAAGGCATGAAGTCCTTCGGCGGGATAGCGTGAGATAAGCTGCTCAGTCTAACCCACATCGGGGAAATCGGACAACTGCTGAAAAACACGGAAAACGGCGACGCAGCGCCAAGCAAAATGCGTTGGCTCACAGTGGGATAGGAGATATCCTCGGAATTTCGGTAACTAGGGTTAGTCGAATGTCTCTCCCAGTTCTCTTAGCTCTAGAATATTCAGCTCGAACAGCGAATTGTCGAATCGCAGCAACTCGGGCTGCCGATTAGTAATTAGCCCTTCAAGCACTAACGTCGAAAAATAAACCGCCAAGCAGCTTGCTAATAACGTAAACCTATTCTTAAGGATTATTGATTTCATATTTGATTTCACCCTGTTATAAGACATGCGCTGTGTAGTGCGGGAGAACTAGTCCACGAACCTTCGCATGTAAACTGCACCACTAATTAGAATCGAACCGACAACGATGCCTGCCAACATATCGTAACTAAACAGCCTATCGGCTAAACCTATAAACTCGATTATTATGAAGTTGTCAGGGTCGAACCTAGTCTGTGCCCAATTGGAAACGAACTGGCTGCCAACTAAAAACTCCTCTAAGAAGCCCAGCAAAAAATACACTCCAATAGCCCAAAGCATAGGTGCTCGCTTTGCGAAAGCAGAAAATAACAGTAGCCAGCCCACTAAGGGCAACAGCCACAACACCGACGTAGCAACAAATAAATAAAAAATTATCAAATGGATTGCCGTAGCGGCTAACAGCGTGCCGAACCCGGCGGTCTGGACATCGAGGTTCATGCTAAAAAAAATAAGAGATAGAATAACTGATAAATAGAGCAGAGCCATACACGCAATTAAAAACGCAGGGCTCACAATCATGACTATAAAGATTTTGGAAAGAACAGTCTGCAGATTAGAAACTGGCATGGACTGCCAGAATAAAATACTCAAATCCCTTCTGTCTTGGTACAAGGAATTTAGTAGGTAGATAATGCTGCAGAAGAAAAATACGGTTACGAAGGGAAAGGCAAGCAGAGAAATGCTCGGCGCCGTTTCCAAAGGTGAACGCCCCCCAAACCAGCGATTTAGATATTCAAGTACAAATACTATTTGCTCTGGGCTCAACTGCGAACTGATCAAAAAATTGACGACGAAAAGCGCCAACGCCAAAACTGCGGGGGCACCTATTATAAGATTTTTGTTTTCCAAACACTCTTTAGCGATGAGCGCTTGAAACTGCCTTATTTTAAGACTCAGCATGACGCACCCCCTTCATTTTAGCAACGAATAAATCAGCGACGCTTGGCGTATATATTTCACCAAGATTTTCGAGTTCTGCTCGCTCGATCGCTTCGAACATAAATGATTTTTTGCCGAGGAGAGTACGCACATGTATCGGCTTAAGCGCTTCTGCAGCTGCTATTTTTTCAGGACTCACTAAAACTTCAAAATATTCAGTCTCTAGCTCACTCATCATCGCATTGAGTACAATTTTACCCTTATTGATGAAAACTAGATGTGACAGAAGAGTTTCGATTTCTTCGACTTGATGGGTGCTAATAATTATTGTGCGATTACCGTCGTAGTAGTCGTTAAGCAATCGATCGTAAAACTCTTTTCTATACATAATATCCAACCCAAGTGTTGGCTCATCCAACACCAAAAGCTGAACATCTATAGCCATGACAATGGCAAGGTGTAGTTGGGTCACCATACCCTTGGACAAATTCTTGATTCGTTTGTTTGCGGGTATCTCTGTGGTGGCGAGAAGCTGCTCTGCCTTGGTGCGAGAAAAATGCGGATGTACTGCTTCTACATAGTCTATGACTTGGGAGACTTTAAACCACCGAGGCAAAATACCGACATCGGCGATAAAGCACACGTCTTCCATCAATTTGTGCCTCGCATCTCTTGGGTCGCGGCCCGCAACGCTCAGTTCTCCTTCCACTTCACATAGACCGATCAAGGACTTTAGTACGGTAGTTTTGCCCGCTCCGTTTGGCCCGATCAACCCACTTATAGCACCCGACGGAATACTCAGACTCACACCATCTAGTGCAACAAAACTTCCAAACGATTTACGCAGCGATTTCGCTTCGACAATATTAGTCATAGCAAGTCCCTATCAACTTAGCCCTACTTAGTTTTCCCGCGCCCAAGAAGCTCACCAACCTCGAAGCCCAAACGGGCAATCCGCTCTTGAATCTGTGGCCACTCTTGTTCGAGAAATTTTGTGCGTTCCTGTTTAGCAAGTTTTTCCTTTGCGCCGATAACAACATACATTCCGAGCCCCCGTCGTTTCTCCACCAAATCTTCGTCCACCAAGAGTTGCATCGCTTTTGAAACAGTAATTGGATTAATACGCTGTTCACTGGAAATTTGTCGCACAGAGGGAAGCGCCTCACCTTCTTTGAGGACCCCATCTAAAATCAGTTCAGCTAGTCGATCCCTAAGTTGCAGATAGATAGCGTCTTTGTTGTTCCAGTTTATTTCCAATGCTACAGCTCATTACTGAATTGGTGTTATACATAACTATAACACCACCTCACAAATTGGCAAGAAAAATTTTCAGGAAATTGATTTAAGGGGGAAAATTGCCCACAACACTGCTGCGCTTAGCCCGCCTTCTGCTTTGCTGGCGCGCGACATAGATTAGCTAACCCTATGATTTTTAGCGTGTTTAGATGTGCACTGTTGGATAACTAGTAGCTTGAGGCTGTTGGATTCGGGCTTATTTGAGGGCATACCATGATTGGACATTTCAGCAGCCACTAAGGCAGAGGGGCTACTCTAGCCCCGAGCAGTGAGACTGACTTACAGAGTCTTGTGTTTAAAGGTAATGCTCAAGCAGCGCGGGATCTTGCAAGGTCATCTGCTTCACCATTTGAATTTGCACGCAGCTATCCGTGACCTTAGTCACCGAAAATCCTAGGCATGCTATTTTTACAGCAGTAAAAGGGGCTATTTTGCGCGAGTGGTCAATACAGCTGACTGGGAAAGCAGCTCTGCTATTTTCTCTTCTGAGAAGCCAAACTCTTGCAATATTTCAACGCTATGCTCTCCATATTTGGGCGGTAGCCTCCGCAGAGAGCCTGGCGTTCGCGACATTTTGATGGGAGTCCCCGCCATCTTGTACCAGTCTTGCTCTATGGTCATTTGACGGTGATGAGTGTGTGGATGATCCACCACTTGGGCGGTATTGTGAATAGGCCCGACTGCTAGCCCTGCTTTAGCTAGGGTGTCGCAAATTTCGTGACCATCGATGCGCATAAGACTCGATTCAATCTCCGCTTTTAAATCAACTCTGTTCTTAACTCGGTCAATATTACTTACAAACCTTGGGTCATCAATTAATTCGGGCCGTTCAAGTGCGACGCAGAGCTTCTTATAAGCGCCGTTATTGCCCGCGCCAATGAACACATCAACAGTTTTAGTTCTAAACGTATCGTAAGGACTGATATTGGGATGAGCATTTCCGGTAGGGCCGGGTATTTTCCCTGAATAATTAAAATTAGGAATATGCGGATGCATAAGCGAGACTGCACAATCATATAGAGTCATGTCTAAGTATTGACCGAGACCTGATCTCTCACGCTCTGCTAATGCCATTAAGATCGCAACTGCGCTATACAGCCCCGTCCCCATATCTACCCCCGCTA
>CAYGRT010000002.1:0-23759 GCA_964352355.1 uncultured Pseudohongiella sp. | reverse complement strand
GCGTTTTTAAGCAGCGAGAGCAAAACTTCACGTCCAGCCGGCAGGGTCAAATCCAGCCCCATTGAGCGCTTGTTTCTATTAACCCCTATATAATAGGCAGAGTCCTCCTCGTGATACGGCGGTCCCCAATCTCTCGTTTCATCTCCTTTGGGCGGCTCTACTTTTACTATTTCCGCACCGTGATCCCCCAAAATTTGCGTGCAATAGGGACCACCCAACACTCGAGAGAGGTCTATCACAAGTTTGCCTGAAAGCGCAGATGAAGAAATCTTGTTAAGCAAGTGGACTCCTTGTCCGATTTGGAAGCACCACCATCGCCGTGGCGGCGTGTGAGCGGCAAGAATAATTCAGCTTCTTGCCACGAGCAAGCCTTAGCCCCAATTAATACCTACCACGCTGAAAACTATCACAAAAAAAACGAGAGCACCTATTAGGTAGCTCTCGCTTGTATTCACACTTCAACCGAATTCGTTGAATGAGATTAGAGTTCGCCTAAGCGAAATCAAAAAGGATATCTCGAGACACTCCCTCTCGGCTCATAATGATTTTAAGTCGTTTAAGGGCTTCTATTTGAATTTGTCGAACTCGCTCCCTAGTCAACCCAATTTCTAGGCCAACATTCTCAAGAGTATCACTGTCGTAGCCATTCAGACCAAAGCGGCGAGATAGAACCTCTTGTTGCTTATCGGTTAATTCTTTCATCCATCCTGTAATGCAGCCTTCAAGCTCATTGCTTTGAAACTCACCACAAGGACCTTTTTCATTCTCATCACTCAGGGTGTCAACAACCGTGCGCTCTGAATCCGAGGCTATCGGGGCATCTGCAGAAGTCACCTTCTCATTCAGCGCCATCATTTTCTTTACATCATCAACTGGCTTTTCAACTAACGCTGCGATTTCTTCGAGCGTGGGATCTTTTTCAATTTTATTTGATAGCTCCCGTTCGGCCCTTAAGTAGACGTTCAATTCTTTTACCACGTGAACGGGTAAGCGAATTGTGCGGGTTTGATTCATCAAGCCTCGCTCGATGTTTTGCCTAATCCACCAAGTGGCGTAGGTGGAGAAACGGAAGCCTTTTTCTGGGTCGAACTTCTCAACGGCGTGAATCAGACCAAGATTGCCCTCTTCCACTAAGTCCAGCAGCGAGAGACCACGATTAATGTAACGGCGCGCAATCTTGACCACTAAGCGCAGGTTACTTTCGATCATCCGTTTGCGACTGTCTTCATCTCCATCTAGTGCTCGCCGAGCAAAATAAATTTCTTCTTCTGCACTCAGAAGAGGCGTATAGCCAATTTCTTTAAGATAGAGCTGGGTGGCATCTGATGTGGCGTCGGTGCTCGACGCTTTGCTTCTGCTTTGTGCAACCTTGCGAGCCTGCTTGCGATGTAGCGCCTCGGCTTTTCGATTTTCACCTGCATTTGCGGAGATATATGAGTCAGCAGGCGTGTTTGTTTGCTTGGCGTTGGAAACTGGCGTTGTTATATGCTCAATCACATTAATACCCTTTATCCTAATTCCTATCTATCACTGCTTGAACAAGCGCCAGATTTGGAAAGCGGTTTGATTTCGTGTCCCTAACAATTTCTTCATTTTTTTCACTTTGTTTGGCCGCCTTTCTCAAAAAGGCTGTTTGTGACAGCTCATCAAAGTGTTTTAGTTTCAAAAGCAACTTTTCTTATTTAATTAAAGTATAGAACTTTATTTTTAAAATACGAGTTCTTAGAACCAATTAACAAAATTAGTTTGAACCAATTCACAAAAAAAAAATTTGCCCCAAAATATGGACAGCAATGAAGATAATCACACAAGAGCCTGACCAAAATTTAAACAAATTTTACAAATATTTTTACGAAGTATGTGCCAGCAATGACGGAAGAAAAAATTCAGCGACGAGTATTGGCTTGCCAAATAAATAAAACAGACTCCGACGACCCCAAGTGTCGCCGCTAAGAGGCGTCACATCCATTGCACAACGAACTAAGTCAGGATGGTTAAACAAGTACTCACCAAGAGGCTGGGTATTCAATTCCATAACCTGCTTCAACGGACTCAATAGACTGTGTTCAGGAATTAAAGTATGAGCTTTCACCCAAGGCGTGTCGTAGCCTAGCAGTGTCACTTTCCTCGACCAAAACTTGTGCGACCTATCCACGGGGCCGAACAGTGCACGAACCGCAACCGGCAAATTTGTTTGCCATCGCTCTTCATTAAGTTTGACTGAAAAATTATTACTGCTCGCAAATTTAAGTCGCTTGGTGAGGGAGCCTGCGTCACTGACCCATGTCCACCAGTCTTCGTCAGACGCCAGTGGGCTATGGTCTATTGCCTGCCAGCAAAACTTGGCATCGGAAATATCAGGCGAGGAATCGGTCACGGAAAAAGCAACGAGTTAACTAGTTGGCTAAAATTGAAAGGAAGAAAACGAGGCAGTGCAGCTGCACTGCCTCGTTTGCGTGATCTAGCGAGGACGGTAGTTCTGAAGAGTTTTGATAATCACTGTCATGACTCGGCGATTGTCAGCACGTCCAGCATCAGTATCGTTAGAGGCAATAGGTTGAGACTCACCAAAGCCACGGCTAGTAATACGTGACCCAGCCACACCAAATTCGCTAATCATCACTTGCCGTACTGCTGCAGCGCGTCGCTCTGACAGGTCAAGGTTGTAGGCTTCGGTACCACGAGAATCTGTGTGGCCTTCTAGCTCAACAATCACGTCCGGATATTGCGCCATAAAGTCAGTGACTTCTTTGATTTCGCTGAAATACTGTGGCTTGACGTCAGATTTATCAAAATCAAACAGTACTTCTAGCTCTACTCTTGCCACTTCCTCTACTGGAATTGGACATCCGGAACTATCGACCGCGTAATTGCGAGGAGTTTCTGGACATCTATCAGCAGAGTCCGCTACGCCATCACCATCTGCATCGGCAATAGTTGGTGTTGTAGCTGGGGCAGTCGCCGGCGCACTTGGTGCTCGCGGCGTAGATGGTCTTGCAGCTGCTTGGGGGCTACTGCTACTGCCGCCAAAGCGAAACACTAGCGCTGTATCCACACCAAAATCGGAATCTTCATGGTCTCGATCCATTGGGTTGTAGTTCCTGACCGCGGTGCGCCACTCTAGATTTTTTGTAATTTCGATCTTCAAGCCGGCACCGTAATCAAACGTCATTTCGTTGTCTGATTCGAATCTAGTATTGCCCACACCACCTACAACAAATGGTGTAAATCCGGCAATTTCCGTATCGAAGTTATAAAACGCATTGACTTTCCAATGATCGATTTCAACTTTAGTACCGTTGGGAAGTTCTGGGTCTAAATCAAACACGCTGAATTCAGCGCTCCAGCGATCGGTAAAGTCATACCCCAGGCCAAAGAAATAGCCGGTGTCATTATCGAGATTAGTGGTATTATCAAACTCCATCCATTGCAGGCCTGGCGCAACATAAAATTGGCCAGCTTCGCCGTTTGCAGTTGCAACAGCAAAAGGCAATGAAAGCGCTATTAGGGATTGAATGGTTCGACGCATAGTCATAATGTTTTCCAAAAAATAAGTTCAGTGGGTTTAACGCGAGCGCATTATATCACCTGCTGAAAAATACACATCGTATTGATACAAGAAATCACGTTTTTGCCCCAAAATTGCCCTATTTTGCCACCAAAAACCGCGCCAGAACCAGATTTCAGTTAAAATCGCAAGATAGTGTCTAGCCTGCCGCCAAAATATGAGTATAAGAGACAGAGATTTTCAGCAGGAACTGACTATAATTGGGTGCTTAATTACATCAACAACCACTCTCCAGAAGGCGATGATCGTTGCAAAATTGGCGTAAAGAGATTAAGCGATTACTGCTCATTTTAGCGGCTGTTGCGACAATTGGCATGCTAAGTGGTCAATTAGCGCCGCTGCTCACAATCAGCCTTTTAGTCTACTCTGTGCACAACCTCTACCAGTTATACCGTATGTACCAATGGATAGAGCAAAAACCCTCTCGCACCAACATCCCGCCCCCCGAAAGTTTCGGCCTGTGGGGAGATATTTTCGATGGAATTTATCGCCTACAAAAGCAGGAGCGGAAAGCTAGTGCTTATCTCGAAAATATCATCAATAAAGCGCAAGAATCTTCTGCTGCCTTGGAAATGGCTGTTATCGTTATCGACAAGCAGAATAATTTAGATTGGTGGAACCGGGCTAGCGAGACCATGCTTGGTCTAAAGTACCCGCAGGATCGCAAATTGCCCGTCACCAACCTAATACGCAATCCCAAATTTGCCGAATACTTTCACAATGAGGTTTATGATGAGCCTCTGAAGATCAGCGCGCCGGGAGACAATAAGAAAATGCTGGAGTATCAGATTGCTCTGTTTGGTGAACACGAGCGACTGATGATTGTGAGAGACATTACTCAACTGCACAGACTTGAGTCCATGCGCAAAGACTTCGTTGGTAATGTATCTCACGAATTAGGCACCCCGATTACGGTAATCAAAGGCTACCTAGAAGCCATTATCGACAATATAGATGGACTAGAAGAGCGTTGGCGCAAACCCATGATTCAAATGCACCAACAATCAAACCGCATGGAAGCTATCGTGCGCGATCTTTTACTGCTGTCCTCGCTAGAAACGCGAACCCTCGCTAAGCAGCAGGACGTCATTGATCTCAACACGCTTTTTTCTGAAATCAAAAACGATACCCAGAGTATTTTCCAAAAACGCTCCCATGAATTCATCATCGAATGCCCAGCTGACCTCAGACTTAGGGGTGTCAGAAGCGAACTCTACAGCGCCATATCAAACCTTGCCGTAAATGCTGCTAAGTACACACCCGAGGATGGCGTCATCGTTGTTAGAGCCTCAGAAAACAAAAGTCATGTGCTTATTGAGGTAATCGATAATGGCATTGGCATTGAGTCTCAGCATATTCCTAGACTCACCGAAAGATTCTATCGGGTGGACTCAAGCAGATCGTCTGAAACAGGGGGCACTGGTCTTGGCTTGGCAATAGTTAAGCACGTGCTAGCGAGACATGATGGTGAATTAGATATAGAAAGCGAGCTTGGGCGAGGAAGCAGTTTTATTTGCAAATTACCTTTGAGCCGAAAAGTAAGCACCCCAACAGGAGAGGCCACTGCGAGGCAAAAGCAAACAACAGCAGCCTAACAGTGCGCGCTACCACAGCCTTTGCTTAATCGATGTAGTTTTCGGGTTTTTCCGCCTTGAGATGCCTAACATCTTTGCCTTTTACTAAATAAACCACGTGCTCAGATATATTGTTTGCATGATCGCCAATTCGCTCCAGCGCCCGCAGTGCCCACAAAATATTAAGAACCCTAGTTATGCTTCTGGGGTCCTCCATCATGTGGGTAATCATCGAACGCATAGCACTGCGATACTCCATATCAACTTCGATGTCAGCTTTAGTAATCTCAGCTGCCGCATCAGCATCGAACCGTGCAAAAGCATCTAGGGACATGCTGACCATTTTTTGCACTTTACTGCCTATGTTTTTAAACTCAACAAACAGCGCAGGGAACTCACCCTCTTCTGAAAGCTTGACCGCTGTGCGCGCAATCTTCGACGCCTCGTCGCCAATACGTTCCAAGTCTCGTATCGTTTTGATAATGGCAAGAACCAATCTCAAATCGCTAGCAGCAGGCTGCCGCCTAGCAATAATTAGATTGCACTCTTCATCGATCTGCATTTCCAAAGAATCAATTTCATCGTCATCCTGAGTCACCTTTAAGCCCAGGTTACTATCTGCGGAGAGAACCGAATCCAGTGCATCCGCTAGCTGACGCTCTACCATTCCGCCCATCTCCATCATATGCCCTTTCACCTCTTCAAGATCAGCATTAAACTGCTGAGAGATGTGCAGGCTATGCCCTTCTGCTTGCGATGCCATAGTGTTTCCTTAATTTAATACCAGTGTCTCGGTTATTTAAAAATCTAACCGTATCTGCCGGTAATATAATCCTCTGTTTGTTTCTCCGATGGGTTGGTGAACAAACGATCTGTAGTGTCAAACTCCACCATATCCCCCATATGCAGAAACGCCGTAAAATCTGATACTCGGGCGGCCTGTTGCATATTGTGGGTCACAATAATGATGGTGTAGCTTTCCTTTAAATCAGAAATCAGCTCTTCTATCTTCAATGTAGAAATAGGATCCAATGCTGAGGCCGGCTCATCCAACAAAAGCACTTCCGGCTCTACTGCAATAGTGCGCGCAATAACTAATCGCTGCTGCTGCCCCCCTGAGAGACTCAATGCGTTTTCATTCAGTCTGTCTTTCACTTCATCCCACAGTGCCGCCCCATGGAGCGATTCCTCCACTATCTCATCCAGTCGCCGCTTTGAGTTTATTCCTTGAATGCGAAGTCCGTAGGCAACGTTTTCATAAATAGACTTCGGAAAGGGATTGGGTTTTTGGAAAACCATACCCACGCGACGGCGCAGCTCAGCAACATCAACATCCTTTGCATAAATATCTTCACCCTCGAGAGTGATAGACCCGCTTATGACACAATCATCAATAAGATCATTTAAGCGGTTAAAACATCGCAGCAAACTGGACTTTCCACAGCCACTAGGACCTATGAATGCGGTTACCTGTTGTTTTGGAATACTTAGATTGATGGCGTTCAAAGCTTTGTTGCCAGAGGTATAAGTAAGAGACAAATCTTCAACAGTCAGGCAAGTAGGCAGATCTGCTACTGGATTTTTAATCACTCGCTTTACTCCAGCCTCTTTGACCGGTGTGGATGTCTGTACCACTGAATTACCTCTTGTTGTAAGCATATCGTTCGTTTTTGCGTTTACTGGACCTTAGCGACCCAGATTAAACATCTAGGGCCTTGTATTTTTCACGAAGATGATTGCGCAGCGCCACAGCGCCAAAATTTAAACTCGCTATAACAGCAACTAACAAAAATGCTGTAGCAAAGACGAGTGGCGTAGCAGCTTCAATATTAGGACTCTGAAACCCAACGTCATAGATGTGAAACCCCAAGTGCATAAATTTCTGATCTAAATGCAGATAAGGATAATACTCATCAACTGGCAAACTAGGTGCCAGCTTAACAACCCCAACTAACATCAATGGGGCTACTTCGCCAGCCGCCCGCGCGACCGCCAAAATCAACCCGGTCATCATGGCAGGGCTAGCCATGGGCAGCACGACGCGCCATAGAGTTTCAAACTTCGTAGCGCCGAGAGCTAAACTCCCCTCTCTAACGGATGTAGGAATTCTTGCTAGTCCTTCCTCCGTGGCCACAATGACAACAGGCACGGTAAGCAGCGCTAGAGTTAGCGAGGCCCAAAGTAAACCGGGGGTACCAAAAGTTGGCGAGGGCAGTCTATCCGAATAAAAAATTTGGTCCACTTCCCCGCCAACAAAATAAATAAAAAAACCGAGGCCGAATACACCGTAGACAATCGATGGCACACCGGCGAGATTATTTACTGCGATGCGAACTAACTGGGTGAAAAAACCCTGCCGCGCATACTCACGGAGGTATACTGCGGCAACAACACCAAGCGGAGTGACGATCACGGACATAAGCAGTACCATCATTACTGTACCGAAAATGGCAGGAAATACTCCACCCTCCGTATTAGCCTCGCGCGGCTCTTCGGACAGAAACTCGCCTATACGGGAAAAAAACACTCCAATTTTGCCAATCAATGACAGTCTATTAGGCAAATAGGCCCTCACTATTGTTGTTAGCGGAATAGTCACTAGATCGCCGTTCGCCGCTAAAAAATCAGCTGAGTCACGACCTATTTGCTCGCTGAGCTCCAGTAGTCTCAAGCGTTGAATTTCATACTCGGAATCTAGCGAACCAAGCATAACAGTCAACTGTGCTTGCCGCTCACTGAATTCAGGATCCCCTTCTTCTAAGGCTCTTTGCTCAAGCAGCAATCGATCCATACGAAAATTGATATCGCGGAGCTCTTTGTTTTCAATTTCATCTATTTGTCGTTGTAGTTCCACCGCCCGGGCTAAGCGATGATTGAATCCTTGCCATTGCGAATCAAAATTTGCGTCAGTCACCTCCGCAATGGTTTCTCCTGCTTCCGACAAACTCCGGAAGTAACCGTAAAAATTACCCCACTCTGTTCGTTCCAGGGTCACGATTTTTTCAGGGTATTGAATATTCGCTAGAAAATCGTCAATCAGCCAAACAAAGTCTGTTCCAGTAATGTCTCTGTTGCCAAGCTTAAGCAAACGTCGATCTATCTCTTTAGCATCCGCACCTAGTCGCACTCCAGTAGCGGCAACTTGAGCTGCAGTTACTGTCTCATAGTCAACAAGTTCGCCAATTATCTCTGACTCCAATATGTCATTAGAGTCTGACACTGCTCGGTACTCAGCTTGTATCACGGCCTTTGGCCAGAAATGACTAAGCCCTTTTATAGCCAACAAAGAAATGAGCCCCCCCACCATCAATAAGCTAATCGCCACCGATGCTGCGCTGACCCACACCCAAGGCAAGCCGCTATTACTCCACTGCAGTAGTCTTTGCATCATAAATTTGTATATTTCCGGCGCAATCTCTCTCGAACAATCTCAGCCACCGTATTAAGGACGAAAGTAAATAAAAAAAGACACATAGCCGCTAAAAACAAAATACGATAATGGGAACTGTCTACTTCAGACTCTGGGATTTCAATAGCAATATTGGCAGCAAGCGTGCGCATCCCTTCAAACATGTTTATATCAATTATTGGTGTATTGCCTGTAGCCATTAATACGATCATAGTTTCACCAACAGCCCTGCCTAAACCGATCATCAATGCGCTAAAAATTCCGGGACTGGCCATCGGCAACACAACGTAAAACATCGATTGCCATGCGGTTGCACCAAGCGCCAAAGAACCATCACTTAAATGACGCGGCACACTAAAAATTGCATCTTCAGCAATTGAATAAATTGTTGGAATGACAGCGAACCCCATCGCAAATCCGACAATCATCGCATTGCGTTCGTTGTAGCCAAGGCCGTATTGCTCATTCAACCATTCCTGTAAATTTCCGCCAAAAAAAGCTGCCTCCACAGGATCCCCCAGAACTAGCGCAGCTCCAACAATTAGAGCCGTTAGGGGCACTAATAAAATAGCTTCCCAACCCTCAGAAAGCCTATAGCGGATGCTTTTTGGCGCTGAGAACCAAGCAAAACTGCAAAGCCCAATTCCTAGGGGCATGAAAATCAGCAGGCTTAATATCCCCATTAGATTGGATTCGACAAAAGGCGCTAACCAAAGTCCGGCTAAAAAACCGAGCACAACGGTTGGCAGCGCTTCCATAAGTTCAATACTTGGTTTGACCTTTCGCCGCAACCTTGGGGTCATGAAGTAACCAGTGTAAATTGCGGCACATATAGCAAGAGGTGACGCGAAAAGCATGGCATAGAACGCGGCCTTAAAGGTGCCGAAAGTTAGGGGCGTTAATGAGAATTTTGCCTCGAAGTCGTTACTCGCCGATGATGACTGCCAGACATAAGCAGGCTCAGGATAACTTTCGTACCAAATGCGGTTCCATAATGCAGAAAAAGAAAATTCTGGATGAGGATTCTCAATTCTCCAAAAACCAATTTCACCCTTATCGTATTCAACTAGTAACCTCGTGCCTCGCGGAGAAATAGCAACAGCCCGCGTGACTGTAGACGGTAGATCTATTTCCAACAGGGTTCGATTCGAGGTTGTATTATAGAGCGCTAAGCTACCTCTGCTGTCGGCCGCTGCAAAATTTCTGCGCCGCTGCTCTGTTGCGATCTGAGTGATAGGTTCTCCTGCGAACTCGAATTCTCGTACTCTCACTAAGTCAACACGATCACCAACTCGCACTGCAACCCACTGAGATAGTTCTCCTGTCTGTGTTGCCACGAGAAGTGATAATTCGCCAAGCAACCAATCCACGCTAGAAATTTCTTGACCATCACCACCCGCAATGTTGACCGCAGCTACTGCAGTAAGAGCGCCATTTTCAATTGAATGGTTGATATCGTACAGCGTGGTTTCTCCGCCTTGAGCAACTTGTAATAAGTATCGTCCATCGCCATCGATAAAAGCTCTGCTGCCGCTATCGACCATGGACTGCACTCGAGATCGGACCACAAGTTCGCCCGATTCAGCGCCAAGCTGTTGATTGGCGGCGCTCGCTATCTCGACTAAGGCGAACGTTGAGTCGGCGGTAGTTATCGCTAGTAATAAGTCTCCGTCTTCACTTCGTATGGCAACATTTTCGATAGGCGCCGAAAATTCGGGCGAAGCTGGTAGGGAGAACAGTGGCACGATGCGGGGGGCAACCAAACGCTGACTGTTACGGCTATCCAATTCTGGCTGCCATACATACTGAGCTAACCAGACGCCGCCCGTGTCTAAGCCCATTGCAAAAATGCCCGATTCCGCGCTTTCTAACGCGAACGCCGTGATTTGAGCGGTTTCCTCAATAGGCAAGTCTATTTCATCTAGCACTTCACCTGTTTGCGCGTTTAAAAACAGCGCCTGTTTCGATGTGCCAATACGCAGAGCTGAGTCCCCTCGCTCATCTAACGCCCAGTGCAAAGTCCTGCTGCGCTCCAAATTCGGCACACTGTATTGGGAGATTTCATGAATTTCTGCAGACTTAAACAGCGGCAGTATTTCATTAAGCAAATAGATAAAAATTAAGGAAATAGTGACTATTACGCCGATCCCGCTGAAAGCTATAAGCTTGCTAGTGAATAGATCGTAGTAGTGTCTGCGTGCGCGGACAGAGTCAAGTCGATCATTACGCTGACCTCGCAAACTGGAATTCCCTCGTGTTTCTGAGCGTTTCATAGCATAAGACGCTCTGTGTGGTTACTTTTTATCATTGGGCCAAATTCGCTAGAGTTTCGTCTATTACTGATTCAGGCAAAGGTATATAGCCGTCTTTTAGCACGCTAGCTTGGCCATTAGCTGAGAGCATATAGCGAATAAACTCTCTTTCCAGTGGTGGAACAGGCACACCAGGAACTTTGTTAATATAAACAAGTAAATACCTCGCTAAGGGGTAGACACCTGTCATAGAGTTCACGGAGTTAGCTTCAACAAAGGGCGTATCCACCGAGGTGGCAATTGGTATCGCTTTAACGCCCGAGGTGCGATAGCCAATTCCAGAGTAGCCAATGCCATTCACCGAATTACTGACCGATTGAACTACCGAGCCGGAGCCAGGTTGCTCATTCACGGTGTTTCGAAAGTCTCCACCACAAAGTGCAACTTCTTTGAAATAGCCATAAGTGCCAGACACAGAATTCCTGCCAAAGAGTTGGATGTTTTGTGTATCTAAAAAGCCCTCGACACCTAAAGCGCCCCACTTTGTAATAGCTGCATTGGAGCCACAGCGAAAAGTTGCCGAAAATATCCCATCAAGCTGTTCGAGCGTCAGGCCAGCGATTGGATTATCACGATGCACATAAACGGCTAAGGCGTCCAACGCCACGGGTATTGCGGTAGGCTTATAGCCATATCGAGCTTCAAAGGTTTGCAGTTCATTGTCTTTCATCGCCCTACTCATGGGGCCAATACTCGCGGTCTGTTCTATTAATGCCGGCGGTGCGGTAGACGAACCGGCTGCTTGAATTTGAATGTTGACATTGGGGTACTCTCGCTTGAATCCGGTAGCCCACAGCGTCATTAGATTGGCCAATGTGTCAGAGCCCGCACTCGAAAGGGTTCCAGTAATTCCTTGTACTCTCTGATATTGGCTATTGGTATTAATTTCCTGCGCCCATACTCCGCTCGCAGTAAGCAAACTACTGACAAGCAAAAAAGTGACTGTAACGGAAAAATTGGGTAGCACGATGCACTAATCTCTCGATTTGTTTCTGGATTAACGGAACTGAACAGGAAACGGGTTTATATTACATTAATGTGACAGTTTAAAGAAATCATCTAAAATGTTATGATCATTGAACTTTTTTATGATTATACTGCATGCGCCCTACCGATCCAGACGCTATCTGATTGTAATTAAACGAACTCACCGAATTCGTTGCAAGTAGACTCTCGATCTTGTAGAAGCTAACTAGTAATCCTATTCAATGCACAAAACTTAAACTGGTTATCGAACAAATGAATTCACATTCGCAGCAAGCATCCTCAACAATCAAAGCGCCTCAACAGAATGATGCTGACAACACGCCCACCATAGCGGTTGACCTAGATAATTGCGACTTGTTTGAGAATCGTGAGCTTTCTTATCTCAAGTTTAATTTGCGCGTGCTGCAACAAGCCAAAAATTCTGCGCACCCTCTACTCGAACGTCTAATGTTTTTGCTCATTTTCAGCTCAAACTTAGATGAGTTCTTTGAAATTAGAGTATCCGGTCTGCGCAAGCAGCTAGGCTTTGGCAGGCAAAGGCCCGGTCCAGACGGACTCTACCCAGAGCAAGTGCTTAAAATATTGCACGAACAAGTTCGCAAAGCCCTTGATGAGCAGTATGCAATACTCAATGACGATTTGTTCCCCAGTTTGGCCAACGAAAACATTCGATTTCTTCCTCGCCATGAGTGGAGCTCTGAACTCATCAAATGGTCCGAACGATACTTCCGCGACCAGGTCGTGCCCGTGGTAAGCCCGCTGGGACTAGATCCTGCACACCCTTTTCCAAGACTGGTTAACAAGAGTCTAAATTTTATTTTGTCTCTAGATGGCAAGGATGCGTTCGGCAGAGAAAGCGGCTTAGCGATCGTCCCAGCTCCCAGGTCTTTGCCCCGCCTAATCAAAGTTCCCCGCAGCATAATGCCTGAAGGTGATAACTTTATATTTTTATCCTCAGTAATCCATGCCAACGTTGACCAGTTCTTCCCTGGTATGACGGTTACCGAGTGCCATCAGTTTAGGGTAACCCGCAATTCAGATTTGGAAATGTCCAATGTAGAGGTGGAAGATGTGGCATCTGCGCTGCAGGGAGAGCTTCACAGCCGCCGCTTTGGCGCAGCCACTAAACTGGAAGTTGGCAAAGAATGTCCTCCCGAGTTAACTAACTTTCTGCTTGAACGATTTAACTTAACAGATGACGCACTGTTTCGCCTCGACGGCCCGGTTAACCTTCAACGTTTGATGGCACTCTATAAAATGATCGACCGAGAAGATCTGCGATTCCCCAAATTTACCCCAGGTCTTCCTTCTGCGTTAGACGAACACAATGACATTTTTTATGCCGTCGACAAAGAAGATCAGTTGCTACACCACCCGTTCGAATCCTTTATTCCCATAATTGACTGGCTGAGGCAGGCCGCCAAGGACCCGACAGTTCTATCCATTAAGCAGACCCTTTATCGAACTAACGAGTCATCAGAACTAGTTGAAGCACTTGCAGAAGCAGCTCGAAATGGCAAAGAAGTGACAGTTGTAATTGAATTGCGGGCTCGCTTCGATGAAGAAGAAAACATGACGTTTGCTAGCATATTACAAGAGGCCGGCGCGGTGGTTGTGTACGGTGTCATGGGCTATAAAACCCATGCTAAGATGCTATTAATCGTCCGCCGGACAGGCGACAGGCTAAAACGCTACGCGCACCTTGGCACTGGCAACTACCATCGCAAAAACTCACTTACCTATACTGACTATGGCCTACTAACGGCTGACGAATCTATATGCGCCGATGTACACAAAGTCTTTCAGCAGATCACTGGCATGGGCAAGAAAATCCATCCCAAACTGCTCATTCATGCGCCGTTTAATTTAAGTAAGTCTCTTGTGAGAATGATCGATGCTGAAGCTGCCGCGGCTAAAGCGGGCAAACCTGCCCGTATTATCGGCAAAATTAATGCGTTAACTGATCCCGTTATCATTAAAGCGCTGTACACGGCATCGATGGCCGGTGTAAAAATTGATTTAATCGTTCGGGGGGTCTGTTGTTTAAAGCCGGGTATCAATGGAGTCAGCGAAAACATTACGGTAACTTCCGTTATTGGCAGATTTCTTGAACATTCTCGGGTGTATTATTTTCAGAACAACTCACATCAAATTTATTGTTCAAGTGCGGATTGGATGGAACGCAATCTGTCTCATCGAATTGAAGTATGCTTCCCTATTCTAAAGAAAAAACTCGCCGCACGTATTCTCGCTGATCTTGAGCTTTATATAAGCGACGATGTACAAAGCTGGGTTATGCAAGCTGATGGAGAGTACATAGAGCGAACCGCTCTTGATTCAGACAAACTAGGAGTGCAAAGCACGTTATTACGCCAGTTAGCGTAACTATCAGGAGTCTGCAACCGACACCGCAGGAAGATTATTTCCTGTCATGGTTTCAAGGGTTTTCTTGTTCTTTACTATAAAATCCAACATGCCCTCTCTTAGCGCTGTGGCACTGAACTTGATTGTAGAAACTCCGTAGGTTTGCATTAACCCCACCATAATGCACCAGCCAGACAGAAGCAGGTCTAACCTTCTCTCTTTTAAACCGGGCAATTCTACGCCGTCAGCAACGCACTCAAGGAACGACTCCCGCAAGTTGAACAGCCTTTCGTAGTCAATCTGACCGGCAGGGCCGCCATTACACTCACAAATACTCGCAAGCATTTTTACGGTCCCTGATGATGCATAAACCTCCTGCCATCCGGCTCGCTTTATGCCATAAGCATTTGACTCAAAGACTGCTTTAGCTGCCAGCAAACCAGCGTCAAGGCCGTTATTCAATTCTTCTTTTTTGTTACTTGAGAAATAAGTATCGCGCCAAGTCACACAGCCTATGGCCATACTCTCAGTAATCAACCTTTCCTGCCCGCAGCCAATAATCACTTCCGTGCTGCCACCACCAATATCGATGATGAGGCGATTACCCGAAAACGGGGGCAATTCGGTGATCACACCGGCATAGATTAAGACCGCTTCTTGAATGCCTGAAATAATAGAGATTTCGATACCCAACTCGGCGGCCGCAGCAATGAATTCTGAGGCGTTTTGAGTGACTCGAAATGTGTTCGTGCCGAGTGCCCAGTAACGCTCAACTGGGTATTGATCCAGAATGTTTTTAAAGTTAACAAGGCAGTCTATACCGCGCTGAAAAGCACCTTTAGATATCTTGCCAGTCTTGCGGACATCTTCGCCAAGTTGAACTTTGTCACTACAGCGTTCAATGATTTGAACCTTGCCAGCTACCATCTCGCCTATAAGCAGATGAAAGCTGTTAGATCCTAAATCAATACATGCGTACATAGGGGCCACTCGGTGCAGTTGGAAGTTAACTTACTTCGTTTGGTAAAACACAATACTCTCAAAGAGTATCGACAACTGCACGCAGAAGATGACAAATCGGTCTAAACGTGACTTTATCACTGAATAAGTCTAGCCGTAGCTCCCAGCTACATCATAGATTGTTGATAATTTTCAAGCCCTACTCTGTCTAGAAGTGAAAGCTGAGTCTCTAACCAATCGACATGATCTTCTTCGCTGTCCAAGATGGCACTGAGTAAATCACGAGTCACGTAATCCCCAACCGATTCACAATAAGCAATCCCCTCTTTTAAATCGGGGCAAGCAATCATTTCCAGCTTTAGATCGCATTCAAGCATTTCACGGGTATTCTCGCCGATTAGAAGTTTGCCGAGATTTTGTAAATTTGGCAGGCCTTCAAGAAACAGTATCCGCTTGATCAGCTGATCTGCGTGCTTCATCTCATCTATAGATTCTTCATATTCTTTTTCAGCCAGTTTTGTAAGACCGAAATCTTCGTACATCCGCGAATGAAGAAAATATTGATTAATCGCTACCAACTCATTTGCTAGTGCTTTGTTAAGGTGCTTAATTACAGTTGCATCAGATTTCATAGTTCATCCTTCAATTTAAGATGTCGCAGACTCTATCGGTTTCACAGAATTTGTCAAGAAGATTGACCGTAACTCATTGATTAATATAGTAAATCTAAATGATAAGCAATCCCATTATCAGCCGCAACTTACTTAAGGCTTGGGATAAAAAGAACAAATAGGATTGAGCAGGATTTGAAACGAAGAAGTGTTAGAGGCTTTACCCAGCGTTGGTAAAGCCCGCGTTTTTACTAAACTCTTTGACAATAGATTTTGCAAGTTTGCCACACTTACCACATTCGCTAGCCACGCCTAGCTGTGTTCGGATATCTTGCAAATTGACTACACCACCACGACATAGGTCGCGAATTTGATTATCTGTAATTTGACGGCAAATGCATACGTACATAAGTTAATCTCCAATAGGATGAAATATAAACGCAAATGAGAATGATTGTCAACACCATTAAGATTTGATATATTCGTGCTAAACTCCTATGCCTGAATTGGTCCTCATCAGCCCTTCTTCTCAGATTTCATAAAGCTACTGGTTACAATAACTTATGACACAAACTTCTTTGGATTTGGCCGCGATTGGTGATCACTGCGTAGTTCTTGGCGTAAAAAAAGAATTCACCGAATTGCGCTCACGACTCTTCGCTCTCGGCGTTATCCCGGGCGCCATTGTCGAAGTACTCCGAGTTGCACCTTTGGGCGACCCTATGCAACTGAAAGTCGGTGGCAGCTTCATTAGCATTAGAAAACTGGAGGCCGCGATAATTACCGTGGAAATTCAATAACATGAAACGCATAGCCCTATTCGGAAATCCTAATTGCGGTAAAACAACGCTCTTCAATTTACTCACCGGCTCCCGTCAAAAAGTTGGCAACTGGCCAGGTGTCACCGTCGAGCGGAAAAGCGGTGTTATGCGAGTTGCTGGCGAAGAATACGAAATTGTTGACCTACCTGGAATTTATTCACTCGAGCAAGAATACCTTGGTATAGATGAACAGATTGCGCGGGATTACCTCAAGCGGGAGTCCATTGATGCCATTGTTAACCTAGCCGATGCAACAAATTTGGAACGCAGTCTAATTTTGACCCAGCAGTTACTAGAGACTGGGATACCTCTCATCGTTGTCATCAATATGCTCGACGTGGCGCTGCAAAGCGGTATCACCATTGACGCAGGCGCTCTTGCCAAACATCTAGCAGTCCCAGTGATTCCTATGACAGCGTCGAAAAAAGAGGGCTTGGAGCAATTAAAAACAGCGATCGAAGCCTTTCAGTCTGGCACTTCACTTAAAGATAGCTCAGCAGATGTTGCCGCTGCTCCTCCACTAGATACTAGCGAGCCTCGAGATGACGATCTTGCCGAAGACCCAATACTGCGCCGTTATCACAAGTCTAGGCAGTTGACTCAAGGTGTGGTGGAAGTTTCGCCTACCCACGATAGCCTTTCCGAAAAAATAGATGCCTTTGTATTGAACCGCTGGCTCGGCGTGCCCGTTTTTCTCGCCATGATTTATCTAGTGTTTACGTTTGCCATTAACCTTGGCGCAGTATTCATCGACTTCTTCGATATTTTGTTTGCCGCCATATTGATTGACGGAGTGGGTTGGGCTTTAGAGAGTCTTTCCTTACACCCAGTAATCGTGACTCTTGTCGCTCAAGGTTTAGGCGGTGGTATCACCCTAGTGGCGACATTTATACCGGTAATCGGCTTTCTTTACCTGTGCTTAGCAGCGTTGGAGGACTCTGGATACATGTCAAGAGCGGCATTTGTGGTAGACCGGTTAATGGCTGGGATCGGCCTTCCTGGCAATGCCTTTGTGCCGTTAATCGTTGGTTTCGGCTGCAATGTCCCCGCCGTAATGGCAGCCAGAACTTTAGGCCGTGACAGCGATCGGCTAATGACCATCGCAATGGCTCCATTCATGTCATGTGGCGCGAGACTAACTGTATATGCACTTTTCGCCGCCGCATTTTTTCAAACCAATGGTCAGAACATAGTCTTTGGCTTGTACCTATTGGGCATTGCACTAGCGGTATTTACCGGATGGATATTCCGTCGGCAATTGTTTGAAGACGAAATCACTCCTTCATTTCAAGAAATGCCAGCTTACCATGTGCCGGTGATCAGAAACTTACTACTAACTACTTGGTTTAGACTGCGAGGCTTTGTCCTTCGAGCCGGCAAAACAATCATCGGCGTGGTGATCGTCTTAAGCTTTCTAAATTCTGTCAGCACCGATTTCACTTTTGGCAACGAAGACTCTGAGCAATCGGTTCTTAGTGTCATAGGCAAATCAATTACACCGGTTTTTTCCCCAATGGGAATCTCTAATGATAACTGGCCGGCGACAGTTGGTTTATTCACCGGAATGTTTGCCAAAGAAGCTATTGTTGGCACACTAGATGCTCTCTACACTGAAGCTGGGGGTGCGCAAGAGGAAGGACCGCCGGATCTTTTAGCGGCTGCGGGAGAAGCATTTCGCAGTATAGGTACTGAATTTATGGCCCTCAGTAGCGCGCTGACCGACCCCCTGAAGCTCTCGATTGGAGAAGTGGATGACATTGCCGTTGTTACACAAGAGCAAGGCGTGACGGATAGCACCTTAACCAACATGGCGCTGCTGTTTGGCACCCCCTATGCCGCTTTCTGTTACTTGGTGTTTGTACTGCTTTATGCGCCTTGCGTTGCGGTGCTTGGTGCCATCAATAAAGAAGCCGGATGGCGTTGGACGCTATTGGTGTTTAGCTGGTGTACTGGTTTAGCTTATATTGTGGCTACTTGCCTGTATCAGCTCGGCTCCTTTGCCGACCACCCGCTGTTCTCGACCCTTTGGATTGTTGCCATGCTGACAATTCTTGTTCTTTTCATACTAAATCTGAAGCGACTATCGGTTAAAATGGTACCCAAGAATTTAATACCCGCCATTCAGATATAGTAAGAGGAAAAGTCTTGTCGGGACTTTCTCAGCAAGATAGCCAACATCTAGTGCGGAGCTTTCTGCTCCCTGCTGCGGCAGTATGTCTGTTTTGTAAACTCTATTTAGGCTGGCAGCTAGACTTGTATAGTGATGAGATCTTTTACTGGTTAGCATCAACCAAGCCCGCAATAGCCTACAGCGACCTTCCTTTTGTAACCGCATTGCTCGCAGGCTTAGGCAACGGCCTTAGCCCCGGCAACCCCATTGCAGTACGCAGCCTATTCATCCTTATCGGCAGCCTGCTGCCACTCAGTCTTTATTGGACTGCATTGCCTATTGTAGGACACAGAAAAGCTCTAGAAACTGCACTTTATAGTTTGTGCTTGCCCTTGGGTGGTTTTCTAGGCCTGCTTGCTGTGCCGGATGTACCTTTATTGTTTTTTGGTGTACTTTCACTCGGTTTGTTTGAACGAGCCCTGCGCACCGATAATACTGGTTTTTGGCTACTTACCGCTTTGGTTGTCGCCTTGGGGTTCTCCACCCATTATCGCTTTGTAATGTATCCGGTCTCTGCAGTCTTATTTTTAGCTCTCTGCAAAGAGCAACACCACCAGTGGAAAAACCCCAAATTATGGTTAACGATCGTGCTGGCAAGCTTAGGTTTGGCACCGATAGTGTGGTTCAACCTGCAACACGATTTAAGCAGCGCTAGTTTCTATTTTTTTGATCGCCACCCTTGGCAATTCCAAGTCAGTGGCCTGTTTCACATTTTTAAACAAGCGGGCCTTGTCACTCCACCTCTCTACGTTTTATTGATCATGACCTTAGTCCGCTTGTTTAAGAAGTCGAGGCAAGGGGATAACAACGCTATGCTGTTATTTTGTTTTTCATCGTCTCATCTTTTTATCTACTTTGTTCTCGCTCCGTGGAGCGACAGCAACAGCACGTCTATTCATTGGCCACTCTCAGGGTATTTTCCACTGCTTATCGCGCTTCCTGAAACTATTAGACAAGTGACTTCCACTCTTGATCAGAAACGGCGCGGTACGACCTTCAAAAAACTGATTGTAGCGATTCCTTTTGTGGGTTTTTTGGGCACTGTTGCGGCATTTATTGGTATAGGGTCTCAAGCCTTTCAGGAGCCGCTTCAGCGTGTATTACCAGCCGACCTTTTATCAAATAAAATGGCAGGCTGGAAAGAATTTGAATTGGCACTTAAGAACAAATTGACGGAGTTTAAAGAACCACCCACTCTTGTAACAGACAACTACTACACCGCGGCACAAATTGAATTCGCCAACCTTAGTAAGCAGGTTTTTACCATAGACGAAAGCAAAGCTGTTAGAGACGGGCGAATTACTCAACTACAGCTTTGGCAAAAAGATGTTGCAGGACTGCTGTCCGCAAACCCCACAGATATTCTATTTATAACCGAGGACAGTACGCTCAACGTAGAGACTAAACACGAAGCGCTAAAGCGAGCCTGCGCCATAAGCAGTTCTTTGAAATATGATAGAAAGATCGAACTATTCAACGGCGCGAAACAATTTTCTTTTTATACAGGAAAGATGAACTCTCAAGAAGAAGCAGCGCAGCTTTGCCCCTATCCGGCGCGAGCTTGGGTGGACACACCTGCACCCGATTCCCCAACCGGCAAAATGCTAGCGGTAAGTGGTTGGGCATTCAATCAAGACATCGGCATAGAAACTATTCATGTTTTGATCAATGGCCAACAGCATGCAACTGCCGATTACGGATTGACCCGCCAAGATGTGGCAGATAGTTTTTTAAACCAGACGCTTAGCGACCCAAATTCGTCTAGCCTTGGATTTCAAACAGTCATTAATACAGAAAATTTGCCCGATGGGGCTATAGTTCTAGAGTTGGAAGTAGTTGCAAAAAATGGTGAAACCAGCAGGCACGGAAAACGGCAAATCACCGTAAGCCACTAATGACTTACACGGGCAATCTCAATGGGGGCTCAGCACTTCAACGGCGATACGCCATTCATTAGCGTTGGAAAAGCGCCATAGTCTTAAGTAGTCAGTAACAAATGCCGCTTCATCATCATCTGTATCCGCTTCCATAGTGCCGTAGGTGTAGCCCATTTCCTTGGATTCAGACAAATAGCCACCGATAAAAGTCAGGCTTACTGGGTTGGTCGTCGATAACTGGTTGTCTAAAAAAGCGCCGTATACTGAACTTGCTGACTCGGCTCCAACCGCTGGTGCCATTCCAGGCAAGTACACTCGTGTACTTTCAAGCCCATACCTGAGCAAGGCTCGCTGACCTCCTCTAAAATTAATCGATCTACCAAAAAGGTTGTCGGCGTCAATGAGGCTTTGTAAGGTATTAGCCTGATTCATGGCAAGAACGGGGTGGGCAGTTTCTTCAAAAACCGGCACGGTATCCGCGAAATTCGGCTCAACATCAAGACTTAAATAGCCGGGGATATCCACCACGATATCGGCCATCAACTGCCACTTACCCGCCGCTTTTTGCCAAATAGAAATGAGATGACCAAACACATTGCGGTCGGAGTTTCCTGAAGGGTTAATAATGGTAAGTGGCCCCGCCGACAGTCCTAGATCCCCTGCTCTCGACACGTCCACATAATGTGCTTTCCAACTTATCTCGCTCGCACTCGCCTGAAAAGCCTCTGAACTGTACAGCGCAAGTGCATCAACGGGGCCGTCCCGAAACACCACTGAGCCCTCACCAAGAAATTCTAAAAACGCCAGCGATCTGCCGATTGCCGCAGATCTGTCAGCAAAGGTCTGGTCTGTGGCCGCTAACTCTAACCAATTCTGATATTGAGTTGTTTCCTCGGCGGCAAAGCTAGTCATAGCAGTGCAAACAAGCCAATAGGCAATAGCTAGTCGACCAAATTGTGCGAACACTTTCATAAAACAGCCAAAATCTATTCGTATTTATTGACAAGTGTACTCAAAATCGCAGCCCAGGGCATAGTTGCTTTTACCTTAAATCCCGAGCCGCTTAACTAAATTAGACGCGCAAACAGTAAAACACTCTAAGTCTTTGATTGTTATGGTGCTAAGCAGAGGCTAGAATGCAATTTGGTTGCCCTCTTGGGCTCACCCTGATTGAGAATCGATGATCTAATGCTTCAACCTATCAGCCATAATAGCGCGGCGCTAATGATGACTCTCAGACTTGCTGCGCAACTTTTGCTAACGGCTGTATTCCTCGCCTGCGCCAGCCCCGCCTTAGGACAAAGCATCACAATCACTGACAGTGATGAGCCACAGTCGATTGCTAGGGCAATCCAATACTTCGAGGATAAATCAGAGTCTCTTACCCTTAGCGATGTTATGGCCGAGCGATTCTCGGTCAATTTTTTACCGCATAATCGCGACATTCTACATTTTGGCATAACGAGCTCTACGTACTGGATACGCTTCGAATTAGACTGGAGCCAGCTTGAACCAGGCGCAGTTCGAATTTTGGAATTTGGTCCTCCTAAGCTGGTTGCTGGGGTCATTCGAGGGGGCATAGAACTGCACAGCATCAATCAACAGGGAGAGGTGGAAAACAGCTACGTCCTTGGCAGCCTTGACAGTGACCGCGAGATCAAGACCCTGAGTCGCGGCTTTGGCATCATGTTGAATGAAAGTTACGGTAATACGTTTTACGCCCGCGTGAGTAGCGCCAGGCCGCTGCGGTTGCCTTTAACGCTATGGCAGCAAGATCAGTTCAATAGCATGAGCACCGCCGCTGACCTATTCCTAGGCTTGCAGTATGGAATTTTGCTAGCCATGATTTTTTACAACTTGTTTTTATTTATTTCGATCCGCGAGTCGAGCTATGTGTATTTCGTATTAGCCATATCGGCACAAGCCCTGTTTATTTTTCTAGACTCTAAACACTTACGCTATTTGTTCGACGAAGTGAATCGTAGCTACTGGTTAGTCGACATGGCGGAACGGAACATTTATCCAGTGTTGGTTATTACTGCCTTGTTATTCCAACGTTCACTCTTACGACTTTGGGAGCACAACTATCGGTTGGATCGTTTATTACTCGGTCTTATCGCAGGTTTTGTAGTGGTGTCTGCGTTAACGTTCGTGCCCAATGAAAAAATATTCCAATACTTGTTTATTGCACTTTTGGTTGCAGCGATTCCAGCTGCCTTCTACACCAACGTTGACGCAATTCGCCGCGGCAACGTCACGGCTATCGTGCACATGGCAGCCATCGGCGTCTTTCTTGCTGGCGTCATTGTACTTATGCTCTTGCAGTTATGGCCGCAGTTCCCTACTAACCGATTTACGACTAATGCGTATAATGTTGGCTTGATTGCTCAAGCACTACTTCTTTCCCTCAGCTTGTCGTTTAGATACAACCAGATCAAACAGGAAAAAGAAGATGCGCAGCGACTTGCAATCAACAACCTAGTTCGCTCTGAAGAAATCAAAGATGACTTACTCGCCAACGTTTCTCATGAGTTAAGAACACCTCTATTTGGTATCAATGGACTAGCCAAAGCAGCGCTGACTGAATTTGAGAGAGAAACCCAAAACGTTGAGCTCATTACTCAGAATCTAGAATTGATCCAAGCCAGTGGAGACCGACTAACAAAACTAGTAAACGACTTGCTTGATTTTTCCAGCGCTAAAGAAGCAGAAACCTACGTTAAGTTTCGCCCCGTTGATCTACATAGCTTAGTCACGCTTGTGATGGCAGTGTGCAACCCGTTACTAGGTGATAAAAAAGTCATTTTGCGCAGCGATATTGATCCGGACCTGCCTCTGGTATCAGGTGATGAAGATCGACTTCAACAAATCCTCGTCAACCTAACTTCAAACGCCATAAAATTTACTTACTCGGGCGAAGTAGTTATTTCGGCAAAGCCCACGTCTGACTACAACGTCACAATATCAGTCAAGGATACCGGTATTGGTATTCATAAAACTGACCACGAAACTATTTTCAAAACATTTGAAAAACTGCCATCCCAGCAGATGAACGCGACCGGCATAGGCTTAGGGTTACCGCTAGCGAAACGAATGGTAGAAATGC
>CAYGRT010000001.1:241794-261201 GCA_964352355.1 uncultured Pseudohongiella sp. | reverse complement strand
GAAAAATTAGAGAACACGCCAAACTAAACCCCGCAGCAGGACTACACGCTCTCAGGCACTCACTAGCGACCCAAATGGCTGTCTCAGGCTCTCAGGCTGGTCAGATCATGGCTGTAATGGGCCACAAAAACCTATCAACCGCACAAAAGTATATTCACATCGCAGAGAGAGAAACTCGTGATATGGCTGAACACGCAGCGGCCGGTATATCTGCGGCTTATAGCGGCAAGCAAAAGGCAACAGTCACTCCGGTTAAGAAGGGGGCTAAGTAATGGCAATACCCGACCCACATCTTTTTATTAGGTGTTTGGCTGCTGTCTCTAAACTTCAGTCTGGCGAGATTGATGCTCTAGAGTATCTTGCGCTCGAGGCCAAGTGGATAGACTGGGTGGTAGATTCAGAAAGCCTTAACTTTATTGAAATAACAAATACGATGTTCCCTCCAAGCAATGAGGTTATCAAGGACTTCGGCAAACAGGTATCAAATGAAGTCCATAAAAAAGGCGTTCAATTTCTACATCATTCGGGATATTCGCTAACTGAGATAGAAAGTGTGCACACATCAACTTATAGGGGTACAAATTCTGTTCTTCTAAGTGTCCAATCAGCAATAGTAAGTGCCTCTAACGACGACTGGGGACCTGCCGCAGCTGCACTTCAGCTCGCTTATTTCCAACAAGATCAAATGAAGAGAACGAAAGGTAGTAGCCAAGGAGGCAAAGCGGATAAACGCAGACCGTGGACCAAGCGACTAGCCGAGGCCCTAGTTAATGAATATCCAGATATGGCATATAAAGAACTATGGAGACTTTTCGGGCCGGAACCTCTTCTGTTGTGGATTGACTCTTATCAGTGGGAGGTTAGTCAGTCGGTCACCAATGAAGGCAATCCCGAAATAACTGTAGAATCAGAAGAAGGAGCTCACAAAGCCTCATGGTCTAACTTTACAACTCGCTATATGCCCGAGGCAAAGAGAGAAAGAAAAGCAAAGCTCAATCGCTAAAATCACACACTAAGCCACTTAGTGTATTCCCCCCTCCGATACTGCTCTTAACTTGAGTGCTATGAGCATTACCTAGCATCTCAGGGATACATTTTTGTATTCAAGCTAAGAGGTGGCTATGAAAAAATATCTGGAAACAGGAGGTGCGGCTGAATTCTTAACGAATGTAGTTGGCTATCCCACATCCCCAAAAACACTAGGCAAGCTGGCTTCCATCGGAGGCGGCCCTGTTTACTTTAAGCGGGGCAATCGGCGTCTATACACAGAAGAGCATTTGACGGAGTGGTTTGAGTCAAGTCTTTCCGGCCCCATAAGCAACACGGGTTGTAAGGAGGCATGTGTAGGATGAGCTTAAACACAAAAGGCGCTGCCCCGACCAAGGAAAACAACGCCCCTCATAACTTCTCAAGTTTCGATAGTACCATAAATACCGTACTCAATCACTTAGAAAGAGTAAAGCAAACTGGTTCAGACAAGTGGCAGGCTAGCTGTCCAACGTCTCTACACCAGCACGGTGATCGCTCTCAAGGTCTGTCTTTAAAGCAGGCAGAAGATGGGCGCGTATTACTGCATTGTCACGCAGGCTGCGCAGCGGACTCTATAGTCTCTGCTATTGGCTTATCGCTCTCTGATCTATTCCCTAAAGACCAATCATTCCAACCCAAAAGAGGCCCTTCTAGGCGAGCTATTGAAGCAGCGCAGTTAGAGGCTGAGATGGCCTTTGTATTTGTGGAGCTTGTAGCTCACAACAAACCTTTAAACCCGGGAGATAAAGCTAGCTTTCAAAAGGCTGTAGATCGACTGAAGGCTTTCGGGAGAATGCTATGAGTGATAATCCTTTAGATATAACCAACGAAGAGAACGATGAGCAGCGTAAGTCTATTGCGACTGAGTTAGTTGAAATTGCGAATAAGGACTGGTGTTTTGGAATCTCGGATGCGGGTGACGGTTTTGCAGTTCCGCTCTCGGGCCCACGTCAGGTTTCAATGCTCAGGGGTAATAAGTCTCTAAGGTCTGATCTTGCTAAAACGTTTTTTCAAAAAAAGAAAAGAGTAGCAAGTCAGCAGGCTTTGACAGATGCACTTCAAATCATTGACGGGTTTGCTCAAGAAACACCCCCTCAAGAATTGTTTTTAAGAGTAGCCAATCAATCCAATCGGATAGTGCTAGATTTAAGGGACTTAGAAGCAAGCGCTGTAATAATTGAAGAGGGAAAATGGCGAGTAGAAGAGAGCCCGGTGCTTTTTAGAAGGACCATGCTTAATGCTTCATTACCTATGCCTATGAGTGACGGGAACGTAATGGATATCTTCAAATTCCTAAACGTAACCGAGCAGGACAGACCTTTATTGATAGCTTGGCTGGTAGCTTGTTTCTTTACAGATATTCCGCACCCTTTATTGGCGTTTTTTGGCGAGCAGGGAACAGGGAAATCTTCAGCAACTAAAAGGCTGGCAGAAACTATAGACCCTAGCCCAGTGCAGATACGCAAGCCTCCTAGGGATCCTGATTCTTGGGTGACTGCGGCTTCTGGTTCATGGGTTGTTGCTCTAGATAACCTCTCCTCAGTCCCTTTATGGCTTTCTGATTCGCTTTGCCGCGCTGTCACTGGTGATGGTGACGTGAGAAGACAGCTCTATACAGATGGAGACTTTGCAGTATTCGCATTCCGGCGCTGCATCATTCTAAACGGCATTGATCTTGGCACTACAAGAGGTGATTTGAGTGAAAGAATGATTCCCATACACTTAGACCCTATTTCCGAAGATCGGCGCTTATATGAAAGTGACATGGAAAAAGAGTGGAAAGAGCTTCACCCAAGCATCTTAGGTGGCCTTTTAGATGTGGTTGCGAGTGTTGCGAGTCAAGTTTCCGGGGTATCTCTTTCTACTAAGCCAAGAATGGCAGACTTTGCAAGGATTCTTGTTGTAGTAGATAAGATATTTGGAACAGATGGACTAGCTCACTACCTTAAGAAACAGAATGCGCTTGCTGCTGACTCACTTACTGCTGATCAGTTCATATTAGAGCTACAAAAGCTCTCTTCCTTCAATGGCACGTCCTCAGAACTGTTAGAGCGTGTACACATTGACAGACCTCCTAAGGATTGGCCTAAGAATGCCCGTTCTGTTACCCAATTACTTCGACGACAGGCACCAGTTATGCGCAAGGCTGGCTGGGAAATTGATGATGACGGAGGAGCTAATCATCTCAACTCTGTTATCTGGTCTATTAGGTCACCTCAAAATGATAAGGCCCGTATTTCTGACTCGCCTAACTCGCTAACTCGCGAAAATGATCAAAGTGCGAGCCTTGCGAGTCACGCGAGTAACGAATACACACCTTCTCTCTCTGACTTAACACTCCCTCTTGATTCTTGCCAGAAATGTGGTGACGAAGGTTGCGATTGGTGCGAAATGCCGGAAACAGTCGGTGACTTTGGGTGACTCGGGTCAACCAGTTTCAAGATGAATCTAATTTAAAAATTTATAGCCCGGTTGTGGTTGATCGGGCTTGGAAACAAGGTGACAACATGACGACGGATACGCGACAGGCGGTAACAAGCAATGAACATTGGGGTGACTTTGAGCTAAGGCGAGCTTGTGAATACTGCGGAGGCAATTTAACAGGCCGTGCTGAAAAAAGATTCTGCGCGAATAAGTGCGGGACTGCTTACAGAAAGGAGGAGGAGAAGATGGAGTCTCTTGCTCTTGAATTTTTGGAAGCGCTTAAGAGTAATAGGGAGGCTCGCTTTTATCTTGATATTCAAGAAAGGCATCGGGCTCAGGTTCAGGCGCATCGAATTGCATGTTTAATCGCAGACATATTGCATCGCAGGGCAACCGTAGCGCCTCTAGTAAATAGAGTCATCGAGGTAGAATTTAATGATGCAGTCAAGAAATATTTATGGGGTTTTACTCATAGGTTTGATGACTATCAGGACGTTTTTTTGAACACCGGAGAGCAACAAGTTTACCAAGCTCTTAACCAATTAACTGGAGTAACAGTATGAGTGAACACTACGAATCAGTAGAGGAAGCAACAGAGGCTTACAAAGATATTAAAGCAGGCATTGAGCCTGTTAAGAGTGAGCCTGAAGAGAAGCCTTACTATAAGAATGTTGATGAAGCGATTTCCGCTAACCAAGAAAAGCAAGCTGCAATAGCAGAAGTTGAAACACACCAACGGCGTGCAGATACATCAAGCAAGAATCAGCAAGAGAGGGATTCAAATTATACATTGGACCCTAGCCATGCAGAGAAAATCAGTCGGTATGAATCTGAAGCTAAGAAGTTTAACGCTGAATACCAAGCTTTTAACAAAGTTGTAAGTCAGATCGACATGCAGAAGCTTAGAAAGGAAAAGCCAGCAGAGTTTGCGGCGATCAAGTTAGAGATTAGTGAGTACGAGACTAGGTTGCAGAACAAGCACAGTGAACTACTCAACTCTGTTAAGTCTATTCAACACGGTATAGCGAGTCAGGTGCTAGAAGGTGAGCGAAGCAAGCTTTTAAAGAAAGCTCCAGAACTAGCAAGCGAGAGTGTGCAAGCAGAGGTTAGAGAATACTTATTGAAGTCTGGTGTCACTCAAGAAGAGATTGAATCAACGATAGATCATCGCGTAGTTCTTCAAGCTTACAAAGCAATGAAGCATGAGAAGCGCAAAGAGGCTAAGAAGGACAAGTCTTTTAAGTTTAAGAAGGCAAACAAAGCTCAAGTAGATGCCAAGGTAGCGCAGGCCGCAGCTAGGTTTGAGAACACAAGAAGTATGAGTGACCTACGTGCACTGATGGACGCGAAGGCTAGTGTAAAGATAAAGCCTATGCCCAAGCCTACAAGGTCAAAGAGTAACGCATCTAATACGCAGTCTAAGATTACGCAACTTCAGTCAGTTATAAGCAAAGACCCAAACTCACGCAAAGCATTGGACGCGGCTGCTGAGATCATGAGCCTACAACGGAGAGCAGCTAATGCCTAAGAAGAAACTATATAACCTAAGTGATAACCCAGAGCTAATAAACTTCCTGCCTAGTCTATCTAGTTATCAGAGAGAGCTTGGCTTCATTGCTGGTCAAAACACTGGAGACAATGTTTATAACGTCAAAGGATGTAAGGCTACTGCTGAACTGATTCTTGTTCAGACCTATGCGGCTGATCAGTTCTTTCTAGCCATGAGAGTGGGTGATGGTTGGGTGAAGATCGCTGATGTCCCAGACGTGAACAAGGTACTTGAAGGGATTAGGGCTAACGGTGATCTAGTTGAGAAGGGTCCAAGTCCTTCATCACTAGCGCAGATAGCTCGCAAGGAAAGGGAAGAGGCTGAGAGCTTGGCTCAAGCAGAAGCTTACATGAAGGAGCGCAGTCGCATTGCACGTGAACGCTTACAAGATAGAAAGGTAGCAGTGGCATGAGTATCAGAGTGACCCATTACAAGCGGTCTGCCCTTTCTCTAGGAGTGAAGGGGGTACGGGGCGGGCTAGTCAGTTATCCATTAAATTGGGGTAGGTCGGTTAGGGGGTCGCACGCGCACTACCGCGAATTAAAATCCTGAGAAAGTGTTTTTCTGCCAGACAGAGGGGCGGGGACACCCCCTCATACCCCCTTAATTTAGAAAAGGGTTATCACATAGGGTCAAGAGCTTGGGGTTAATTAAGTTAGCTATAGAGAAAATTTCATGATTACAGCACCAAAACACATATCAAAGCCCGCTCAAGACTGGTGGGCCGAAATCCAGAACGAATACATGATTAATGATTCTGCTGGGAGGCTTTTATTGCAGACAGCAATGGAGGCTTTTGACCGAATGAAGTCGGCAGCAGAGGAAATAGATAGAGATGGAACCACTATCAAAGACCGATTTGAGCAGCAAAAGGCACACCCGGCATTGAATGCTGAGAAAGATGCACGTGCGCAAATGTTAGCGGCTTTGAAGCAATTAAATCTCGATCTTGAGCCTCTTAGAGATGGACCAGGGAGGCCACCGGGAAGCTAATGCCAACAACTAGAACTAGGGTTCGCAGAGCCCCTAATACAGCAAATATCTCGCTGGATGTCTTAAAGGCTTTTAAGCGAGGCGTTGAATTAAGGCCAAGTTACGAAGCGGGGCAGATTAGTGAAGAGCTTCGTGATGAGTATATGGAGTGCTCGCAATTTCTAGCTTTAAGACTAGGGACGGATTTATACGCGAACGTCTTGGATGTAGAGGCTAACGAACAAAGGCCAGAAGTAGGCTCTCAGTATAAGTGGTATGACAGCATTCCCATAGCAGGGCTGCTGCGAGCAAAGCTAGAGAAAGAGCTACTAGATGCTGAAAAGCTAGGAAAACTATAGATATGCCAACTACACGCAGAAGATCAACAAGAGTTAATAAGGTTGCGCTCACTCCTGAGGTTGTAGAGCTCTTTAGGGAGTGGAAAGAGCTTGATGATCGAAAAGGCAGTAGAAGCACGCGAGAAGGTATTTTATTAACCGAGGACGAAGAAAATAGGTATTACAGCCTCTCACGGAAAATAGAAAGCCAAGTTATCTTGGAGAAAAAAAGGCCTTGGGATACTAGCCATGTTTGCTATTCGATGTGGGGTAAAAATGAGCACCCAACGGCTGAGACGTTCAAGAATTTCAGTAGTTACGACCTATGGGATGAGTATTGGGAGCGAGCGGTAAAGATGCGACTTCAACTAGAGGAAATGGTGAAAACACAATGACCAATATAACAGAAAGAGCAGTAGAGCTATTCCGAGCAGCAGAACCATTAGCGCAACAATTTGTGTTTGATGATGGGCGGGAAAAGATGTCACAAGAGGACAAGATGCTCCTAGCCAAACTAGGTGAGGCACTACATAAAGAATTAAACATCCCAATGGGTAACGAGTCGCCTTTATTTATAGACGAACAGACAGACCTGATAAAACAAATGAATGTTCAAAAAATCAGAATCGCTTTGCTAGGTGCATTGCAAAAATCTACTCACTAAAGGTTAAAAGATAACTTATGGCAACTTTACAAGAATTAATTAACTCGGTTTTATCCGATGGTGTAACGGCAGAAGAAGGGCAGGCTGTGATGAACGCGGCTATTGCCTCGGGCGCTAGTGCTGAGCAGATCAGTGCAATGTCTGGCATTCCCGTTTCAGAGATTAATCAGTTTATAGCGCTAAATGGGACGCAGGGAACATTGCCTGCAGCAGCTCCAACGCCTTCCAATCCATCCGGCGCAATACCAGTTTCCACAACCCCAACACCTACACCGCCACTTCCTCCACAAGAGAATTTAGGCAACACATCTGAGGGTGACTTTGGGAGCGACCCGGGAGCGCGGGGGTTTAGTGATAAGAATCCAGCAATAACGGGCGCTGATAACGTAACTCAAACCGCTATTCCTGAGCTTTTAAAGCCATTTCTGGCTCAGTCTGTCGATGCTTCTCAAGGAGCAATGACCGGCCTTACAAGACTGTTAGCAAGGGATAACGCACTAACCTCGCCGCTGAACGACCTGCAAATTCAAGCGCAGTTGCAAGCTCTAGGGATTGCTAGTGGTGAAGGAGGCTTCTTAACTCAAGCTCAAAATGTATTCAAAGAAATTGCCGACCCAGAAGATATTATAAAGGTCTTCAATGATGGCACTCAGTTAATGGCGAATCCTAACGGAACAGCCAGAATTGAGGGGATGGTTGATAACCCTTTCTATAACGCCACGGCTAACAATGCTTTAGAGAGTATAGCAAGCGGTACAAGTGGTAACCAATCAGCCATGAACACCTTGCAGTCTATATCTAACGGAATGCCCGCCAATCAATCTGCAATAAACGCTTTGCAAAGCACAGCAGACGGAAACTTCCTATACGGTGGCCAAGGCTTTAACGAGGCTGTGCAGGCTTCTATTCGCCAAGCTCTACCAAACATCGACTCTAACTTTGCATTACAAGGTGGGGCGGGCGCTGTTAGTGGTGGATTGAGGGATGCTGCAGTGGCAGAGGTTACTGCTGATGCGTTTGCTAGACAGTTTAGCAACGAGAGGGCCAATCAACTCGGTGCGGCGAATCAATTAAATAACTTTGGTTTAAATAGCAACAACCAACGGCTCGATGCGGCCAACCAGCTTAATAACTTTGGGCTTAATAACGACTCGCAAAGAATTAGCGCAGCCAATCAGTTAAATAATTTTGGACTAAACACCCAACAACAAAGACTAGGCGGTGCTTCGACTTTGGCGGGACTACAACAAAACGCAGGTGCGGCACTAATCGACACAGCAAACAACGACAGGCGATTGCAATTCCAAGCAGCAGCGGCATTGCCTCAGATGGGCCTACTTAATTCCTCAATCATGGGGCAAATAGGAGCTTCAAGACAGCAGCAAGAAGAGAGGACAAAGCTTGGACAAGTTCAGGCGATGCAGCAGCTACTAAATTCATCGTTTGGGAATATCAACCCCAACGCCTTGTTCGGGAATATTAACAGTGTTCAGCAAAATAATAACTCAGTCCTCAGCGGTCTGGGTGGTGCCCTAGCAGGCTCTGAGATTGGTGGGCTATTCGAGGGTAGTTTATTTGGGCTAGGTGGAGGCCAATTAGGTGCCATTGCAGGCGGTTTGTTAGGAGCATTCGGATCATGAGCAACTTAAATAAAAATCTTCACGGGCTATTGGGTAACCCAACGTTCAACATGGGTGTTGGGCTTCTAGCGGCTGGTGCAAACAGGCGGGGTCCAAGAGTGGGTTTTGGACAGGGCTTGGCAGAAGCTTCACAGTTTACTAATCAACAACAATCGCAATTTAATCAGTTGCAGGCTCAGCGGCAGCAGTTAAGCAAGAATAACGTTTTCAAGCAGATCGGTGCTCTTATGTCTCCGCAGATGTCTCTTGGTCCAGTTGTTGCCCCTATAGGGCCAGCACCAATGAACACTCCGCAGGGACAGCAAAAGCTTGTATCTTTGTTAGGTCAGGTAGCTCCAGAGCAAGTCGCAAATTCTTTGCTCACTAAAGTATTAGGTCAGAACACTCCGCCTACACTTTCTAGAGAGCTTAACGACTTTCAGTTTTTACAAAAGCATCCCGAGCTAGCACAAGCCTATCAAGATTTTAGGCAGTCGAATCAAGACCCCATAGCTATGCAAAGGCAGCAGCTTCTTACGGTTCAGCTTCAGAATGAAATGCAAAAAATGCAGCAGGGCAGGGAGGATAAAACTCAGCAATTAGCAAATACTCAGCTTACGGCTATTCAGGACTTAGAGAATCTCAGAAAGCTTGCAGATAAAAACTCTAGCTTACGTGGTACTTTCCTTGAGTCAGGCCTACCTGCAAGAGGACTAGCTAGAACGGCTCTAGGTTCTGTTCAGGCTATTCAGGATGCGTTTGGAATTGATAGCACCGCAGCGCGAAGAGTGAATTCTAACTTCGATACGTTTGATAAGTTAGCGAGTAATTTAACATTGAATTCCCTAGGTAGATTCTCTGCTTTGGGTGCGCTCAATGCTTCAGAGTTACAGCAAGTGGTGAGAGCTAACGCACAGATAGGTGCAAGCCCAGACACTAACGCTTTGATTATCAGTGATGCGATTAAGACTATCGTAAGGTCATCTCAGGCGTCTGGAATTCAGATTGATAGCCCTCAAGAGTGGCTTGATTATGCGTCTGGTCTAACTTCAGAGCCAAGTGCTGCACCCGGTACACCCGCTACCCAGAATACTGGAGCGGATCTAGTAATTGACTTTAGCGAGTTATAAAACATGCCTAATATAAAATTCAGTGAAGATATAACTCTAGCGGACGGTAGAGTAGTTCCGGCTGGTACAGTTGTTAAGAATGCTCCGGCAGGGATAACCAGAAAGCAGCTTTTAAAGAAGCTCAATAAGAGTGGTACAGAGTTTAAGGTCTTTGGGCGCAATGCTTTAGCTGGCTTGGTGGATACTATGACTGCCGTTCCAGACTTGATGATAAATGCGTCTGCTAAGGCCGTTAATGATGTTGCTAGAATTCCTCAGGCACTCGGCGAGGGAGCAGCAGCGTTAAGAACAGGAAACTTTGGCCAGTTTGGAACTACTCCAGAACTGATTAATCGTCCTCCTTTGGGTCAGCGTCATTTCGTACCAGACTCAAATGATATATTCGCAGCAGCTCAGGTGATGGGTGAGAACATGGCTCATTCTCAAGCTGGTGTGATGAATGCAGCGAGAGCTCTTCCGAGCAAAGTTATGAACGCCTCGGCAATGGTTGCTAATACTGCGGCTCGATTCCCTCAAGCTATAGGAGAAGGGCTTGGCGCTTTGAGGACGCAGAATTTCGACCAATTTGGAACTACTCCAGCCTTGATTAATAGGCCGCCTCAAGAGCAAATAGCGCCAACGCCTCAAGGTGTGTCTCCAATATCATTAGATGACGCAAGGGCCCGACAACAAGCTTTAACTGATGCGGGAAGAGATCAGTTTCCTATGTCAGCTCTATTGGGCAATGCTACGGGTGGTGCTGCTTCTTTAGTAGGACTAAGAGCTCCAATAGCTGCTCAGAGAGGGCTATCTCAATTGCAGCATGTTCGGAACATTGAGGCCGCCAAGCTTCTAGCCAAGAGATCGTCGGGTGCAGTGGCTAACTCTCCAACGCTTAGTGCGGCTTTTAACGAGGCTTTCAAGCGTTCAACAGCCTTAAAGACTTTAGGCAATAGGGTTGGCAGAGCTGGTGAAGCGGGCTTAGAGGGTGCTGCTATAGCTTTGCTGAATGGTGGTGACCCTATGGAAGTTGCTGCTTATAGCGCGGGAGGACAGGCGGCAGGTAGCTTGCTGCTAGGCGGTATTTCAGCGGCAACGGGTAGCGGTGGAATAGGCACTAAAGGGCTGAGATTGATGGGCGCTGCTGCTGGAATAGGTGCGCTTCTACAGGTAGTTAAAACGGCTGCACCAGGCGGCGAGAATTCAGTGATTGAGTCAGTTAAATCTGGTTTTGAAAAAGTAACTCTAGGCTTGGCTTTGGGTGCGGTGTCTGGAATAGCTGGAGCGGGTAGGGTGTCAAACCGATTTCCCGTTAAGGCATTGCCAGAGTTAGCAGATGCTATTACCTCAGTTCCACGAGGCGCATTTATCAGTGTTTTAAATGAAGCCTTAAAGGACAAGACTGTAGAGAAGACTCTCAACAAGCTAAAGAGCAATCCTAGCTATTTTGGAGATAGTGCTACAACACAATTAAACCGGGCAATCTTCAGTGAAAAAATCAGTGTTAGCGAGACTATAAACTCTCTCATGCAAGGCAAGGCTTTCAGGGAGAAGATGGAAGGCCTATAGAGGTAGGTGTTGTAGTTACAATAGCAAACAGCTGATCGCGTGATTTTTGGCCTAGCTATTCTTTATTTCATTGGCAAGTTTTGTTGCACTTTCGGCCAAATTAGAGGCCCTCTCAGCCAATGCCAACGCGTACTCGGCGTCTTGTTTATTAATCGCCAAATCATGCCGATAGTCTGCCTTCACCCTGTAGTTTCTTAAATCCTTGAGCATAAAGCCAAAAGACTTCGCGTTTCTCTTTAATGCTGGATCCAAACTTAGGTTTGAGCACTCTAAAAACGCTTCTATCAATGAATCATGCGAACCAGAACCTTGAGTGGCTTTGTACTTTGGTAGGTTTAGTTCTTTTTGAAGATCGAGCCCGATGTGGTAAAGCCCATAATAGGCACTATTGATGGCAGCTCGATAGTCAGCTTCAGAAGTAGAAACACCTAATATTTTTACTGCTGAGCTGATTCTCTCTCTTCCATTCATGGGCTAGTCGAGCTATGGAGAGTTTATAAATCTTACTGTTACACGTGTAGAGAAATTATTTGGCAGATCATAGGCGGCCAGTCTTTCGCAAACCCCTGCGCCAAGTTCTATAGCCTTGTCGAAAGAGTTCTTTATGTAAACTATGTGTTCCAAGTATGATAGCTCACCTTCTTCGCCGTCTTCTTCGACTAGAATTGGTTCCATCTTGCTTCTATACGAAATTACATTGTTGTCATTCAGCAACTCATCAATTGCCTTGTTATACAAATTTAGCTCTGAATCCTGAATTTTAAGCTTGTTCAAAAGGTTTCGATTTGCATAAATGTCATCAAGACCAATCTTCAATTTAGTAATATCCTCAGCGCTAAGTTTTTCAATATATTTCAGCGCTACTTCGTATCGACCAGTATCAATCAACCCTTCTACTAAGCCTAAAATGAGCTCTTTGTTCGAAGGATCATTTTTAACAAGGTCGGTCATGAGATTTAACGATTGATAATTTTGGCCTATTCGCCTTAGCGATGCTGCATAATTTGTTAATCGCACAGAAGAGTAGTCTAGTTTGAGAGCTATGTTGTGGTATTTATGAACATCTTGAGCTGGCCCAATAAATGTAGCGAGCATACCCTTAAGCTCAAATTTTTCCATGTCATTGACTTTGCCCTCAATATCCCTGAATTTCTTCTTAATGCTCGCAACCACCCATTCACTTGGTGCTCCTTTTTTTGACCACGCAGAATTCATGAGATCAATAAACTCATTAGCGGCTCTGTTTGGCTGGATATTTTGCATTTGATTTGTGCTCTCAGGGGGCTTAAAAGCGCTTGCGCCTTAAGGATTGCTTTAGTTAAACGGCATATTTATGTATAACTATAGCTTAAAAAAGCATACGCACTTGGGAGGGGATGTTGCCCTTCAAATCAATGGGAGTCAATAGGAGGGCGAAGATTGTTGTGAGGTTTGTAAACCCATTGCTCGACCAATCCCAAGTCGACTAGGACATCCTTGTCAATAGGCAAGACCTTAATTAGGTCTCTGCCCCTTCATGAAATAACCGTCAGCTACCCCGCATATAACGGAATCGTCCGATATCTCAATTATTGGGCTATCCCAGTCAGGATTGATCACCGCTAGAAACTTTCCCTCGCTTGATGTGTGAAGCCGTCTAAGCGCAACCTTATTGCTTGGAGTTCTGACTAAAACATCGTCTCCATCTTCGGCCTCAATACTTGTCTCTATTCTAACTAAGCAGCCCTCCGGGTATCCTTCGCCAGTATTGGGATCAAACATTGATAAACCTTGAACCTTGACCAAATTGAAGCCCCCTAAGGCGTTGAGCAGGCTAGAGCTCGCCAAATCGTCGTCGATTTCGCTGCTATTAAGGTCTTCGATCAAGGGGAATTTTGAGTTATTTATTGAGTTATTCATAGAGCACCTTTTTTGAGTAATTTGCTTACATGGTGCTTACACAGAATGAATCGAGTTGTGAGCACCAAGAGTGTTTGCTTCTAAGTGCTTGATAAAGAGAGGTAATTTGGTAGCAATGGGTGGACTTGAACCACCGACCCCAGCATTATGAATGCTGTGCTCTAACCAGCTGAGCTACATTGCCACAAACCTGTTTTGGGCGTGAATTATACTGCAAGTGAATCGCAGACAACTACTTTCAATAATGACGCAGTTGCAACGCTCCGAAGGGCGCGAATTTTGGCTATTTAGAGAGAAATTGTCAAGTTTCCCTAGTAGATTGCTTTGTTGGCCGTGCACTACGCCCAGCAAGAGCTTCCCAGCGATAACCTTCAGAGTGATTTTGCGGATTATCGCCAGCCTAGAGAGCTGTTAATTACTATACGTTGAAGCGGAAGTGCATCACATCGCCGTTCTGCACGATGTACTCTTTTCCCTCTAACCGCCATTTGCCGGCTTCTTTTGCGCCATTTTCACCGTTGTAGGCCACAAAATCCTCATAGGCAACCACTTCAGCTCTAATAAAGCCCTTCTCAAAATCTGTATGAATTGCTGCAGCTGCCTTAGGCGCAGTGGCACCTACCTTGATAGTCCAACCGCGCACTTCTTTAACCCCAGCGGTAAAGTAAGTTTGTAAACCAAGCAAAGAATAGCCCGCTCGGATGACTCGGTCGAGGCCGGGTTCTACCATGCCTAGGTCTTCTAGAAACTCCATTTTTTCAGCATCATCTAGCTCGGCAATTTCAGCCTCTAGCTTGTTGCAAATAGCAACAACTTGCGAGCCTTCTGCCTCGGCAATGGCAATAACGCTGTCTAAGTGTGGGTTGTTTTCGAAGCCTTCTTCGTCCACGTTGGCGATATACATGACGGGTTTCGCGGTGAGTAAATGCAGGCCGTAAATGTCGGCGCGCTCGTCCTTGGTGAGCTCTAGGCTGCGCACCGGTTTTGCCTGGTCTAAATGAGCCCTTACTCTTTCAAACAACAGTGCTTGCCTTTGTGCCTCTTTATCACCGCTTTTGGCGGTGCGATTGACTCGGGTTATGCCTTTCTCAACCGAATCCAAATCTGCCAGCGCGAGTTCTGTGTTGATGGTGTCGATATCTGCCGCTGGATTTATTCGGTCGGCAACGTGAGTCACGTTACTGTCCTCAAAGCAGCGCACCACATGGGCTATAGCATCGGTCTCGCGAATATTGGCCAAAAATTGATTGCCGAGTCCCTCGCCTTTGGATGCGCCTGCTACTAAACCGGCGATGTCAGTAAATTCCATGGTGGTGGGGATTACTTTTTGCGGGCTGACAATTTCTGCAAGCTTAGTCAGCCTAGCATCCGGTATTGATACGATGCCGGAGTTTGGCTCGATGGTGCAAAAAGGAAAGTTTTCTGCGGCGATACCCGCTTTGGTTAATGCATTAAAAAGTGTCGATTTTCCCACATTAGGTAAACCAACAATGCCACATTTTACAGCCATGTTTTGGTCCTGTTTTCGGTGTTCACAGTTCAGTATGCAATAGGCGCATTGCTTCTTCCCATTCGCCTAGCACCAGCTTTGGCATGATTCGGATGGAATCCTCGATATCACGCATGATTAAATCGGCTTCCGCTTTTGAGGGATCATGTAGCACGTAGCTCGCCACTAAGGATTTGTGTCCAGGGTGGCCAACACCAATGCGCAAGCGGAAGAAATCGCGGTTGCCGCCTAACGCGTTAATAATATCCCTAACGCCATTGTGGCCGCCGTGACCGCCACCTTCTTTAAGTTTGGTGACGCCGACAGGGAAATCTATCTCATCATAGGCCACGAGCATGTTTTCTGGTGCAATTTTAAAAAACTTGCAAACAGCAGCGACAGACTTGCCGCTGTTGTTCATAAAAGTCGTGGGGAACAGGCACTTTACATCAGCCCCAGCTATGTTGATGGAGCAAAACTCGCCGAAAAACTTAGATTCGCCACGGAGCACACCGCCGTAGGCTTTGCAAAGATGATGCAGCAGAATGACTCCAGCGTTATGCCGGTTAGAATCATACTGTGGGCCTGGATTTCCCAGACCCACAATAAGTTTTATCGGACTATCAGAATTGCCTGGCATGATCGACTACCTGGCGAGGAGCTATTAAGACTCAGCTTTGTCAGCTTCGTCTCCATCTTCGCTCTCGTTGGCTGCATCTTCTTTAACGCCCTTCGGTGCTTGTACAGTCGCTACTGAAAGGTCACTGTCCTCACCGTGTGAAAGAGCCACACTGGTGACACCTTTTGGAAGAGTTAGGTCAGAAATATGAACAGTAGAGCCAAGTTCGACTTTTAACATGTCCACTTCGATAAACTCAGGAAGGTCTTTTGGTAAGCACTCAACTTCGATTTCGTTAAGGGTTTTTAGAATCTGACCGCCGCCAACTTTAACACCGGCACATTTCTCTTCATTCAAGAAATGCAGTGGAACGCGAACGTGGATGGCTACCTTTTCGTCAACACGCATAAAATCGGCGTGCATAATAAACGGCTTGGCAGGGTGACGTTGTAGCGCCTTAATTACTGCCTTTTCTTTTTTCTTGCCGATGTTTAACGTAACAACGTGGGCAAAGAACGCTTCATTCTCAATCGCTTTTGCTATGTCTTTGTGCAAAATAGTGAGAGATACAGGGTCTTCTTTGCCACCATAAAGCACGGCAGGAATTTCGTTGTTCAAACGACGTAGGCGGCGGCTCGCACCTTTCCCTAAGTCCGTTCGAACGGAGCAGTTAAGCTCAAAATCAGTATTAGACATGATGTCTCCTTTAAGTACGGCACTGCTTAGCGCCACACTAATTAAACTTAATATGACTTGCGACCGGTCAAATTAAGGATTAAAAAAAGGCCATCAGACGCTTGTCTGTTGACCCGGTCTATCCAGCGCAGTGTTTAAGTACCTAACTCTGGGTTAGGTGTTATCAAACATTGCGCTTATGGATTCTTCATTGCTAACTCGGCGGATAGATTCTGCCAAGAGTTTAGCCATCGTTAGCTGTCGAATGCGTTCGCAATTTAGCGCATCTTGCCGCAGTGGAATAGTGTCGGTCACCACTAAGGTATCAAGATTGGAGTTTTCAATATTCTCTATCGCCGGCCCGGATAAAATAGGGTGGGTGCAATAGGCGACAACTTTGCTCGCGCCAGCTTCTTTTAGCGCATCGGCTGCTTTGCACAAAGTGCCAGCGGTATCCACCATGTCATCAACGATCAAGCAGCACCTATCTTTAACGTCTCCGATAATATGCATCACTTGGGCAACGTTGGCCGAAGGTCGTCGTTTATCGATAATTGCTAAATCCACGTTCAATTGCTTGGCAACCGCTCTTGCTCGCACCACGCCGCCAATGTCCGGCGACACAACAAGCAAGTTTTCATATTTTTGACGTTCGATATCGTCTGTTAGTACAGGCGAGCCGTAAACGTTATCCACTGGGATACTAAAAAATCCCTGAATCTGTTCAGCGTGAAGATCAACGGTAAGAACTCTGTCAACGCCCACAGCGCTGATCATGTCGGCAACCACTTTGGCACTGATAGCAACTCTAGCAGAGCGCACCCGGCGGTCTTGACGCGCATAGCCGAAGTAAGGAATCACAGCCGTGATGCGATTGGCCGACGCACGGTGCAGCGCATCCGCCATAAGCAGCAATTCCATGATGCTATCGTTGGTCGGTGCACAGGTAGGCTGAATAATGAACACGTCTTTACCGCGGACGTTTTCATTTAGCTCAACAGACACTTCGCCGTCACTAAATTTACTGATGCTGGCGTAACCCAAGGGCACACCAATATTTTTAGCAATGTTATCCGCAAGAGCGGGATTAGCATTGCCGCTAAAGACCATTAAATTATTTGCCACGCGAGATTCCTGTTTGCGGGTATTGGTTCTTCTGATTGGTCTAGAAAATGGCTGGGGTGGCTGGATTCGAACCAACGAATGCAAGGATCAAAACCTTGTGCCTTACCACTTGGCGACACCCCAGGAAACCTAAAATTCTTTGTTGTATTCCCTGTAATACTAACACATCAAATCACTGGCTGGGCTTAAAGCGCCGTTGTGTGCTTTTGCCCCATTTCAAGCTCCGCTAGGCTGTTTACTCCCTTCGCTACAAACCCTCGTAGCGATTGGGGTAATTTGGCCAATATAGCCTGAGCCTGTGCCTCAGTGTGAAACTCCGCAAATATGCTGGAACCCGTTCCAGTCATTCTCGGATTTGCGAACTTTTTCATCACTTTCAATGCCTTATCAACCTCTGGATACAGCATTTTGGTGACCGGTTCGCAGTCATTTCTTGACCTGCCGGCCAGAAAGTCGGCCATTTTGATGGCTTGAGAGTTCCGTGTCAATTGTTGGTTGGAAAAAATCGCTTCGGTGGACACCATGCAGGGGGGCGTTGCCACCAAATACCAGCATTCGGGCAATTCTGTGGCTGTTAATTTTTCGCCAATTCCTTCTCCCCAGGCAGTGTGGCCGTTGATAAACACCGGCACGTCAGCGCCCAGCGACACGCCAATCTTGCAGAGCTCAGCGTTTTCTAACTGCAGTTGCCAGAGTTCGTTCAGTGCCAACAGGGTAGTCGCTGCATTAGAGCTTCCGCCACCAAGACCGGCGCCCTGTGGCAATACTTTATGCAGGCCGATGCTTGCCCCTAAGCGGTTGTCATTAACGTGGGTTCTGAGTTTGCGGGCCGCTTTCAAAATAAGATTATCGTCCATTGGCAGCCCGTCAGCTTCAGGTCCGCTGCAATGTAGAGACAGAATGCCGTTCGATTGTTCTGTAAATTCCATCTCATCGCCGCGGTCGATCAAGCGAAACAGAGTTTGTAGGTTGTGATAGCCATCTTCACGTCGACCAGTTACATGCAGGAATAGGTTCAGCTTGGCAGGCGAAAGCTTCACTATTTTGGGTTTAGCCATCGCTATTCGATCCTTCCAGCGACCAATTTAGCCCGATGAAACGCAGTCGAATGTCATTCTGCGGGCGGGTCACTTCCACTCTCCGAGGCAACGTAATCTCGCCGTATTGTCGTAAATCTGGGTAGCTCACCGTCCAGCCATCCTGCTGCAGTTGCTCCAGCTGGTTCAGTTCATTAAACCTTAACTCGAAGCTGGAGTTGGGAGCAGGAATGCCTTTTACCCAAAACTCTAAATAAGAGACTGGCAGTTCATAGCCGAGTTGCTGAAGGATCAAATCCTCCGCGCTGACTGCAGTTAACACATCATTGCCTTGTTCTAAGGTCACTCGGCCAGGTTGGCCTGTAATTAACGTGTTACCGGCATTGAGTGTGCCCCAAAGGCGGATTGTGTATTCAAGCGCTTGCTGTGACCAGCGAATGCGAGGTGTATTTGATTCGCCGTCATAGAGGACGTCCACGCGGCCTCGCATTTCCCAAGAATCTAAAGCTTCGAGAGAATTACGCAGTTGTGCCCAATTGCTATTAGTCTCTGCCGGCGGGGCCAGCGAGGTGCAAGAAGCTAGTGTCAACAGTAACAGAGCAGCTGAGGCTGGCCCGATGGATGGCAGAGTTTTCATAGCAAGATAGCGCCAGTCAATGGGCTTCACTTAACCCCAAACTTTTCTTTAACCGCGCGAATTAACTCGCTGTCGGGTCTGTCTTCAAGGGCATTTTGCCAGACCTGCTTGGCTTCATCGCGCCTATCCATCATCCACAGTACTTCGCCAAGGTGAGCCGCCACTTCATGGTCAGGGAAGTCAGCGAAGGCGCGCCGAAGGTTTATCAGCGCGTCTTCATAATTGCCCAACTTGTACTGTGCCCAGGCTAGGCTGTCGATGATTGCAGGGTCATCGGGTGATATGGCGATTGCCCTTTCGATAAGCTCCAGTGCTTCTTCATAGCGATCGGTTTGATCAGCTAGCATATAGCCTAGGTGGTTTAGCGCTCTTGAGTCATCAGGCTTCATGCGAATAATCTGCCGCAAGTCGGTTTCGGAAGCCGCTCTGTCTTTTAAGGTGTCGAATAGCAACACGCGAGAAAACAGCAGATCGGTGTCGTTCGGAAATTTGTTTAATGCGGTATCGAGTAGGTTGCGAGCCTCATCAAGATGGCCTTCTTGAATCAACACGCCAGATTCGATGGTTGTAAATATTATCTCTAAGCGCGGCTGGCCGCGGGACTCTCGAGTCAAGGCGGCGTGTGCCTGCTCTAGCTGCCCAGAGCGAATCAG
>CAYGRT010000001.1:178900-241694 GCA_964352355.1 uncultured Pseudohongiella sp. | reverse complement strand
GGGACTCTCGAGTCAAGGCGGCGTGTGCCTGCTCTAGCTGCCCAGAGCGAATCAGTAGTCGAGTTGCCTGCTGCCTCGCGGCCAAAAAGTTATTCGTGCCAATTCGCACGGCTTGGTAACTCGCAATCGCCGCCTCGATATTCCCTAGCTGTTCATCGATAAACGCCAGATAGTATTGGCTTTCATCTATCCGCTGATCGGCTTCAATCAATCGAGTAAATTTGGTTCTAGCGAGCTCATAATCGTTAAGCTCTAGGTCAAGAAGCGCAATGGAGTAGAGCGTTTCAAAATCTTGCGGGTTCTGTTCCATCAAAACGGCAAACTGCTTTTGTGCCTCTTGATAGTCCTCTGTTTGTATCAGCAATCGGGCATAGCTCATACGCAGATTTTGATCTTCGTTAAATTGGCGAACACCGTTTCTCAAGGTTTTCAGTGCCGCCTCGGGATTATCCATGCTCTGTTCAATCTGGGCCCTAAGCAGAGCCAAGAGGGGTGATCTGGGAGCTGACTTTTCCAGTATGTCCAATTCTGCAATGGCTTCACTAAACTGGCCATTTTGGGCCAATAATTGAACTAATGAAGTTCGAATGGACGGCTGGTCGGGGTATTCATTGACTAACAGTCTTAGGTTTTGAATCAGCCCATTTCTGCTGGAAGGAGGTAAGCGGCCTGTGCGCGATGCCAACGCGGTAAAATCAAATTCACCCCCTTTATCAATCACTCGGGCCATTTGAGTCAGGGCCAGATCAAAATTCCCGCTCTCGAGGAACTGAAAACTAAGCAGCAAATGGGGGTCGGGGTTCTCAGGAGCCACTTCAGCCCACAGCAGTCCCAATTGCATGAGCGCATTGCTATCGCCATTTACAGAGGCGAACTGAACTGCGCGCTCGATAACCAGCAAATCCCGTGTTTCCTGAGCTAGCTTGAAATAGTTTTGACCAGATTCAACTATTTCTCCCCGCTGAGCACCCAGTTCACTAATAATGGCTGTATAGAGCTGATCCTCGGTAAACGAGCCATATTCTATCGGTATCTCGGTTTCGGCCACTGTCGGCGCCGGTTGGGTTGGTTCAGGCTGGGTGTCTAATGGCTCTATAGGCGCGCTAGTGCAGGCCGCAATGCCGAAAACTAGGCAAATGGAGAATAAAAACGATTTAATTGGCATGAGTAATAAGTTTCTCAGATCACTGTAGGGGTAGATTGTAGCAGTTTGTTTTCAGGGATACAGAACCCCTTCGATGCCGCTGCCAAATTAGACGACCAATTGCCCCTTGGGGTTTTCAATCAGGTTGATGGGAAGTCTGACTTAGATTTAGTACCATAGCGGGCTTTTTACTGCCTCATCATCTGTTTATACGCTATGTCTTTAGTTTTAGTTGGCATTAATCATACAACGGCCTCTGTCGCGCTTCGCGAGAAGGTCGCTTTTCCGCCAGAAAAGCTTACCGATGCCCTGACGCAGGTGTGTGCGCTGGAGACGGTGAACGAGGCGGTGATTGTGTCTACCTGTAATCGCACCGAGATCTACCTGGATTGTTCGGCCCAAGAGGGTACTGCTGAGGCCGACAGCAATACCAGTGAGGCGGCCCGTAACCGTCAACTCGTGGACTATCAACAGAATATCTCAACGTGGCTGGCCAAGTTCCACAACCTGCCCCAAGCGGAAATAGATAGCAGTTGCTATGTCGCGGAGTCAGATGACGTGGTCAGGCATTTAATGCGGGTGTCCTGTGGCTTGGACTCGATGGTCCTGGGCGAGCCACAAATATTGGGGCAAATTAAGTCCGCGTTCGCCGTGTCTAAGGATTTGGATATCGTTGGCCCCGGCTTAGGCCGCGCGTTTAGGGACGCGTTTTCTATTGCAAAACAAGTGCGCACGGATACCGCTATCGGTGAAAACCCCGTGTCGGTGGCCTATGCAGCAGTAGCCCTAGCTGAGCGCATATTTTCGAATTTACCCTCTCTGCAGATACTGCTTATTGGTGCGGGACGAACTATCGAGCTAGTCGCAAGACATTTGACAGAGCGCGGCGTATCTCAAATTACTGTTGCTAATCGCACCTTGGACAATGCATTGGAATTGGCTGCAAAATTTTCGGCCAAGGGAGCTTTACTGTCAGATATACCCGAGCTCTTGGTCAATGCCGATGTGGTGGTTTCTTCGACCAATAGTCAGCTACCACTACTGGGTAAGGGAGCAGTAGAGCGCGCGTTAAAACAGCGTCGGCATAAACCAATGTTGCTAGTGGATTTGGCTGTGCCTAGGGATATTGAAGCGGAAGTCGGAGATATACCTGACGCGTATCTTTACAGCATTGATGATATAAGCGCTGTGATAGATGATGGCTTAAAAAGCCGTACCGAGGCCGCCCAGCAGGCTCACTCTATTATCGAGCGAGGAGTCGAAGAGTATCGCAAGCACGTCAAGTCACTTAATGCGGTGTCTACCTTAAAAGCCTTTAGAAGTAAGGCAGACGCAATTCGAGAGGCTGAATTGCAGCGTGCGTTAAAGGCGTTAGAGAAGGGGGATGCGGCCGAGGAAGTGATCGCGGCTCTAGCTCGTGGCATCACAAATAAATTAATTCACTCACCCAGCGTTGCGATGAAAAAAGCCAGTGCCGATGGTAGAGATGAAATTTTGGAATTAACTCAAGAATTATTTGATTTAAACGGCAAGACAACTGACGACGATTCGACTAACGAAAACTAATCTTGGCTCAGCGATTAGCTCTAACACTTACTTTTTACGAATACTCTTTATGAAAGATACCATTAAAAACAAATTGGACGCCCTTACGGATCGGTTTGGAGAACTGGAAGCTCTCTTGAGCGATGCTGAAATAATCTCTGACCAGAATAAATTTAGAGACCTTTCCAAAGAGTACTCAGAGATTGAAGAGGTTGTAAAAGCCTACGAGAAATTTCAAGAGGTCTCAAACAATCTTGTCGAAGCCCAGGAAATGCAAAAAGACCCAGACCCCGACATGCGAGCAATGGCGAATGATGAGATTCTCTCAACAAAAGACGAGCTAGAAAAATTAGAAGCGGCTTTGCAGTTGCTATTGTTGCCCAAAGATTCAAAAGACAAGCTGAACGTTTTTATCGAAATACGAGCCGGTACCGGTGGCGATGAGGCGGCGATTTTTTCCGGCGACCTGTTTCGTATGTACTCTCGTTTCGCGGAAACGCAAAACTGGCGTATGGAATTAATCAATGAGCGTCCAGGCGAACACGGCGGCTACAAAGAAATTGTGGCACGAGTCGAAGGCGCCAATGTTTACGAAAAGTTAAAATTTGAATCAGGTGCTCATCGCGTTCAGCGGGTGCCTGAAACGGAAACTCAGGGGCGTATTCATACTTCCGCCTGCACCGTCGCCATCATGCCTGAAATTGAAGGCATTGATGAGATAGAGATTAACAAGGCCGACCTGCGTATTGATACCTTTAGAGCGAGCGGGGCCGGTGGTCAGCACGTGAATAAAACTGATTCCGCTATTCGATTAACTCACTTGCCTACTGGAGTCGTGGTTGAGTGCCAAGACGAGCGCTCGCAGCATAAGAATAAAGCCCGTGCCATGTCATTATTGCAGGCTAAGCTTCTCGATGCCGCGCAGCAGGCTCAGAATCAGGAGACTTCCGATGCGCGCAAGAAACTTGTAGGCAGCGGCGATCGATCAGAAAAAATACGAACCTATAATTACCCCCAAGGCCGAGTCACCGATCACCGCATTAAACTGACTCTGTACAACTTGGCTGAAATCATGTCGGGGGATCTGAATGCGGTGCTGGAGCCTTTGCTGCGTGAGTATCAAGCTGAATTGCTGGCCGGGCTTGCAGCGGAAGGTTAATTCTCAGTGCCAACAATTAAACAGGCGCTAGATTCAGCCTCGGAATTATCTACTTTAAGTGACAATTGGCGTCTTGATGCTGAACTGTTACTTGGCCACGTGCTTAACGTAAGCCGAGAGCATCTCTTTGCATGGCCAGAAAAAGTCGTATCCAAGACGGATGTTGATCAATTTGAACAGCTGTTGGCGCGCCGGATGAGCGGAGAGCCCGTAGCTTATCTGCGAGGCAAGCAGGCCTTTTGGAATATGGAGTTGATTGTAGATAACAATGTACTTATTCCAAGGCCAGAAACTGAACTATTGGTTGAGCAAGCGTTAGCCCTGATTGATCATCCCACAGATGAAGTGTGTATCGCTGATTTAGGTACGGGCAGCGGCGCTATCGCATTAGCTTTGGCATCGGAGCAACCTCAGTGGCAGATTTGGGCGATAGATAAAAGCGAAAGCGCGCTGAAGGTGGCACGCAAAAACGCAGCAGCACTAGAGGGCAGCAGTGTTCGTTTCCTTGTAGGAGATTGGTGCGATGGCCTGCCTAAACAGTATTTTAATGGAATAGTAGCCAACCCTCCCTATGTCGAGAAGGGTGATAGTCATTTAAGCCAAGGGAGTTTGCCATTCGAGCCTCAAATGGCCTTGGTGGCGGAGAATGATGGCTTGGCGGATATTGAGACAATCATAAAGCAGAGTGCAGCTTGCCTAAAACCGGGCGGTTGGTTATTTTTGGAACATGGCTTCAATCAATCTGAGCGCGTGTTGGCTCTGCTTCGTTCTGCAGGGTTTGCCAAAGTGGCCGCTGCCCAAGACTTGGCGGGAATACCGCGAATAGCATTTGCCTGTTGGCAAGGCGGGCACAAAGGATAAGCATTATGCAGGACGACCAATTATTGCGATATTCTCGGCAAATTATGCTGCCGGAAATCGATGTTGCAGGCCAGCAATTGCTTTTAGATGCCAAAGTTTTAATTGTGGGTGTTGGCGGTTTGGGTAGCCCAGCGGCAATGTACCTAGCGTCCGCCGGGGTCGGTCACCTAGTTCTTGTTGACGATGATATAGTTGAGCTAAGCAACCTTCAGCGCCAGATAGCCCACTCTACCAGTAGTTTGGGTCAGTATAAGGTCGAATCAGCGAAGCAAACCCTGTTGGGGTTAAATCCACAAATCCAAGTAACGACCATACATGAACGACTAGAGGGCGACGCCGTAGACGCCTTGGTTTCCGAATGCGACATCGTGGTTGATGCTTGTGATAATTTTAAGACGCGATTTGCCGTCAATGCCAGCTGTGTCAAGTTTGCTAAACCCCTCGTTTCCGGCGCCGCTATCCGAATGGAAGGGCAGATAATCGTATTTAACACCCATGATCCCCAAAGCCCCTGCTATCGATGCCTGTATGGGGAAGACGTGGGTGAGGATCTAAATTGTGCCACTAACGGGGTGCTAGCGCCTCTGGTTGGAATCATTGGAGCGATACAGGCAATGGAAACCATCAAAGTGCTTACTAATCTGGGTAAAAGCCTGCAGGGGCGCCTGCTATTATTGGATGGCAAGACTATGGACTGGCGAGAGGTGAGATTACCTCGAGACCCTAAATGCCCGGTATGTGCCTCACGCTAGAAGTCAGGCGTTTAGGCATTAATTGCAGTGAGCGCTTCATACGGCTATTATGCCTGCGCTTTGGTGCCGGCTTTGTTATCACCGATGCACCTTAATTTTTCTCATGGCCAATCACTAATGCAGTCAGACCCTTCAGAAAGCCCAGTTAGATTCGACAGTTTGCCCCTCCACCCAGCACTGGCTAAGGCTATCAAAAAGATTGGCTTTGAATTTTGCACGCCCATTCAATCACAGAGTTTGGTGCATACACTGGCAGGCCATGATGTAACCGGCAGAGCACAAACAGGCACGGGTAAAACAGCGGCATTCCTAATCACCATTATCAATGATCTACTCTCTAACCCAGTGGAAGAACGCTATTTAGCGGAGCCACGGGCATTGGTTATTGCGCCAACACGAGAATTGGCAATACAAATCGCTAGCGACGCGGAACTGCTAACCCATGGCACCGGATTGCATACGGTCACACTAGTGGGTGGTGAAGACTATGTTAAGCAGAATAAGGCCCTAGACAAGAAGCCGGTTGATATTGTCGTGGCAACTCCGGGTCGACTATTAGATTTTGTAAAAAATGACAACTTGTACTTGGGCTTAGTCGAACTACTTGTGCTCGATGAAGCTGACCGTATGTTAGATATGGGCTTTATTCCTCAAGTGCGACAAGTAGTATCTCACACGCCAAAGAAAGAGTGTCGTCAAACCCTGCTGTTTAGCGCGACTTTTACACCCATGATTATGGATTTAGCGTCCCGTTGGGCCATGGACCCAATCATGGTCGAGATTGAACCCTTGAAAGTTGCCGCGGATGCCGTCAATCAGATCGTTTATTTGGTGACAACAGCCGATAAATATAACCTTTTGTTCAATATTTTATCGGAGCCTGGGACTGAGAAAGTTATCGTTTTTAGTAATCGCCGGGATCAAGTAAGAAAGCTTGCAGATAAATTGCATCGAAACGGAATTGACTGTGGAGTACTATCTGGAGAGATCCCGCAGAATAAACGTATAAAAACCTTAGAGGCATTTAAGTCTAATAAGCTGCGCGTGCTTATTGCCACTGACGTGGCTGGTCGAGGACTTCACATCAGTGATATCACACACGTCGTCAATTACACGTTGCCAGAAGAAGCTGATGACTATGTGCACCGAATAGGTCGAACTGGGCGAGCAGGCGAGAAAGGCACTTCCATTAGTTTTGCCTGTGAAGAAGATTCGTTTTTGCTGCCGGATATTGAAGAAAAACTGGGTCGTAAACTCGATTGTGCGCACCCAGATGAGAAGCTTCTAGCTCCAGCACCTAGTTTTGCTCGTGCCACAAAATTAAAGCCAAAAGACGATTCAAAACCAAAGCGCACATCACAGTCGTCGCGCCGTTCGTAAGCTTTTGTCCAAGGCGCTGCCATTGGACACTGCAATCCATTGGGCTTATTCTTCCAAAGCTATAGATCGAGTGATGGAAGCCTCTCATGAAAAATGTGTTTTTACTGCCAGCCTTACTACTTACCCTTCATGCCTGTAGCGGCGAAATAGAGCTTCCTGAGTTAGAAGATCGGCCCCCTAACATAGTCATTTTATTTGCCGACGATCTTGGTTATGGAGATTTAGGTAGCTATGGCCACCCCTATATCCGAACACCCGAGATAGACCGATTGGCTAATTTGGGTCAGCGCTGGACCGACTTTTACGTTGCTGCCCCAGTTTGCTCCCCAAGCCGTGCGGCGCTGCTTACAGGGCGACTGCCTGTTCGCAGCGGGCTTTATGGTGACTCGGTTCGAGTGTATTTTCCTGATGAGCCCGGTGGTTTCCCCGATGAAGAAGTATCACTAGCGGAGGCGTTAAAAGCCCGGGGTTATGCGGCGGGTATTTTTGGCAAGTGGCATTTAGGGGATGCCGAGCATGCCTATCCGACTCGGCATGGGTTTGATGAATGGTTAGGAATCCCCTATAGCAATGACATGAATTGGGTGGGTGAACCGAGCTTTGATGAAATGCGCGCAATGACCGCGCGAGGTGAGTTTGAGGAGCGAGCAAAAATATTTGCCCCACGGCCGGCGAGATATGCAGAGCCATTGGAGGAATATTTTGAAAGTCCGTTGATCACCAGCAATGTCAACGGGGAAACCTCAATAGAGCAACCGGTGCAACAGAGCAACTTGACTCGCCGCTATACTGAGGCTGCAATCGATTTTATGAACCGCAACGTCGATAAGCCGTTCTTATTGTACGTACCGTACACAATGCCTCACACACCGCTTTTTCGCAGTGAAGAATTTGTTGGCCGCAGCCTCGCGGGGCGATATGGCGATGTAGTGGAGGAAATCGACTGGAGTGTTGGCGAAATTCGCCGTGCTGTGGAATCGCTAGGACTCGCTGATAACACGCTGATTATATTTAGCAGTGACAATGGTCCTTGGTTAACTATGTATCAAGAGGGTGGCAGTGCTGGCCTGTTACGCATGGGAAAAGGTGCCACGTTTGAAGGTGGCGTGAGGGTGCCGGGTATTTTTTATTGGCCGGGCAAAATCCAACCCAATACAGTCAGTGAAATCGGTTCCACTTTAGATCTGTTTGCCACGGTTATGAATCTTGCTGAGCTTGAAAACGACACCGGTATTGATGGATTTGATCTGGGGCCGGTGTTGTTTAGTGGTGAGCCAAGTCCAAGGCGGGAGTTGCCTTACTACCGTGGTGGCACTTTATACGCCTACCGAGTTGAAAACTGGAAGCTTCATTTTATTCTGGAGGGGGCTTATGGTCAGCCACCAATAAAAACAGAACTTGCCAAGCCAGAACTTTATAATTTGGCGCGAGACCCAGCAGAGAAATTTAACGTTGCCGATGAAAACCCAGACGTCGTGGCGCAAATTTTAGCGGCAGTAGAGCGGCATCAAGCGGGCTTGATAAAAAAGCCACCGCTGTTTGATGTTCGAGTTTCATCACTCTAGCTTTCGCGCAGTCGCGCTGTTGTATAGATTGTTTATCTAAGCGGAAACTACGCAGCGGCCTCGGCTATTATGGCTGTTGCTCGGTCACACATCGCGCGGGGTCACTCTCGGCGAGAATAGGATTCATGGCTCCGCTATGAATATAATCGGCGACCAATTTACCCGCCATAGGGCCGCGGCCAAACCCGGAAGAGGCAAGACCACTGGCAATATATAGGTTGCTGCGTAATGGGATTTTGCCAATGATTGGCGCCCCGTCTACGGAAAAAGGCATTAAACCAGACCAAGTACGGGCGATAGGGTGGTTGCTCACAATGGGAATAACCTCTGCCGCGTGACCGCGGTTCACTTCGATGCCGGCAGCATCAGGTGTGGTGATATAGCCTAAACTCTCGCGATCACCGCCAAAAATAATTTCACCGTTTTTCCGTTGTCGACCATAAAGGTGCCGGGTTATACGTTGTTTATTTTTATGGGTAAGGTTTGGCGGGGTTTGATCGTCCGAACCATTATCGATGCTCCAGTCATAGCTCGATTCGGCCGAGCCGATGGTGCTAAACACCCGTGGGGGTAAACTTTGGGTGGCCCACATCTGACCTCTGATAGGCACTATTGGAACCGTGATTCCCAGTAATTTCCCTACTGGCCCGCACCATGCGCCTGTCGCTAATACTAAATTCTGACAGCGATATTCTCTTGTGGCGGTCTGCACTGAATACCCACCACGAGACTGTTCAGTGATGGCTATGACATTTTGTCCTGTGTGGATTTTAGCGCCAAACAATTCTGCTGCGCGGGCAAATGCAGTGGTGGATTTAATTGGATCGGCTTGTCCTCGCTGAGAAGCATAGACAAAGCCTGGCAGTGTGCCGTTGGCATCGGGTTCAATGGATAGGGCCTCCGAAGGTGAAAGCAGTTCAACTTGATATCCACCCGCGCGCAGGGCGGCCACTTGATCTTGGTAGTACTCGTACTGAGCTTCATTGTGTATGGCGGTCATTGTGCCTGAAAGTCGAAACTCCATATCGTAGCCAAGTTCGATCTGCATGCGTCTAAATATCTCAACGCCACCGGCGGTTAAATAGGAAAGCAGGTTTGGGTTATTACCCCAGCCGTTGCCGCCTACACCGCCCATGTTTTGACCAGACGCTTCTTGTGCTATTTCACCTCGTTCTACCAGAAGTACATCCCGGCCTAATTCAGCTAAATGCATCGCCGTGGAAGCGCCCGCAATACCACCACCAATCACCAGTGTTTCTGCTTCATTGACTGAATTCTGGGCAGCTAATTGCCTAGGCAATACGCTTGCTGCGGCAATGGAGCCAATCCCTGAGATAAGGCGGCGTCGACTGATTTTAGGGTTAGCGCTTTTGTTTTTATTGTCCGCCATGGCATTTTCCACTGGTTGCAAAGGGACGAGGTTAGCATACTTATTGCCAAATTTTTCAGGGTATTGCAGCGTTCAGCGCTTCTTCAATCACTTCGGCACCGTCCGCTGCCAGTAAAAACCCAGCGGCTACGAGTTCATTGACACTGGTTCTGACCGCATCGACGTAATCGCTGTGGGTTGGATAAAGTGCCTTGAGTTTTTCAGAGCTGAAGGGGATTTCATGGCCGGCGATACGGCAGAAAGATTCCCCGGTGGAATTACCGTTCCAAGTGCTAGTGGGAACATCCACATAAGGTGATCGCAAGCCACCGATAACATTACCGTGCATATCCAGTACAGGTTGACCGTCCACTACTTGAATAAGGTCTGCTCTTGGGGGTGCAATACCGCTGCGCGCCCATTGATCTAGCCAAACCAATGCGACATTGAATGCTAGCTTATTGGGAAAGCGACTTCGCGGTCCTTCGTTGCAGGCTAGCGGAGGGACATCCCGGCCGGCCTTGATAAGATCTTCTGGCTTGGCTCCCCAATAAAGCTCATCGGGGGAGGCATGACCTGAGCCGGCTATTTCATAGCGGCGGAACTGATTGTTTGGAGTGTCGCTGTCTGGCTGTCTGCTGCTTAGTCCAAAAAGATAGTCAGACTGGCTCATTATATGAATGACAGGCACGCCAGCATTTTCTATAGGCCGACGGGGGTCGTCTCTGGCTATTCTCGAGGCACATTGATTGATAGGGGCTGGGCCGCTAGAGACAGCGACCAAGTAGCCATCAAACAATGATTGACCGGTTAATCTTAGAATCTCTGGATGAATGGCGTTTATGTAGGTATACAAAAAACTGCCGGTTTGTGAGTAGCCCCATGCATAGAGCATGTCTGCGGCACTTGTATTGCTGCCATAGCGAAAAGGGTTGCTAGGCTCATCGCTGCGAAGCCACGTCGCAACTTGACTGTGTATATCCCATACTAATCCATTCTCCGTTGTTTGAGTGCTATCGCCGCCGACTTCACAGTTGAGTGGATCATTTGGCTCTAAAGGATTAGCCCAAGAAAGCGCATCGTATCGCTGGCTATCAAATTGTTTTAAGGTCTTAACAGCGATTGGCTTAGCCGTAATGCCTACCCAAGCATCACCATTTCTCATGATCTGCGCATGTGATAGTGCCCAAGCAATGTTCAGATCAAAGAGGTTAGAGGGGTTGAGCATCTCGACCACCACGCTGCCACTGAATTTCGCTACATCGATTGGACGCCTGACCAAAACTCGTGTGGTGTAGGGTGTCGCCGCGGTTCGCACTTCAAGGCTGCCTCGCTGCGGCCAGTCATAGACATTTGCCAAGCCGCTGACAAAATACTCTTCCTCGATGTACCCCAGTTCTTCGAGAAACTGCGGTTTGAGGGTATGTTCAGCGGCGCCAAAGGCATGAGACTGATTTGTGGTTGCAATAGGACCGGATACATGAGGTAGAGCGACTGCTGTTGATGGCATTTGAGCGAAACTGTGCAGGGAGAAACTTATCAGCAGCAAACCAAAAACTGTGCGCCTTAATCGCACCGCGTCGAAAGGAGAGATGAAACATCGCAGTGCGTGCAGCACGGTCGATAACATTGCCATAGGATTCTCCTTAAAAATTAGTAGTTGGTATTGTCCAGATTCTTAGCCCTTATTCGTTTTTGCCCCCGAGGCTCGGAGCGCATCTGCGTAGGCTGTGGATTTTCTGTGACTTGACACTAAGTCCAACAGGGTGCTGCCATCTTTTAGAGTGCTATTGATGTCATAGCCTGCCTCGACAAATAGTGGGATGAAGCGAGCAAAGAGATCTGCCGTCATGCCTCGGTAAGCTTTCAGCATAATGTTGTAGTCTTTCGGTATGCCTTCCGGTGGTTGCAGTTCGAAAAAGGTTTTTAATCGCTCATCCGACCAGTCTTCGTCACGTGTCGCTTTTTGCGTTCTCTCGCTGCCGCGTTTTTTCTCTTCCGTATCCGTCATTTCGATTCCATTAACTGCCAATCAACAAAAAGCCCTGACCATGAGGCGTTGGCGATTACTTAATTTTTGCTCGGAGTAATTCGTTCACTTGTCCAGGGTTTGCCTTGCCCTTCGAGCGCTGCATTGCTTGTCCAACGAGATAGCCGATCACTTGCTCCTTGCCGTCTCTAAATTGCTGAACCTGCTCTGGATTTGCCGCAATGACATCGTCAACCAGAGACTCAATGGCTTTGGAGTCGGTGACTTGTTTCAGACCTTTGGCTTCAATAATTTCATCAACCGAGCCTTGGTCTTCAATCATGGTTTCGAAAACCGTTTTCGCAATTTTCCCCGAAATCGTGTTGTCTTTTATGCGCTGTATTAAGCTGGCAAGCCGACTTGCTGAAATGGGAGATTCAGTAATCTCCCAGTTGTTTTTATTTAATAGTGCTTGCAAGTCTCCGTTAACCCAGTTGGCGGCAATTTTGGCATCGCCGCTTTCGTTGGCAACTTCTTCAAAATAGTCCGCCAGCTCTCGAGTGGCAGTAAGTACGCCGGCATCGTATTCACTTAGCTCTAGCTCCTTACAAAAACGGGCTTTTTTAGCATCGGGCAATTCAGGCAAGGTTGCCTTGATTGCTTCGATATAGGCGTCATCAATAACAACGGGGAGCAAATCCGGTTCAGGAAAGTAGCGATAATCATTTGCGACTTCTTTCGAGCGCATGGATGAGGTTTCATCTCGGTCGGCATCATAGCGCCGCGTCTCTTGAGTGATCTTTCCACCATCTTCCAAGATGTCTTGTTGTCGCGCGACTTCAGAGTAGATTGCTTTTTCAACAAATCGGAAGGAGTTGATGTTTTTTATTTCGGTGCGGGTGCCGAGTTCGGTTGTACCGGCTGGTCTGATTGATACGTTCACATCACAGCGCATTGAACCTTGGGCCATGATAGCGTCGGAAATATCTAAGTAACGAATGATACTGTGAAGCTTTTTCAAATAGGCAACCGCTTCTTTAGCACTATGTATTTCCGGCTCAGAAACGATTTCCAATAGTGGTTCGCCCGCGCGATTTAAATCAATACCTGACATTCCAGAAAAGTCTTCGTGTAACGACTTTCCAGCATTCTCTTCAATATGGGCGCGAGTAATGCCGATGGTTTTTTCACTGCCATCATCCATGGTGATTACTAGTGAGCCTTTGCCAACTGTAGGGAAGTCGAGTTGAGTGACTTGATAGCCTTTAGGCAAGTCGGGATAAAAATAGTTTTTTCTGTCGAATACAGACACTTTGCCAATTTCAGCGCCGATCCCGAGGCCAAAACGCACGGCCATTCTAAGCGCTTCTTCATTAAAGACGGGCAGAGTGCCAGGTAAGGCGCAATCGAAAATATTGGCTTGAGTATTCGGCTCGGCGCCAAATTCCACTGCGCTGCCAGAAAATAATTTCGATTTAGTTGAAAGCGAGACGTGGACCTCTAGTCCGATAACAGTTTCCCATTTCATTATGCAGCACCTCCACTTAACTCATTGGGGCGTTTTTTATGCCAGTCCGTTAGCATCTGAAATCGGTGTGCAACGTTGAGTAATTTGGCTTCAGAAAAATCAGGGGCGACGAGATGCATGCCCACTGGCATTTGATTAACGAACCCAGCAGGAATCGACATGCCAGGAAGCCCAGCTAGATTCACGGCGATCGTGTAAATGTCCTCAAGATACATAGTTACTGGATCAGTTTTAGCGCCAAGGTCGAACGCAGTGTGCGGGGATGTAGGGCCTATGATCACGTCCACTTCTTTAAATGCGTCGGTGAAGTCGTTTTTTATCAGGCGTCTAATCTTTTGCGCCTTGCGATAGTAGGCGTCATAAAACCCCGCCGAGAGTGCATAAGTACCAATCAAAATACGCCGCTTTACTTCATCGCCAAAGCCTTCGCTGCGGGACCTCTTATACATATCATCAAGGTCGATTGGGTCTTCACAGCGGTAGCCGTAGCGAACACCGTCAAAGCGACTTAAGTTAGCTGAGGCTTCGGCCGGCGCTACCACATAGTAGGCTGACACCGACAGGTGATTATTGGGCAAGTCTATTTCTTTTAAAACAGCACCGTTTGCTTCTAGTTCTTTTAAGCCCGCTCTGACCACGGCTTCCACGTCCGGCGATAGCCCTTCGGCAAAATGCTGCCTTGGGATTCCAATGCGCAGCCCCTCGATAGAGTCCGTTAGCGAGGCGGTAAAATCTTCCACAGGCACATCAGCCGATGTTGAGTCTTTTAAATCTAGACCAGCGATGGCATTCATCATGATGGCGGCGTCTTCAGCGCTTTTGCTAATAGGCCCTGCTTGATCCAAGCTTGATGCAAACGCGATCATGCCCCAGCGCGATACCCGACCATAGCTAGGCTTAAACCCGGTAACACCACAAAACGAGGCCGGTTGACGTATAGACCCGCCGGTATCTGTTCCGGTTGCGATGGCACATAAGTCTGCAGCGACTGCAGCGGCTGAGCCACCTGATGAGCCTCCAGGTACTTTATTAATATCCCAAGGGTTGCGCACTGGACCGAAGAAACTGGTTTCATTGGACGAGCCCATGGCAAATTCGTCCATATTAGTTTTGCCTAAAGTCACCATTCCTGCGGCGTTAAGTCTTTCGACGACGGTTGCATCGTAGGGAGAAATGAAATTGTGGAGCATTTTTGAGCCGCAGGTGGTTCTAACGCCAGTTGTGCAAAATATGTCTTTGTGCGCTAAAGGAATGCCAAGCAGCGGGGTAGACTCGCCTGCAGCTCTCAATTGGTCTGCCTTAGCTGCTTGAGCCAAGGCTTTTTCGGTATTCACGGTAACGAAAGCGTTGAGCGTTTTATTGTAGGAATCTATTCGATCTAAATACGCTTTGGTCAGTTCAACGCTAGACACTTCCTTGGCAGCTAGGGCAGCCGACAGTTGGGCAACTGTTTTCTCAATCATGAATCAATTCCAATGTGTGCGGCTTGCCGCAGTAGCAAATTTCTATAAATACCGTTGTCGAATCAAATTTTTGGCTTGGTTTACTCAATAACTTTGGGGACCAAATACAAACCATCTTGGCTTTTGGGGGCTATTGCCTGCAGCGCATCCCGGTCATTGCCTTCGGTCACCTTGTCTGCGCGGAGTCGCTGCACCATATCCAAGGGATGGGATAGGGGTTCGATACCATCCGTGTCCACGGATTGCATTTGGTCGATCAATGCTAGGATGTCAGTCACCCTAGTAGTGACCTCTTCTACATCAGCATCGCTAATATGCAATTTTGCGAGATGGGCAATCTTTTCTACTTCTGCTTTATCTAAAGCCATCAGTTTTCTCCGGAAAACCGTCAAATGTGTTTTAAATCTGGCAATACGGGTGACAGATCGATTATTTATCTGCCTGCCCTTGCTCTAACCCCTAGCCATTGCTAGAGTTCGCGTAATCGCCACAAGAGCAAGATTATACTTGTATTTAGGCATATAGGTCGAACGATCCTGGAGATTCTACCGAAGGCAAAATACGACATCCGAGCAATACGTGTTTTCCTTCTCCACTCATTCTTTCCGTGCAGACTAAATAAATCGGTTTGATCGCTAAATCATTGGCCGAGATTGCCGTAAAACCATTAATGCACCTAAAGAATGGAATCTTTAATTGAGGAAGATAAAAATTCATGTTTAAAAAAATTCGGGGAATGTTCTCTAACGATTTGTCGATCGATTTGGGGACTGCGAACACGCTCATTTATGTTCGCGATCAAGGGATCGTGTTAAACGAGCCTTCGGTGGTTGCCATTAGAACCCATAATGGACAGAAAACCGTCACTGCAGTGGGCTCTGATGCTAAACGCATGTTGGGCCGCACGCCAGGTAATATTACTGCGATTCGACCTCTTAAGGATGGGGTGATCGCGGATTTTCAGGTGACTGAGAAGATGCTTCAGCATTTTATTAATAAAGTGCATGAGAATAGTTTCTTTCCACCAAGCCCCCGCGTCTTGGTTTGTGTACCCTGCAAATCGACCCAGGTTGAGCGCCGCGCCATACGGGAATCCGTTGCCAGCGCCGGGGCGCGAGACGTAAGACTTATCGAAGAACCAATGGCTGCGGCAATTGGTGCTGGGCTGCCAGTGGAGCAGGCAAGTGGTTCTATGGTGGTGGATATTGGTGGAGGCACGACTGAAATTGCCATCATTTCTCTCAATGGCGTAGTGTATTCTGAGTCAGTAAGGGTCGGTGGAGACCGCTTTGATGAAGCTATTACTACCCATGTGCGTCGAAACTACGGCAGTTTAATTGGTGATGCCACCGCTGAGCGTATCAAGAAGGAAATTGGCTGCGCCTATGCATCCAGTGAGGTTCGAGAAATTGACGTTCGCGGCCGTAATTTGGCAGAAGGGGTGCCCAGAAGCTTTACTCTTAATAGCGACGAGATACTCGAAGCGCTACAAGAGCCGTTGTCGGCAATTGTTCAAGCGGTTAAGAGTGCACTAGAGCAGTCACCGCCTGAGTTGGCGTCAGACATCGCTGAAAGCGGGTTAGTGTTGACGGGCGGGGGTGCATTACTGCGAGACTTGGATAAACTCTTGTCAGAAGAAACCGGTCTGCCCGTGATTGTAGCCGAAGATCCTTTGTCCTGCGTCGCAAGAGGCGGCGGCCGCGCCATGGAATTAATGGACGCGCACGACATCGATTTACTGACACTGGAGTAGCCCGGTCATCACAGTCACTGTTGATGGAATGCCTCACTGTGGGGAGAATGCTTACTAAGAGACAGGAACGCTCCACCGGATTATAATTCGGAGCAATCAAAGAGGTCTCCAGTCATCGATAAGGCTCTATTCATAAAAGGCGTGTCGCTCGAATACCGGGCGCTAGCTTTCCTTTTGCTTTCCATCTGCATCATGTTTGCGGATAGCCGTTTTGGCTATCTGGAACGTGTTCGTTTTGGATTGGGCTATGCCACAGCCCCTATCTATTGGGTGGCCGATATTCCCGCCCGAGTGTCGTTTTGGATCGACGATGTGTTTGTCTCGCATACCGATTTGGTGGAAGAGAACGAGCGCCTTCGAGAGCAACTATTGGTGGCCCAGCGGGAATTACAATTGCTTGAGTCCCTTGCCAGCGAAAATAGTCGACTATTGGCGCTAGAAGCTGCCTCCCAAGTAATTCAAGGCGAGGTTCTGCCAGCTGAAATAATTAACGTCTCTCCGGATCCCTATTCCAAACGAATTTTGATCAACAAAGGTGCTCGCGACAATGTCTTTGTGGGGCAAGCGCTGCTTGATGCCAATGGCTTAATGGGACAAGTTGACGAGGTATTACCCTTCACCAGCTGGGTGCTGTTAATCACGGATTTTCACCACATCACACCGGTTGAGATTAACCGCAATGGTGAGCGCGCATTGGCTCGCGGTAGTCGCACGACAGCGACAGAGCTAGAACTGGAATACGTGACGCAAACTCAAGATATGGTGGCAGGCGATATTCTTGTCAGTTCGGGGATGGGCCAAATCTACCCCAAAAACTATCCGGTAGCCGAGGTGATAAGTGTGTATGCCGACCCAGGGCAAGACTTTGCCACCATAAAAGCGCGGCCGTTGGCTCAGATAGCTAGCACTCGCCATGTTATGTTGGTTTTTCCAGACGAGGCTACAGCGCAAGCAGAAGATGATCAGATAAAGGAATCACCTGCAAGTGAGCCCAGTATTGATGATGTGGCTGCGGCTGCTAATCAAGGTCGGGCAACCCCATGAGCCGCAGTGGAAACGGCCTTTGGGTTGTCAGCTTAAGTTTTTTGCTCGCTTATTTACTGGCTGTAATTCCCTTTCCAGATTGGGCGATGAACTATCGACCAGAGTGGGTGCCAATGGTGCTCATATACTGGGTAATGGCGCTACCTTATCGCATTGGCATTGGCTCAGCCTGGTTCGCAGGCTTGATCCTTGATGTGCTTGAAGGGTCGATTCTGGGTCTTAACGCATTGTCGTTGGTAATTATTGCTTATGTCACACTAAGTCTTCATCAACGCTTGCGAATGTTCTCATCGCTGCAGCAAAGCGGTTTAGTTCTTGCCTTGGTTGGCCTGAATTTAGTGGTCTGTCATTGGCTACAGATAATGACTCAGCAAACGGTAGCGTCGAATCTCATGTTTCTCATGGCTGCACTCACCAGCGCAGTTATATGGCCGTCAGTGTTTCACCTTCTGCGTCGCGTGCGGCGCGGCTTCGCTGTCCGCTAACAAGCGGGCGCTGCATAGCTAATGACTTCCCCTACTATAGTTTTAGCCTCGGCATCACCTCGGCGGCAGGAATTGCTAGATCAACTGGGTGTTGAGTATTCAATTCAGCCCCAGGATATTGATGAGTCGCCGTTGCAAGATGAATTGCCCCATCTTTATGTGGAGCGCCTAGCGCGGGAAAAAGCAGCGCAGGCGTTGAAGCAGAACAAACCAAAAACAGTTGTACTTGCGGCAGACACGACAGTTGTCGCTAAAGGTAAAATTCTCGGCAAGCCAGAGTCTCAACTTGAAGCACAGACTATGCTGTCTCTGTTATCTGGAACCGAGCACAGTGTTCTAACAGGAATCGCTGTTGGTGATCAGTCTCGCCTCCTAAGCCAAGTCGTGCGAACTATTGTAAGGTTTAGAGAAATATCACCGGAGGAAGCAGCGGCCTATTGGAATACCGGTGAGCCGGTTGGCAAAGCCGGCGCGTATGGTATTCAAGGCTATGCCGCTGCATTTGTGGAGCACATAAGTGGCAGTCACTCTAATGTAGTGGGGCTGCCCTTGTTCGAAGTTGCACTGTTGCTGCAAGAGTTTGGCGTTCCTATTTGGGGAATGCATAGGGATAAATCGTGAGCGAAGAAATTTTAATCAATGTGACTAGTGCGGAAACTCGTGTAGCGCTGATCGAAAATGGCCTATTGCAAGAGATATTCATAGAGCGCAATAGCAATAAAGGACATGTGGGCGATGTCTTTCGGGGCAAAGTCATACGCGTCATGCCCGGAATGGAGGCTGCATTTGTAGATATTGGCTTGGAAAAGGCGGCATTTATTCATGTGTCAGATATTTCTTTGCTCGATGCGGATGGCTTTGAAATAAGGGAAGATTCAGGCAAGACTATCGACAGCCTAATCAGAGAAGGGCAGTACCTAATAGTGCAGGTCGCAAAAGATGCGATTAGTACTAAAGGTGCCAGGTTGACTACTCACCTAACTTTGCCTTCAAGAAATTTAGTGTATCTCCCCCACAGTAAACATGTTGGAGTGTCTCAGCGGCTAGAAGATGAATCTGTGCGCGAAAAACTGTTAAACCAATTGGCTCAAAGTTTAGAGCAAGAAGATTGGCCAGAGCGCGGTGGCTTTATTATCCGCACAGCCGCCGAGAGTGCTTCAGTTGCAGAGTTTACCGAGGATATTAAATTCCTTAAGCGCTTGTGGTCAAAAGTAGAAGAGCGCATTGGTAGAGATGATGGTGTGAAAACCCTCTATAGAGAAATTCCACTTTATATGCGCACGGTTAGAGATTTGATTACGCCTCAGGTTGAGAAAATACGTATTGATAGCGAAAAGTCACATGCCGAGATCATTAAATTTCTCGCCGATTTTGCGCCCGATATAAAAGCCACTATCGAGATTTACGATGGATCTCGGCCAATATTCGATGTCTATGGGGTTGAAGATGAAATCGATAGAGCGCTAGGCCGACAGGTAAAATTAAAATCCGGTGGTGATTTAATTATCGATCAAACGGAAGCTATGACCACCGTAGACGTGAATACCGGTGGCTATATTGGTAGCCGCAATCATGCGGAGACTATATTAAAAACCAATTTGGAAGCGGCCACCGCGATTGCCAGGCAGTTAAGGGTGCGTAATCTTGGCGGTATTATAATTATTGATTTTATCGATATGGTAGATCCGGAGCATCAGCGTCAGGTGCAGCGTACCTTTGCTAAAGCGTTAGAGAAGGACCGCGCAAAAACGGCAATATCAGAGATATCGGACTTAGGTTTGATTGAAATGACCCGAAAACGTACTCGTGAGAGCCTCGGTCAGACTCTGCATAGTGACTGCCCGACCTGTGCTGGTCGTGGCAGGCTAAAATCAGCGGAAACAGTGTGCTATGAGATATTTAGGGAGATATTACGCATCGCTAAAGCCTATGATAATTCGGTGCTTTTAGTGCTTGCGTCTCAAATTGTTGTTGATCGACTTCTCGATGAAGAATCTAGCACCCTCGCCGAGTTGGAGGATTTAGTCGCCAAGACGGTCAAATTTGAGGTAGAACCTATGTATACTCAGGAACAGTTCGATGTTGTTCTCTATTAGTCACGTAAATTTTTTAAGGGAGTGTTAAGCAAACTTGTATTATCAATGAATGATGTCGCTATTTTCCTATCTTAGTTTACTTTCCTAAACCCAATTGGTTGTATTGAACATGCTCGCCAAGGCTCTAAAAAAAATACGCCAACGATTATCCCTTTTGTTCATGGTGGCTGTGGTTCTGCTTGCTGCCTATGTGAGCCTTGGTCGCCAATTTATGCCAGCAGTCGCTGGTTATACTCAGTTTTTTGAACAACAGCTTTCAACGCTTAGTGGTGTTCCTATTCGCATAGAATCAATTAGCGGAGGGTTTGAGGGCTTTAACCCGGTGCTCACAATCAGCGGATTAAGACTGCGAGTTGGGGACACAGAAGTGGTTGGCCCTGATTTGGAAGCCGTTTATTTTGAATCAGCTCGTATCAGCGTAGATATTCCCCGCAGTATTTGGCGCCGGCAGTGGGTCCTTGAAGATTTTTCAGTTGAAAACCTTGAGATAAATCTTGAACAAACTACAGACGGTGGATGGCGGCTGCAGGGCATTACCATGGGGGGAGGGCAGGCTGTTGAGCTTGACAGTGTGTACGAATCATTTCTCAGCATCTCTCGCTTGGATATAAACAACGTAAGCTTGAACGTTCAGACCAATCAGGGTGATCGCTACCGATTTACCGATGGTTCGGCTTCGATCCGAAACCAAGACGCAACCCACTACCTTTATCTGAGTGCATTTCCGCAGAATAACAGAGCGGCGATCTCAGCAGCTTTCGAGGTGGAAGGGCAGCGTCTTGAGCAAATGTCTGGGCGGCTGCACTTGGACATACCTGTTGGAAACTACACAGAAATCGCTGCCCAGCAATACGGTGATGAATTCTCTATCCTTGAATTGGTTGGTGGCGCGGGGGTCTGGGCAAGTATAGAGGCGGGAGAAATCAGTGAAATTGTTTTTCAGCCCCAGATATCTCGCTTGAAGTTTAAGGGCCCTTATTCTCAAGGTACGACTCTCCAGCAGATTAACGGCGTAATTAAAACAGCGTTTGATGACAACGTGACTACGATTAATCTGTCTGATATGTATTTGTCATGGGCGGGAATAAACTGGTTGGATTTCCAAGTTGCCACATCGATAGACGCGGGCAATTCCATTTCGATAACCGCAGATGAGTTAAATTTAAGCTTGCTGGCAGGAATACTTGCAGCCAGCGGTTTGTTAGATGAAACCGTACAGAAGCAAATTGATAGCTACGCGCCTAAAGGGCTGCTCAATAATTTTCGTCTCACCGCAGCTTTATCCGAAGGGGAACTGCAGAATCTCCAATTGGTTTCGAATATCGCAAAGGGTTCCATGCAGTCCGTCGCAGGCGCGCCTAATCTGTCAGGTATCGATGGTTATGTTCAATTAAACTACGATGCACAGGCGAAACGGGCTGAGGGTTTTGGCGAAGTAGAATCGCAAAACTTTAGTATCAACATCCCAAACGTTTTTACCTCTAACTGGGAATATTCTTATGCGAATGGCTCGCTAGATTTTTCAGTTGATTTGAATGATGGCGAAGACATTCGGTTGGTGAGTTCTGTGGTTGCGGCTCAATCTGCCGCTGTGGATGCGCACGTCCAATTTGCATCCCATCTGCGCCGCTACCCCGATGGCCGGCGCGAGGCCGAGCTTGATTTATTAGTTGGTACTTCCCGCATGGATGCCAAGGACAAGGCACTCTATTTGCCGGATGGCCCGACTATTGATGACGGGCTACGCCGAAGCATGCAATGGGTGGATCTCGCAGTTAAGGGCGGAGATATTACCAACGCCGGAGTATTGTATCGAGGGTCCACAATACCGGGAGCACCCTCTGCCGCCAAAACGTTTCAAGGATACTTTCAGCTCGCCGACGGCGACATGGTATTCAGTGAGCAGTGGCCACCGCTATCTGATCTGTCGGCCTATTTATATGTTGATGATAACGACATTGATATTTCAGTGGCTAGCGCTCAGTCGATGGGATTGGCTCTAGAGGGTGCGACAGGAACAATCCGCCGTAATGCCCAAAATGAAAATTGGCTCAGCCTAACTGGGCAAGCAAACGGTGGCACAGCTGCAGGTCTCGTTTACCTGCAAAACGCCGGCGTAAATGATCAGATTAAAAATGCCTTCAATGGCTGGGAAGCAACAGGCAATCTAGATGCAGCAGTAACATTGGGCATTCCCTTAAATGATATTAGCAGTGGCACTGATGTGCGCATTGAGCTATCGCTGTCTGACAACGATTTATTTATCCCTGAGTACGCATTGCAATTCGAACAAGTTGCCGGCGACGTTGTCTTCGATACCGTGACCGGTGTTGAAACTACGCAGTTGGCTGGAACGCTTTTCTCTAATCCCATAGACATTACTCTGTCTTCTAATGTTGTAGATGGAAAGTTAGAAACTGTGTTTGTCGATGGGGAAGGATCGGCTAGACCAGAACAGTTAGTAGAGTGGCCCCTGCAGTCCGATTTTGTGGCGAATATCTTAGGATACGCCGATGGCTTGATCGGGTTTTCATCACGATTAAGTCTGGAGCAATCAGAGTCAAGCACTAAACCTAATGTGCTGCATATTGAAAGTCAGTTACAACAAACGTCCTTTTCGTTACCCGAGCCCTTTGCCAAAGTGGTTGGCACTGAGATGCCGCTGATTTTAGATGTGGAGTTTGGCGAGCAACAAAGAATATCTGGGAGTTTTGGAGACAATCTGGGTTTTCGCTTAGGTCTGAATGGGGGCGTAATAGACAATGGGCTAGTCTATTTGAGCGAGACTCAGACTAATTTAGAAAACCTCGCCGCCAGTCCGACGGAAGGAGTCGCCATCGTTGGTGATTTGGCCTATTTAAAATTAGAGCAGTGGACCCAATTTTTGGACGGCTTCGGCGGACAAGCAAGTCGCAACGAAATGGACTCGATGATTGCTTTTGTCGATGTGCAATTAGATCAGTTGGAAATGTATGAGCAGTTGCTTCCAGATGTAGCAGTGCGAATTGAATTGCATCCCGTGCTTTCGTCATGGACTGTGGATTTGGCAAGTACAAGCATTAAGGGGCAAGTCGATATTCCCTTTAGTGAAGATGATTATTTGCTGATCGATCTCGAGTACTTGAAACTTCCAAGCGATGAGGAAGACTTAATAGCAACTGAAGAGCAAATCGCTATAGAAGAGAGCGAAGGAGAAGCAGTCGATGCCTTGGCTACTATCGATCCTCGCACCTTGCCCAAAATGATATTTTCAACTGAGGAGTTTTCTATTGGGCCACGGCCTTATGGTAGCTGGCGATTTCAATTGGACCCATCACCCGCTGGCGCGGAGCTAACAGACCTAGCCTTCGATTTCAGGGGGCTGCGTCTCGAACTGCCAGAAGAAGTATCAGAAGAAGAGGCTAGTATTATTGAGCCGCATTTTCTCTGGGCGTTCGATGGAGTGGAGCACCGTAGTGAGCTTGCTGGCTTAATTACTGCAGGCAATATGGCAGACGTGCTGAGAGCGAATGGATTGGCAGCTGTATTCGAAAGTAATGAAGCAACTTTTCGAACGAATATTCAGTGGCCAGGTTCTCCCGCATTTTTTGCAGCCTCGGGCCTTAGCGGGTCAATTAGTATGGATATAAGAGATGGTCGGTTCCTGCAAAACGCGGGCGGTAACGGGGCACTGAAACTCATTAGCATCATAAATTTTGATGCCATTATGCGACGACTTAGATTTAGTGATGACCTGCTGCGCCGCGGTTTGGCTTACGATCAAATTACGGCCGATCTACTGCTTGAGGACGGACAGGTTGCCATCCAAGATAGGTTGGTGATTTCGGGGCCCTCTAGCCTCTACCAAATTACAGGAGATTTAGATTTGGCGGAAGAAACCATCAGTGGTGAGCTTTATGTCACCTTGCCTGTGAGCCGGAATATTCCGTGGATTGGCGTGTTGACAGCGAATATCCCCCTAGCCGTGGGTGCTTATCTTTTTGATAGGATTTTTGGTGATCAGGTGAATAGTCTTACAAGCGCGGTCTACACCTTGGAAGGGTCTTGGGAGGATTTAGAGCCCGAATTCAAGCAGGCATTCGGTGCGCCCGCCGAGGCTGGAGCCGTTACTAATTAAAGCCTTGTTGAGATATTACCACCCAGTCCAGCTATTGGAGTCGCCGGCTTGGCAGGAGCTTGGTATAAACGGAGCCCTTGTTTCATCGTTGAACAGGTTGGCCGTGCATCGATAAGAAAGAGAGCCGTCTGCGTTAAGTCGTATCTGAAGGTGAAGCCCTATGTCGGTATTGTTCCATTCGGGCTTGCGCTGAGCGCGCAGTGCAAGAACCCGATGTGGGCCCTTAATCTGATACTCAATTGTGCTCCACATTTCATGATCTTGGCCGTACAGGGTTTGATAGGTGTAAAACGGGCCGCCAAAAACTTCCCCATCAGCCGCGGGTGCACTAGGAATCGACAGGGGCAAATCCCCGGTATCATAGAAATCTGTTTCTACTCGCCGTCTCAGCTCACCCAATAGATTGACTCCCTCGGTGACCCTAGCTTTGATACTGTATTGCACCATGTAAGGTATGGCGACGCTTGCGAGTACGCCAATGATGGCTAGAGTTGAGAGCAATTCGATTAGCGTGAAGCCTCGGCTACTTTCGATATTTTGATGTAGTCTCATCGGATCAGCTCCGGTACAGGGTTCATTTTGCTCACTACCATGTCTGATAGGCCGAGGCGCTGAGGCTCTGGGTGCCGCACGATAATATCGTTGGCGGTGCGCGTGACAATATGAGCTAGGTCGGTGCCATCACACTTATGACTGTTGTTCGGCGCACGATCTTGTTGCAGTAGCTCAGATATTGCCCAGAATTTTGCGACGCAGCTTTCTAGCTCTATGCGTCTTTGTTCTTGATCCATAATCTGCTGGGCATTGAGAACACCACCTGAGCCTAGAGAGCCAGTTATCTGAAAGGCAATGAAGACACAGCTTAATATAACAACGGCCATATGCACTTTTTCCGAAGTGCCTGGCTTTTCGCCGCGTCGGGCTAGGCCATCACTCTTAGGCGCATTGGGGATGTCTTCCGCCGCCATAGCATCCAAAGATGAGTTCTTAGAAGGCTTAGTTCTTGACTGGGCTTTGTTGCTTGCTTCTGCGAAATTTGAGCAGGATTCACAATAGGTGCCCGATTCTGTGAAACGAGCGCATACGCCACACAGCGGCAAGCTGCACTTCGAGCAAAGTGCGGCGGCCTCTACGCTAGGATGATATTCACACTTTAAAATGACAAACTCCGCGTCGATTTGTCAATTATTGCAGAAGGCAAAGGTTGGCAAATCCACCGTCAATATTGGGGCGTAGCTCGATGCTACGTATTTCAGAAGTATATAGCCTGAACTAAAATGTTGATAGCCGACTTGGGTAAATTTCACCTAAAAGAGGGCGCAAAGTTTGATGCGCTTCGCATTCAATCGACTTTTTTTCGAGCCAATTCTTACCGTGTCTTCCTCACTTAACTTCCCCCTTTGGCACTTTTACTTTATGATTCGCGGCGCATTCTAGAGGGGGAGCCCCACTATCAATAAGAGTCTTCTCAGTAATTTGGTCGCTGCAGCCATAGTGCTTGTTGGCTTGTTGGCCCCTAGTCCCTATAAGCCTTATTTGCTTAATGCAGGGCTGTATGCATTGTCTGGTGGTATAACCAACTGGCTTGCAATTCATATGCTGTTCGAGCGAGTGCCCGGTCTTTACGGCTCCGGCGTGATACAGCTGCGCTTTGAGGAGTTCAAGCGGGGGATTAGAGAGCTGATAATGGAGCAGTTCTTCGAAAAAGCCGATTTGTCTGAATTTTTAGGGGATGTGTCCTCCAACTCGAAGGCGCTTCAGGAGGAAATTCAGCAGATTATTGATGAACTCGATTTAGACGGTGCATTCGAGTCTTTGCTGGATGTGATAATGAGTTCGTCGTTCAGCGGTATGCTAGGTATGATCGGAGGCAGAGATGCGCTGGGGTCATTAAAGCAGCCATTCATCGAGAAGATGAAAACCTATTTTCGGGAACATGTGTCCTCGGCAGAGCTGCAAGAAAAATTGCGCTTGATGGTTCAGAATGTAGTGGATGATGGCGAAGTGACAGCCAAGCTTGAGCGCTTAATTGACGATAGGCTAGATCAAATGACCCCTCAAATGGTCAAAGTTATTGTTCAGGACATGATTAAGAAGCACCTAGGCTGGCTTGTGGTATGGGGTTGTGCGTTCGGCGGATTGATTGGTTTGGCGGTAAGCATTGTCAATGGTATGTGAGCTAAGCCGTCGGCATTTAGCCTCGGTCGAGCGATGCTGAATTTATGCGATATTACTTGACTTAGCATTCTATTAGCGGGCCGACTAGAGAATTAGGTTATAAAATGATCCGTCACTTATTTACAATGAGATATAAGCGAGTTTTTGCTACAAGAGGCTTGCTTAGACTGATCGGTTTTTCTGCATACTCTCTCGAGATCAATCAGTCAAGCTAATAAATCAGTAAAAACCTGCGAGATATACCTATTTTGCGGGTGTAAAATCTAATCCCTTGTAATACAATAGCGCCCTCTCAAATTTGGCCCCCTGTAATATTTATGTCCTTGGCAATACAGGTGCTGAGTTTTCAATTCATAACCGCAAACCAAAATGGTACTGAGAAAGTAATATGGCACGACCAGTTGAATTCGACGAAACTAAAGTTTTAACTAATGCGATGGAGCAATTCTGGAAAGAAGGCTTCGAAGCTAGTTCTGTACAAAAGCTACTTGACTGCACAGGTATCAATCGAGGAACTCTATACAACTCGTTTGGTGACAAAGACACATTTTTCAAGTCATGTGTTGATCAGTACAACGGGCTAACGGATAAATATATTGCGGCCTCTTTGGCCAACGACAAATTAAACCCATGGGAAGCCATCGAGGCTTATTTCGATGAGGCGGTCGTGAATGCGCCAAACAAGCATCGCGTCATGGGCTGTCTTTTGGTGAACTCTCTGTGCGAGAGCGTGAATTACGATAAAGAGATCAAAAAAGTAATTAAGGCTTCATTGGCTACAATTCGCAAAGCCCTGTTGGCGCGACTTAAAGATGCACACAAAAAGGGCAAAGTGAAAAAGGGTATTTCAGCGGAGTTCGCAGCTGATGTGCTGATGAATAGTTTGCATGGTGTGCGCGTTAATTCACGCGATGGCAAAAGCGCCAAGCAGCTGAAAGAGCTTATTGCATTCACCGTAAATTCGTTAAAAAAGTAATATTTTCAATAATTTATGGTTTTTTCAGGCAGACGTCTGATGTAAAAAAGGAGGCTAGCGCCTCCTTTTTTTATGTTTGCCGAGCAGAAAATAGAGAAGTGATTTGAAGAGCGACAGCAGTTGCTTCTGTTTGGATGCTTGATATACTCTGATGCAAATTACGTCAGGGCTGGCACGTTGCTTGTGGCCTCTACATTACGGATTTGAGACTCGCTCAACAGTCTAAACCCCGTTGTAGACAGCAGAGAATCTCCACGGAGCAATTCTCGTACAGGTAAAGCTCATATTAGGTACAACTTAAGGTACAACAATGAAAAAGATTTCTGGTAAGCGTAGCGAAGACGACGCAAAAATAGACCTTACACCGATGCTAGACGTGGTGTTTATCCTGTTAATTTTCTTCGTAGTGACAGCAACATTCCTGTCTGAAACTGCAATCAGCGCGGCGAGTAGTGACAATAACGATCAGCCACCTCCTCCTGAAGATGACGCGCCTAAAAACATTCTATTCGAGATAGACGCAAACAATGCCATCATACTCAATGGTAACCCCCGTCCAATCATAGAAACTCAGATTCGTTCCAACATTGACCAATTGAAGGCTGAAAACCCGGCCGCGTCTGTCATTATTCAGCCGGACCCTGCTTCCAATGTGTCAACCCTTGTTATGATTATGGATGCAGCTCGCCAAGCCGGTATGGCGAATATCTCGATCGTAGAACCTCGGTAACTCTCTGCTTCTATTAATAAACGCACCGCTTTCCGGCGGTGCGTTTTTTATTTGTGTTAAGAAAACCGCCGTTGCTGGGCGATAGAAAGTGGCTAGTATGAAAAATCGATGGGATGTCCAAAGCGCACCTGAGCCAACCAAAGATAGCGATCTCTCTAGCCGCGTTTATAGTTCTAGGTTGCTAGGGGCTGATGATGGCTTGGTTTTGCACGGTGGCGGCAATACTTCGGTAAAAAGCCAGCTGCAGGATGTGTTTGGTCAGACCGTAGACGTGCTCTTCGTAAAGGGTTCGGGTTGGGATCTGAGGACTATAGAAGAAGCTGGGTTTCCTCCCGTCGATCTAAACTACTTGCTGAAGTTGGGTAGTCTTGAAAGCCTGTCAGACAGCGACATGATGAAACATCTGCGTCTAGCCTTGCTTGATCCAAAGGCACCCACGCCGTCCGTGGAAGCTATTTTACACGCGCTCATACCCCATAAGTACGTGGATCATACCCATGCGGATGCTATTGTCGCTATAAGCAACAGTCCTAATGGCGCTGAGATACTCGAGCAACTCTTCGGTGCTGAGGTGTTGGTACTGCCTTACATCATGCCTGGATTTGTTCTCGCAAAGCAGGTTGCCAATGGGACCCGAAATGTTGATTGGAGCAAGCTCAAAGGAATAGTCTTGTTACATCATGGCATTTTTTCATTCGCTGACAATGCCAAAGATAGCTACGAGCGAATGATTGAATTGGTCGATCGAGCCGAACACTATCTGCAAAGGAAAGCACCGGCGGCGCGGTTGGCATCGGCGAGTTACAAACCAAGTCAGGATGATGCCGTTAGCCTAAGTCAGCTGCGCGCCAAAGCGGGGGCTTTGTTTGGGGGCCCAATAGTCCTTTCCCTTGATTCGAGTGACCCCTGCGCTGGGTTTGCCGCATTACCTAATGTTGAATCCCTTGCCACCAGGGGGCCATTGACGCCAGATCATACGCTCCACACCAAAGCCTTTGCGGCTATTTTTGATGAAGGCCTTGCTCAAGGCTTAGATGAATTTTCCGCCCGTTACGCCCACTATTTCGCGAGTCATGCCAAAGACCATCATGTGTGTTTGGACAGAATGCCCCGCTATGGGGTGTGGCGTGGTAAAGGCCTGATTTACTTTGCGGCAAACCCCCAAAAAATGCAGATCGTGCGTGATATCGTTACCCATACTATTCACGCCATCCAGTTAAGTGAGGCATTGGGTGGTTGGAAAACCTTGCCAGCCTCGGATTTATTTGACGTTGAGTATTGGGAGTTAGAACAGGCAAAGTTAAAAAATCAATCTCAGCGCGGGGAATTTGAAGGCAAAGTAGCGGTGGTGACTGGCGCTGGGTCTGGAATCGGCGCAGCGTGCGTTGAGTCGTTGCTTGAGCGAGGTGCCGCTGTAATCGGGCTTGATTTAACAAGCCAGCAATCCAATTTTGGTGAAAGTTCTGCGTTTTTATCCCTTTGCTGCGATGTCACTAACACTGAGGCTATCGAATCCGCACTAATGAAAGCGGCGCTTAAGTTTGGCGGGATAGATTTGCTCATTAGCAATGCGGGGTCGTTTCCTGCAAGCGCAACATTGGATAAGGTCAAAGATGCCGATTGGGACAGCTCTCTTGCGCTTAATCTGACCTCACACATGAAAGTATTACGTGCTGCCTTACCCTATTTGAAAAATGGCTTTGATCCTGCTGTCGTATTTATAGGTTCAAAAAATGTGCCTGCCCCTGGACCTGGTGCGTCTGCTTATTCTGCGGCGAAAGCAGGACTCGCCCAACTCGGGAGGGTGGCGGCGTTGGAACTGGGCGAGTTTGGTGTGCGGGTAAACACCCTGCATCCCAATGCCGTCTATGACACAGGTATTTGGACCGAAGAGGTACTTCGGCAGCGAGCAGATCACTACGGACTCAGTGTTGACGACTACAAAACCAATAATGTACTCGGGGTGGAGCTTCGCTCAAGTGATATTGCGGCGGCGGCCTGTCAGCTCTTGTCCAAGAATTTTTCTAAAACCACTGGTGCCCAAATCCCTGTCGATGGGGGCAACGACCGTGTTATTTGATTTTCGCTTATGCAAGTAAATGGCAAACACTACCAAAGCATTTGGTTCAACAGTGAAACTCAAACAGTTCACTGTATAGACCAAACACGGCTGCCCCATGACTTTGTGGTCATCGAATTAGACGATCTGGCGGCTGCCTGCCGAGCCATTTCAAGTATGCAGGTTCGCGGTGCTCCGCTAATTGGCGTGACGGCTGCTTACGGTATGTATTTGGCACTACGAAGCGACTCCAAAAATTACGCCCGCGCCAGAGAACAGCTTTTGGCGACGCGGCCAACCGCGATAAATCTGCAATGGGCATTGCAGCAAGTCGATCGGGCCTGTGACGGAAGTAGTGGGGATGAACTCGTTAACCAAGCCTTAAATGCCGCAGTGGCGCTAGCGAGGAACGATATCGCAACCTGTGCGGCCATTGGTGAGGTTGGGGCTTCCCTGCTTGAGGAACTGTGGCGATCTAAACCTAATAAGGAGCCGTTGAACGTGCTTACCCACTGCAATGCCGGTTGGTTAGCCACCGTAGATTGGGGCACTGCTTTATCGGTCATTTATAAAGCCTCGGCACGAAACATTCCTCTGCATATTTGGGTCGATGAAACCCGGCCCCGTAATCAAGGCGCCGCGTTGACGTGTTGGGAGTTATCCCAACAGGGCATTGCCAATACACTAATCGTCGACAACGCGGGTGGTCACTTAATGCAGCATGGGCAGGTTGATGTGTGTGTTGTAGGTAGTGACCGGACTACGGCCACCGGAGATGTTTGCAATAAGGTGGGGACTTATTTAAAAGCGTTGGCCGCCTTTGATAATCGAATTCCTTTCTATGTGGCTTTACCAATTTCTACCATCGACTTTTCGATGCGCAGCGGCGTGGATGAAATTCCCATCGAGCAGCGCTCCCCGCGGGAAATCACCCACGTTGCTGGCGTTGATGAGCAAGGTTGTCCTAGCAGTGTGCGAATCTGTCATCAAGGCGCGATTGCACACAACGTCGGTTTCGATGTCACTCCTGCTCGCTTAGTGAGTGGTCTAATTACCGAAAGAGGAGTTTTTGCTGCAACTCAAGATGCGTTGCAGCCTCTCGCTTCTTAAGTTTGCATTGGAAATTGTGGCACTTAGCCGGGCGGCCAATTCATTTGTCGTCCACCTAAGATATGCAAGTGCAAGTGAAAGACTGTTTGCCCCCCATCACTGCCAGTGTTAATGACGTAGCGGTAACCCTTGTCTCTAAGCTGCAGTTTTTCAGCGACTTTGTTTGCTCCGAGTAGTAGCTTTCCCATTAACGCCTCGTCTTCTTTATCGGCCTCGGCAACACTATGCAAGTGCTTTTTGGGTATCAAAAGGACATGGGCAGGCGCGGCAGGATTGATGTCATAAAAACCGTACAGATCATCGTCTGAATACACTTCTTTAGAGGGTATTTCGCCCTTGATAATTTTACAAAATAGGCAGTCTTCGCTCATTTGTCTCTCCTCTCGAGCTTGGTAGCAAACTCGATGTTATTCAATTTTGAAAGGCTGAGCGGTAGATATTTCGCGAAATAACACCTTACTTAAGCCCTGCGAGTGTCTTACAATGATGACAGGATTCGCAATCAGCTCCAACTCACTATGAAGATAAGCCCCAGTCTTTTCGTTTTCATTCTTAGCCTATTCGTCTTAGGGGAAGCCTCTGGGCAGTCAGATGTGCCCAGATACGGCTATAAAGTTGTAAAGACTTACCCTCACGACATAAACGCCTTCACCCAGGGTTTAGTGTTTCGTGATGGCTATTTGTTTGAAGGCACTGGTAAAAACGGCCAGTCGGCTTTGAGTAAAGTGAATCTTGAAGATGCCAGTGTTTTGAAATCTACGCCATTAAACCGGCGTTATTTTGGTGAGGGCATCGAAATACTCGACGACAAGATTTATCAGCTCACATGGCGCAGCAACATGGTATTCGTCTATGACAGAGAAACCTTTGAGCCAGTAGGGAACCACTACAACGCCACCGAGGGCTGGGGCCTTGCTTGGAATGGCGAACATTTAATAATGAGTGATGGCACCGCCACACTACAATTTATGAACCCTGAAACCTTTGCACCAGAGCGAAAAGTTGAGGTAACGTTAAACGGCAATCCAATAATCTATCTCAATGAATTGGAATACATCAATGGCGAGGTTTGGGCCAATGTGTGGCAAACGGATTTTATCGTAAGAATTGATCCGGCCACCGGTAACGTGGTTTCTCTTATCGATATGACAGGGCTATCACAGCAGACCCAGCTAGGCAGTAGTGAAGCAGTTTTGAATGGCATTGCTTGGGATGAGGAGTCGCAGCGTCTGTTTGTTACTGGTAAACACTGGGCTAATCTTTTTGAGATAGAACTAGTAGCGCCCTGAGCGATGTGGAAGCAAGTTGAGATAACACTGGATGCTCGACCTCGTGGATTTCACCTAATCACCAATGAAGTGCTGGCCAAACTCCCAGAATTGGCATTGTTCGAAATTGGCACTGCCCACTTTTTTCTTGCACATACCTCTGCCTCTCTCAGTATTAATGAAAACGCCGATGCGTCGGTGAGGACAGATCTGGAATCTCATTTTAATGTGCTGGCACCTGAAAATGCGCCTTACTATTTGCATGTCTTAGAAGGCTCAGATGATATGCCTGCTCATATCAAGGCAGCCCTTTGTGGTGTTGAGATTACCGTACCCATTAAGTCAGGAGAGCTTTTGTTGGGCACTTGGCAAGGAATAGTGCTTGGGGAACATCGCAATGCAGCCGGCCGGAGAACGATTATCGTGACTTTGCAAGGTCTAGAGCGATGAAGGTCGACTCTCGAACGGTCTTGACTCTAAAGCTCCTTACGTTCGCCGTTGTCAGCGGGTTTTTAATTTCCTGTGAGACCGTTGGTTATTATTCCCAAGCGGCTCGCGGACAACTAGACATTTTGTTAAACCGAGAGGCCATAACCGCACTCTTAGAAGATCACTCTGTGCATGAGTCATTGAAGCAGCGGCTTAGGCTTGCGGTATCACTAAAACAGTTTGCAGAGCAAGAGTTAGAGTTGCCAGCAACTGATAACTTCGATACCTATGTTGAGTTAGACAAAGAACATGTTGTGTGGAATGTGTTTGCGGCGCCGGAGTTCTCGTTAGCGCCAGTTAACTGGTGTTATCCCATCGCGGGCTGCGTGTCTTATCGAGGGTATTTTAAGCAGTCTGATGCGCAGAGCTATGGAGAGAAATTGCAGCGCAGCGGGTTTGATGTGTATACCGGCGGTGTTGATGCCTACTCCACGCTGGGATGGTTTAACGACCCTTTAATGAGCACAGTCATGAAGCGAAGTGATTCTCAGCTCGCTGGCTTGATATTTCACGAGCTAGCTCACCAAGTGGTTTATATCAAAGGTGATACGACTTTCAATGAAAGCTTTGCAACAACTATTGAGAGAGAAGGCGTTAGGCGCTGGCTTAGCAGTATAGATAAAGCCGAATTGCATCAAGAAGTTTTGCTTGATCAGTCAAGGCAAGCAGAGTTTTTAGAGCTGGTCTTAAATTTTCAGCAGCGTTTTGAAACGCTCTACGCACAAAAATTAACTGACGAGGAAAAGAGGCAAGAGAAACTATCGCTGCAAGAAGAAATGCGCAGCGACTATGAGCAGACCAAACAAGATTGGGGTGGTTACGACGGGTATGATAGTTGGTTTGCTCGCTCGCTCAATAATGCACAGCTTTCGACGGTTAGCTCCTACAATTCCTTGGTGCCTTTTTTCGAGTCGGAACTGGAAAAACTACAGGGAGATCTGCCTAGTCTCTATGCTCGGGTTAAGGAACTGGCGCAGATGAGCACCACGCAGCGGCAAAGAATTCTGGAGGCTGATGAATCAGCCCTATAATCCTAGGCGGCGTTCGATTCCTTCAACTAGGTCTTGATAAAAAGCCGAGTCTGGGTCTTTAAGAGCTGCTGCTTTATAGGCTTCAAGGGCCTCTTCATAACGACCTTCTTGTTCCAAAATTCTACCAAGAGACCTATCTAAAAATCCGTTAGAAGGCATGGCTGCAATGGCAGCTTTATAAATGCTAATGGCCTTTTCGGCTTCGCCGGCATTATTGTAGGTGTTTGCCATTACGTGAACTTGTGAGTCATTGCCGGGGTTGAGCTCGATCGCTCGGAGGTCATACGCAATTGATTCTTCAAAGTTGCCGTCTTGGCGTTCCATCTCGCCTATCATAGACACGGCGGCAATGAGTCCAGCCGTCGTTTGTTGTTGTAATGAAATAAACCGCTTTATGAGAGGCTTTGCTTCCTCAAACCGTTCTAGAAAATAGTAGGTGTTGGCTAGATTCCGAATCGCCTCGGCTAAATTCGGGTCGGCGCTGATCGCTTTCCTGTATTCTTCGATGGCTTCTTCGTAACGTTCTAGATTGCTATAGGTGTTGCCCCGTCGGAGAAGTTTTTGAGCCAACTCGGCGTCGATGGTTGGGCCGACACGCTCAAGCCCTAAATTGCCATATCGATCCAAGACGGAATTGTTGCTTTGGGCAAGTGTCCCTTGGCTTAGAACTAAGAGCATCGCAGTGGCAAGGTGTAAAACAGGGCTTAACGTTTTCATGATAGTAATCAGATAACCTCAGATTTGGCTAGCACTTAATGTGGAATTCAATGAGCGACAACTATAGCGTAGTCTTCCAAGTGACTCCAGAAGGTGTGGTGGGAAGAGTTTATTGGCGCAGCGTGATGAGTGGCTTTGCAGCATCAATGGTAGAGACGACACCAATGATTCGTGCGTTCTCGTGCCCGCTGCTTTTTAAGCTCGCCAAGCAGCTTTCAGCTTGCGACGACGGTACGCTGGCAAGCAACCCGCCGGATGTTTGTGGATCGAATAATACTTGGACTAATGCACTGGACGCTTTGATATCCGTTAAATCCATGCTGCTGATGGCGTTTGAATTGTCTTTATGCAGCGAGCTTAGTATGCCGTCCTCCAAGCACTGAAGTGCGCCAGCCAGCAAGGGCACTGCATTCAACTCTAAAATGACCTGAGCATTGTTGCTCTCTAGCATCTCTAACAGATGACCTCCAAGCCCAAAGCCTGTGATATCAGTGCAAGACGTCGCAAAATGAGATTGAAGTATGTCGGCTGCATCTTTGTTAGAAAGGAGCATGGATTCCAGTGCAGCCTGGATCCATTCATGCTTAGCTTGGTAACGCATGTCGGCAGCAAGCAGGGTGCCTGTGCCTAGGGGCTTGCTTAGAATTAGCACATCGCCTTGTTGCATGCCCGATTTACTGAGGACCGCCCCTTCGGTAAAACCGTTTACACACAGACCAAATTGCAATTCGCTCGATTCTGAAGAATGGCCGCCGATCAGAGCGCAATCGTTTTCGGCTAGGGTTTCAGCGCAGCCTTGCATCACTTCATTGAGTTGCTGGCGCATAATTGATTTGCTCCCATGAGGCAGGCCGATTACGGCGAGAGCTGAATGAGGTTTGGCACCCATCGCATAAATATCACTGAGGCAGTGATTGGTGGCAATCTTAGCAAACAGCCATGGGTCGCTCGTAAATGATTTAATCTGGTCGATGCTTTGCATTAGCAAACGGCCGTCGCCCAACTGGATCAATGAGGCATCTTCGATGCTGCTTGCGGCAGTAATCACATCTTCTTTAGGGACTCGGGGTAAGGATTGCAGCACCTCAGTCAGTAGGTCGCTTGCAACTTTAGCGCCGCAGCCAGCACAGCGCATTGCATGGGCTTTCAGTTCAAGCTCAGCGGATTTGGTGAGCAGCCCTTTGGCTATGTTTACAGGTTGTACCATGATGGGTAATTGGGAATACTTGGCTACAAACTGAGAATCGATTCGATGCTTCAGCGCCCAAATTGCTTTGCCGTGGAAACACCACTCACCACGCACAGCCACCGATGTTGAATCGCTAAGGTTAATTAGGGCCAGTGCATCTTTTTGCGGTCGGTACTTCACTAGGCTTTTGCCCGTCAAAAAGCGCCGCAAATTCTTGGCGAGAGGCGCTCCTTGTCTCACTGCATAAACACCGGATTTCGGCCGTGGATAGCCCTTTATCGAAGCAGCATCTCCAGCTACAAATACGAAAGGGTGGCTTGTGGATTGCAGATGAGTGTTTACCTCGACGAAGCCATCGCTGCTTTGCTGCAGCCCGTTCAATATGGGCCACTGCTCTATGCTTGCTCCAGTTGCATAAATGGTGCTGTTAGTGGGGATTTCTAAACCATCTTCGCAAATTACTTTTGAGTGGGTAAATTCGACAACCTTGGTGTCAGTAATAACGTCGATATGGCGCTTTGCTAGAACCTCACTGATTAATCGCTTTGCTTTAGTGTTCAATGCGCCCAATACAGAAGAGGATCGGGTAACCAGCGTGATTTTTAACATCGACTTTTTACTTGATGTACTACCCGCAGAGTTAAGCAATTGGGTCTGGGCCGCTAAGGCGAGTTCGACACTTGCAGGGCCGCCACCGACAAACACTAAATTATAGGGAATATTATTGCTTATCGACGCCAGTGCGGCTGCAGAAATTTTCTGCCACTGCTGTAAAAAAAGTTCGATAGGCTTGACGGCAAGAGCGTGTTTCCCAGCACCTTTAATGGCCTCAGCATTGGGCTTGGAGCCGATATTTAATGCTATTGCATCAAAATAAATGTTGGGCCTGCCAGGAATAGAGATGCGCTTTGACTCGAAATCAATCGACGTAAGCTCCGCTTGAATTAAGCGAACCTTGGCAAACTGAGCCAAAGGTCTGAGGTCTATATGCATTTCTTCGAAATCAATGCGCCCAGCAATATAGGCTGGCATTGCGCCTGAATAGGGGGTCACTATGTCTTTGCTGATAAGGGTAACCGCAAGCCCTGGGATCGGTTTCATGCCGAGGTTCTTTAATACGGCAAGGTGACTGTGCCCGCCACCAACTAAGACTAGGTGTTTAACAATTGGGCTGATTGAATTCATTAGTGGAGTACGTTTAGTTGAATTGGGCGTTGCAGTTGGGCTGTAATAATTTGAGTCTACCTTAAATGGTAAGGTGCCTGCTATTAACCCTGATTCCATTTTCGCCGTATTTTGGTAAAGTGGGTCAACCTAGTTTCAATTCTTAACTTTTTGAGGACATGCCATGAGCCCCCGTATATTTCTTAGCACGTTAGTGTTGACACTGTTAACGAGCCAAACTGCATTGGCGCAGTGGTCACTTGATAACGACATGTCATCACTGAGCTTTGTTACCACCAAAGCAGAGCATGTGGCTGAGGTTCATACCTTTGATCAAATGAGTGGAACTCTTAGTGCATCTGGTGCGCTGAGCATAGCGGTAGAGTTGGTTAGCGTGAATACCTTGATTCCGATTCGCAATGAGCGTATGCAAGCGATGCTGTTTGAGACGGAGATTTTTCCCCAAGCAACTATTTCGAGCCAACTGGATATGTCTCAGCTCTCAGGCATGTCGCCAGGTGACTCCATGGCCATATCGGTGGAATTCGAGTTGGCTATTCGTGGTGTAGCGAAGGATTACACGGCAGACCTGCAAGTGACTCGCACGAGCTCTGGTTTGGTTGCGTCCACCCGGAAACCCATCGTTGTTAGCGCAGATTCCCATGATTTAGTGACAGGCGTTGATGCGCTTCGAGAAATTGCTGGGCTACCAAGTATTAGCAGGGCTGTTCCGGTGACTTTTTCAGTGGTATTCAATTAAGTTTAGCAAGATGGTTCTGGTGCGATTTTTCGGTGGCACCACAACGCGCAACAACTAGAATTTCAATTTTAACAGTGCGCGAATACTGCGGGGGTTAGAAGGGTGAAAGTGAATATCCTCTACCCCGGCAGCTTCTCCTGCTAGCCGAGATTCAAAAAAGTAAGCTATGTCATCATCATCCGCATCGAACACATTCAATACATCCACGCCTATCTCCCATCGCGGCTGCGCGTAAGATACTCCTAGATTAACCAGAGTTGAGCTGTCTTTCCTTACGGATTCGTCCTCCGCGAGGGCAGCATCTCCAAAGTGTCTAACTCGGGCGCTTACAGTCATCCCAGAATGACTAACGTAGGTGAGTCCGGCGCTTGCCACTTCTTCATGGGCATCTGGAATACTGTCAGCATTGGTTGGCAGACCACGAAAGTGGCCTGATGATTTAGCCGCTGTAAAGTCGAATACCAACTCTTCACTGATTTCCCAAAAGCTATTTATTTCCACTCCTTTGCGACGCGTTGGGTCACTAGGTTCGGTGGTGCCAGCATCGCCAACAAACACTAGCTCAGAATCAGTCGCCAGTTCGAAATAGGCCACTGCAATGTTAAATCCTCGCAAGCTATCGTATCGAAAACCCAGTTCGCCGCCTTCACCGACAACTAGCACATCTTGTTGTGCTGTGTTTGCCCCAGTGACAGGGTCTACTCGGTTTACTGCTGCTCGAACATCGTTGCTGTGAAATCCGGTGCCGTAATTGCCATAAAGTTCTACGTTTTCTGTTAAGCGATAGGCCAGCCCATATTTTGGTTGAATGAGTGAGTCGCTGTCTTTGCCAGAATTTGGTGCTTGCAACGCGTCTACCTCGAAATCATAGTAGTCAGCCCGTAGGCCAAATGTGGCTCGAAGTCTGTCAGAAAGCATAAATTGCCATTCGGCAAAGGCCGCAATACTTAGCTCTTTTACCTCGTCTTCTCTTATGCTGCCGAGGCGCTGCTTTGATCGCGTGCTAAAAAGGTTTAGTTCACTTACATCATCAAATCTAGAATTGAGCCCAAGGACTTGGCGTACAGGCATGCCCAGCAATTCAGTATTTTTTTCATTTCGAAGACTGCCGCCAAAAAGGACGCGCTGGTCTTCTTGTTCAAACTCATCGCCGTTGACGGGGTCGTTTAAAAAGTAAGTCGGGTTATTGATGAGACTCATGTAATAGGCGCTTGAATATAGGTTTAACTTCCAATTGCCCAGATCAAAGTTTCCAGTGATGGAATAACGGTGAGATTCGCCACCGAGATCTGGATCAATAAAACCGAATCGCTCAATCAGCCCTGAAGTCACGGCACGTTCGGGCACTTGGTTCGTTGATGTCCACTGGGAGTCATAAGCTGATAGAGTAATTTGGCTGGGGACGCCCGCTAAATTTCCGGTATACTTCACCAATCCGTTGTATTTGCGAACATCTTGATCAAGCACAAAGAAGCCATCGGTTTGATGGTGCTCCAAAGCGTACAGCAACACTCCCGAGCCTAGCTCAAGGGAGTCCGCCGTGACAAAACGTATCTCATTCTGCTGGCCAATTGTAAGTTCAGTAAAACGCGACTCTAAGGAATCGTATGTCTTCATGGAGTTGGAGCCAGCCAAGGAAAAGTCTCCTGAGTCAGCGAAGTAGGGGCCTTTTTGGAAATCGACTCGCTCTATGATTTCAGGAATGATGAAGTTGAGATCCATATAGCCTTGAGCATGGGCATGTGTTCGCAGATTGACCGGCATTCCCTCAAAATAGGTTGAGAAGTCTGAGCCATGGTCCAGATTAATCCCGCGCAAAAAGTATTGATTGGCTTTACCGGGACCGCTGTGCTGGGTGGCGATCATGCCAGGGACAACCTCCACAAGTTCCCCCACCCGGGCCAGTGGGCGTGTGGAAAAGTCCCCATAGCCAACTACCCCTTGCGATGCGGAATCTGCATTTCCCAAGAGCTGCAAAGAGCGCCCCCACACGGTTACTTGCTCAGGCAAAGGCTCGATCTGCGGCGCCGCATGGATTGAACCCGCGACTAAGACTAGTAATAGACTTACGCCAGTGAATTTGCGGATGATGGCTGTTGGATGGGGGTATTTCATTGATGTACTCGAAGAGGAAGACTAAGTCAGCTATTGTGAAACTAGGCAATGGGAGGCTTATCCAATTGGCCTAACTGCAGGACGGGTAACTTTATAAAGCTGATGGTGCGCAAACAAGTTTCAGACGTTAAGAAACCGTTAACGGAAGCGGCTTTTGCTAGGATGTCTTAAGTGCTGGGGTGAGCCGAGTCTCGGCTCCCTGTGTGGGTTTGTCGGGTATGAATTGAGTTAATAGCAATGAGAGACTGGCGATGGCTGCACCTACGATAAATACGGCGCTTGAGTTGATGACCCAAACCAAGCCCAAGAGCGCGGGAAGCACAACGGCGGCGATATGATTGATGGTGAAGCTAATGGAGGCGGTAGCCGCTATATCGGCGGGGTCGGCAATCTTTTGGAAGTAGGTCTTTATGGCTATGGCCATGGCGAAGAATAGGTGGTCTAGCAAATACAGCACTAGTGCAACGGCGAGGGAGTCGACGAAGGCATAGCTTAAAAAGACGATGATTAAGCCAATGTACTCTAGGGTTAGCGCACGCCTTTCGCCAATAATACTAATAAGCGCCCCAATCTTGGGTGCAAGCCAGAAGGTGAGAGCCGCGTTGACGAGGGTTAGTAGCACGACGTTTTCCACCGCAAAACTGAACTTCTCAACCAACAGGAAGCCGGCGAAAACCACAAAGATTTGCCGTCTTGCTCCCGCAAGGAATGTCAGCGCGTAATACAGCCAGTACTGCTTCCGCAGGAATAGTTCTTTTTTCTGCACAACCCCTTCTTCAAATTGAGGAATAGCAAGCCAGCAGTAAATGCCTATGGCAATGGCACAGCCGCCTGCGATGACATAGATGGAGTTGTAGCTAGCCTCAAAAAACATCAAGTACAGATAAATACTGCCAAGCACACCAATATTGCTGAACGCCTTTACACTTAAAAGTTTGCCTAGAACTTGGGGAGCCTCTTCCCTTGTCAGCCACTGCAGACTTAAAGAGCTATGCAAGGTTTCAAGATAATGAAAGCCAATAGACATAATTAGCGTTGCAAAATAGAGCCACAGTGCGGAAGGGTAGAAAATCGTAATTGCAGTACCGATGCCAAGTGTGACGAGTGAGAGTATGGCAAACGTCTGCTGACGAATGTAGACCATCACCAAGATAGCAGTGAATGCAAGAAATCCTGGCACTTCTCTCAGACTTTGCAGGATACCGATTTCTTCACCGGTAAACGCGGCTTGCTCCACCGCGTAATTGTTGAGCATTACCTGCCAAGTGACAAATGCAATGGTGTTGCCTATTGCAAGGTAATACAGAAGGGCCTTGCGGTCTTTTGGTAGCGCTGTTTTCATTGGGCCCAAACTTTTCGATGTCGCGTTGCTCGCACTGGTATTAATTCGAGCAAAGAGAAATTGCCGCTAGAATGCTGAAGGTGGTGATTATATCATCCCTACCCCATGTCATCCTTTACTATTTATGCAGGTCCAAAGGCCCTGTCTTTGTTATCTCGCGAGGGGCTTAATGCCGATCAATTCGACACTGTAGTTGGTGCCTCTGGGGGGCCTAAGTGGTTCGTGCTCCACGGTTTGGATCGGTATTTATTTTCTGAGTTTTTACCCAGAGCTAAGTCACCCTTAACTACCATTGGCTCGTCAGCGGGAGCCTGGCGCATGTGCTGCCTAGCAACCGCCGATCCGCTGGCTGCCATTGATCGCTTGGCGGAACGTTATAGCAATCAACAGTATTCAGAAAAACCCAACGTGGAAGAGATCACCGAGAAGGCCTTCGACATGTTGCAGTACACTCTTGGTGACACTGGCGCGAAGGAGATTGTGGACAACAGCAATTATCGAACACATATAGTGGCCGATAGGGCACGAGGATTATCGTCTCGCAGTCATAAACATTTGCAGTCCCTGTTTCTTGGCAGTGCAATGATTAGTAATGTTATCTCGCGGAAAACCCTGGCTTGGTTTTTCGAGCGAACTATCTTTGCTAACCACGATCAACCTATGCCTTCCCAGTGGCAAGATTTGCCGACTGAGCAGGTTAGTTTGACCGAAGAAAATCTAATGAAAGCCATGATGGCGACTGGGTCAATCCCTTTCATTCTGGAAGCGGTAAGTGTAATTGCGGGGGCTAAGCCCGGAATCTATTGGGATGGTGGCATTACAGACTACCATTTCGATTTGCCGTTTAACGATGGCGAAAAGTTAGTCTTGTACCCCCATTTCTCCCCAGCGGTCATTCCAGGTTGGTTTGACAAGCATGTGTTTTGGCGGCGGGTGCATGATAAAAACTTTGCCAATGTGGTGTTGATTACACCCTCCAAACAGTTCGTGGCAGAATTGCCCTATGGCAAGATTCCTGACCGGGGCGATTTCGAGCGTTTCGATTTTGATGAGCGGCTAAAATATTGGCAGACCGTACTAGATCGCAGTCGAAGAATTGGCGATGAATTTGCCGAGTGTGTGGTTAGTGGTAAAGGTCTTGAGTCCATACGGCCGTTTGCTGATCGAGATCGCTAGCACTGTTAATATTTCTAAGGCGCTAAGAGGATCATGACGGTCGCTGCAACTTGGCCCATGGATAAAATGGGTTAGGGGCCGATACATGATGGTATCAAAACGATTGATTAGTTGGATTAAGGGCGAGTTGTGGTTGAGTCCCCGCCGGCTTTATGACTCTCGATAAATTTAATGCAGACCTATTGGAAACTTCATGAGCATTCTTCGTTACGCTAAACAGGTGCTCTTCAGTATTATTGTGGTCGCTATTCTAAGCGGCTGCGTCGGTGCCGTTGTGGGAGCAGCAGTTGACACTACAATCGAAGTGGCCAAGGTGCCATTCAAAGTTGCAGGCGCCGCCATTGACGTAGTGACACCTGATAAAGACAAAGATGAAGATGATTAGGTTTAATCATGTGAGCAGACTATGAGTATTAATCCCCAAGACCATAACGTGCCGGCTCAATACAAACATTGGGTTGGTGACAAAGCAGAGGATTTCATTGGGCCATTCTTTTTCTACATGGAGGACGGCCATCCTCGCACTGCCTTTAGAGTGAGAGAGCAACACTGCAACGCCCACGATTCTGTGCATGGTGGCGTGCTCATGACATTTGCTGATTACACCCTTTGTATGGGAGCGATTGGCGGCGAAAATGAGAGCGCAATTACAGTAAGTCTTAACAGCGAATTTACCGCACCTGCCTACAAAGGTGATCTCATCGAAGGCAGGGGAGTGGTGGTGCGCCGCGGCAAGTCCATGGTGTTCGTGCGCTGTGAGTTAATTGCAAACGATCAAGTAGTGCTCATGGCCAGTGCGGTTGTCAAGCTGATAAAAAAGTAGTTTATCAACCTTGCAGCGCTTTTATGAGTTCATGGGGTTCGCTCACCAGTAGAGCTGGCGCCGCGTTTTCTAATTCTGGTCGGCTACCATAACCCCACAGGACGCCACAGGCATCAAGTTTATTCTCTGCCGCTGCCTGGATATCGATGGCTCTATCCCCAATCATTAGCGCGCTAGAATCAATTGCACCTGCATTCAACAAGCCAGCTAGCTGGTCGGCTTTTCTCTCTTTAAATATAGTTCCGCTAGCGCCGCTGACAAAGCTGAAGTAGTGAGACAAATTAAATGCCTCAAGAATCTTCAAGGCGTTTTGTTCTAGTTTAGAGGTGCACACACCCATCCGCAGTCCTTGCCCTTGAAAATGCTCCAGCACGTTGATCATCTCTGGATACACTGTGTTTTCCAGGATACCAAATTCCCCATAGCGCTCCCGATAGGCGTTCACCAAACGTTGAATTTTATCTGCGTCCTCTTCGCCGGAGAGTTTTTGCAGTGAGTCCTCCAATGGTGGCCCAATCAGAGCCGTGATTTCGTGTGCGGGCCTTGCCATGTAATCAAACGTGGTTAATGCATAATTCATGCACCTAACGGTGCCAAGCGCAGGGTCTACAAGTGTGCCGTCGAGATCAAAAATAAGTGTGCTGTATTTCATCGTGTCCTTGCTAATTCTTGAGCGAGTATTGTGCGGTAGAGTTTAGGCCAGTGAATAAACTTTTTCAGCCGTGCCATAGAACATAGCGTGTTTTTCATCTTCTGAGAAATCCGCAACCAACTTTTTGAAGCCGTTAAATAGCACATGGTAGCTAATTGATAGTCTATCCACGGGGAAATTACTCTCAAACATACAGCGCTCCGGACCGAAACATTTTATAGTATGAAGGTAGTATTTTTTTTGGGCAGCAACAAAGTCGTCAGAGCTTGGCGGTTTTGTGCCCAGATGCCACTTAAAGCCGTTGTCTGGCATCGCTAGGCCACCAAGTTTGGCATAGACGTTGGGACACTTCGCCAGTTCTGCTATTTCTTCTTTCCATTCTTGAAAAATTTCGTCCTTACAGCTGCTGTAGATGCCTACTCCCAAGGGCGTACCAAAGTGATCGAGAATCATAGTGCATTCGGGAACCGTGCGGGCTAAGTCCAGAAAATCGAGGTTTTGGTGATGAAAGTGCCATGTGTCATAGGTAAGCCCTTTTTCGGCGAGAATTTTCACTCCCGATCGAAAAGATTCTTTGCCATGCAAGTAAGGCGGAGCGGACCCAGGGATTAATAAATCTTCTGGCCTTTTATCGTGTGCGGCTGCATGCCTTACACCTTTGAACAAGCCATTGCTCAATTCGATATGCTGGTCCAGCAGATCATTGAGGAGGCTAGGTTCAGTACCAGCTAAGGTTAGGTCGGCGTGCCCAACAATCCCTGCGATCGTTGCTTGTTGTGGATCATCCCGTGAGGCCTTGGCGAATTCTGTAATCGTTTTGGTTTCACCTAGCGGTGCAAGATGAGGTGGGGCTTCGCGGTCATAGAATGCGCGGCACTCCATGAATACGGTTTTCTTCACATTATGTCCTGACCCTGTGTCCTGCCAAAGCTCGGGTAACAAATAATCCCGATTAAACCGGTTGCGCCATAAATGGTGATGGGGGTCAATAATGGACCGGCTCGGGTCGATGATGTCTTCTTTAACCAGTTCCAGCCAGCCATTTGAGCCGGGTTCTACTAGGGACATAGTCACTCCTTAATGTTGGCCGCGCAGGGCCATGGTTCGTCTATCAGTGCCTGCGCGAGACCTGCTGATTGGTTTATCAGACCGACAATAGAAGTATACTGGAGTCGGTCTGCTGCGTTGGTGTAGTATGCTGAATCTTGTATTGAAAGTGTTGATTCAGGTCAGGGCATAGCCGGCCAGCAACTCAAAAAAAACTAAAGCTACCACAGGAGCTATGCATGAGCATTTCTGCAATTGTCATTTTACTCTATTTAGTCTTGTTCGCTGGAGTCGGGGTTTACTTAAGCCGCAGCAATGGCAGTTCATCGGATTGGGCCATCGGTGGGGGCACTCTGGGGGTAGCCATGCTGGCTGCCGGAGTTGCAGGCACCCGTATTGGGGGTGCAGGCACTTATGGGGTTGCTGGCGATGTGATCTCAGAAGGCTTGGGGCATTTATGGTACAGCGTGAACTCCTTCGCGGCACTGTTCTTGGTAGGCCTGTTTTTTGCGATACCCTATCGCCGTTTAAAAGTGGTGAGCGTTGGGCAAGTGTTTGATTTTCGCTGGGGCTCCTACCGCTGCCAATGGCTAACCAGTCTGTGCGTCCAAGCTGAATACTTAGTCGTCAATATCATCGAGCCCTATGTCATAGGGTCTATTGTTAGCGGCGTTACGGGTCTGCCTTTCGTGGTGGGAGTTGCCATTGGCGGATTTACCATCGTTTTATTTACCGTTACCGGTGGCCTTAAAGGGACAGCTATTACTAATGTGGTGCACTGCGCCGTTATTATCTTTGGCCTAGGTTTAGTGGGTTATATCGCCATGGATAACATGGGCGGTTGGGAACAGGTGGCCGCCCAAAGCTCAGAAGCATTGCAAGTGGCCGGTAAAGACGAGGCCAAGTGGTGGAGTTTTACCGGCATCGGTTTAGCCACAATCATAGCCTTGTTTATTTCAGCGACAATTCACACGCCCGCGGCATCGGTGTACGCAAACTACGCCAGCTCTGCAGGTAAAGAAGAATACCTGATACCAGGGTTTTTCTTAGCCGGTGTTATCGCCGCCATCATGCCACTTGTGGCAGGTTTTATCGGCATCCTAACCATAGCCACCTATGGTTCAGATAGCGGCCTGTCCAGCTATCTAAATATTGCTCAACTTGCTATCGATACAGGGCCAATTCTAGGCGGTATTGCACTAGCTGCGGTATTGGCTGCGGTTATCTCTTCGGGCGCGCCAATTCTGTTAGCGAGTTCAACCATGTTTGTTAACGATTGGATTCCTGCATCAAAAAATTACTCCGATGAGAAGAAACTTCGCGCTTATAAAATTGTGACTGTGATCTATGGCTCTGTAGCTGCGGTGATTGCCTATGTGGGCAACATCACGTCAGTACTGCAATTGTTGCTTTTGGGATTTGCGATGGTGGTGCCACCCGCCATTGCGGTGACCTATGTGTTTTACTGGCGTAAAACAACGGAGTTTGCTGCGTTCTGGGGTATGGTGGTTGGGTTCGCTGGCGGCCTTATTATGTGGCTTTTAAATACACTGTTTGGAGGCGCAGACAATGCAGCAGCCGGTGGTTTTGCCCAGTGGTGGTACGAGTTGGTTAGCGTTCTTGGTGAGTGGCGAGACCCGTCATTTTTAACCTTGCTATTGCCGCTGATAATTATCCCTGTGCTGACTTTGCTGCGCCCAAATGCAGATTCTGATACTGACGTGGCCGAAAAGTTTTATGCACGGCTCGGGCGGATTCAAAAGAATTTTACTTGGGCTTAAAGGCTCAGCGAGCACGTTTGGTTAGTTACTAAGGCGCTTGTCTAATACGTGTAGACAAGCGCCTTTTCTTATTGCGAGGTAGTTGCAGAAAGAACTATCGCTGCAACTCACCACTGGCCTGAATTAAGAATGGCCCTGGTGTGGCATAGCTTCGCTCTAATAGCTCACATAACTCCTCACAGGTATCAGCGCGACCACCGGGAACGCCGAAACTAGCTGCCATGGCGACCCAATCGATAATAGGGTTGCTAATATCAAACAGGCTGGCCGCAATTTCGCCCATATTCGTTACACCTAGTCGAGCATATTCCACATTAAGAATATTGTATTTGTTGTTTGCGAAAATGAGTGTGGTTACGTTCAGCCCTTCTCGCGCCTGAGTCCAAAAACTTTGATTGGTATAAGCAGCACCGCCGTCGCCAAGTAGAGCTAAGACTCGTCTGTCAGGGCAGGCAAGGGCAGCGCCAATGGCACATGGGCCGCCCTGACCGATAGCACCACCGGTCAGGCTAAGCCATGTGTTGCGAGCGGCTTTTTGACACATTGCGTACGCCGCATTGCCGCCACCGGAGTCGGTTGTCACGATCACATCTTCGGGTAGAGTGGCAGCAATTGACTGAATAATTGATACATTCGTGAGCTCGCCTACAGGTTTGGGAATGTCTTCTTTTTGAAATCGAGTAACCGGTGCGCCAGTTGCGCCAACTCGGGCTGCTAGTCTTTCGAGAGCATCAATGGCATCCTCTTCCCTGAAACTTAAACGAGTTACTTCGCAGCCCTCAGGAATTAACTGGCCAGGTGTCCCTTTATAAGCAAAAAAGCTTGCCGGTATTTGTCCACCAACCAGCACCAAATTATCGAAGTCCGCCAGGGCTGCCAGAATCTGCTCTGGAAAGTAAGGCAGTCTCGCCACGGCAACGCGGCCTGGGCCGCCATCGGCACGACCAGGGAAGGTACCGTTAAACAGTTTGCATCCGGTTTTGCTGGCGATTCGACTGGCCCATTCCATTGCTTGCTGGTCACATCCATGATGTTCGATTAAGAATGCGGTCTTGCCCTTACCCAAAACAACCTTTGCTACATCCTCAACTGCCTGATCATCTACTTTTGGCCGGTGGGGTATTGGGTTGGGTTTTACTTTGCCTGTGGATTCACCCCAAGCAGCGTCTGCGCCCATGATTAGGGTGGCAATCTGTCCTACCGAGCCAGTGCTTTGCCGAAGGGTTGCCGTAAAGGCATCCGCTCCATCTTGGGCTAGGGTGGCCTCCGTGCTGGTGGATTTAATCCACGTGGAGAAATTACGGGCCAAGGTGTCGATGTCTGACGTCAAGGGTGCGTCAAAGCCAACGTGAAAATTCGGATGATTGCCAATGATATTAATCATTGGGGAGTTTGCCCGGCGGGCGTTGTGAAGATTAGCAATGCCGTTTGCCATTCCAGGCCCTAGATGCAACAGCGTGGCTGCAGGCTTGCCGGTCATCCTGCCATAGCCATCAGCGGCTCCTGTGACTACCCCCTCAAAAAGTGCCAAAACAGACTTGATTCTTGGCACACTATCGAGAGCTTGAACCAAATGCATCTCAGAGGTTCCTGGGTTGGCCATGCACAGCTCAACGCCGCAATCGGCTAGAGTCTCGATAAGAGCGGTAGCACCATTCATAGTATTTTCCTTTGCTTGTTTTTGCGCTAATTTGTAGCGCTGTATCATAGCATCATACCGAGTAAAGACTAATGGCTAGTAATGCAGCCCCTCAGGAATTCGTGCAACTCACTGTGGATTTATTGCAGGGTGTCGGGCCTGTGGTTGCCAAGCCCATGTTTGGCGGATTTGGGGTATTTCTCGACGGTTTAATGTTTGGCTTGATTGCGGACAATACCCTGTACCTAAAGGTCGATGATCTCAACAAACCTCAATTTGAGGAACTAGGCTTAGAGCCATTCACCTATATCAAGAACAATAAGCCAATGCATATGTCCTATTGGCAAGCGCCTGAGGAATGTATGGAAAGCCCGCAGGCTATGCAGAAATGGGGCAATATCGGGTTTTCGGCAGCCATTCGAGCTGCGGCTAAAAAGGCCAAGAAAGCCAATCTGCGTCAATGATTGCCCCAGTGGCTCTGCCAGCGCTGCACCGGACCCAAGCGGTATTTTGGCGATGGTATTCACTACTTGTATCAAGATCGAGTCTCGTCATCGGAAAAACCAATGAATACAGGGGTCTCGGCAAAACTACACCTTGTCTATTTAAACTGCCAAAATTAGTGAAATAGGTTAGTATTCATCGAGTTTGTAAAGTTCGTATCCATTCTAGGGGGTTTTGATGAAATTTCGAGAAATAGCGCTTGCCGCAGCAATGACCGCAGTTTTTGGCGGTGGAGTGCAAGCTCAAGATAGTGACTATGAAGTGCCGCGCACCGAGTGGGGTCAACCCGATTTGCAGGGCGTCTGGAATTTCAGTTCGTTTATACCTCTTGAGAGACCTGCGTTTTTTGCCGATAAAGCCTCGTTGACGGATGAAGAAATAGCGATGCTAGCCGCTCAAACTGAGCGTGGCTTAGAAGCCATCAACAATATTGGCGTTGGTGGATACAACACCTTTTGGACGGAGATGGGCGGTACTGGGGACAACCGTACCTCGCTTATCATCTACCCAGAAAATGGCAGAATGCCCGAGACAGTAGAAGGCGTTCCTGTTCAGGTTGGCGGCTTAGGCCCTGATGAGCCTGGAACGCGCCCGGTGCGCATGGTAGTTGGCGGCATTGCCAAAGACGGCCCTGAAGACCGCGGAATTTCCGAGCGTTGCATCGTTGGTTTTAATTCCGGGCCTCCGTTTTTGCCAAATCTGTACAACAACAATGTGCAGATTGTGCAGAGCAAAGACACGGCTGTGATCATGACTGAAATGATTCATGATGCACGCATTGTTCCTTTAGTTGACAAGCCCTCACTGCCTGAAGAGATTCGCTTGTGGACCGGCGATTCAAGAGGCTATTGGGACGGCGATACCTTAGTGGTTGAGACTAAAAACTTTAACAGTCTGACCCAAAGTTTTGGTGTCTATGGCACTGCCGAGGACAAGTTGCTAACAGAGCGCTTTACGCGAACCAATGACTTTACTGTTGAGTACGAATTTACAGTAGAGGATCCAAGCACCTTCAAGGATAAAATCGTGGTCATGGTGCCTATGGCAAAGGTAGATGGTCTCATGTATGAATATGCTTGCCATGAAGGCAATTACGGTATGTTAAATACTCTGCGTGGTGAACGCATTGCCGAGCAGCGTGCGGCAGAAGGGTTAGAATAGTTTTTAATCGATAGTCTAAAAGGCCAGCCTTCGCTGGCCTTTTTATTTTAAAGGAGCATGGCTTATGTCAAACAAAACTCGGGGTACTTTGCTACTAGGTGGTCTGCTTTTTAGCAGTATCGCTTTAGGGCAAAGTGCGACTGTTTTATATAACGAGCGGGTGGTGGAGTTAGAAAAAACTCTGCCAGACGCTACAGAGCTTTGGGTTACCCCCGAAGACCTTACTCGCGTCAATGATTTTGTGCTCAAGCCAGAAGGAGCCTGTCTGGCAGAGTTGTGCATTCCCGTTTTGCAAGATCGGGATAGTGATATGTACGTGACACGAAGTGACCAAGGTTGGTTTAACCTCACTGGCCTAGCCGATAAGTTGCAGCAAGCCTATGTGTCAGATTATGACGATGGCGTTTGGAGCTTTGGAGCGATGCCGCTTGAGCGTCAATCATTTTTAAGAGGTGGAATGGCACCTGACTTCGAAATGGCTGATCGCGATGGCAACCCGGTTAAACTGTCCGACTTCCGTGGCAAGAAAGTGTTGCTGCTAACATGGGCTTCTTGGTGAGGCTGTAGATTTGACGTGCCCGTGTGGCAAGTAATCTACGAAGAGCTAAAGAATCAAGATTTTGAAATTATTTCGGTTGCGCAAGATACCGGCGGCGAAGAAGCTGCAGGCCCTATTTTTGATGCGGCAGGTGTTAGCTATACAGCACTGATCGATGTTAACCATCACATCAGCGCGCTATACAATTTGGTCAATGTGCCGTCTGGCGTGTGGATTGATGAAGAAGGGCGTATTAAGCGCATCAACGAAGGCACCTATGCGAAGACTCATTTTGATGGTGCATTTGGTACTGACGACTACGTGCCCATAGTTAGGGATTGGGTGGCCAAAGGGGACGAGAGTCGTCATGTTTGGCAAGCGGATAAAGTAAAGGACAGCATCAAGAGGCGCACTCCAGAGGCCGAGCTTGCTCAGCCTACGTTTCGTTTAGGCACTTACTATTTCGCCAACGATAACGACACTAAGGCCGAGCTTTATTGGACTAGAGCGCAAGAACTTGACCCAACAAGCTGGAATTACTTGCGCCAAGATCTGCTCTATGAAGAAGGCGGTTCGGCAGGCCCCGAGTGGCGTCAACGAAGAGAAGAAATTGAAGGTGCTGGTGGTGCCTACTATGCGCCATTGGAGATTGAACCCGACCTATAGTAAGCATCGGGTTTGGCCCTGACCTGAGCGGCGGAGAAAGTTCTTTGCCGTTCAGATTCTATTCAGCGGTGCTTGGTTAATCTGGCACTGTTAGCGAAATCGCCCGAATAGCGACTTACCCTCGCAAAACCCACACAAAGGGTTGCTATTCTGACCGGCGTGTTCGCAAATCCCCACTCATCTATGGCGGATAGTGAGTGGGGATTTTTTATTTCTGGCTATCAGCCAGCCATTCAGAGCTCACTCTTGCTAGTTTGATCGACACAACATCTTTGGTAGGATTGCGTCTATCCCATAGTCTTATAACAACAGCTCACTGAGCCTACCATGATCCCATCATCCTACTTCGGTAGCCGTTTCTCCAAGTATTGGTTTGCTAGTGTGCTGCTGGCAGCACTAGCCTCTATGTTGGCAGCCAGCCACCTACGGGCTCAAACCGCGGCCGATCTGGAAAATTACCCATTGCCCGCTGATATGAGCCGGGTGCATTTCTATCTTGTCACTGTTGATGTTGGCGAATCCGTCTGGGACAACTTTGGCCACTCGGCCCTGCGGATGATTGATGAAGGTAATAATATCGATACGGTCTTTAACTGGGGTTATTTTAACCTCAGTGGCGGCGTAGTTGGGTTCTCGTACAACTTTTTTAAAGGCATCATGAATTACTCTTTAGAGACTAATTCACCCGCATTCGAATTCGCCAACTATCGGCGGCAGCAGCGTAGTGTCTGGCAAGATAAAATTAACTTAACCAATGCTCAAAAAGAAATTTTGTACCGGCGTTTGATGTGGAATCTTGAGCCTGAAAATAAGGTGTATGCCTATCAATACTTTTTCGATAACTGCACGACTCGAATTAGAGACTATTTAGATGAAGCGTTAGAAGGCGCGTTGAGCGAGCGCTATTCTCAGCCCAGCGATCGATCATTTCGAGATGAAGTAAGAAGCCACTATAGCTCGGTGCCCATTATCGACTTTTCATTGAACATATTAATGAACAGCAATATTGATCGCCCAATGACCCAATGGGAGGATATGTTTCTTCCATTAAACCTGCGGCAGCGTTTGTCCCAAGTAAGCTCGGACGTGGCTGAAAATGGTGAGCGCCTCGAACTGCTGTCGACGCCGCAGGAGGTGATGAGTTTTGCGCCTCCACTTATAAAAACCGATAGCTACAAAGTGGCTTCGGTATTTCTTTTAGCGCCGGTTATATTTTTATTGTTGCTGCTTAAGAGAATACCCATGTCGTATTTCGCCACGCATAGCAAGTTGAGTCTAAAACTGCCAGGCTTTAGCTTTCGGCTGCTTGGTGTGCTGGGTGTTGTTACTGCACTGTTTAGTGGTGTGTACGGGGTGTTGATGTTGGCCAGCTGGTTTGTGTCTGATCACCTAGATTTGCACCACAATGTGAATTTACTTCTGTTTTGGCCAACAGACTTGCTTGGCCTATTTGTTGGTTTGCGCTGGCTGTTGTTTCGCAAGCCCTGGCCCACCGATCACAACACTACACCTTTCATTAATTATTATCTGCTGGCCCATATCGTTGCCATGGGTGTTTACGTATTAGTTGCGGTTATGGGTTGGTCGGCGCAAGCGTTGATGACAATCGCGACTAGTATAGTGCCAGGCTTTTTTCTTTACACAGTGTTGATCTGGCTAGTGGGTTTTGAGCCAGCAAAACCTAAATCCATGTTTTTTTGAGAGTTAAGATGACGATTCCTAAAAGTAAGCACGCCGAGAGAGAAGACAAACCTCAAGAGATGGCAGCCAAAGTTGCTTTAAACGCATCGCGGATGAAGCCAATCGAAGAATGCACTCCTGAGGAAGTGAGAACTGCAAGAGCAGAGCGAGGCAATCCCTTTGCGCCAGCGCCCTGTGAACTAGAGCTGAAAAAAGATGTCTACGGCCAAATACCAAGCGGTGACATTCAGATACGAGTCTATAAACCAATAACCGATCATGCAGGAAAGCAACCGTGCCTCGTGTTTTATCACGGTGGCGGCTATGTAATCGGAGACGTTGATCAATACGATACGGTAGCCCAGCAGCTGGCTTTTCATAGCGGCTGTATTGTCTGCTCGGTCAACTATACCCTGGCACCTGAACGAAAAATTAAAGGCATACACCAAGATGGGTTTGATGCGTACAAGTGGATTATTGCCAATAGCGATGCCCTAGAAATAGACAAGACGCGGGTCGCTGTTGGTGGCGATAGTGCCGGGGGAAATCTGGCTATCGCCGTAAGCCTTGCGTGTAAACGAGAAGGGTTTTCCATGCCCGCCTATCAACTGCTAATGTACCCTTCGGTTGATATCACCATGAGCTTTCCTAGCATCGATGAATTTGCTGCAGGCTACTACCTAACCAAAACAGGCATGATATGGTTTCGCAATCACTACCTGGAATCACCAGAGCAAGTGAATGACGAGGAATTAAGCATTCTCGACAAAGACCTAGCAGGCCTGCCGCCGGCCTACGTAATGACAGCCGGGTTCGATCCGCTCAGGGACGAAGGCAAAGCATTTGCAGATCGCCTGAATGAGTTTGGAGTGCCGGCAGAACATGAATGCTATACCGATATGATCCATGCGTTCATTTCCTTCGCAGGCGGCATCCCGGCAGGGCAAGAATGCTTGGAGAGCATGGCTGCTAGATTGAAGGTGGCGTTGGGTTGAGGTGGGTTGTTGGGTAGGTGGGTAGGTGTCGGAGTAAATACTCCGACACCTGGAAAAGCAACTAGTCCTTATCGAGCAACAACTTCAACGCGGCGATTTTGCTGCCATGCGCTTTCAGTTTGACCTTGCTGAGCGGGACGCTCTTCGCCGTAGCTTACTACTTCGATCTGGCTTCTTGATGCGCCATTGACTATCAAGTAGTTCAATATTGCATTCGCGCGGCGCTCGCCTAGGGCCAGGTTGTATTCCCGTGTGCCTCTTTCGTCAGCGTGGCCTTCCAAGCGGATGCGCTTGCTTGGGTTAGCCGCTAAGTCTTTCGCGTGGTATCCCAATACGTCTCTATCTGCGGGTCTGAATTCCGCAACGTCAAAGTCAAAGTAAAAAACTGTCGTTGAGAGGGCTGCGCGCATCATACGCTCGGCCGCTGCGGCTGCTCGTGCTTCGGCTTCTGCAGCTTGCTCCTGTGCTCGTCGAGTTGTGGCATCGATGCCACTTTCGCTTTGCACTGTTTCTGTGGCGGCTTCTTCGCTGGTTGAACTACAGGCTACTAATCCTGATAAGGTTAGGAGTACGAGTAGCATTTTGATTGTTTGGACTAGTTTCATTACCGCTCCCTTTTCGGCGTTATGCCGACTTTGCATTGACAGTTTTGAGGTGCTTGCTCCGACTAATTTGGGAAAAAGCCTCTCCTATTTGTGGCGCGAAGAATAACTCATTTGCTAGTTTTTTTCCAAGAAACAAGCAAGACTTTCGCTGTTTTAGCAGCGATTTCTCAAGAATTCGCCAAAAGACAATCAAAATGCGGTTTGTCGAACACTTGCTCGATTTTTTGTTTATCCTGCCAGAGCAAAATGGTAATCTTGTCGGCTCTAAAATCGTCCAAAATTCAGATAAATCACCGGCTGACTGGCGCAAAACCACCCCATTTCTCATGTGGCGGGTTGCAGGCGCTTGGAGCCCGTTAGAGGAGAGTCCAATTGAACGCTGACTATACTGCTGAAGAATTAGCCTTTCAGGAAGAGGTTCGTGAATTCCTTCAGAATGAATTTCCTGCCGAATACAAAGCCAAAGTCGATGCTAATAAGCGCCTAAGCAAAGAGGAATTGGTGCATTGGCAAAAAATCCTCTATGCCAAGGGCTGGGCAGCGCCAAGCTGGCCTGAAGAGCACGGTGGTCCAGGCTGGACGATGACCCAGCGCCATATCTTTGCCACGGAATTAGGGCTTATTGGTGCGCCAGAGCCAGTGCCATTTGGCATGAAAATGGTGGCACCAGTGATCATGGCCTATGGCAACGAAGAGCAGAAAAAGCGCTTTCTTCCTGACATTCTGCAAAGCAATGTTTGGTGGTGTCAGGGCTATTCCGAGCCAAACGCCGGTTCCGATCTGGCGTCGCTGAAAACTGCAGCCGTCAGAGACGGCGATCACTACGTGGTGAATGGCGCAAAAACATGGAATACCTATGGCCAATACGCTGACTGGATCTTTTGTCTGGTTCGCACCGATAACACGGTTAAAAAGCAAGAGGGTATTAGTTTCCTTCTGATAGACATGAAAACGCCGGGCATCACACTCAAGCCAATCGTGCTGATCGATGGGCATCACGAAGTGAATGAAGTGTTTTTTGATGATGTTCGGGTTCCTGTAGAAAACTTAATAGGCGAGGAAAACAAAGGCTGGACCTACGCCAAGGTGTTGCTAACTCATGAGCGGACTAACATATCTGGTGTGCCTCGGGGCAAGCGTCGCCTTAAGTCATTGAAGCGTTTGGCGGAAGGTACCGATGATGGGTTTGGCGGCACTATGCTAGATAATCCCGCCTTCAAGAAAAAACTCGCAGAAGCCGAGATCGAGCTGCAAGCACTGGAGTTTGCCGAGCTGCGAACCCTTGCTGCACTTAACGTAGGAAAAGCACCAGGGCCCGAGAGTTCTATATTGAAGATAGTAGGTACAGAACTGGCGCAAAAAATGGATGAGCTATTTGTAGAGCTTGCCGGCTATCACAGCTTACCGTTCGTTCCTGAGCAGTTTGAAGAAGGTTATCAAGGGCATTATGTTGGCCCCGGCAACACTGCCGCATCAGCACTGACTTATTTTAATAATCGCAAGCTGTCTATCTTTGGCGGGTCCAACGAAGTGCAGCGAAACATTATCAGCAAGGCTGTGTTAGGGCTTTAATAATCCTTCACAGCGCACCAATGAACAGTTAACGAGGTAATACCGTGGATTTTACTTACACCGAAGAGCAACAGATGTTGCAAGAAAGCGTGCTCAAGTTTGTGCAGAATCAATACGACTTTGATACGCGAAATAAAATTATTGCCAGCAGCGATGGATACAGTAAAGAGTATTGGCAACTATTTGCTGAGTTAGGTTGGTTAACCGTGCCTTTCGATGAAGAGGATGGTGGTTTCGGCGGCTCTGCGATTGACATGGCTGTTATGATGGAAGAGTTCGGCAAAGCAATGTTGGTGGAACCGTTTTCGGCCACTGCGATTGTGGCAGGCCGATTAATCAGCGAGCTTGGCGAAGGCGAGATGCGCGCCGAATTGCTGAATAAAATAATGGAGGGCAGCCTGCAAGTGTCACTCGCACACAGCGAGGCAGCGAGCCGCTTCAACCCAGCGCGAGTGGAAACTACGGCGGTTGTCTCCGGAGATTCGGTCACGCTCAATGGGGTTAAGATTAACGTGTTAAATGCAGACGCTGCCGAAAAACTTTTGGTAGTGGCACGGGAATCTGGCCAGGCTACGGATCGCAGCGGCATTTCAGTCTTTGTAGTGGATGCTAAAACCAAAGGCGTTACGGTGCATCCCTATGCCAACGTAGACGGCAAGAGTTCGGCCGAAGTGCAATTTGTCGATGTGGTAGTTCCGGCGTCAGCAAGACTCGGTGCCACTGGCGCTGCCATAACAGCGCTGGAATCAGTTCTCGATCGGGGCGCGCTAGCCGCCGCCGCTGAGGCTGTAGGCGCTATGGATAGCTTGCTGACAAAGACTGTAGAATACAGCAAGACTCGTAAGCAGTTCGGCACGGCAATTGGCACCTTCCAAGCCCTACAACACCGAATGGCTGATATGTTTATTGAATGCCAACTGGCGCGTTCTATTGTTGTGATGGCAGCAATGAAAATGGACAGCAGTGCCACTGCCAACGAAAAAGCAAAGGCAGTGTCGTCTGCGAAAAGCCGTGTTGGCAAAGCAATCCGCAAAGTAGGCCAAGAAGCTGTTCAAATACACGGTGGTATTGGTACTACTCAAGAACTCGATGTCGGTCATCTTTTTAAATGTGTGACTGCGCTTGAAATGCAGTATGGCAATACCGATTACCATACAGCCCGTTTTGCTCAATTGTAGAACACTAAAAAATGAGTGAGTTAGTGCTGGTTCGTCATGGGCAGGCCTCCTTTGGCAAAGAGTCCTATGACAAGCTAAGCGAAAATGGTATTGAGCAGGTGAAAACGCTCTCCAAGCATTGGCAGCAAATGGGGGAGCGTTTTGACACTATCTACAGTGGCACATTGCTGCGCCAGCGAGAGACCGCCGCTGAGTTGTTAAACTTAGTACACGGCCAGCCCTCATCCCCAACCCAAGTCGCCGCGTTTAATGAGTACAATGGTGATCCCTTGATGCGGATTTACCTGCGAGACTACTCTCATGAGTTGCCAACTGATGAGCACTCGGATTGGCCAATAACTGATCCTCGTTTATTTCAAAAAGTATTCGAAAGAGCCACCGCGAAATGGATTCGAGATCAGCTTGTCGCCACTGAATCCGATCATGATTTTGAGCCCTGGCAGGATTTTAAGGCGAGAGTGCATTTGGGGCTCGATAAAATTATGGCAACCCACTCGAAAGGCAGTCGCGTGCTGCTGTCCACCAGTGGTGGAGTCATAGCAATGGCTTTACAAAGAGTATTACAATTCCCAGACGAGCACGTGATTAGCACTAATTGGATGGTGCACAATAGTTCGGTAACACGCATACGTTACAGCGGTGATAGATTGTCTATGACTCAGTTCAACAATTTGGCACACTTGGAAAAGCATGAGTTGGCGCACATGATAACGTATCGATAAGAATAAGCGGGGACGCAATGATAAAAGAAGACTTAGTCGATCGAGCTGGTGCCATCAGGGAAGGCGAAGAGCTGGATCTCGATGTTCTAAAACAATACCTTGAGCCCATACTCGGCGACAAGGCACATTCACTAAGCGTGAAGCAATTCCCAGGCGGGCATTCTAATCTAACCTATTTGCTCTCTAGCGGCGACGCAAGCTGGGTTCTGCGGCGCCCTCCATTTGGCAGCAAAGTAAAATCCGCTCACGACATGTCCCGCGAATTTAAAATTCTCTCTGCGTTGAATAACGTTTTTCCTTACGGTCCCACGCCGGTTCACTTCTGCGAAGATCAGGCTATTTTGGGTTGTGATTTCTATTTGATGAGTTACATCGAAGGATTGGTAATTCGGCGGGATTACCCGGCCAACTTAAACCTTAGTCCTGCACAAATTCGGCAGCAGCTGTTTAATTTTTTCGATGTGCTAAGTGAGCTGCATTCGGTTGATTTAGTTCAGGCTGGGCTTGACAGCTTTGGCCGTCCCGAGGGTTATGTGCAGCGTCAAATCGATGGCTGGAGCCGCCGCTGGGTGGATGCAGTTACTCCAGACACAGTGAACTGTGACAACACAATCAAATGGCTACATGACAACATGCCAAAAGAGAGTGGCAAAGCCAGCGTGATTCACAATGACTATAAAATGGACAATGTGATTTTCTCTCACACAGATCCCTTAAAAGTAATTGGCGTGTTGGATTGGGAGATGTCTACTGTTGGCGATCCGCTGATGGATTTGGGCTGCACGTTGGGTTATTGGACACAAACCACCGACCCTGATTTTTTCCGCGAATCCCGCACTATGCCCAGTGATGTAGAAGGCGCGCCGACCCGTGCAGAAATCATAGACAGGTTTCAAGATAAAACCGGCTTGCCCGTTGATAATTTCCCGTTTTATTTTTGCTTCGGTTTGTTCAGGTTAGCAGTGATTGGCCAGCAAATTTACTATCGCTATTATCATGGCTTAACAAAAGATCATCGTTTTAAGGGGTTCGTTAAAAAAACCCACGTACTCAACGAAATGTGCGAGCTGATCATTAGCGGCAAAATACAAAACTAAAAGCAATCAATAGCCGAGGGCTTAGAATGTCGTTTCAAATTACCGATCTGTTTTCTGTGGCGGGGAAAACCGCAGTAGTCACTGGTGGCTCTCGTGGTATCGGCAAAATGATTGCCAGTGGGTTCGTCGCTAATGGTATGAAAACCTATATTACTGCACGAAAAGTACAGGCCTGTGAGGAAACCGCGGCCGAACTCAGTGCTATTGGCACCTGCATAGCGCTTCCTGCCGATCTCTCAAGCGATGAGGGAAGAACGGCCTTTGTTAAAGAACTAATGGCTCGAGAAACAAGCATTGATGTCTTGGTTAACAACGCTGGAGCCGCATGGGGAGCACCATTCGCCGACTATCCAGCCGATGGCTACGACAAGGTGATGGATATTAATGTCAGAGCCATATTCTTGTTGACCAAAGATTTAATGCCGCTGCTGACCAAAGGGGCATCCATGAGCGACCCGAAACGAGTTATCAATATTGGTTCTATTGATGGCCTGCGAGTTTCTACTACGGATAATTTCGCCTATGGGGCAAGTAAAGCGGCTGTGCATTTTCTTACTAAGAATCTGGCGGTCCGATTAGCACCGCAAGGAATCACAGTGAACGCCATAGCGCCTGGGCCTTTCGAGAGCAAAATGATGCAGCACACCTTGGAGCAGTATCAGGAGCGAATCGAGCAAGAGAATCCTCTCGGTAGAATCGGCAATGCCCAAGACATGGCTGGGCTTGCCTTGTATTTGGCTTCTGCAGCATCTAAATACGTCAACGGTCAGATTATCGCCTTAGACGGTGGAAGACATTTAGGCGAGCGACAGTAGGCGATTGCGAGTCAACCCGGTGCTAGCGCAGGGTTAGCAGTTCAGCAGGCGATTTATCTTAGCCTGCTTCGATGATATTGTAGCGCTCAAACCCTAAACCAAACCAAATTTGATTACAGAGAACTCAGTGGCTTCAGCTAAAACCGCGCTCCAAGAACACACCTTACCCCAAAATGTCGTCATCGCGATGGCGTTTGTCAGTGGTTTTACAATCATGACCATTGAAATGTTGGGTGCGAGGATATTGTCTCCTTACTTCGGGGGCAGCCTTTCGGTCTGGGGCAGTATCATTACTATATTCATGCTAGCGCTGGCAATGGGGTACTTGATCGGTGGTCGCCTGTCTACTCGCAGCCCCAGCCCAAAAATGTACGCTGCTTTTTTTATTGCTGCGGGCGTGTTTTCGGTGCCAGTCATTGTCTTTAGCGATGCCATCATGGAGCCTATATTTCTCAGTCTCGAAGACCCTCGCTATGGCTCACTGTTTGCCTCTATTTTTTTGTTTTTTATACCGACTAGTATTTTGGGCATGATATCTCCCTACTCGGTGAGGCTAATGGTGAAGACCCAACAGCACAGTGGTCATATGGCGGGTTTGCTATTTTTTATATCAACAGTAGGTAGTGCGGCAGGTACATTGGGTACTAGTTTCTACTTTGTGCTTTGGTTTGAAGTGAATCAAATTTTGTGGGGTGCGGTCGCTGCATTGATAGGCGCAGGCATTCTAATTCTAGTAACAAATTTTCTCGTTAATGGTAAACAGAATCACGAGGTGGCTTAAATGTCGAGCTCTCTGTGCAATAACCTCCATAGATTCAGAGCCGCTGCACTAGTTGCATTGACGGTGCTCGTCTCACTGAATGCAGGGGCAGAAACTATACACGAGGAAAAGTCTAAGTATCGAGACATTGCTGTTATTCAAAACGGTGATCGTCGCTGCTTGTTGTTCAACGTTCACCGTGGTGATCGAAACCAAACCTGCATGTTTGTGAGCGAGCCAGATCGCTTGGTTTTTGATTACACTCGCATGAGTTTTGCGGGTCTGTTGGTCAAACCCAATCCGGAGCGAATTTTAATAATAGGCTTGGGAGGAGGCTCGCTGCCGATGACGTTTGCTGACTTGTTTCCAGACGCGTCTATCGATGTAGTAGAAATAGATGAAGCGGTAGTGAAGGTTGCAAGAGAGTTCTTCTTCTTTGAAGAAACCGAAAACATGCAAGTGTATGTTGATGACGGTCGGCCTTTTATTAAGCGAGCATCTATTCGAAAGCAGTCTTATGACTACATCATCCTTGATGCGTTTAGCGGAGACTATATCCCCGAACACATGCTGACAGAAGAGTTTCTTGAAGAAGTAAAAAGCATTATGACGGAAGATGGGGTATTAGTAGCAAATACGTTTTCTACCAGCCGTCTATACGATCATGAGTCGGTCACTTATCAACGAGTGTTTGGCGAGTTTTTTAACTTTAAATTGCCTACATCAGGCAATCGAATAATTATCGCTAAGCTAAATGGATTACCCACACAAGAACAACTAATTTCCCAGGCGGAGTCTATGATTAGCGCGCTTGAAAAATTCGGCGTGCCTATTGATGAATATCCACGCCGGCTTTCAACTCGCATTGATTGGGACATGAGCCGGCGCGTGCTTACCGACCAATACTCTCCTGGCAATCTGTTGCAAGAACGTTGATAACGAATGCCGATCTGGCATGGAGCTAACTTACGAGGTCTACATGAAAAAATTAATCCATTGCTTGCTTGTTACTTCCAGCGTTATAGCGGTGCTGATGTCCCAAGTCAGCTTAGCGCAGGCGCGCGCCCAGGCTGACGTTATCTATGGGCATAAGGATGGCATGGCACTTGTCTATTCAGTATTGACTCCCAACAATGCTAACGGTGCTGCCGTCGTGTTTATGGTCAGCGGCGGATGGTATTCCCGTTGGTCAGAACCGGCGGTGTATGAGCGAATGTTTGCCGATGAGCTAGCGGCGGGGTTCACGGTAATCCCTGTCCATCATGGCAGTGCGCCAAGATATCATGTGCCGGATGCTTACGCAGACGTAAGCCGTGCGATCCGTCACATTAAGATGAACGCTGATGACTACGGCATTGATGCTGATCGCATTGGCGTTACCGGCGGCAGCGCCGGGGGTCACTTATCACTCATGATCGGCTTGGCGGCAGATTCCGGTGACCCAGATTCTGCTGATCCTGTAATGAGGCATGACAACCACGTTGCCACCGTGGTTGCGTATTTTCCTCCGGTGGATCTGCGAGAGATAACCGGACCTAATGACCGCTTCCCCGCGTTGGATTTTGATGTGGCAAAGGCTGCGTCAATTTCGCCAATCTTGCATGCAGATCCAGCAGATCCATCAGTGCTTTTAATTCATGGGGATGCCGATGATTTGGTGGACATCAGCGCGTCAGAAATAATGTACGCGGAGCTACAAAAGCAGAATATTGAGTCGGATTTTATTGTTATCCCTGGCGGTCAGCATGGCTTTCGCGGGGAAAATGCAAAGATCGCCAACAGCGCGCGACTGGAATGGTTCAAGCAACAGTTGCTATAACGGGCAAGCAGACCCAAAAAAGTGGTCTGTCTATGAATCCCATTTCTTCACTGGTGATAAGCTTTAAACCACGCCATGAGGCTTGCTCATGGCGTGGTGGGAAGCAGAGTATAGTTAGGGCCGGCCTTAGGCTGCGGTAATAATTGCCCGCAAGGCTTCTATATCCAGCAGCTTGATTTCCCGATTGTTGACTTCTAAGTACCCTT
>CAYGRT010000001.1:117712-178800 GCA_964352355.1 uncultured Pseudohongiella sp. | reverse complement strand
AAGGCTTCTATATCCAGCAGCTTGATTTCCCGATTGTTGACTTCTAAGTACCCTTTTTTCTGCAGGCTGGTGAAGATGCGGCTTATGGTTTCCACTGTTAAGCCAAGATACTCGGCAATGTCACCTCTGGTCATGGGCAAGTGAAACCGCGCTGATGATAATCCCACTCTGGAGTAGCGAGCAGACAAGCCCAACAGAAATGACGCGGTTCGCTCCTCTGCGGTGTAACTGCTTAATATCGTATGGATCTGCTGATCTTTGGCGATTTCATTGGCCATGATGGCGAAGAAATGGTGTTGCAAACTTGGCAGCTCGTGGCTAAGTTTTTCCAACTGTGAGAATGGAATCTCGCAAATTGACGAGTGCTCCATCGACTGAGTTGAATTCGAGTATTGCTTACTGGCGATGCCATCCATGCCGATAATTTCACCCGGCAAATAAAACCCCGTAACACGCCCATGACCGCTGCCGCTGACTACGTAGGACTTAAAGGAGCCAGAACGCACCGCGTAAACCGATTTAAACTCATCACTTTGGCGATATAAATGTTCACCTTTCTTGTAAGGGCGATTACGTTCAACGATCTCATCTAACTGGTGGATTTCGTTCTTGTTCAGAGCGATAGGGAGGCATAGCTCGTTGAGCCGACAGCTACTGCAAGACACAGTCGAATTGTGCGGGCACATCTTGACCACAACAGAACTAGATCTGGCAGGAATACGGCCGTCATGGGGGAATTCCAGTATTTTTCCAGTATCTGACGAGGACATTCGTTTCTCCCTTAATCTCTCTGGCAAATTGTGCCATTAAACTGAGCAATGCACAATTTTCGTCACTCTTTGCTACAAAACTTATTGATTGTTTAACTCATTGATTTTTATCAGATTACTTTTTATGTGAGACCAATATTCCGAGTTTCAATAAGTCTCGGACGCTTTATTGATCCAGATTAACGCTATCGTCATGTGATTCTCGTACAATGCAGCTTGGAAAACTTCAAGTAAGGAGCGGGGACATGTTCAATCTTAAAAATATCCTTGTAGTAATTGAGCCAGAACAAGCCCATCAGCCTGCATTGGATAGAGCAATTGTTTTAGCCAAGCTCGCAGACTGTGATCTTGAACTAGCCATCGCAGATTACAATCCGTATCTTGAGGACGGCTATTTTTATGAGCCTAAGCTGGCAGCGAAGATGCGTAGAGAACATGGCGAGGCTAGATTAGCCCAGCTTGAAGCATTAGCGCGGCCTCTACGAGATCAGGGTTTGCGGGTCACTGCTTGGACCAGCTGGAGCAATCCTCCCCATCGGGAAATAGTCGCTAGGGCAAACGAAATTGAAGCTTCCTTAGTTATCAAGGCAACCAAAAAGCACAGCAGGTTAGCTAGATATTTCATGTCCAACGAAGACTGGGAGCTAGTGCGCTACTGTAGTCAACCGCTATTGTTGGTTAAAGAGAAGGCTTGGGGAGCTCAGCCTAAGATTTTAGCCGCTGTAGATCCTGAGCAATTAAGGGACAAACCGGCCGACTTAGATAGCAAGATTCTTTCCATTACCCTCGACCTAGTTAGGCTCTCAGCAGGTAGCGCCGAGGTTTACCATTCTAGTTGGAAACCGCCGATGGCTACTTTGTACCCATTTGACGAAGACGGCAGCAAGGCGGAACAAGCCATAGCTGAATTGGCAAAAGCCCATAACATTCCTGCCGAACATTGCCATTGCGTCGACGAGAATATTCATATCAGTCTGCCCAAGCTAGTAGAGGACTCGGGTATCGCTCTAGTAGTGATGGGAGCAATTTCCCGGTCGCGTTTAGACCGTATTTTAATCGGCAACACTGCAGAAAAGCTGTTGGACGAGCTTGACTGCGACGTGCTGATTGTCAAACCAGACAGAATGCCGATGGTAGGTCAGATTCTGCTTTGAGGGTTAAGCTTAGCTTTCGCCCACATGGACAGTTAACACGTCGCAAGTTGCGCCGTGCAGCACTTTAATTGCGGTTGAGCCAAGAAGTATTTTCCAACCGCTATGGCCATGGCTGCCGATGACAATGGCGTCGGCGTTGATTTCTTTTGCCAAGTTACGAATCTCAGCGCCTGGCGAGCCTAAGATAGTGTGGGCGCGGTCTTGGCTGATTCCCAGTTTTTCACTTAACTCGTTCACTCGCTGCTCTGCGAACTTAATGGCTTCTTGCTGTAGCTCGTTTACATTGAACGCGTAAATATCCATGCTGTAGGCTGCGGCAACGGGTTCAACCACATGCACCAAACTTAGTTTCGATTTGTCTTGCCCGGCCATGCGCAGGGCTTGGTCGATTACCTTCTGTGTATCATTGGATAGATCGATCGCAACCAATATCTTCTCGTACATTTTGTCACCCCTCATCTGCTCGATAATTCGATTAAGCCAAACTAAAGTTACCCTTATAGTTGAACAGTGATCTCAACCTTGGGGCTTGATTTAAGTCAAACTAGGCACCGAATCAAGTCTGTTGTAGTTCTACTCCCTTCCCGCAATATTTGCAAAAGCTCGCGTCTTGATCATGGTTTTCAGTGTTGCAATTGCTGCAAGTTTTCTTGCTGACGGTTTGAACAGCTGCTCTGCTTTGTACTTGCTGCATTAGTTCGGCGCCAATAATTCCAGTTGGCACAGCAATAATGGCGTAGCCACAGATCATTGCTATGGCTGCAACAAATTGGCCTAATGGAGTTTGCGGTGCAATATCGCCGTATCCTACTGTGGTCACCGTGACAATCGCCCAGTAAATGGAGGTAGGAATGTCGGTGAAGCCGTTTTCAGGCCCCTCAATAATGAACATCAGCGCACCAAATATGGTGATTAGGGTGAGCACAGAAAAAAGAAAAACTTCAATCTTACGCCGCGCTTGCAGCAGTGCGGAAAACAAAAGATTGGCTTCTCCCATATAGCGAAATAATTTCAAAATGCGGAAGATTCGCAGCACCCGCATGATGCGAATAACAATCAAGTAAATGGCTGAGGGAAACAAAAATGCGATGTAGGTGGGGAGAATAGAAAGCAGATCAACTATGCCGTAAAAGCTAAAGACATAGCCCCGAGGATTTGGGGAGCTGTATAAGCGCAGTCCATATTCAATAGTAAATAAAATCGTGAAAAACCACTCTAGGGCAAACAGCCAGTGACCATAGTTTTCATGAATCGAGGATACTGAGTCGAGAAATACCGCAGCTACACTAAATAAGATGCAGCAAATTAGCGCTATATCAAACCATCTTCCCTGGGGAGAATCGTAGCCAAAAATTACATCGTAGATGATTTTTTTGGATTGATTTGAAGAGTTGCTCATGGTTTTAGTATGTGGGCGGTACCTGTTATTTACAAGGCGTTGTAGAGGACTGAGGGCGCCAAGCGATGAGGCCCATAAGCGTAGCTGGCCCTCTTACAATTTCAATCACTAAAAACACTTTGTCACTAGTATGTCGCAGGGGCAACTTTCCAAAATCTTCTCAGCCGTATTGCCCACAATAGCACGTTCCAGGGCATTGCGAGACAATGCTCCAATTACTAACAGATTGGCCTCTGACTGTTTTAAGTATTGTGTAAGGGCTGGAATCAATTCTCCTCGACTCAGATGGATGTTTTCCTGATCGAAATTGAAGTCTGTCAATAAGGTGTTCAATCGCTCAGCATGCTGCTGCTTGATTCGGGCGATGTGCTCGGCGGACTCTCCGCTCAGTGGAAACAACGCACTTTCAAACGGAAAGTAAGAATGGAAAACGTGAGCGGTTTGCTGCCATTTCTCTGCCAGAGCTTGCGTGGTTGATAACAGCTGTTGATCAAGTTGGGTTTGTTCCGCCTTCACATGCATAGGGTCAACGGCAGTGACTATTGCGCCATGGTCTTTCCATTTCAGCGGCTTGACTAGTAGCAAGGGCGCTGGGCACTTACGAATTAAGCGCCAATCTGTGTTGGTTACGAAGACTCGGTCAATCACTCCATGGTGGTGAGTGCTTTTCATCACTAGGTCGAATTTTCCGCAATCAGCTTTTTTGATAATCGCTTCTGCTAAGTTATGGCCACTTGTAAACTCAGTTGTCGTGTCAATGCCAGTATCGCTCATCTGTGAAGAAATAGAATTCAAGGTTTCTTGATTATGCTCCTGAAACAACCGTTGTTGGGTTTCAAAGAACTTCTTATCAATACCCTCGTAGACATATGACTTCTCGATCAGCGAGTTTGCGTGGTTGATAAAAAGCGTCACTTTGGCATTGGTTAGTTTGGCAAGAGAAATTGCTCGCTCTATCACAAAGTCCCGCTCGACCGTTGGATCGACAACCACTAGAATAGAGTTAAGGTTGATCATTTTTCACGCTCCAAGAATGCAAATAAATTGATAGCGGCACATTACCTATTTCGTTCATGTACAGTGTGAGAGTTCTTGTATTGAAGACGTTGATATAGGTCAACACAGTTGTTGCTAAGCAATAGATACTGCTAATAGTGTTGGCGAATTCAAGAGGTGCTCGATGAAAGTAGTAAGTTTGGCGATTAGTTGTATTGTTGCATTAATGTCATGTGGCGTCGCGACAGAAAGCGGGCTACCGCAGACACAAGTGTATGTGCCATTTACACCCGATGTGAGTATTAACGAGGTAATGGTTGCCCAAATAGATCACGCAGCACATTTTATCTGGGATGCCGCCAACCCTGAGAATTCGGTAGCCGATGTGGATTGGACAGAGGTAGAGCATCATGCAATTCAGCTACTGTCGAGCCGCAGTGCGGTGACTATGGGAGGCGCGGGAGTTAACGATGGAATGTGGGTGGCACAGCGTTCTTGGCGAGCCTATGTTGATCAGATGAATAATGCCTCTATTGCGGCGCTATCTGCTGCCAAAGCTCGAAATCTGGTTGACCTTGCACTGGCAGGTGATCAGTTGATTGAGTCTTGTGAGGGCTGTCACCGACAATATAAACCGTCTATTCCAACTGAAGGTTTAATGCACCCTCACTAAACATCCTAATTAGCTAGCATCTTTGATCATGTTGCGAGCGATAATTATTTGTTGGATTTGGCTAGTGCCCTCATACAGCCTGAAGAGCCTGACGTCTCTGTAAAATCTTTCAACGGCATACTCAGACATATAACCGGCGCCGCCGTGTATTTGTACGGCCCTGTCGGCTACTCGGCCAACCATTTCTGTGGCGAATAGCTTGCAGGCCGACGATTCGGTGCTAATGTTTTTCCTCTCATCGCGCATTCTCGCGGTTTCCAGAGTCATGCATTTTGCAGCAAACATTTCGGTTTGCGAATCAGCCAGCATCGCTTGGATTAACTGCTGTTCGGCTAGAGGTTTGCCGAACTGTTTGCGTTGCATTGTATATTCCAAGGCGTCAGCAATAAGCCTTTGCGCAACCCCAACGCTTACGCCAGAAATGTGCAGGCGGCCTCGGTCGAGAACTTTCATGGCGGTAATAAACCCTTCGCCTTCTTCGCCGATGATGTTCTCAGCGGGCACTTTGCAATCTTCAAAAATTACATCGCAGGTCATGGAGCCCGCTTGGCCCATTTTCTTATCAATGGCTCCCAAAGTAATGCCCGGAGTGTCTTTTTCAACGATAAAAGATGATATTCCACGGGCACCTTTAATGTCTGGGTTGGTTCTGGCCATCACGTTAAAGGTATTAGCTACTGGCGCGTTAGTGATATAGCGTTTAGTCCCGTTAATGACGTAATAACCATCTTCTAATCGAGCGGTAGTCTTCAAAGACGCCGCGTCTGAGCCCGCGTCCGGCTCGGTAAGACAAAAGCAGCTGATCCACTCGCCACTGGCATACTTAGGCAAGTATTTTTGTTTTTGCGCTTCGGTGCCATTGAATACGATGGCCGCGGAGCCAATTCCGTTATTGGTGCCCATGACAGAGCGAAAGGCGGGCGACGTGCGGCCCAAGGCGATAGAGACCAGTATTTCCTCTTCCATGGTGAGCCCGAGACCCCCGTATTCTTCAGGAATCGTCAGCCCAAAAAGCCCCAGCGCCTTCATTTCTTCCAGAATGTCGTCTGGAAGTTTTCCATCCTCTGCAAGCTTCGCTTCAGCTGGGACTAGTCGCTCTCTGACAAAGCGCTCAATCATGTCAACTAACTGGTTAATGGTTTCTTGGTCTCTGATCATCATGCTCTCCCAAAATAGAGGCGTAAAGCTACCATAAGACCAATTTTGATGCGACTGCAGACGCCGAAAACAGGGGTGTTGCTGTCAATTCCCCCTCCCGTCACCCTATGCTAGACTAGCTCTCCGGTTGGTCGGCCTAGCAGGATTTTAGTCTTCTAGGAGAGCCAAGTATCTCATCGAATTTCGGTGTAACTTCGGTCAATTTTCCCGGTATTGCATCTAGAGCAACTGTACCTGAGGGGGAGCCATCATCTGCTGCCTTCTTAGCCACTCATCAATCAGAAAGAGAGATTTCAATGTCCAATAACTCCTTAGCCGATGCTTTTATTTATGATGGTGGTCGCTCCGCCTTCGGTCGTCACGGTGGCGCTCTTGCTCCCGTGCGGCCAGATGATTTGTTGGCCCATGTCATTAAAACTGTAGTGGGGCGCAATAAGTTCAGTCCAGAGTCCTACGAAGATGTGATTATGGGCAACACCAATGGCGCGGGTGAAGATTGCCGCAATGTGGCCAGGTTTGCCTTGCTGCGAGCTGGAATGCCTATTGAAGTTGCCGGCCTTACGGTTAACCGTTTGTGCGGGTCCGGGCTTGCAGCAACACTTGATGCTGCCCGGGGCGTAAAAGTTGGCGAAGGTGATCTTTTCTTGGCGGGTGGGGTAGAGTCCATGAGCCGGGCGCCAATTGTTATGTCCAAGGCTCAGTCAGCTTATGATCGAGGTCAAGTGATTGCGGATAGCACCTTAGGTGCTAGATTCACCAATCCAGCCTTTGCGGCGGCATTTGGTGACGACACAATGCCGCAAACGGCGGACAACATTGCGGCAGACATTGGTCTTAGCCGCGAAGACAGCGACGCATTCGCAGCCAGCTCACAGGCAAAATATGAAGCAGCGAGAGCGGCGGGTTTTTTCAAGGATGAAATTGTACCAATAGAAGTTCCTCAAGGCCGTAAAAAGCCACCGGTAGTGGTTGATGCCGACGAGCATCCACGGCCCCAGTCAACCTTGGAGGCGCTCTCTGGGTTACGCCCGCTATTCGAAGGGGGTGTGGTTACAGCTGGAAACGCGTCAGGCATTAATGACGGTGCTGCCGCCTTGATTGTAGGCAACAGAGCAATAGGTGAAAAATTTGGTGTGATGCCGCGAGTGCGTATTGTCGCCGGTGCGGTTGCGGGGGTTGAACCAAGGGTTATGGGGTTTGGTCCGGTATTCGCTATTCGTAAAGCCTTAGCAAGGGCGGGGCTTACTCTAGCTGATATGGATATTATTGAAATTAACGAAGCATTCGCAGCACAGGTTCTTGGCTGCTTAAAGATGCTTGAGATCGATTTTGCAGACTCACGGGTTAACCCAAACGGTGGCGCAATTGCTGTGGGGCACCCCTTAGGGGCGTCGGGTGCACGTATTGCTATTTCAACCATGCGTCAAATGGAACGATCCGGTGCCAAGTATGCGGCAATAAGTCTGTGTATTGGTTTAGGGCAAGGTGTGGCAGCAATTCTTGAGCGGGTTACTGACTAACCATTCAATTTTTGATGGTTTGAGAATGCCAATTTAAAACTATATGAATACGAGCAATTAACTAGGAAGGAAATTTTATGTCTGAGGTAGTGAGCTATCAACTTATCGATAATATTGGCGTCATAAGCGTCAACAGCCCTCCGGTCAATGCGCTGTCCCAAGCGGTGAGAGAGGGCTTGCTAAATGCAGTGAAAGCCGCGCAGAAAGATAATAGCGAGGCAATCGTGCTGCGCTGCGAAGGGCGAACGTTTATAGCGGGTGCAGACATTACTGAATTTGGTAAACCGCCAATGTCTCCGGGCTTACCTGAAGTACTTAGTGCAATTGAGAATAGTTCTAAGCCAGTGATTGCGGCAATTCATGGCACAGCTCTTGGCGGCGGCTTTGAAGTCTCTCTAGCCTGTCACTATCGGTGCGCTAATGCTTCTGCAAAAGTAGGCCTTCCTGAAGTGAAATTGGGTCTCCTACCCGGTGCTGGAGGTACACAACGAGTTCCTCGCATTGCCGGGGTGAAAGCGGCTTTAGAAATGATTACTAGCGGCAATCCCGTTGCCGCAGCCAATGCGAAAACTATGGGGCTAATTGACGAAGTTATCGAAGGCGATGACTTGCAGGCAGGGTCAATTCAATATGCGAAAGACCTAGTTGCCGCGGGGGCTCCGCTTAAGCGTATAAGAGATATCACAATAGATCCATCAAGTGTTGAACCTGGCTTTTTTGATGGGGCTCGCAAGAAGCTAGCAGCGCGAGCACGTGGGGCGATCGCGCCAGATAAGATTGTCTCCTGCATCGAAGCCGCGGTGAAGCTGCCAATGGATAAAGGCTTGGAAAGAGAGCGTGAATTATTTACTGAACTTGTGACTTCTCCAGAATCTGCTGCTATGCGACATATTTTTTTCGCAGAACGTCAAGCTGCAAAGATTAAAGATCTGCCAGAAAACACAGCCCTGCGCCCGGTAAACAAAGTCGCCATTATTGGCGGTGGCACTATGGGCGGCGGTATAGCGATGTGTTTTGCTAACGTAGGTATCCCTGTCGTCATGGTTGAAGTAAATGATGAGGCACTGCAAAGGGGCCTTGGAATCATTAAGAAGAATTACGGCATCACCGTGCAAAAGGGGAAGCTGGCCGAGGACAAAATGGCCGGTTTACTGCAGTTAATTACCGGAACCACGGACTACAATGACATTGCAGATGTTGATTTGGTTATCGAAGCTGTATTTGAAAACTTGGATCTGAAGAAAGAAATATTCGCCAAACTGGATGCTGTTTGTAAGCAAGGGGCAATACTTGCAAGCAATACTTCTTACCAAGACATTGACGCAATTGCAGCGGCGACTAAACGACCACAAGACGTGTTGGGCCTGCACTTTTTTAGCCCAGCAAATGTAATGAAGCTTTTAGAAGTGGTGCGCGGCGAAAAGACAGCAGATGACGTGCTAGCCACATCTATGGCTATTGGTAAAAAAATAGGCAAGGTTTGCGCCCTGTCTAGAGTCTGTTACGGCTTTATCGGCAATCGAATGTTGGCGGGCTATGGTCGAGAAGCGCAAATGCTCTTGATGGATGGTTGCACGCCAACTCAGGTGGACTCTGCCTTGGAAAATTTCGGCATGGCCATGGGGCCATTGGCAATGGGCGATCTTGCCGGTCTTGACGTGGGCTATAAGGCCCGTCAGGCGCGAACAGATTTACCCGACGATCCAAAACTCTATCGCATGGGCACGCTCTTGGTGGAGATGGGCAGATACGGACAAAAAACGGGGTCAGGATTTTATAAATATGACCCTCAAACAAGAGCTCGTATGCCTGATCCTGAAGTGGAAGCGATGATAATCGCCGAGGCCGAAAAGCTGGGTGTCGAGCGAAAATCAATTGATGACGAGGAAATTCTAGCCCGTTGTTTCTACCCCTTGATTAATGAAGGTGCGCTAATACTTGAGGAAGGCATTGCTCAGAGACCAAGCGATATCGATGTGGTTTATGTATTTGGCTACGCGTTCCCAGCAGCGAAAGGTGGCCCAATGCATTATGCGGATAGTATTGGCCTTAAAAAAATCTACGATAAAATTTGTGAATATCGAGACACATACGGTGAAGAATATTGGAAGCCAGCGCCTCTTTTGAAACAGTTGGCTGAATCCGGTAGCACATTTGCACAGTGGGATAAGCAGCGGGGCGAGAAGTAATGATAGCCTATGAAACAGCTGCACCTGGCGCTCCTTTAGTGCGAGTGGAAAAAGAGACGCCGCAACCAACAGGATCACAAGTGCTGCTGAAAATGCTAGCCTGCGGTGTTTGTCATTCGGATATTCATATCCACGAGGGAGCCTTCGAATTAGGAGGCGGTAAGCAGTTGGAAGTGGGTCAAGAGGGCCACGTACTTGGGCATGAAATTTATGGCGAAGTTGTTGCCATCGGTTCAGACGTTAATGACATCAGTGTTGGTGATCGTCGTGTCGTCTATCCATGGATCGGGTGTGGTGGCTGCTCTGCCTGCAAGCGTGGCGATGAGCATCTGTGTACCCCTGGACAAGCCCTCGGCATTGTTAGTGCTGGCGGTTTCGCTGAATACGTCCTTATTCCCCATGGGCGCTACTTGTTTGACAAAGGTGACGTTGCTGATTCCCTAGCGGCTACCTATGCTTGTTCCGGCTTGACGGCATATGGGGCATTAAAAAAAGTAGGCAAATTAGCGGCTGGCGACGAGGTGGTTATTATAGGTGCCGGTGGTGTTGGCAGTATGGCCATTCAAATTGCGCGGGCGTCTGGTATTGACCCGATTGTCGTCGATATCGATGAAGACAAACTGGAAAAGGCCCGTGGCTTGGGAGTAACGCGAACTTACAATTCGTCAGATGCGAAAACTGCAAGGGAACTCAAGAAATCAGTGGGTGGTGCTTATGCTGCGCTCGATTTTGTAGGCTCTGAAGCCACAGTCAACTATGGCTTGTCCTGTCTTCGTAAGGGTGGAATGTTGGTGGTGGTGGGGCTTTTTGGTGGAGCCTTAACTATACCTATTCCGTTCTTACCGATGAATGCGCGCATTATTCAAGGTAGCTATGTGGGCAGCTTAGAAGATATGGGGGAGCTTATGGCGCTCGTGCGCGAAGGTAAAATTGCGCCAATTGAAATAAAGGAGCGCCCCCTGTCCGAGGCTAGTCAAGCACTGAGTGATTTAAAGCAAGGTGTTGTTGTTGGACGTCAGGTTTTAGTTAATGGATAGTAAACAGATTTGGTAAAAAAGTAGGAGAAAATACTTGTCAGCACTCAGTGAATTTCAAGCCAGCACTCGAGCTTGGTTGGAAGAGAATTGTCCTCCCTCAATGCGGACGCCAATGGTTCAAGAAGAAATTGTCTGGGGGGGTGCCAACGAGCGTTTTAAAAACCCTGAAAGCAAACTGTGGCTCGAGCGAATGGCCGCCAAAGGTTGGACCTGCCCAACTTGGCCCAGCGAGTATGGCGGGGGCGGCCTCAATAAAGAAGAAGCAATTGTATTAAGACAAGAGCTGGCCCGCATAAATGCGAGACCCGCAATAACTAGTTTTGGTATCAGTATGCTTGGTCCGGTGCTGCTTGAGTATGCGTCCCACGAGCAAAAAATGCAGTTTGTGCCGGATATTGTTCATGGCAGAACACGGTGGTGTCAGGGGTATTCAGAACCTGGTGCTGGTTCGGACTTGGCCAGTCTTGGCACTAAGGCAGAGCTACGCGGCGATCACTACATCATCAATGGTTCAAAAGTATGGACTTCATACGCAGACAAGGCAGACTGGATTTTCTGCTTGGTAAGAACTGACAGCGAAGTTCCAAAGCATTCTGGCATTAGCTTCATACTTTTCGATATGAAAAGTGAAGGCGTCAGCACTAAGCCGATCCAGCTCATTAGCGGCTCATCACCATTTTGTGAAACTTTTTTTGATGACGTTAAAGTTCCGGCTAAAAATTTAGTGGGCGAACTTAATGGCGGCTGGACCATTGCAAAAAGGCTGCTGCAGCATGAAAGAACGATGATTTCGAGTTTTGGCTTAGCCAGTGGTCAGTCTGATCGAGGTGGCACTACCTCAACAGTATCGAGCCTCGAAGGTGCAGCGATGCACTATCGAGGCGATGAGGAAAAATTATCAGATCCCGTGCTTCGAGATGATATTGCTCAGTTTAAAATTGATAGCGAAGCCTTTGCATATACCTCTCAACGTTCGGTGGAAGAATCTAAACAAGGTCAGGGGCCTAACGCCACTTCATCCATGTTGAAGTATTATGGCTGTGAACTTAATAAGCGTCGTTACGAGTTAATGCTTAGAGCAATGGGTTCGCAAAGTCTTGGCTGGGAAGGTGAAGGTTTTGAAAATGATGAGTTACAAATCACCCGAGAATGGCTCAGATCAAAAGCAAATTCTATTGAAGGCGGTACGGCTGAAGTGCAGTTGAATGTGATTGCCAAACGTGTTTTGGGTCTTCCAGACATGCTCAGCATGGCGAAAAAACAGTAAGCTTAACGAGATTTAGGAAAAGCAAATGGCGTTAGTATTAAATGAAGATGAGCAGATGTTGCAAGACTCCGTTAAAGGGTTTTGCATGCATAATGCGCCTATTACGGGCCTGCGAAAGCTTAGAGACAGCAAAGATGAAATTGGCTTTGACAAAGCACTTTGGCATCAGATGGTGGAGTTGGGTTGGGCCGGCATGGCTGTAGACGAAGCCTATGGAGGGTTCGGTTTTGGCTACAGCGGTCTTGGCATTGTTCTTACTGAGACTGGTCGCACACTTGTTAGCTCGCCACTCATAGCATCGGTGCTGCTCGGCGCTAGCACAGTTTCTAAGCTAGGTAATGAAACTCAAAAGCAAAGCCTCTTGCCGCAGATTGTGAGCGGTGAACTCTTGCTAGCACTGGCTATCGATGAAGCCCCAGTTCATCGGCCAAGCTTAGTAAAAACTCGCGCTGAATTAGCTGGTGATGAGTATGTTCTCAATGGGCAAAAAACGTTTGTGCTCGATGGGCATGTGGCGAACAAGTTGCTTGTAAGCGCTCGTACCTCCGGTAGCGATGAGAGTGAGGAAGGCATAAGCCTGTTTTTGGTGGATGCTCAAACAGAAGGCGTGGGTATTGTTAGAACGTCCATGGTAGATAGCCGCAACGCAGCAAAAGTGACTCTAACGAATGTAAGAGTATCAGCTGAAGATGTCATTGGTGTCGTAGATCAAGCGTTCTCGGGCCTAGATGAGGTGCTCGATATAGGAAGGATAGGCATCGCTGCCGAAATGTTAGGTAGCATGGAAGAGCTTTTCGAGCGCACCTTAGACTATCTTAAACAGCGGGAGCAGTTTGGTGTACATATTGGATCGTTTCAAGCACTGCAGCATAGAGCTGCAGATATGTATAGTGAAATAGAGCTTTGTAAATCCACTGTTAGGGCTGCATTGACAGCGCTAGATGATCAGGATAAGTCGGCTAAAGAAAAAGCGATTATCGCGAGTGTCGCTAAAGCAAAATTATCTGATGTATTTTGTCATGTTAGCAATGAAGGTATACAGCTACATGGTGGGATCGGCATGACCGATGAGTTTGATGTGGGTTTCTTTATTAAGCGCGCACGCGTGGCTCAGCAATTTTTGGGCGATAGCTCATTCCACCGTGATAGATACGCAACACTCATGGGATTTTGATCTACTGACAATGAGGAACCCGTGCCACTACTAATCCTAGGCGCATTACTCGCGGTTCTTGTCTATCTGCCTTCGATGTGGGTTCGCCGGGTTATGGCAAAACATGGCGATGAGATTGAGGATCTTCCGGGTACCGGTGGTGAACTCGCGGCGCATTTGATTAAGCGGTTTCAGCTTGAAGGGATCTGTGTAGAGGAGACGAATCCTCTGCAGGACCATTTTGACCCTGAGGCCAAAGCAGTTAGGTTGAGCCCTTCAAACTTTAATGGCAAGTCCCTCACTGCTATCGCCGTTGCGGCCCATGAAGTGGGTCATGCAATACAGTTTCACCGGAGAGAAAAGATATTCGAATTGCGAAAGCGTTATTTGCCCCTGGCTACAAAATTGAGCAAAGCGGGTATCGCCATCATGATGGCTGCGCCGCTCTTGGGAATTGTAGTGCGAGCACCTTTTCTTATTGGTTCAGTTATTGCCTTTAGTTTAGTGTTGCAATTGGCAGGAGCCTTAGCATATTTAATTATCTTGCCTGAGGAATGGGATGCTAGTTTCAATAAAGCGCTGCCGGTATTGATTGAAGGTGATTATATCGATCAGTCGCAAATGCCAGCAGTGCGCCAAATACTCAAAGCCGCAGCGCTCACTTATTTTGCGGGTGCACTGGCAAGCGTTTTGAATATAGGGCGATGGTTCTTGATATTACGAAGATAAATAGCCACACTAAGCCGGTGCCTAGCGGATGTATTCTATGGAAGACTCACTAAACGTTTTTGATGAGCCACTAATCCCCTGTGGTTTAGATCCCGTTACTGGCTTTTATAGGGACGGCTGCTGCAACACTAGTGACGATGATTTTGGTTCTCACACAGTTTGCGTAGATTTGTCACAGGAATTTTTAGAATACACTCGGTTTCGCGGCAATGATTTAACCACGCCTCAGCCAGACTATGGCTTTCCGGGGCTCAAGCCAGGAGACAGCTGGTGTCTTTGTGCGGGGCGTTGGCTCGAAGCATTCAAGGATGGGATGGCCCCAAAGGTGTACCTAAGGCGCACCCATAAACGAGCGTTGGATATTGTGACTTTAGATCAGTTGAAACCCTACGCATTAGATCTGAATTGATTGGCGTCTACACCAACTCAGTGTTAAAAAATCTCACAACAGCGGGGCAAAAGTGTGAATATTTTTGATCTGCTAGAGGCGATGGTTAAACTCGGATTACCGCTTTTTCTGATTAGTTGGGTTTTATTTTCTCGACTTTATGATAGCGGTGATATTGATCGCAGCGGAGACAGAAAGGCAGACAAGGCGCAGCTTAAGGCCTATAACAAAGCGTCTAAGAAGAAAGCGAAAACTGGCCGAAAGTCATTTGTTGACAGAGTGATGTGGCATTGGTCTAGTTTTGGTGGAGGTTTTTACGGGCTGGCGGCGTTGTGGACGTTCGTGGTAATCGAATTCCAAGATCTGATTGGTTTTATTTTTAATTTCCCCGGCCTCAAGGCCTTATTCGAAGATGGCGTGATAAGTCTTTTGGTATCAATTCTTGTCAACCAAATTACCAATGCGGTTAGCGCGCTGATTTGGTTTAGCTATTGGCCTGCTCAGTCGATTCTTATATGGGTGGTCGCCGCCTACTTAAGCTATTGGCTAGGTATGGATCTTGCCAAAAGAGGTTATTCAATCCCCTTCGAAAAACTTATGGCCGCCATACGGTCGTAGGTAAACAGCGAAAGCTTACTCATTGATAATCAAGTCGCGTCGAAGACTCACGCCCAAGCCGGCATTCTGTGGCATTGGCATAAAGCCCTCGGCGTCAACGAGCGGGGGGTTTTCGAAGATAGCGAAACCATTTGTGTAAGGCGAAATTGGCGCATCATTCATTATCTCGATCCATGGGCAGTGAGGCCAAGTGCCGATGAGGTGTAATTGGGCGATAGTCCCTAATTGACCACCGCCATGGTGGGGTATCACTAATTTGTGATGGGCAAGGCCAAGTGCCGCGACTGCTCGTAGCCCTTGAATCCCCTCGGTGACCAAAATCTCAGGCTGCAAAATGTCATAGGCATTCTTTTCTATAATGGTGACAAATTCCTGCACACCCTGATTATTCTCGCCTCCGGCTAGTGGAATGTCACAGGCTCGATTAAGTTCTGCCAGACCTGCGTAGTCATAGCGTCTCAGTGGCTCTTCTAGCCAATAGACTTGCAACTGCTTTAACGCTCTCGCCGTATCTAGGGCCCGCGTGTAATCCCATTGGATGCCGGGCTGCCACAGGCCACTGGATTGAGCTTGATTGGCATCAGTCATAATGGTGAAGTCACTACCCACAGCTTCTCTTACTTTTTCGACAGTCCGAATATCCTCGGTCATTGATTGATGGTGAAGGCGCAGCTTCATGCCCTGCCAACCTTCGGATACTAGCCTTTGAGCATTGTCAGCTCGTTCTTCAGGTGTCGAAAGTTGGATCATGCTTGCGTATGCGGGGACTTTGTCCTTATGCGCCCCCCATAGTTTGTAGAGAGGTTGACCTGCCACTTTTCCAACAATATCCCAGAGTGCGATTTCGATGCACCCTACGTCCCGCCAGTTGTTAGCTGCACCATTGGTATAGCGCATTTGATGGCCGAGGCGTTCGTTATCAAACGGATCTGTGCCTATGAGCAAACTTTTAAAGGCATTTAAGTTGTTAGCACTGATACCCGGTGCAATACCGCTAATGCCACTGTCGGTAAATATCTCAGTGACCGTGCCGCCACCTATGGTGCGCATATACGGCCGCCCCGGCGCCCACGCTGATTCCATCATGCCAGTCTCGCCCAGAGTTTTGAGGCGATAGACTTTGATGTCGGTAATTTTAGGGCGATCAGACTGGGCCAGGCCAAGGTTTGGCAGCACTAGCTGGGAGGCAGCTAGACTTATCGAGCTTAGAAGCGTTCTACGGCGCATGGATTATTCCATTAACAACGGTTTAGATTGCATCACTTACACTGGACAAATTGAAATTTGATACTTTCAATGGGGGCACTACAATTGCTGTGCTCACAGAGCTACTCTCAGAGGCGGCAACACGAGTAGAAGGCCCCAACATGGTGACGTTCTGAAGCATATCCACTAGGGACTGATTGAATCGAAAGTTTGTAACTGGTCTTGATATGCGGCCGTTTTCGATTAAGAAAGTGCCGTCACGGGTTAAGCCAGTATAAGAAATTGTGCGAGGATTGAGCTCTCGTATGTACCAAAACCGAGTAATCAGCACGCCGCGTCTGGTGGAGGATATCATCTCCTCGAGTGAGCTATTGCCGCCATTCATTATTAGATTGCTCGGCGCAGCCAAGGGTTGTTGATTAGTTCTATCCGCCCAATAACGAGAACGAGCCAGGTCAACTAGCCGGCCGGAATTGACCCATTGCTGGCGCGCTATGGGCTGTCCAAATTCATCAAATGGCGCGGTCTCGGCATCTAATGCTGCAGGGTCGCTGAAAATAGATATTCTGTCGTCAAACAGGCGCTCTCCAATACGATTGGAACCGCCAGGCAAAGAGAAAAATGACCGCCCCTCATCGGCTCTACGTTGATCAAAAGTAGAAGCCATCCGCGACATCAACATTCCCACTGCAGTGGGTTCTAGTATCACAGTATATTCCCCGGGCTCTAAACTGGTTTTGCGCCAGTCTCGACACTTGCGCACCGCATCAAACGCGACTCGATCGCTTTCTATATTGGTCCAATCATTAGCTTCATCTCCGGCCCATCCGCTTTTTAATCCATCGGGGCTGCGGGAAGTGAGCGTGTAAGCAACGCCAGTGCTGCCATGTGAGTTATAGAAGCCGTTAGATGTCGCTATGGCGGTTGAACCGGCACGAACATCGGTGAAAGAAGCCGCCACTTGATTGGCCGCCTGAGCTTCTTTGATGGCGATGGCTGCCGCTTCAGCGCGAGTGAGGGGGTCTAATTCACCAGTAGATTCATAGTAGGCATCAACTAGATTGATGGATTGTGGACCGAGTTCTGGCAAGTACTCTGGGTCTTCGGGTGCTAGCCTTGCCATTTCTTCGGAGCGTGCGACCGCGCTTCGAATACTCGCTTCATCGAGTCTATTGGTTTGTACAGAGGCAACTTTGTTACCGAACACGCTGGTGATATTGACTGTGGTCTCTTCTGAACCACCGGCGCTGGTCACTTTGTTAGTTGCGACACGTGTGTAGCCTTTCCAGAGTGAATCGATGCTCACTCTGCAGTGGTCGGCATTGGAGTAACTTAACACCAGCTCAGTAAGAGAGCGAAGTTCGGCGTCGGAAAGTCCTTTGGGGTCAGCCATGATAAAGTTACCTATGCTGTATTTATAATATCAATGTTGCGAAATAGAGAAGTAGGGCAGCCGTGGGAAACGGCATTTACTTGCATTGGCTGGCCTTTGGCGTCGCTAAATGAGGCACCAAGAAAATAGGTGCTATCACCGCCAATTACGTCTAACGAATTCCAAAACTCAGGTGTCCGTCCAACGTAGGCTACATCTCGCAGCATACGATGCTTTTTACCGTCTTTAATTTCCCAAAACACCTGCCCGGCGAATTGAATGTTGTAGCGTTGCTGGTCGATAGAATAGCTGCCTCGACCTTCGATAAAAATGCCGTGATCGGTAGCTGCGATAACGTCATCCTCTGTGAGATCTTCATCGCCCGGCATTAAGCTGACGTTTGGCATACGTTGAAACGGCATGCTTTGCCAATTCTGTCCGTAAGCGCAGCCATGGCTTCGCGTAATTCCTGTCTGAGCGGAAATCCAATCTGCTTGATCTCGAGTGGTTTGATAGTCCACAAATACGCCGTCTTTAATGATTGGCCAAGACTCTGCTGGAACTCCTTCATCATCCCATCCGGTTGTGGCACATCCTCCAAATTCCGTTCGGTTGCCCACAAACTGCATGAATTCGGGACCAACGCGAGTGACTCCTAAGACATCTTCTGGCGGGTGTAGAAAAGACGTTCCTGCATAATTGGCTTCATAGCCAAATGCCCGATCGAGTTCCGTGGGGTGGCCTATGGATTCGTGTATGGTGAGCCACAGATTGGATGGGTGGAGAATTAAATCCCACTTGCCCGCTTCAACAGGCGCCGCTTCTAACTTCAACGCGGCTTCCTCTGCCCACTTTGGCGCATTGCCGACCAAATCAAGCCCTAATACGTATTCATAGCCTCGACCGGCCGGCTCCACGGTCGCGCCTCGCGTTTGAAAATCACTACCATCTTCAGAAATGGCGGTAACGCTCATCGAGGGATTGATCCGAAAAAATGTCTGGTCTATAAACGACCCTTCGGAAGTTGCCACGAGACGCTCTTCTTTAACAGACAGTACAGAACTAGAGACGAATCTGACGTTGCTACCGCGCAGAGCTTCTTCATTAGCAGTCAACAAAAGTGCAGCTTTGTCTTCAAACGAGACGGTAAACGGGTCGATAGAGTGAGGCGTGACCCACGTAGCGTTTGGGTACACATCCACTGGTGCAAGGACAGCGGTGCTGGGTGCCACTGCATTGTTCGCAGTCGCAATGGCAACAGCTTCTCTAGCCATTTGGGTAACTGCTTCTCGAGTGAAGGTTTGTGTGGCGGAAAATCCCCAAGAGCCGCCGACTAATACTCTTATGTTTATGCCAAAGGAATCTGTGCTTTGAACTTGTGTAATGCGTCTTTCGCGAGTGCCGACGGCCTCAAACTGTGTTCTTATCACGCGGCCATCGCTGTAGTGGGCCCCCGCATCTCTAGCCACGTCAATAGCGAGTAGCAATAATGCTCGCTCAGTGGAGGTCATGCTTTGGGCGGCCACTGAATTAGGCATCGCAATAATTGCTGGAGCGGCAGCAGCACCGCCAGCGATTTTCATAAAGTCACGACGTGAAAATTGCCTTGGGCTATGACTTGGAAGGCCTTGAGCGCTAAGCGACGCTTTGTGGTTGCTCGCAATCGGTAGTCGTCGATTTGTCATGGAATGGGTTCTCATATAGGCGCGATCTTGAACTCATCGCACGACGGTGCAGCATAACCTAGCAGTAGGTTTTTGCCAATTGCGTCTGTTGGTTCTAATCAATTTAGAGTCTGTTCAATCAATTTGTAAATCCTGCGATATTCATCCAACCAACTGCTTGGTTCTCGAAAACCATGAGCTTCTATTGGATAAATGGCGAGTTCGAAATTCGTTTTTCCAAGCTCAATCAATCGCTGCACGAGTCTAACTGAATCCTGAAAGAATACGTTGTCATCTTGCATGCCATGGGCAATGAGAAGTGGTTTTTCCAAGCCTTCAGCATAGTCTATAGGTGAACTTGTCTCGTACGCTGCAGGATCCAGTTCTGGAATATTTAAAATATTAGAAGTGTATCCATGATTGTAAGTAGTCCAATCTGTGACTGGGCGAAGCGCTGCGCCGCAGGCAAACAGGTCAGGTTTTTTGAACATCGCCATAAGCGTTAGAAACCCTCCGTAAGAACCGCCATAAGCGCAGATGCGAGCCCTGTCGACGCGTTTGTTGGCAACTAGATAGTCAATGCCATTGGCTAAATCCTGCACTTCTGGTGTTCCCATTTGTCGATAAATTGCTGTGCGCCAATCCCTGCCATAGCCAAGCGATGCTCGGTAATCCATGTCGAGCACTACATAACCTTGTTGAACCAAATACGTGTGAAACATGAACTCTCTGAAATAGCTCGACCAACCTTGATGAGCGTTCTGCAAATATCCTGCGCCATGGATAAACACCACCGCTGGGCGATTCAAGGAATCGTCGTCGGGTGTATATACTCGTGAATAGATTGGGTTGTCAGAAAAAGAGGAACGAATCGCTACGGTTTCAGGCAGCGCCCAGTTAATGGCTTTGAAGGTTTGTGACACGGTGTTAGTTAGCTTCGTAGCGGGGGAGTTGCCGCGAGCTCGTTGTACGTAAAGCTCTGGAGGGCTGGTAGCCTCGCTGTGTGTTATTAATAAATTCCTGTCATCGGGGGAGAGGGAAAATGTGTTCAGTCCGCCCAATTGAGTGAGTTGTTCTATTTTAGTGGTAGCTAAGTCTACCCGGTGAATTTCCCACACAGTTGGGTCGATCACATTGCCCCGGAAATAGAGCATTTTATTCTCGCGATCCAGCGTTGGCTCGCGCACTTCAAATTTACCATTCGTAAGCTGAGTGACATCGCCGTCTTTGTAGAGATAGGCGTGACCATAGCCATCTGCTTCGGATAGAAAGAACAGCGACCGGTTGTTGTTTAGCCAATGCGCTGCAATGAACTGACGATTGATCCATGCGGGATCGTGATGGTGGTGGATCACCTTCACACTAGGGTTATCCAGTAGCAGGTTTTCGCTAAACTCGAAGTCCTCTGCATCACTTAACGCTATCGCGGCAAGGTCGATCACTATAAGCCAGCGATGCTTATTGTCACCACTAACTACATTGAATAAAAGTTGAGTGCCATCATTAGTCCATTCGAGTCCAAAAAAGCGCAGGTTTTGAGAAGGAGTTTTTTTATCATTGTCAGAAGACACCTCAGCTTCCGATTGAGGCTTCACCAAGTTTTCAAGCAATGGAGTTAGATCTAGTTCGGTGAGTTTATGATTGGTTAAATCTAGGAGTATCAAGCGCTCCGTTGCAAACTGCGTAGTACCAACCCTAGCTCGCACTGTTGTGCTTTCTGTATAGCCTGATTGTGTAACGTAGTTAGGCATTAATCCAGCACGGCCCAGTTTATGGTCGTTGGAGTCTCTAACTACTAGGCTCATCCATTCTTCACTGGGAGAAAGTTTTTGTTGCTGGATTTCCTCATCTTTGCCAATGTAGAACGGCAGACCCACTCTGCTGGGGTCTAACTGCCTTTTAATTTTCTCATCGTCTTGTTGTTGTTCTTTTCTTTCTTCTTGTTTTCTTACGTTCTCGAAAAGTGCGGATTGCCGCTGTTCAAGATAGCTAGAAGATTTTTCTTCGGTAGGGCGATCTTCGCTGAGGATTTCGGCGGCGAGATATTCAAGGCCGTTTGTTAAATCTCGTACGAAAAATCTATCTTCGCGCTGAAATATAACTCGTTTGCTATCAGCGCTGAAATATGGATTTGTTTCTTGCTCGATAGTGCGGGTTAGCTGGACGATTCCATCAGACCTTAAATCTTTTACATAAATGTCACCAGCGCGAGAATACACTTTAAATCGACCCGAATTCGCGATGTTGCCACCGTCAACTGCAGCGTTACTCTCGTGCTCGATTTCTATTTTAGTGGCAGGGCCGCCAGTCAACTCCACTTGGTAAAGATCTTTTTGTTCAACTCCAGACCGCTTCTGAGAGAAGTACACACTCTTGCCATCATCTGACCAATAACCTTGCTCGGGGGGCAAGCCAATCCAATCAGGCGCAGCCATGGCTTGCTCTAAAGTGAAGGCTTGGGCTAAAGCGACGCCGTTCTGAAAACTACAAGCCAACGCAAAAACAGCGATTAATTTCTTTGCCATAATGGTTCTATCTCTAATTGAGGTGCTTAGAAATCGGCTAATCCTTCGGTGACTTCGATTAACGTGCCATCGAGATCAGTTAAGAAGGCTGATTTTATAGTGCTGCCTGTCATCGCATTTATGGGGCCGGTAAATACATAGCCTCTGTCTTCTGCGCCTTTAACAAACGCCGCCAAATCGTCAATTTCGAAACCAATATGATCTATACTGCTGCCGCGAGTAGGATTTCGTTGCGCATTGCTTCTTGCAAAGCTCAAGTTGTGCCCCGGGACATTGGTTGTGGTCGCTATACTGCCCCGCGGCCTGACTTCGATGTCGAATAAATCAGTGTACCAATTGAGAAGGATTTCAGGAGTTGGGCTATAAAAATGAACGTGGTAGCCAGATACTTCTTTTGAGAGTCCTTGATCTTCTTGTAGTTCTACATAGACCCCATCAGGAAGAGTCACATACACGTTGTTTTGCCCCTCAGCGCCTACAAACAAATTGCCTGTCTCTAAACCTAAAGGGCTGAGTGACGCTAAAAACGCGTCCATATTTCTTACCTTGAAGCCAAAGTGATCCATAACTGTCTCTCGGGACCCGCTAATTGGAATCTGGCTATTGAGAAATAACAGCATGTTCTCAAACTTTATTGCGATAAGTTGGTCTTTGACAACAACTTCTCCGCCAAAATATTGGGTCCAAATTTCTGTGTGCGCTGCAACATCCGAAACATTCAAATGCACATGGCCAAAGCGCAACCCCTCCGCGTTAGGGGCTGCCAATTGTCCAAAACAATTCGCGGTGAATAGCCATAGAACGATGCTGAGACGCACTTTTTTCATTTGTTGGGCTCCTTATGTTTTTGGCAAATAATGCTATCTAGTTGCACTAGCTGTTCACTCTACTAGTGCCAAGCCTCTTGTATTAGTCGGTAACTATTTTTGCGAGCTTCTACATTATGGGTAATCGTTACTAGCATGACTTCATCCAATTTAAACTTAGCCACCAGACTTTCCAATTTTGCTTTGACCTGCTCGGGGGTGCCGACAGCTCTCTTATTTCGGTTATTAGCGATGGCTGCGAGTTCGCCAGGTGAATAGTCGAATTTTTCAGCTTCCTCAACGGTTGGGAAGGGGCCAGGGTTCCCTCTAAGCAATCGGATGTACCAGAGGTCTCGACTTTTAGAAAGCCGTAGGGCTTCTTCTTCGGTATCTGCACACACTGCAAAGAGCGTTAGACAGCAATGGGGTTCTGATAAGTTTGGTCCGGGTTTAAATCGATTTCGGTAGATATCGAAAATATCGGGTTGAATATCTGGGTTTATAAAGTAAGCAAAATTGTAAGGCAGCCCTGTGGCGGCGGCTAATAGGCTGCTGTCGTCGCTCGATCCTAGCATCCATAGCTCCGGCGCGAGGTCCACTTTCGGATAGGCGCGAGCCCGCTCCATTCCGGGGGTTGGCGGGTCTGTGTCATTCAGTAGCGCCTGTAGGTCTTGCACCATGGCGGGAAAGTGCTCCGGGCCGACTCGTGAGCCATAGCGTATCGCAGCTGCCGTAAATGGATCCGTCCCCGGCGCTCTGCCGATTCCTAGGTCAACCCGATTAGGGTAAAGGGTTTGCAGTAATTTGAAGTTTTCCGCCACTTTATAGGGGCTGTAGTGGGGCAGCATTACGCCGCCAGAGCCGATCCTTATAGAGCGGGTTTCAGCTCCGAGCCGACCAAGCAGCACCTCAGGTGAGCAGCCAGCAAGGGCGTCAGATGCGTGATGCTCGGCTACCCAGTATCTATGGAACCCCAATTCATCAGTGAGGCGTGCTAAGTCTATAGTTTCGCATAGCGCCTCATAGGGCGTGCTGCCTTCGCGCACGGGGGATTGATCAAGCACAGATAGTTTTACAGGGTGCTCCATAAAATTGAAATTCTCACTGAAAAATTGTTGTAATCAGCAACCGCGAAGACGTTCTGCATTCACATGATGCTGATTGAAGTCTAAGTAGCCCAGTGTGTTTGCACTAGTCGATAATGGCCTGATAAATGCCACTTCTTAGCTTACTGTAGTCATCGATACCTCCCGCAGGAATAATTTGCGTGAGGTACACAACGACTAAATCTTCCACTGGGTCGACCCAGTAGGTGGAATGATAGGCACCACCCCAGCCGTACTCACCTTCCGATCCCAAACTGCCACGCAGCCCTAAATCAGTAACCACGGAGAAGCCCAATCCAAAGCCGACGCCGGCTTGAAAACCTATGTCTCCCAGGTGATCGGTCGTCATCAATTCAATTGTTTTACGAGAAAGAATACGTTGCCCATCGAGTTCACCGCCGTTTAAGGTCATTTGCAAAAATCTGGCATAGTCGGTTGCAGTAGATAGCAGTCCAGCACCGCCAGAAAAGCTCTTCCTTGGGCCCTCTACATACATACCCTGACTTAGCATGCCGTCTTTTGCTGGAATTGCTTCAATGCCGCCGCCTGCTTTTGGTTGGTATACAGTGGCAAGACGACCCAGTTTGCTATCGGGAAGGAAAAAGTGTGTATCCGTCATGCCTAAAGGCTGAAAAATTTCCGTTTCTAGAAATTCATCCAGACTCATGCCGCTAGCCTTTTCGATGACTACCCCGAGGATGTCTGTGTTATAGCCATAGATCCATTCCTCTCCTGGGTGCTGGTCTAATGGGAGAGAAGCCATTCTGGCAATTGTTTCACTTATGGGTTCGTCACGATTGGCAAAATACCAGCCTTGAAAACCTGCTTCTTGCCATTCTTTTTGTGCGGGTCCGCTGCCATAGCTCATCCCTCCTGTATGTGTGAGCAAGTGTCGAAGGGTGATTTTCCGCTTGGCAGGTTCGAGGATGTAGCCACCATTTCCATCGGCCACTGCAACTTTCATGTCGTCCCATTCTGGAATATATCGGCTCAAATTATGGCTAATGTCCAGCAGGCCTCGCTCGTGCAGGATCATGATTCCTGTGCTCACAATGGCCTTCGTTTGAGAGGCGATTCGAAACATTGTATCCATCTGCATAGGGATACCCGCTTCTATGTCTTGCATGCCGTTTGCCGCTGAATAGGCAATACGGCCATTGCGAAGGACTAACACTACTTGTCCAGCAAGCTGTTCGTTTTCTACATAGGACTTGAGCACTGCGTCTAAGCCATCCAATCTGCTAGATGACATGCCGAGCCGCTCAGGTCTTGAGCGCGCAAGTTCGGCCGCGTTAGTGAAGGAGCTTGATATCACCAATAAGGCAATGATTAGCGAGTTGTAGATAGATCTTTTCATGGCTGCACACTCTTGTTGTTACTTTTTCTGCAGTATAGCGTCAAAGAAGATAAGAGGTAACGTAAAGGCTGAGAATAAAAAGCTGTGAAGCGCCTTTAACAGACGATGGTGCGTTTTGCTTTGCCGTTTTTTATCGGGTCAACCCTCGTATACTGCAGGGGTCGGTGATTGATGCGCCGGCATCCGGGGGCACCCCCTCATCTAAGATTGGTCAAGAACTTTGGCTAGCCACTTCGATGAGGCAATTAATAATCGCGTAATGCGGGAAATTTGCAATAACAGCAAACAATAGAGAAAGCAGGATTTAGCTCGATCGATTTTGGCTTAATTTTAGCTTTTTCAGGCAGATTTCTAAAATATAACCCGGAGATCTATCATGTTATTAATACAGTTGCTTAGCTCGATCGCACTTATGGCGACCATTTCGTCGCTGCAAGAATCAGGCTTTACCGCAGAGGTTTTTGCTTCTGAGAAAGAGGCGGTCATTGCTGCCGTGAATAAATACAACCCTGTTTCAATCGTCGAAGATAGAGAGTTTATAGGAGCTATTTATCGATCCGACGAAGGGTTCCAATACTCTGTCACAGTTGGCAAGCAAAGAGCCGATCAAGTCAGTATGCGACTCGCCAAATCAGATCTTGATCATGTTGTGGCGTTTTGGCATACCCATGGCAATAGTCAGTCTAAAAACAGGTATTTTTCGGATACGGACACGGCGCTAGTCGAAGATTTTTCCAAGCCACTCTATTTGGCTGATTACACTGGGTATCTAAAAGTGTTTGAACCTGAGGGGCGAATCCTATCGGCTTATGCCGCAGATCGATTGGGGCTTCCTCGAGTGCGAGGCTATGCCTTAGGGGATGTAGTCAGAGACGATAGCAATAGGCCGATACGAATTGCCACGCATTTAGGCAATCAAATCTGTTAGGCACTTTTAGCGGGAAAGCAGTTGACTATAGATGCCGCCTAAACCAGACGGTAGCTGCATAGGTTGGTATTGGCCTGCGAACACTACTTGATTTCGTCCCCGTGCTTTTGCCCGATAAAGTGCTTTATCTGCCTCGCTAAACAGCTCTTTTGGCTTTGGAGCAATGAGTTCTTGGCTAGCTGGTTTATAAGTCACGGCCCCAAGGCTAATACTTAAGTTTTCATGGGCTTTAGAGCCAGAATGAGGGATTTCGAGCTCACAAACTGCATGACGCATTGTTTCTGCGCGCTCTTGTAATTCAAGCCCGTCACATCCTGGCAGTATGATCGCAAATTCTTCACCACCATATCGAGATGGCAAGTCGCCACTGCGCTTGAACACTTGCTTTATGCAGGCGGCAACCCGTCGAATACAATCATCTCCCGCAGTGTGTCCATAGATGTCGTTGTACTGTTTAAAAAAATCAATGTCGATAATGATCAGCGATAAAGACGTTCTTGATCGAGTAGCCCGTTGGAGCTCTTTATAGAACATAGAATCGAAATGGCGACGATTATAAAGCTGTGTTAAGGCATCGGTGATCGACGTCTTTTCCAGGCGCTCATTAGTTTTGCTTAGCTCGTGGTTCACGGCTCGTAGCTGAGTTTCCATGGATCGAATATCTGAGATGTCGCTAAATAGAACAACAAAGTGACCAATGTCAGAGGCTAGTCTATTGGCTGAAAGCCTTGCTGGAAATACAGAGCCGTCCGCCTTTTTTAGTTCAGCTGCGCCATTGTGTTGTTTATTTGCAGAGTCTTTTATAAAAGAGTCTAAAAAAGTCTGTGCTGATACTGAGGCAGAATCGCAGACTAAGGTACTGAGATGAGCACCGATGAGCTGTGTCTTGGTGTAGCCGGTTATGTTTTGGGCAGCATCATTAGAGTTCGCGATGATGCCATCCTCATTGATAGTAAGTAATCCGTCTGCTATGGATTCTATCAGCAGCTGTTGTTCAGCTTGCTGAGCAATGAGCTTATGGACTTCTTTTTTATTTCGTAGGCGAATCTGGTTGAGTGCATGGGAGACTGGTTGCAGCAGCGGGCTCGACGTTTGTATTACAGCATCACAATCAGCCGCTTCGGTTAACAATGAGGTGACCTGTGCTCTAACTTGTTCTTTGAGCATGTGCTGCGATATCAACGCGCCAATAAACCCAGCGGCGATAACGACAACCCAGGCCAATATAAAACTAGCGCCCGCTAAATAGAGTAGCGTGGTTAATGACGCTAAACCGCAAAACAGGGCGGCAATAGCTATAAGCACGGGTTTTGTTAGAAGCTCTTTCATCTAAAACAGCCTAGCCTCTTATCCCTTCAGAAACTTCGCCTTGACGCATTGAATCGTAATTTGCGCAAAATATTGCCTGCAGCGCTAGTTGCGTCACGGTAGTTGCCCGTGTGCTATGGTTAAAGGATTCTTTTAACATGCTGATAAAATTGTAGTTTTTTCATATTTAGAGCATTTCTCCGATCCGAGTATTTGATACGCCTCACTTTTAGTTTAGACCTAAAAGCTTTGCCTCGTCTGTGCTTGTTAGCCTAAGCTACCAAATATCTTATTGACACCTGTAAGCGCGCAGAGCATCATGCGCCCACTATGACTATGCAATTAAATTTCTGGTGGCAAAACTCTTTTGGCTGCCAGAGAGACAACATTTAGTTTCCTTCTTGGCCGCCTTTGGTTTCGGCGGTCGTTTGCATTAAAAATATCACTTCCAAACACTCCCCCTCCGGAACCTTCTTCGGTCATACTTTGAAGAGGTTTTAGCTATGCAAGTACAACAACAAATTCAGTTTCAATGCGCGGGTGGCATTAAAGTAAGGCGGGCTCAAGTAAAGCTCGACTATAAAAGTGCAACGCGAAATCTAGCCAACTCTCTGAATGACTACCCTGGGGTCTTGCTTGCATCGAGCTTCGAGTACCCTGGCAGGTATACCCGTTGGGATATTGGGTTTATTAATCCACCGCTGCGATTAAGTGCAAAAGGTCGCGAATTAACCGTCGATGCCCTGAATCGTCGAGGTGAGATATTGCTGCCGGAGGTTTTTGCAGCGCTCAAGGGGGCTTCAGGTGTTGAGTTGATTGCTCATTCAGCGCAAAAAATCGACGTTAGCATCCTTCCTCAAACCGACCCGGAATCAGAAGAAACTCGCTCAAGACAGCCCAGTGTTTTTTCGGTATTGCGAGCGATAGTTGCGTATTTCTACAGCGATGCAGATCCCTATTTAGGACTTTATGGGGCATTTGGCTATGACCTCACATTTCAATTTGAAGATGTCCAGAGGTATCAAACTCGGCAATCTAATGATCGAGACTTAGTGCTTTATTTGCCTGATCAAATAATTGTCGCTGATCATCGAGGCGAGATAACTTCCAGTTACAACTACGAGTTCATTTGTCGAAGTTGGAACGCAGAAGCCAGAACTGAAACCACGGGTGGGTACAAGCGTAGTGGTGAGAAGTGCGTTTTTGAACCCTCAACAAACACTCAGGCCTATTGCGATCACAAAGAGGGCGAGTTTGCGGCTCAAGTTGAACGAGCTAAGGAGTATTTTAGAACAGGTGATCTTTTTGAAGTCGTACCAGGGCAAACGTTTTATGAACCATGTATAGATACGCCGGCTGACATTTTCCATCGGTTAAAACAGCGTAACCCCGCGCCTTATGGTGCCCTAATGAATCTGGGAGAGGCAGAATACTTGGTCGCAGCGTCCCCAGAAATGTTTGTACGTGTGACCGGTAATCAAATTGAAACTTGTCCCATATCGGGAACGATAAAGCGCGGTAGAGATGCAATCGAAGATGCGGAGAGAATTAGAACGCTGCTAAATTCGGCAAAAGATGAGTCCGAATTGTCCATGTGTACAGATGTGGACAGAAATGACAAGGCTAGGGTTTGTCAGGCGGGCAGTGTGAAAGTTATCGGCCGCAGACAAATCGAGATGTACAGCCGGCTTATTCATACGGTAGACCACGTGGAGGGGACACTGCAGCAGCAATTCGACGCGCTAGATGGGTTTCTTGCCCATACATGGGCTGTCACGGTTACTGGTGCACCTAAATTGGCAGCCATGCAGTATTTAGAGAAATTTGAGAAGTCGCCACGTAAATGGTATGGAGGCGCGCTCGGGCAAATCGGTTTTGATGGAAATTTAAATACCGGATTAACGCTGCGAACAGTGCGCATAAAAGATGGAGTTGCAGAGGTTAGAGCGGGAGCAACTTTGCTCATGGACTCTGATCCCAGTGAGGAAGAGAGTGAAACTCGCTTGAAAGCGTCAGCATTGATCGACGCAATCCGCGGTGCTGGTGTTGACTCTAAGGCACAAGCGAGGACACAGCCTGATAGAGAGCTAGGCTTAGGATTAACGGCAGTGATGGTGGATCACCAAGATTCTTTTGTGCACAATCTTGCGTCCTATTTTCGCCAGTATGGCGTGGACATTATTACACTGCGAGCCCACGCTGCGCGATTATACATTGAGACACATGATTTGGATTTCGTCATCCTCTCCCCTGGCCCCTCTGCGCCTCAGTTCTTTGACATGAGCTCAACCATTGAAAAGGCGATGCAAAAACAATTACCAATCTTTGGGGTTTGTTTGGGTCTGCAGGGGTTAGTGGAATACTTCGGAGGTTCTTTAAAACAGCTAAACTATCCTATGCACGGCAAGCCATCCATTATTGAACACCAATCAACCGATTTGTTTGCAGGGATTGATACAAGGTTTACCGCCGGCAGGTACCATTCACTGGTGGCAGACAAACTGCCTCAATGCTTGGCGGTAACAGCGCGCTCGGACGATGGCAATGTCATGGCTATTGAACATAAAGAGCTACCGATTAGTGCGGTGCAATTTCATCCAGAGTCAATCATGAGCCTTGGCAATAGCGCAGGTCATCAATTGATTGCTAATGTAATTCGCTCTATCAGACAGCTCGGTAGTCGCTAGAAGAGTGGATTCAAGGTAGCAAATTTTCGAACCAAATAGCTAAACGAAGTCCAGCAAGTCCGAGCCTTTGTTGAGAAATCTGCTTCATTTGACTGATATAATCGTCGCTCAATTCAGTGGGTTCGATTTCGTCAGCTTCGCGAGAGTCCGCGTCTCGAGTTGCATTGAGGATGGCGTCTGTGTAGACCATCGATTGCAGGATCTGCCTGCTTTCACTCATCCATTGTGTCCAATCGGATTCCACTCCTACTATTTTAGGACGACTAAAGCCTGACACCTGTTGAACTAAAACTGGCAAGCTTGCATCGATACCATCGTCTCTCAATGCTTGATCCCAGATTCCATGAAGGTTGCGTTCACCAATTGGAATTCGATTTCCGCCTAAGTCACCACGAGCAAAAACTGATTTAGAAAAAAGTGAACCCGTATGCATAGGCTGATGTATGTCACCAAAAAGATGAAGCACCCAGCATAGCGCTATGGCTCTCTCCTCATCTGCCATGGCGGGATTGGCTAAAACCCACGTATTAAAGTCTATTGCGGTGACAATGTTACTTACTGCCTCTTCTGATCGAATTGAGTCGTTTGGGCTACCTTGGATATCATCGGCCGGTTCAATGTCTACGTAGATATTACCTTGAAATGGCGAGGAGCCTCTTACCCAAGCGCCGTCAGTGTAGTGCCACCAACCGCGATTGAATCGCTCACGGTCCGGTTCAGGTATGCCACGGGCAATATCCGGCCAATAAGCGGCTTGACCTAAGAGCCAAGCAGCCTGAGCCTCGCTATCAGCATTAACCATAGAGGCTGGCATGGCGTTCAGAAAGTCTTCCTCATAACGGGGATGTGCCTCTAGTAGAGCCAGCAGTTTGTCTCGAGTTTCAGCATTTATAAATTCCAGAGCGACTGCCGCGGTTAAACGGTGGCCAACACCGTCCCAAGCAAGTGCTGTAAAGGGCTGGCAACCTAACATGATAAGTAAAAGTAATATTCGTATTTTCATTGTGTTTAGCTGCTTAAAAAACAAAAGGTAAGACTACCAAATAACTGTGAAAGTTGAATGACAATATTTCCTATACTTCAAGCCATTCGGATCGAACGTCGCTAGCTTCTAACAAACTCTTTGGAGTTCCTTCATAAACGATTGTCCCGTGGCCCATCACATAGACCCGGTGGGAAATTCGCATGGCAATGGAGAGCTTCTGTTCAACTAGTAGAATTGCCACTCCTCTTTTCGCGATTTCTTCTAATAAGTTTCCTACTTGCTCAACCACTTTGGGAGCAAGGCCTTCAGTAGGCTCATCAATCATAATGAGTTCTGGATCTCCCATTAGAGTTCTGCACATGCAGAGCATTTGCTGCTCTCCGCCGCTAAGGACGCCACCGGCTACGTCAGCTCGTTCCTTTAGATTGGGAAACATGGCAAACATTTCTTCGATGGTCCAGCGCCCACTAGAAACAGTGCTTTTCATGCCAAGCTGCAAATTTTGTCGCACAGTGAGAGTAGGGAAAATATCCCTATTTTCTGGCACATAGCCGAGCCCAAGTTTGGCTATTTCAAAGCTCTTTAGGCCTGCTATCTCTTTGCCTTTAAATTTGATGGAGCCATGAGGTTCCACCTCTCCCATGATGGTCTTAACCGTGGTGGAGCGACCGACCCCGTTGCGCCCTAGCAAGCTAACAATTTCACCTTGGGCTACCGAAAAGTTAACACCGCGCAAAATATGACTCTTGCCATAAAATGCGTTGAGGTTGCTGATTTCAAGCATCTCGCGGCACCTCGCCCAGATAGGCCTCTTGCACCTTTGGATTACTCCGAATCGCCGCAGGAGCGTCGGTGGCAATTATTTCGCCGTAAACCAGTACTGAAATTCTGTCAGCCATATCAAACACAATGTTCATGTCGTGCTCAACCATAATAAGGGTTTTGCCAGTGGTTACTCTTTTTATGAGCTCCACGGCGTTTTCAGCTTCACTATGACTCATGCCAGCCACTGGCTCATCTAGCATTATAATTTCGGCGCCGCTGGCTATTGCTATTCCTAATTCCAGTGCGCGCTGTTGGGCGTAGGCCAGTTCTCCAGCTGGATATTGGGCTCGATCGGCTAGGCCAATTTGCTCTAGCACTTCAAGAGCCGTGTTATTTAGTTTTGTTTGTTTATTTAAGAGATGCCAAAAGGAGTAGCGATAGCCTGAGCTGTACAGCAATGCGCATCTGACATTTTCGAATACCGACATGCGATGGAAAATGTTGGTGACCTGAAAACTACGGGCAAGCCCCAAGCGGTTAATCTCGTAAGGCTTTTTGTTCTGAATTTCAGTGCCTTTGAATCGAATCACACCGCTACTAACCCCATAGAGGCCGCTGATTAAATGAAACAAAGTGGATTTGCCAGCACCGTTGGGGCCGATGATCGCGTGGTTTTCACCAGCGATAATATCCAAGCTGAGGCTGCGAATTATCTCGGTTTTGCCAAAGCTCTTGCTGACATTAGATAAGGTTAAGATGCTCATGGGATATCGCACTCATCAACACTCTTGGCGTTGGCTTCTTCCCAAGCGGATTTTAATCTTGGCAAAGACTTAATAATCCCTAGGTATGCGATAGCGGCTAAGCAGGCAAATCCAGCCCAACTAAAAATTGAAGTAGAATCAATTGCCATTCCCAAAAAATTAAAAGCTTCGCCTTCCAGATGGCTCATTTCAATCATGGCTACGATACTGAACATCAATATAATTGCCGGAATTCCAGTCGTTAAGTAGGGCACAATTAGCGTTCTGAGTTTGCCGTTTAGCCATGCCACTTGATGCATCATGACGAATCCTGCAAAACCTCTTGGGAGAAACATCACTGTAAGCAAAAACATAATACCAAGATAGAGCATCCATAACTCAGTGTAATTGCTGAGCAGTGAATTCATTAGAGTTAATACAACAGCGCCAATGATTGGGCCGATGAAGTACCCAAGTCCACCTATATAAGCCATCAATAACACTCTACCCGAGGTGGCGGCGTTCAGGTTTTCTTCAGTAATAAATTCATAGTTTAGGGCGAACAATCCGCCTGCAATCCCAGCGAACAATCCGGATGCACAGAAGCTAATGAAGCGAACTCGTCTGGCGCTGTAACCAATAAATTCGGCCCTGGCGGGGTTATCTCTGACGGCGTTTGCCATTCGGCCGGCGGGGGTTTGTGTAAACAAATACATAAATACAGTGGCGATAAACACCCATACGGCGGCTACATAGTAAATTTGTTCATTCTGAGTAAAATCAAAACCAAAAAACGTTGGGCCAAATGTTCTATCACCGCTTATTCCAGCTTCTCCCCCAAAGAAAGAGACAAAAATAAGGGAAGAAGCTGCGATCAGTTCACCAACACCGAGAGAGATCATCGCGAAAACAGTTCCTGCCTTATGGGTCGAGAAGCTGCCAATAAAAATTGCCGCGAGTAATCCGAAAACCCCTCCGATAAGCGGAATAAAAATAATCGAAAAATAGACCGTTTCATATTCCATGAGAATGAGTGTATGAACACTAAGAAAGCCACCAAGTCCGAAATAGACAGCATGGCCAAAAGAAAGCATGCCGCCCTGACCCAACAGCATGTTGTAGCTGAGTGCAAATACGATGCCGATCGCCATTTGATTGAAAATGGATATTGCCAGAATAGAATCGAAAAACTGCGGTAATAAAATCAAGGCGGCAAGATAGCCAAGCCAAATCGAACTTTTCACTAAATGGGTCTTAGTTTGGGTAATCATTCTTCTCTATTTCCCATTAGACCAGTCGGTCTGAAAATGAGCACAACAACTAACAGGAGATAGGGAAGAATCGGCGCTATTTGCGGCAGAGATAAGGTCCAAAGGTCATTCAAAGGATGATCTCGATCAAACGATAGGCCGAGTAGCTGGAGTAAGTCAGGCATACCAAGGTCGGATGCAATTGCATAGGATTGCAACAACCCAATTAGCAGTGATGCAACGAGGGCGCCGCTAAGTGAGCCTAAACCGCCAATAACAACGATTACGAATACGATGCTTCCAAGCACTAGGGCCATCCCTGGGAAAGTGGTTAACACTGGACCTGCGATTACACCTGCTACACCGGCCAGTGCCGTGCCAACGCCGAAGACCCCCATAAAAATGAGCGGTACGTTGTGACCCAAATTCGCGACAGTGTGTGGATGGCTTATCGCTGCCTGTATAATTATTCCAACTCGACTGCGAGTTAAAACGTAGTAGAGACCGATAAAAATAGAGATAGAGATAGCGATCATAAAGCCGCGATAGGCAGAAAATTCTTGTCCGAAAAGCGTGAAAAGTGGAAAGTTCAATAGTTCGGGTGTTTGGTAGTTTTTTGTGTCGGCGCCCCAAAAGAACTGGACAGCTTCTTCGATCAGAAATGCTAAGCCAAATGTAAAGACAAGCTCTGCGACGTGGCCGGATTGGTGGACTTTTCGCAGGCCATAGCGCTCGACCGCAGCACCTAGAAGCCCAACCAATAAAGGCGCGATTAAGAGCCCTATCCAAAAACCGGTTCGAACGCTAATTGAATAGGCGAAATATGCACCTAGCATATAAAAACTGGCGTGGGCAAAATTTAATACACCCATCATGCTAAAGATGAGAGTGAGTCCACTTGCGAGCATGAAAAGCAGCAAGCCGGTAACTAAACCGTTGAGGGTTGCAAAAATAAAAACGTCTAGCATGGAGTCGCTGATACTTTCCTTAATTCTATAGCCAACATGCTAGCGTCTCGGTCGCCGCATTTGGCAACTGGTTTCGCGAATGGTTTGTTCTGCAGGCACGCGATACTCGCTCAAGAGTCCGTAGCCTGAATTGTCAGCATCAAACTCTATGCCCTCATCGGTATGAACCGACACATGAATTTCCTGAAAAATTTGATGGTCTGTGGCTCTCATCCAAATTTCATCACCATTGAGAGTAGTGAAGCGCATATCCTCCAATGCAAGCGCCACATCGTAGGGATCGCTGCTCTGTGCTTTTTCCATTGCTGCAACTACCATCATCAACGCGTTGTGAATTCTAGCCTGGGTGAGATCGTTGTTGGGATTGGCTTGTTTGAAAGCGCGGGTGTAGTCTTTGCGCGCTTCAGTGGGATAAGGATTAGAGGCTTCATTATGTACCAACCTAATTTTATCTTTTCCATCCGCACCTAGAGTTGCAGTGATGCCATCATAAGCGGCATAAAAAGTATAGATCGGTATATCGAGTCCGGAGTCGATAATTGATCGCGCGAGAGAAACCATGTCAGCACCGAAGTTGCCCGTGATTACTGCATCTGCTCCCGAGGAGACTATTTTGGTCACATAGGGCGTGAAGTCTTTGACTTGACCAATAGGGTGGAACTCGTTTCCGGCAATGCTAATATCAGGGCGTTTTGCATTTAGCATGGAAATGGACGTATCGGAAACAACCTGTCCAAATGAGTAGTCTTGACCAATAATATAAACACTCTTGATGTCTTCATTGAGAGCAATAAAATCGGTGAGCACATCCAGCTTCATGATTGCGTGAGCATCGAAACGGAAGTGCCAAAAACTGCATTCTTCTTCTGTAAGAATAGGGTCCACTGCGGAATAGTTTATTTGCAGAACTTCTTGGCCTGGGTTGCGACGATTGTGTCTAGAAATTGTTGAATTCAAAGTGTTGGCCACAGCGGAACTATTGCCCTGAAAAATAATTTGAATGCCTTCGCTCACTGCCCGTCGAAACTGAATCTGCGTTTCAGTGGGGCTCTGCTTGTTATCGAGTGGTACGATTTCAATCATTCGTCCACCAAGAATGCCGCCCTTAGAATTAAAAAGATGATCGGCGGCGAATTGCAATTGCGTCAACCCGCTATTGCCGATGGATGCAAATGTTCCAGAGAGTGGGTCCATGAATGCCAGTCGAACTGGTTCGGGAGTCTGAGCGCTGCCACCAATTGCAATTAATGCAGTAAAAGCTAGGGCTGTGGCTTTAGCAGAAAGCGCAAGGCAATTGTGCCAGAGCGTTTTAATTGAGGCTTTTGGCTTTCGTAATGTGTTTAAGACGTGTGAAGGGATCATAGGCAACTTCTTATTATGTAAGAGAATTTTGGGTGTGGCCCTGCGGGAATAAACGTCATGACATTAACCTAGTCGGATGCGCGAATCAAGAAAACACCAAACGAATGAGGCGAATAAGCATGAAGTGACGGTTGATGCTATATTTCTCGTTCAATGATGCATGTTGAGCAGCAATGAAGTTTGTATTAAACGAAAAAGAATTGGAATTTAGCCCTATTCGCGCTAGCGGACCAGGCGGTCAGCATGTGAACAAGGTATCGACAGCCGTGCAACTGCGCTTCGCAAGTCAGCAGTCGAGTTTGCCGGCGTGGGTGCGCCAAAGAATGTTGGAGGTAGCAGATCGCCGAATTAACTCCGATGGGGTCGTTACAATCAAAGCGCAGCGGTTTCGCAGCCAAGATAAAAACAAACAAGATGCGATCGCGCGGCTTGAAGCCCTTATCGATAAAGCGGCTACAAAAGAGAAGCCTCGTCTTGTTTCTAAGCCTGGCCGCGCTGCGAAAGAAAAGCGTCTGCGGGAGAAGAAACAGCTAAGCGATAAGAAAACACGGCGAAGATCAGACAGTTTTGATTAGGAGCATTTCATGCAATTAAGTCCTCTTTGCAGAAGCTGCGAAGCTTCGGCCAAAAAAATCAACCCATGCGTTATGTTGTCACTATTTTTTTGTGTGTTTTTTAGTGGGCCTATAAGTCAAGGACAGACAATTAGAGAGGTTCAGGATTCCTTCTCGTATGTGAAGAGCACTCTTGATATGTTTAATTCCACGGGAAGACTGGTTAAAAATCCCGGGATCGATGGAGCAGACCTAGAAGCATTTGTTGCGGTGTTAGCAGAGTTTGATCAAGCCTATCGAAAAGAGTTTTCTCTTAATAGCCCGATGTGTCGATTCTACTTAGATCCTAATAATGCTCGTCTGACCATTGAGGAGCGCGCTGACATTGCCTTTTCAACCCTAAGTAGTCTAGATCGACGAATCGCCGCATTTAAGGAGATATCGACGAGATTTGTGGCTCAGATTGAGTTGGACTTTGGTACCCTTGTTATGGATAACATTAGGGACTTTGCACGCACGTCTACTAGTTATCTGCAGCTGCCAACATCAAATTTTGATGAGGCAGCCGTGATAAGTTTTATCGATAGTGCATGTGCTTAGGAGCAGAATTAGAAGACTTCGAATAAGCCTGCGGCACCCATGCCGCCGCCTATGCACATTGTGCAAACAACGTATTTGGCGCCACGTCTCTTTCCTTCGATGAGTGCGTGTCCCACCATTCGAGCTCCGCTCATACCGTAAGGGTGGCCAATAGAAATTGCCCCGCCATTGACATTAAGCAGTTCATTGGGGATTCCTAGTTTATCGCGGCAGTACAGGACCTGAACTGCAAACGCTTCGTTGAGCTCCCAAAGGCCAATGTCGTCCATTTTCAAGCCATTGCGCTCCAATAACTTAGGCACTGCGAACACAGGACCAATGCCCATTTCATCCGGGTTGGTGCCAGCGACCGCAAGCCCTCGGTAGGCACCGAGAGGCTCAAGCCCTTTTTGTTCGGCGAGTTTGCTGTCCATCAGCACGGATGCGGAGGCGCCATCTGAAAGCTGGCTAGCATTGCCGGCGGTAATTACACCACCCTCAAATACTGGCTTAAGGCCCATGAGACCTTCTAACGTCGTGGTTGGGCGATTGCCTTCGTCTTTTTCAAGCAGCACATCGTGCACGCTTTGCTGTTTAGTTTCTTTGTCCATAAACAGCATTTTCGACGCCATGGGCACTATTTCATCATTAAACTTTCCGGCGGCCTGTGCTGCGGCTGTTCGCTGCTGGCTTTGAAACGCGTACTCGTCCTGTGCATCCCGCGAAATACCATAGCGTTTAGCGACCACTTCTGCCGTGTCCAGCATGGACATATAGGCATGCTCCGACATTGCAATTACCTTTGGATCTTGGGCTCTATAGCCATTGCGATGCTCGTTTTGCACTAAGCTAATTGATTCAAGGCCAGCGCCAATAACTATAGGCATATTGTCGGAAATGATTTGCTTCGCGGCCGTTGCAATAGCCATCATGCCGGATGCGCATTGACGATCCATGCTCATGCCTGAAACAGTGCTGGGCAATCCCGCAGCCACTCCCGCGGTGCGGCCAATGTTGTAACCAGAAGACCCTTGCTGCATGGCGCAGCCCATGACGACGTCATCAACTTCGCTTGGATCAATGCCCGCGCGCTGCACCGCAGCAGCGATAGCGTGGCCGCCTAGGGTTGGTGCATCGGTATCATTGAATGCGCCTCGATACGCCTTGCCGATTGGCGTTCTTGCTGTTGATACGATTACTGCTTGCTTTGTCATGCTTATCTCCAACTTAGGTTTTACTTTAGTTTGACTTAATGTTTTCGGCGTCCGGTTTAGCAACGATCAGGCCGATAATTGAATCTATGGCCGCGCTAGCTAATTCTGCCATCTCCGAATCCGTTCTGTCTTGAATGGGATGGGCGACAAAGACGCTAGCAGGATGAATGCCTAAGGAATTGCCCTGTGCTTCGGCCGCTTGAATAAATTCTGAGGACGCCACAAATCCAGACGGCAAGCCTCGACTTTCAAGATCCAGAATGTCATGCAAACTGCACGACGTACAAGAACCTCAGTCGGCGAGTCCTTCAATGACAGCGTCGCACTCGACACTAATTCGCTGATTTAGCTCACGGGGGGCAACTCGGGTAAAGGTCGGCTTCATGTATCGTTTTACAGTCGCGCCTAATGCCTCTAGTTGCTTTTCCACTTCATCAAGAAACTCTTTGCCCCGAGGTTTTGATATATCCAAAAGACCGATGGTCGCCCCAGAGAGCGCGCTTAGTCTTGGCAGTAACTGCTTTTCCACAGGTTGTAATTCAGCCGTGGGGTCTAACAGGGTAGCTTCATTCATCATCGTCTCCCGTTTTGTTGATTTCTTCTGATACCAGCTGGCTGCCTCGTTCACCGGAAGCTACCCAGCCTCCAATAATCGCCGAAAACATGCCAGCGGTGCCGCCGGTGGTGACAATGTGTAATCCATCATCACGAAATTTATTCAGTAGTTTGTCCTTAAATTTTTCAGGCATACCCTCAGCGATGCCATCAACACCCCGAGCGATATCACTGCCTCGAACTAGAAGATGATCAAACAGGGCTGCTTTTAAATCGGCCTTGCTCCAGCCAGATTGGCGAAAAACACGTCTGTGTTCCGGACAGACTACCAATATAGCATCTGCCATGCCGAAAAGTTTGGTGTGAGCAACGCTGCGAAGGCTCATCGCCATGCTTTTGGCGAGTGATTCTGCGGTTCGAGACTGTTGGTCAAGTATGGGTTGCAAGCCATCTCCCGCAAAAAGGCTGACCACAGATTGACCACGATTGAAGCCGCGATCCATAGCCAAGGACGGCCATTCTTCATCTGATTCGTCTTCAGCAAAACAGTAAGTATATTTACCAGGGTTGCCCATGGTGGCTCGATCGATGCCGCCTGGAATTCCACCCCCAATATTGCGAATGATTAATTGTAGCGCGCGTCCTATCGTGGCATTGGCGCGATTACCTTGGCCTAAGGCATTGATGCCAGAATTCATGCCGATTTGTTTCGTGATTGGGCCGTTTACAATTAGCACGGGAGATGAAAAATAAGTAGTGCATAAGAGGCCGTGCATGCAGAAGCGATCGATCAGAGCGGCTTCTAATGCGGCCAGAACAACGGGGAAATATTCAGGTTTGCAACCAGCAAGCACCGCGTTTATAGCCGCTTTCTCAACGGTGCATGGTCGATAGTCAGGGGGCACCGAGCCAATGACTTCACCCGGTTCGCGATCAGTGCCGCTTAACATTTTCACTACCCTCAGCGCGGTCGGTGGCACCACAGGTAATCCGTCACTCCAACCCCGTTCAAAGCATGTTTCCATGCTGTCTTCGGCATCTGCCAGTTCTATTTTGCGTGCCGTTAGAAAGCCTTCATCAAAACGTAGTCTCAGCAGTTCAGGCATGCCGGGATCTTGAGTTTTAGAGCCACAGCCTGGCTTAAATGCGGTTAGCTCATGGCCAATCTCCGCCAGTCCCGTAAAATCCCGCCACTGTTGCCTGTCCCAACCGAAGATGCGTGTTTCTTTTTCTGCCTCATGTTTGATCAATGTGGGCACAATTTCTATCGCGTTTTTATAGGAAAACTCTAGCTGAGTGTCATCGATTGGCGAGCTGATGGAAGAAGGGAAATTTGGATCATCTTGCACGTAAACGTCTAGTGATCCGTCAAGGTTCTGAGACAGCTCGCCGATCAGGGGCTCAAGCATGGCACAGGTCGGGCAGTCTTTTTTTACGACCAGGCTGTACTTAATATTGGTTGCAGGGTTCAAAAAATCCGCCTTAATAGATGAAGCCGAGAGTGCTTATCCCGACTAAGATGTTGATAATCATAAAAACTGAGGAAGTCCTCGACATAACCTTCCAGAGCTGAGGCCCTTTATAGGCGGCCCGAATACCGACGATCAATAGGAAGGTGTAAAACAACATCAGCGTGACTAAGATGCCGAATGTTAGCCATTGCTCTGCATCCACGGCTCGGGAGCCAAAGACAAAAAACGCGCCTGAACCAATAAAATACAATAGCCAATAAGTTATCGCCAGACCAAACTCGCCAGATAACAGGCGAGCGAGCAGAGATCGATTTTCGACCGTGGATTCATTGGTAGTGCTTGAGTTTGTCATAATAGTAAGATCCGCTGGATGGCTAGTGTACCTCAGGCTAAAACGATAAAGAAACCGCTAATGGATGTGTCTTAGCAAAGGTGGTGGGTTAAGCGGAATTGAATGCTAGCCTGGGATTAGCTGGGCAGGTAAAACCTTCGACAGGAAAAGCCTAAAGATTTATGATTAAAAAAATAGTGACTATGACCCAAGGGTGTTCACATTGAGTCTGACGAAAGAATTCGATAGCCAGCCGCTAAGCCAAGCGTTCAGTTTTTCAAAAGAAAAATCACGTGCGGTGCATGGTCTGAAAGGCATTTTGATTGGAGTTGTTGCTGATCAAAAATTAAACGAAAAAGAATTACTGTTTCTTGATGTCTGGCTAAAATCCCAACAGTACCTCGCAGACGATCAAGATGTTTTAGAAATACTCGCCATGGTGGGTAGTATTCTTGCCGATGGTTTTATTTCCCCGATTGCACTGACCCGTGTTCAAGAGAAAATCGAAGCCCAAATAACTCAAATGAAAGATTTCCAAGATGACAGGGTGGCCGGTGTCGAGGAGCTATTGGGTTTTTTAAGCGGTATAGCGGCAGATGGAACGTTGAACGACAAAGAAGTGAGTGCCCTCTCTGCGTGGCTAGATAGTAACCAGTTAATACGAGATAGATGGCCAGCGAGCGTGGTGGTAAATCGAGTAGCCACGATTCTTGAGGACGGCATAATTACCAATGAAGAACGCCAAGACTTGATGAGAATCATTCAACAAGTGGCTGGGACACCAGCCAATCCAGAGGAGCTAAGCTTGGAAGCTTCTACTGAAGTCTGGGCTGATCCAGTAGATGAGATCAAAGTTGCGGGCTCGGTATTCTGTCTAACCGGAGATTTTGTCAGCGGCGAGCGCAGTGTGGTCAATGAGAAACTTCGACTACTTGGCGGTGAAACTTCGCCGAACGTTAACAAAAAAGTAGACTATTTGGTTATCGGAACCCTAGCTAGCCGCAATTGGCTATACACTAGCCATGGGCGAAAAATTGAAAAGGCACTCCATTTAAAGCGTAAAGGGCTAGGGATAAAAACCATTACCGAGCGCTCACTGCTCAAGCTCGTAAAACTAACCTAAACACCATTTACGGCAAATCAAGTAGGTAGCAACCATGTCTGCAGAACTGATATTTTCCCTTAGCAGTATTTTAGTGATGCCAGGCTGGCTGTTGTTGGTCTTTGCACCGAGTTGGCGTTGGACGACCCGATTAATAACCAGTGTCTTGATTCCTTTCGCATTGGGGATTGTTTATTTTGGCCTGTTTGTATCCCAAGCTAATGTAATGCCTGAAGGTGGCGGTTTTGGTTCTGCAGCCGAAGTTGCTATTTTGTTCAGCAACCCCTATCTGCTCACCGGCGGATGGATTCACTATCTTGCTTTCGATTTGTTTGTGGGAAGCTGGGAAGTGCGTGACTCCAAGAAGCAGGGCATTCATCACTTTTTAGTGGTTCCATGTTTGCTGCTCACTTTTTTGCTGGGACCAACAGGCTTATTGCTTTACCTTTCAATACGTTTTGTAAAAACCAAAAGGTTAATGCTCTAGGGTAGCCTTTTACTATCTGCCACCCATCATGCCTTTGATGGCAGCGGGGATGTCCGCCGGGAAAACGACGAACTTTGTGTTATCGGAGCTGGACAAATTCTCGAGGGAATTAATGTATTTTTCGCCTAGCAAATAGACAACCGGCAGCTCTTTGTCGCCGATAGCGGTAGTCACTAACGAAATAGCATCTTTGCTTGCTTGAGCGAGTATGACCTGGGCTTGTGCTTCGCGTTTGGACGCTTCCAATTTACCTTCTGCTTGTAGAATGGCGGCTTCTTTGTCGCCATCGGCGCGGGTCACGGTAGCTCTTCGAGCGCGCTCAGCTGCTGCTTGTTCTTCCATGGCTCGCTGCATCGTTATGGATGGGTTGATATCTTGTATTTCAACAGTTTTGAGCGTGATGCCCCAATCTGCAATATCGTCAGAAATTGCTGCCTTTAACTTGGCTTTTATGTGATCACGGGATGAAAGCGCATCGTCTAAACTCATCTCGCCAACTATGGAGCGCAGCGAAGTCTGCACCAGAGTCTGAATGGCTGCGACATAATCCTCCACGCCATAGACTGCTTTCTCTGGTGAAACGATATTGATATAGGCAACGGCGTTGGTGACTAAAACGGCGTTGTCTTTGGTAATGACTTCCTGCGAAGGAATGTCGAGCACTACGTCTTTAGTGGTGATTTTATAGGCCACGGCATCGATATAGGGAATGATGAAATTAAGTCCGGGGTTAAGAGAGCTGTGGTATTTTCCCAGTCTTTGCACGACCCATTTGTATCCCTGAGGGACTTGGCGCACGCCTTGGGCAACGGTAATCAAAAGGAACGCAAAAATAGCTAACGCGAGTATTAGTCCCGGTTCCATAATTTCTCTCCTATTTTTGCGGTCAACTCTGATGCCGCGGATTTACACTTTTTTGACGATGAGTGAATTGCCAGACAGGTCTACGACACTGGCTCTATCACCTATTTGCAATTCATCTTGAGAAATAATTAACCATTCGTCACTGCCAAGCAAGGGAGCCGGAAAGCGCAGCATGCCTTTAGCTTCACCGTTGGGTGGACTCAATACTTGGCCAATCTCTCCCAGCAATGCTTCCCGGGATAAACCCGCTTTGGTTCGGTCTTTTGACAGGGGTTTTAAAAATTTGAACCAAGCAATGGCAAAGCCAGTAGACAGCAGGCCCCAGATCACAAACTGCCCAGCAACTCCCAACCCCGGCAGCACGAGTACTATGAGACCAACGGCGCAGGCGGCTGCTCCAAACCAGAAAATAAAGAAAGAGCCGAGAAAAATTTCCGCTAGCATTAGGCCTATGCCAACAACTATCCAATGCCAGTACAGGAGCTCAAAATTCATGTCACTTCTCCCAAGAGTATTTCATCATTATTGAACTGTTTGGATGACTAGTAAACAACTACCTTGGCTGTAAAGAGGATTCATTGTCAGCCTCTGGCATTGTTCGGTGAAACTTCAATCGGCCCGTGGCAATATAGCGCAACATTTTCAACTTTTAGGTAAATCAAAATTGAGTCAGCTCCATGCAGCCATTCAGCTTAGTAATGGCGAGCAGTTAATGCATTTTTCCCATGCGAATGGCTACGCGCCCCAAACCTACGCTCGGTTTTTAGAGCCACTGAAACGAGAAAATTCAGTAATTGCCAGTATTCATCGTCCTTTGTGGCAGCCCAGTCCCCATCCTCACTCTATTAGGTCGTGGCGACAGTTCGGTGCGGATGTAGAGCGTTTGGTCGTCTCACTTAGCGATCCTGTGCTTAGTGTTGGTCACTCTATGGGTGCAGCGGCCAATGTCATGGCCGCTGCCAGCAAACCCGAACGATTTAGAGGCTTGGTGTTAGTTGAGCCCGCCCTGGTGCCGGCCAATTACTATGCTATCCTGCGATGGTTTAGACCCTTGATTCAAGCCCGTTACCCACTCATTAGACGCACATTGAACAGGGTCGATAGTTGGGAGAATCGCGAGAACACTTTTGCTCACTTTAGACCTAAGCCGGTGTTTAAACGATTTAGCGATGATGTACTGTGGGACTATATTAATCATGGGACATTCGAGGATTCTCAAGGCAAGACTCGCCTAAATTACAGCAAAGAATGGGAAGCCCATTGCTATTTGCTGGCGGATAATATTTGGCGTGATTTAAAGTCCCTTAAAATGCCAGTTCTAGTCGTTCGCGGTGCCCGCTCTGATACTTTTGCTCGTAGAACTTACCAAGCGCTCCGGCGCCAGTGTCCCCATTTCGACTATCTGGAAATTCCAAATACCGGTCATCTGCTTCCATTTGAGGAGCCAGATAGGCTCGCTGCCGAAATAACCACGTGGTGCCAAGCGCTTTAGGCTTCTTGTTTTAACACTCTGAAATAATTACTAATACTCTCCCCTCGAGATCTTTTTCATGGTGGCAGCATTTTGATTTGACTTTTATTGGTACAGAATGATATCAATATGATCTCAAAAAGATGAAGTGATAGTTCTGTTTTATCGTCTCTGTGCTACAAGGCTTATCATTAGGAGAATCCCATGATTCAAGAAAAAAAGGCATCCACTTACAACGGCTACATGGCGATCCCAACGCTTCTGATCTTTTTAATTGTGCAGGTACTCGGTATCGCCTATGGACCCGTGTTTATAAAACTCATTTGCGCCGTTTTGTTTATCATCGGCATCATCTGTTTGTTCGGCTTTTTTATGGTGGCGCCGAATCAAGCTCGCGTGCTTCAGCTATTTGGTAGTTACGTTGGTTCCGAGCTGCAGCCGGGTTTGCGTTGGGCAAACCCACTTTACTTGAAAACTAAAATATCGTTGCGAGTGCGCAATTTCGAGTCCAGCACTTTGAAAGTAAACGATAGTAACGGGAACCCGATTGATATCGCTGCGGTTGTAGTTTGGAAAGTGATTGATACAGCTGAGGCTATGTTCGAGGTGGATGACTATGAAAACTATGTCACCATCCAGAGTGAAGCTGCACTGCGTAATTTAGCCACCACACATCCTTATGATATCCATGACGATGAAAATTCGATGGGCGAAGCGAGCGAGACTCTCGCGCTGCGAGGTAATCCCGAACAAGTTGCTAGTTTGTTGAAAACAGAAGTGCAGGACCGGCTAAGCAAGGCAGGAGTAGAAGTTATTGAAGCAAGGATCAGTCACCTTGCCTATTCGCCTGAAATAGCTAGCGCCATGCTGCAGCGCCAGCAAGCCTCAGCAATAGTGGCAGCCCGGCATAAGATTGTTGAAGGTGCCGTTGGTATGGTCGAGCTGGCTTTAGATGCATTAGCCGCGAAAAACGTGGTGGTTTTAGACAATGAAAGAAAAGCAGCCATGGTGAGCAATTTGTTGGTGGTGCTCTGCGGAGAGAGTGCGGCTTCACCGGTAGTCAATACCGGCAGTTTATATACTTAAGGCGCACCCCTTTTTAATTGATTGCTCAACTTCTTTAAGCAAAGGCCAGTCATGAAACGTAAAACATTTCCGCTTCGCATTAATGAGGAAATTCTTGTCGCGATGCAGCGGTGGGCTAATGACGATGTTCGTAGCGTCAATGGGCAAATAGAGTTTGTGCTGCGGCAAAGTTTGATTGCCTCTGGGCGTTATAAAGCGCCAGTGGTTGAGCCGGTAATTGAAGGCGCAGCAATTCAGGAACACCGGGAAAAAGATCGAAAACCGGATTGAGAGTAGTAAACGCAATCATGGCTGGTGCGTTGTTATAGAGAATAGGGATGAGATTACTCACCCAGTCTTTGTAATAGGAGTGTACCGATGAAATCCTTACTGTTTGTCCATGCTTTATTTGTCGCTTTGTTTTTTTCAGGCTCGCTCTTGGCGCAAGAGGAAGAGAATCAAGAAACCGTCATGCCAGAGAGTGCGCAAAGCTCGCCACTGGAAAGGCGCGCGGGAAATTCAGCGCTGTCAGAGTCTGATCGACAGGCGCGGCGTGCTGAAATTCGAGAACGGTTTGAAAACCTAAGCGATGAAGAGCGAGCAGCTATCCAGCAAAGACGGCAAGAGCGAAGCAAAAATCATCAACGGGAACATCGAATCCTGCGCCAGAACCGACGCCAAAATTCGGCACAATCGGGCGATTTGACTAATCCAGCACAGACAACACCTTAAGTCTTGCTTCAAAGACTCTTTAAGGGCCTGCGGGCCCTTTTTTTGTCGCCTTTTATCTAAAAATCTCGCCACATTTGTTAACCTTTTTAGCAATGCTGACCTCTAATGTGTAAATTGGCAGTCAATGTCAGGGTGAAACCATAGAGGGGGTTTTACTTGTTAAAGGAAACAGAAGAAGAGCTTGTGCGATCGGCGCAAAGCGGCAATATGGCGGCCTTTGAGCGGCTTATGCGCTTATTTGAGCAGCAAATGTTGAGTGTGGCCGCAGGCTTTGCGCATACTCCAGATGATGCCAATGACATATATCAAGACGCAATGTTGGCGGCTTACAAAGCTCTGCCTAACTTTAAGTTAGAGAGCAAGTTTAGTACCTGGGCCCACAAAATAGTGGTGAACACAGCGTTGTCTAATCGGCGCAAACTAAAGCGGGTCTGGCGCAAGATGGCGGCAATTCAAGCAGAGTATGAGCATGAAGAGAAGTACACGGACAACCGTACACCTGAGGCAAATTTGCTGGGAGAGGAGCTAAATAGCCAAATTCAGGGTGCCATGGCAAAGCTCAATGATTCAGAGCGTATCGCGTTCGTGCTCTGCCACCAGCAGGGTTTTAAGCTGAAGGAAGCTGCTGAGATCATGGCCTGCACAGAGAGTTCAGTAAAGGTTGTTTTATTTAGAGCAAGAAACAAATTGAAAGAACGATTGGCAGATTATCATTAGGAAAGAGTGTATATGACGATCCCAAAGACAGCGGAACATCAGCAAATGCTTATCATGGATTATCTCTACGGCGAGTTGTCTGCGGAGCAGCGTTCGACTTTTGAGCAGGCGTTAGAGGAAAACCCAGCATTTAAGTCACTCTATGAAGCGGAGCTGGCATTTAATGAAAGAATACCTGTTGGTACGGCACCCACAATTGATGTGCAGCGATTAGACGGCAACCGCTGGCTCTTGAGACAAAACTTAAAGAAGGCAAATAGGCCGAATTTTTCAATTGGAAGATTTCTTGCTGGCCTTATGCAGAAACCTTCCACCCTTGCTTTTCAAGGCGCGGCGATGGCAATGACATTTGTTCTCGGGGTGATGGTGGCAACCCCTAGTGAGAGTGATCCTCCTGTGGCGGCAGGCGCCGGTGGCGAGATGGTGAATTTATCGCCGTTAGCCCTAGTTGATGACAGGGACTACGAAATCTATAAGCTCAAAGTAAACAGCTATGACTCTAGTACGGGAGAAATAGATTTGTCATTTGCTCTTGCATCCGAAACGCGATTGCAAGGCAATGTCGCTGACCCTTCAATTAACCAATTAATGGCTGTTGCTCTTCTTGATGATATCGATAGCGGTTCGCGCTTAGATACCATTAATGCTCTGCAACCAGTCATAGACGGCGACAGGGTATCAAATGCGCTCATTCATGTGCTGACTACCGATCCAAATCCTGGTGTTCGATTTCAGGCAGTGCAGTTACTAGCTTCCTTAGCGCATGAGGAGCCCGTAAGAGAAGCGCTGCGACTTGCTTTGCAAGAAGACGTCAACCCCGGGGTTCGAATACAGGCTTTTGATGCTTTGCTTGGGTATCAGGATAAACAGACACTTGATGTATTTAGGAATCAAATGGAGTCGGACAGCAACGAATACATACGCGCCCAGTCCCGCTCTATTATCGAAGAGTTAGATAATAGCAGTATTAATTTATAAGTTTAAACTTAAGGATAGAAGGTTATTACCATGTCTCAATTTTTAAAAAGTGTAATCAAAGCAATCGTATCTATCGCGCTAGCATCAATGGTACACACATCCCTAGCGGCTGATGCTGATATAGAACGAGAATTCCAAGTTCGTCGGGGGGGTAGCTTGCTAGTAGAAAGCGATGCCGGGCCCATTGACGTTAGAGCATGGGACAACTCTGTAGTTAAGGTTTCTGTCTTAAAACCTAACGGTTTTACCGTAGACATGAATCAATCTGGCGATACGGTTTCGGTCAGAGCAGAGGCTGAGCGTGGTGGCTTTTTCGGCAGAATGCGCAGTGACATTCGATTTATGGTGATGGTGCCTCGAGAATTTAATGTGGAATTAGTTACCGGAGGTGGCGCTATTTCCGTATCTGATCTGACTGGCAACGTTGATGTAAATACTAGTGGCGGCAGTATCGATATTGGCAATATCTCTGGGGGGGACGTAACAGCGGACACGTCAGGAGGTCGAATAGAAATCGGCAATGTTGAGGGTGATGTGGAGGCTGATACGTCTGGTGGCTCCATCGAAATTGGTGATGTGACAGGCAGCGTGGTGGCAGATACATCCGGTGGCAGTATTCGCATTGGCGATGTCGGCGGCGATATGGTGGCAGATACTTCTGGTGGTAGCATCGAAGTTGGCCAAGGTAGTGGTCGGGTTCAATTGGATACCTCAGGAGGTACCATAAGAGCAGCGTTCGCATTAGGGCCGGTTTATGCAGACACCTCTGGCGGTAATATCTATCTCGAAGGCAGTGCCACGAGTATTGAAGCTGATACGTCGGGCGGCAACATTGTCATAGAGCGCTCGAGCGGGCAGGTTGAAGCGGATACCTCCGGTGGTAGCATTACCATCAAGCAAAGCGTGGGTCCTATTAGCGCGGATACTGCCGGTGGCAACATCGACGTGGAAGTAATTCTTGGGGAAAGCAACCGAGGCAACCCAGTGGATTTGGAAACAGCCGGCGGTGATATTACTCTTCACCTGCCTAGCACAATAACAGCGACGGTTCAGGCAGATTTAGAAGTATCACGCAGGAGTCGGGGTGATTACCGGATTTACACGGATTTTCCACTGTCCATCCGCGAGGATGATGCAGGCAATATCATTGGTCGTGGTGACATCAATGGCGGTGGTGCAGTAATAACTCTGCAGACCACAAATAGCGATATCACTATCGTCAGTGTAGCTAACTAGAACCAACCCGGGTGGCTTTATCTCAGAGCCAGCGCATAGGCTTGCTGGCTCTAAGAGATGTTTAGACAAGATTTTGAGAGATTAAATGATCTGGGATTTTGTCCGCAATCTTAGCATGTAGGGCGGGTAACTTTGACCAGTGTACGCCTTGCTTATAATGATGGGCCGTGTGATAACCGAGATTGCCAGTGAGACGATTGTACCAAGGGTTTAGGTTGTTGTAGGACGCTTCGAAATGGCTATCCGTGTCGAGACCGGCATGATGTTCAAAGGTAGCCCAAGCAGTCATAAACAGCCCCATGAACATGGGTAGCACAAACACTAGCAACCCAGCTACGGGTCGATAGACCACTAAAGCGGCTACTAAACAGAAGGTAATAATGCTAAACACAACGAAAGTGAAGCGTTCTTTCGGATAGTTTTTGCCGACTTTATAGCCTCGCACATAAGCTGTAGCAGTAACCACCAAGCTATATTCGAGTTCCCCCATTGGCGAACCATCTTTCCGTTTCCATCGGCTTTCATCTTTAGTCTGGTCCAGATAGTTCATGTGGTGGCCATACACGTGATGCAATACCCACAAATTTGTAGTGACCCCAGTATGGAGGGCGTAGAAAAACTCTAAGACGCGATTCAGTGCCGTTTTCTTGAATGTGGGTGTATGTTGATGATGGTGATTCCACGCGCAGATTTGTGACTTTGGAATAATAAGCGCATAGAAGTAAAGCCCCAGCACATAGGGGTTATCCACTAAAAAATAAACAAGGAAATCAACAGCACTGAGGGCTAGGATAAGGGTGACCGGTAAGCGGTCGGCTTTGTTTTTAAACACGTGGAAGCTACATCTATACTGCTCAAAAAAACGAGGCTGAAGGTTAGCATACTCTTATTGGGATAGTCATCGCTTAGATTTATCAGATGCGATGAATGGACTATTCGTAGCGAAGTGCATCTATAGGGTCTAAATTGGCTGCCTTTGCGGCTGGCAGAATACCAAAAAGGACGCCCACAAAACCTGAAAAGCCCAAAGCTAAAGCAACTGACCATAGCGGTATGCTTGCCGGTGGAAAGCCGGGAATGCTGCTGGATATAAGCGTGCCAAGACCATAGCCGAGGGTTAGGCCGATCAGACCGCCAAGCAGGGAAAGTAGCAGGGCTTCAATGAGGAACTGAAGCAAGATGTGATGCCGTTTGGCACCGATTGCCTTGCAGATGCCTATTTCACGAGTTCTCTCCGTGACCGACACTAGCATAATATTCATGATGCCAATGCCTCCTACTAATAGTGAGATGCTAACGATACCGCCAATAACAATAGTAACCATGTTGATTACGGTATCGAATGTTTCCATTAATTGCTCCGAAGTCTGAATCGTAAAATCATCGTCTTCGTAACCGTCAAGATTGTGAGCATCCCTAAGAATCGTGGTTAACTGTTGGATGACATCTTCTATATCAGCACTCTCGTTTAGACTGAGCTGAATTTGGATGTCCGTGCGAGCTTGGTTGCCTTGCAGGCTTTGCATGGTTGAAAAAGGCATGATCACCATATCGTCTTGGCTGAAGCCCATTAGGTCTCCTTTGGCTTCGAGTAATCCAATAATCTTGAACCATTCGCCGCCAATCTCGACATATTCGTTAATCGGGTTTTCAGGAAGGCTCAAATTCTCCCGAACTTTTTCGCCGATAATAACTACTCTCCGGCGTGTTGCGTTATCACTTGGGGCGACGAACCGACCCTGGGAAACGTAGTATTGAGCGACATCTTGAAACGCATAGGTTGTGCCCATGATTTGGCTGAAAGCAGTTTGTGAGCCAAATTTTATTTGCGAGGCTCGATTGGCGAAAAGTATCGGTGTGATCTGCGCTATGCCATCTGCGCGCCGTTCTATCATTGAAAGATCCTCGGCGGTCAGGCGGGCCCGAATGCCTTTCATTTGATCTTCGAACGGGGTGTACGATTCGATTGTTAAGCTATTAGAACCGAGTGATGCAAACGTGTCGCCAATGAAGGCGCTCATTCCCTGGGTGACCGAAACCACAGCGATTACGCTGGCAACACCAATTACGATACCTAAGGTGGTTAAAAAGCTGCGCAGGCCGTGAGCAATAATCGATGTAAAGGCGGCCCGCGAACTTTCAAATAGTGCAAATAGCATGGTCGCTCTCCGCTGCTGGGTCTTTCGTTGCATCGCTATGAATTCTGCCATCCTTCATCTCAACTACTCGGCGGCAATGTTGGGCAATCTCGTCTTCATGGGTGACAATGACCAGAGTCTGGCCTTCGCCGTGCAACTCATCAAACAGCTGCATGATTTCGACGGTAGTTCTTGAGTCAAGATTTCCAGTGGGTTCATCAGCAAGTAATATAGACGGTTGAGTGACTAACGCTCGAGCTATTGCAACTCGTTGTCTCTGTCCCCCTGAGAGCTGGTTAGGCAGGTGGCCGACTCTATCTTTTAATCCCACGCGGGCCAGCGCTTCCTCCGCCCTTTTTTTCCGTTCCCGGTAGCCAACATTTCTATAAATTAAAGGCTGCATCACATTGCCAAGGGCGCTGGCGCGGGGCAATAGGTTGAAACTCTGAAAAATAAAGCCTATTTCCAAATTACGAATTTCAGACAGCTGATTTTGATCGAGCGCTTCAACATTTTTTCCATTTAAGTAGTACTCACCAGAAGTGGGTTTGTCTAGGCAGCCCAGAATATTGAGCATGGTAGATTTACCTGAGCCCGAGGAGCCGATGAAGGCGAGATAGTCGTTCTGATTAATATCGATACTAATGCCGTCGAGTGCTTTAACGGTTTGCGATCCCATCTCATAAAATTTAGTAACGTTTGTCAGTTGGATTAGTGGCATGGAGTGTCCAAGCGAGATCACTGAAGCCGGGTAGCGTCGAGTCGATCGCCTTCCAAGAGATGTCTCAACTCTTGATTGGGTCCAACGACGATCTCGATGTCGCTATCGATCTCGCTGAGCAGTTCCTGATATTCATCATCAGACAAGCCTACATCAACCTTGGTTTTGCGGGCGACACCGTTGTCGTTAATAAAAATAAAATGCTCGCTGCGAAGCTGAGAACGATCTTCTTCGAATAAGACAGCTTGAATTGGAACGGCTGAAACCTCTTGGTCTTGGCGAGTGAAGATTTCAGCACGGCAAGACATGCCGGGGCGCAGAACAACATCTTGGGCATCAACAATTTCGATTTTGACCGTGAAACTTAAGCCTTGTCTGCCGGGTGCAACCTTGGCCGTGTTGGCGATGTAGCGCACTTCGCCAAGCATGGGTTGGTCAGGGTAGGCGATCGCAACGATTTCTGCCCGCTGGCCAATCTCTATATTCGCCACATCAGCCTCATCCACTAGTACCTCAGTATAGATGCTAGCGGGGTTGGCAATTGTCATCAAAGAAGACCCTGGAATATTAGTGGAGCTGGCGATTGCCGTTTCACCAACTTTGATATCCAAACTTGTTATGACTCCATCGATGGGTGAGACAATTTTCGTCTTGCTGAGCTGATCGTTTACTTGGTCAAGTTGCGCTCTTGTTTGCGCCAAACGTTCCCTTGAGGACTTCAAATCAATGAGTGCTAGTTCGAGTTGATTGCTTATATTGTCAAACTCATCGTCGCCTATCATTTTTTTGTCGTGCAGACTTTTACTGCGTTCGTATTGTCGCTCTAGGTTGAGAATACGAACCTCTTGGCGTTCTATGTCGATGGTATTGATTCGCACACTGGCCTGTGTTTGTTCGAGACCGGCAATAAAATTCACATCATCGACTTGCAGCAATAACTGCCCCTGATGCACCTGCTGACCTTCTTCTACATAAAGCTCCGAAACTTTGCCAATAACCTCGGAGCTAAGCATGACTTCTTCTTCGTGGGCCAGAAAACCAGAAGCTAAAATAGAGGGGCTGATAACCCGCTGAGAAAGCGTAGTGACCTCAACAGTCTTGGCATCGGACCCTAAAAAAGTTCGATTCAAAAATGGAAGTGCTATCGCGCCGCCCACAAGCAATACAATTAGACTGATTTTTTTTAGGTTCATAATAATGCCAATAGTGAGAATGAATCTAACTCCTAAGACGCAGTCTTAGCCGATAGAGTTACATTCTCGGGAGGCTAGCATAGTTTCTGCTAACTAAAAGTGAAAACTGACCAAACCCCCAAAATTAGTAGATAAGGTGCAGTTACAATGAGAATCGCGCGCAGCCAACTTGCTGCTAGCCAGTTTTTATAGCCGCCGACTACTATGCCAGTGCTCCATAACATGGAGAGACTGATGTAGGAAAACAGCCCTTCAACCGACGAATTTGCGCTGGTGAAGCCTAAATTGCGCAGTGTAAAAGGATCTAAATCATAGGCACTAAGTTGCCCGTTAGGACTGAGTAGAATAGTCGCCAGCATGCCTACAATTGAGAATAAGACCGGCATCCCGGACCAGCATTGTAATGAGAACCAGTGGCCAAATTTTAAGTCCTCTCCCCGCAGCGCGCTTACTAAGCTTAAATATGCGCCATTGAGCGTATACATTGCGAGAATGGCAACTACACTGCCTAGAATACCAAAGCTCATAAATGTTGTTGTGCTCATGCTTGTCATGCTTTCTCTTGCCGCGTCTAACTGCTCGTCTTCGAGATCGGTGAGTGACAGCGCGTCATCCACGTACCAATCGAAATCGACCATATTAAAATACCACGCCAGAACAAGTGCGTTTAGCGAAAGGATTAGTAGCAACGGAAATAGCTTGGATGGTCGGCGCTTCAGCGTGTCAAACGCCTCGTTGGGAGAAAGGAGGATGTTTAGGCTAAGATCAATGAGTGAGCCTTGTTTTTCTTCTTTAGTCTTATCCGCTCGCAACATAATTACTCCTTTAGCTCCGCACCATTTTATTGTTTGAGTAGGTTCTCTATGGTAGCGCAGCACTAGTTGGCTTCTGTGGCTCTTATTGGTTAGACGGTCGTGAGAGTTTAAGGTTACTTTTATTCCACACCTTTCTCGATGGCTCGCAAAAAAGCAGGACGGGCCATATTGCGTTCGATATAGGCGCTAAGGGTAGGGAATTTGTCCAGCGCTGCAAGGCGCTTCCCCATATTAAGTACATAGCTAATACCAAAGTCTGCGGCGCTAAACGAATCGCCGAGAATAAACTCGTTGTCCCCAAGCTTGGTAGCTATATGAGAGAAGTGGAGATCTATTTCACGTTCGCTGAATGGGGTAAATATTGGGTTTGGTTCGTTGGCGCGGCTGAGCAGAAGGCGCACTAAGAGTGGTGTAAATACGGAACCTTCTGGGTAATGCAGCCACTGCGTAAATTCAACCCACTGCCTAAGCTCGCTTCGAGGGGGTGATAGCTTGTGGTCCTGATCGTATTTTTCCAACAAATAAGTGGTTATCGCGCTAGACTCCGAAATGACCATGCCATCGTCCTCAATAACGGGAGACTTGCCTAAAGGGTGCGCGTTTTTAAGCTCGGCTGGTGCTCGAAACGTCTCTGGGTCGCGGTAGTAATGTTTGAGTTCGTACTCAAGTCCAAACTCTTCGAGTTGCCAAACCATAAATATTGAGCGGCCTATATGCAGATGATGAAGTAAAATCATATTGATCCTTACTGAAAGATTGGTATGTCGAGGCTTAGACTCGGTCTAAATTAACAGTGCGCAACTTTGTATGCGCTTAGATAGGGAACACCCTAGCACATGTTGTCCCCTGAAAAAATTACCTACACCTTTTTGATGAAGAAAGCTTGGCCTATTATTTTGGCCAATGCCTCGGTGCCGTTACTGGGTTTGGTAGATACCGCTGTTATCGGTAACACAGGTCGTATCGAGGATATTGGGGCCATTGCCTTTGGAGCCCTAATTTTTAGTTTTGTTTATTGGAGCTTTGGTTTCCTACGCATGGGCACCACGGGCTTTGTTGCTCAAGCAAACGGTGCTAAAGACTTCCAAGAACTGCGAGCCGTCCTCGGTAGGGCACTGTTGGCCGCAGTCACTCTTGGGATTGGCTTGATCGTTATTCAATGGCCTATCGAGCAGCTTGCGTTTTGGTTGCTTAACGGCAGCAAAGAAGTTGAAGATGTCTCGCGGGCGTATTTTGCGATACGTATTTGGGGTGCTCCAGCCACACTGGCACTCTTTGCCTTGATGGGAGTGCTAATCGGTCTTGGAAATAGTAAGAGGTTGCTGGTAGTTCAGCTGTTTTTGAATTGCTCCAATATCCTATTAGATGTTCTTTTTGCGGGAGTGCTTGGTTGGGGTGCTAAAGGTATCGCGTTGGGAACTGTGTTGGCGGAATGGAGTTCTGTTGGATTGGCACTATGTCTAGTTTGTATGGAGTTGAGAAAGACAGTTGGCGCTTCTGAGAATTTCTGGCCAGTTTTATTGATACTCGACAAAGGCAAATTCACTAAAATGATGTCGGCTAATATCGATATTATGATTCGAACTCTCCTGTTGGTCTCATCGTTCGCTTTGTTTACTAATCAAAGTGCCCAATTTGGCGATGACGTTTTGGCAGCAAATCATATTTTGTTGCAATTGGTTTCTTTTGCTGCATTTTTTCTCGATGGCTATGCCTTCGTTGTTGAATCACTGGTTGGCACTGCCATGGGTGCTCGGAAGTCGTCGCTATTTGAAATGGCGATTCTCAGATCCACTGTGTTGGCGGCTGTAACAGCTTTTGTTCTTGCGGTTTTGGTTTTTACACTGGGTGATTTGGCGATTTATGCGCTTACTGATATCGAGCGGATTCGGGAAGCCGCCAATAGCTTTCTAGCGTTCGCAAGTCTCTACATTGCGTGCTCTTTTGGGGCGTTTCAATTGGACGGAGTTTTTATTGGCGCGTCCTACACTGCAGAAATGCGTAACGCATCGATCGTTTCAATAGTCGTGTTTGTTTTGGCTTGGTTAATTCTAACCCCAAGGTTTCAGGTTTCAGGATTGTGGTGGGCCATGATAGTTTATGTGGTGGCGAGGGCCTTGGCGCTTCTTGTTTATTTGCCGACTATGCGCAGTCAATTGCTAGTTGGCAGAGCGAATGAATAATTAGTCAGACTCGCTTGGAAGAATGTGGGGGGCTAAGGCGAAATGACTGAGCTGTCTTCCTTGCAATTCAACTAAGCCCTTGTATCGCTCTTGGCCGGTTGAGGTGAATTCGAAAGCGTAGCGCCTTCTTAAAGCGAAGCTTCCTGTCGTGCTACGAATGGGCCACAACCCCGAAAGGACCATGGTTTGATCGAGTAGCTGTAAACCCTGCTTTTTACAATGGGCAGTAACAACCTGAAGAGCGACGGACTTGATTTTATCGCTTTGCCACCAAAATGAAATCAGTGCTGCTGCTAAAGTGCCCCAAAAAAGTAAACTGAGAGTTAGCATGGATTACGAACTACTGTTGACTGGTTTTTGATCGATAGTCCAAGTAGCGTTTAATGCTAGGTGCTAGTATTTCTAGGGCGGTTTTGTCGCAAGGAGGTAGCTCGGCATCGGAAATTTTCAGTGGAGTGACTCGGCTGCCCCAACGAATAATCCCAGCGCCCCAAGTTAAGCCTGCACCAAATGACGCTGTCAGTACATGGTCCCCTGGTTTAATGCGGCTTTCTTCAAGCGACTCGGTAAGCGCAACGGGTATTGTTCCCGCTGAGGTGTTGCCATATTTATGGACATTGACAAATACTTTATGCTCGTCGATACCCACGCGTTTTGCCAAGGCATCAAGTATGCGTTTGTTGGCTTGATGAGGCACAACTAAATTAACGTCTGCCACCGTAAGGCCAACTTGCTGTAGAACGTCTTCGGAGGCAAGAGACATTGCCTTAACAGCTCGTCTAAACACTTCTTGGCCTTCGAAATTCCAGCCGTTGTACAAAAAATCTTCTGCTTGTTTTGGAAATGCGGAACCTAAGTTGGTAATTTCAATGGCGTGATGCGCCTCAGCATCGCAGCCAATTTTGGCGGCTAGTAGTCCAACCGGTTCGTCTGTCGCTTCAAGCACGACTGCTCCGCAGGCATCGCCAAACAGCACCGCGACGTCGCGGCGGCTCCAATCCATATAATGGGTAATGAACTCGCCACCTATCACTAGTACTTTTTTGTGTGCGCCGGTGCGGATGAGATTGGTGCCGATGTGCAGGCCGTAGAGAAAGCCTGTGCAAGCTGAGTTGATATCAATAGAAGCAGCCTGTGTCGCTCCGAGTGCGTCTTGAATTAGCGAGGCGGTGTTGGGGCAGTAGCTGTCGTTTGTCAGGGCGCCACAAAGGATTAGGTCTATTTCATTGGCATCGATGTCAGCCGCTGCAAGGGCATTCTTCGCGGCAACAATGGCCATGTCGGAGAAATTACAGTGGCAAATGCGCCGTTCTTGAATTCCGGTACGGCTCGTAATCCACTCGTCGGTGGTATCCATGAAAGTCGCTAGGTCATGGTTGGTTAGTACCGCTGGCGGCACACATTTACCCCAACCAGTAATCTCAGCGTATTTCATGCAGTCTCTCCGCAATGTTTGAACCGTAGCCACGGGGGATTCGCTGCGCACTTTTGAACATTTTTGAAATGCGTCTTTAAGTGATGAAAGAAAACCCTGTCCAGCCTGTCTTGTGATAGTGAGAGCGACACTTACCTGACATCCATGCCCCCAAATGGAAAAGCTAAATAGATGGCCAGACAGTGAAAAACTCTAATAATTCCAGAAGGATACTTCATTTTAAATTCCGTGAATAGTCCAGAAACTTGTGCATATGAGCAGTAATTAGACCAAAGAGCCTAATTTACGCGTAAAGCATAGTTAGCGTAGTGACAAAGCAGATCATTTGGGAGATTGTTGTAAGGAATGAAAACACTGACAAAAATAGTGGGTATTGCCCTGATTATCTGGGGTAATGGAATAAGCGCAGCAGAGTTTGACCACTCAGCTTGGGATGCTTTATTGGTGGCTAATGTAGTTCAAGTAAGAGAAGGGCATGCCACACAGGTTGACTACAGTGCCATGCTCGAATCTCGCCATGAGCTGACGAAATACCTAAACAGTCTGGCTACGGTTGAACGGGCGCATTTTGAGCAATGGGCTTATAGCGCGCAGTTGGCTTTCTTAATCAATGCCTACAATGCATGGACCGTGGACTTTGTGTTGACTCAGTATCCAAACATTGAATCGATAAAAGACCTAGGCTCGTTCTTTAGCTCGCCGTGGTCCAAGGACATAGTCTCACTGTTTGGTGAACAAGTATCCTTGGATGATATTGAGCATGGCATGATCCGTGGTTGGAATCGTTACAATGAACCGCGCATCCATTTTGCTGTGAACTGTGCTGCTATAGGCTGCCCAGCGCTAGCGGCGAAGGCATTTACCGCAGAGAATTTGGATGCGCTGCTGGAGACAAACACCCGACTATTTTTGTCGGACGATACCCGCAATTACTATGACGGCGGCCGCTTTTACCTGTCTAGAATATTTGATTGGTACGAAGAGGACTTCGAAAAAGGTTGGGGCGGTTACAACTCCTTATCAGCATTCCTCGCGGCCTACCAATCGGAACTGAATTTGCCTCCGGATGCTATTGACGCCCTGGCATCCGAGAGCATTCGAATTCGCTACACGGACTATGATTGGGGGCTTAATCGCAAGCCATAGGCAATCGCGGTTTCGATCGGACTGATCAAGCTGTTTGCCCCAAACCGCTGTTCTTACCCCAAAGTGCTTATGATAGACTCCGAGGTGGAAGAGTATCATCCCCGGTGGGGTGCCCGGACTTCAAACCCGGTGAAGTTTGTTAAAGACAGGCTTGGTGGGTTCGACTCCTGCCTCTTCCGCCAAAATTCTTTGCCCTGACCATCAATTCACTTGTATGTTTTCTCCGCCTTAATAAGGAAATTAGGGAACTGACGACTGAAAAATGCGAGGGCAGGAGAGCTGCAGTACTTGGGGTTAGTCACTAACCTAAAAGAGAGGCCAGATGTACAATAATGAGCTCAAGCTAGTAGCGATTCTTCTTATAGTTTTATGGGTCCCATCTTTTAGTATCGCCCAAGATCGAGTCTATATAAATCCTAGTCACCCTTCTGACTCAAGCGCAGCTCCTTTTAGTGGGGCAGTATTAACCGAGAACACGCTTTATATATCGGGAACTTTAGGGCTAGAAGCAAATCGGCAAGTTCCATCGGACCCGGCGATCGAAGCGCGCAATGTACTGAATGGCATCAGAAGCCAGCTTGAAGCTGCTGGAATGACCATGGAGGATCTGACCTATGTGCAAATATTCTGCTCAGATCTAGCGCTGTACGATGTATTTAATGATGTATATCGCACATTTTTTACAGAGGAATTTCCTGCCCGCGCTTTTATCGGGGCTGGCAGTCTTTTGTTTGGCGCCCGTTTTGAGATTCAAGCAATTGCTGTTAAGCGATAATCACAAGGCTATTGGCCAACGAGTCTCTTGTCTGTGGTAGGAAGCGCCTCAGTTAAAGCAGGTTTCCGTAATTTAGGTGGCGATGCGTTGAAGAAGATACAGCAATTAGTATTTTTCTTGTTTTTCACAAGCGGCTCACTGCTATGGCCCGCTCTTGCTCAAGACCGCCTATCTGACCTAGTAGGCAATGGCAGTGTGCTGCTCAGTTCTCCAATTAGTGAAACTATCGTGAGCTTAAACCCAGCTCAGCCGTTGGTGCCTGCGTCAATTCTCAAGATTCCACTTTCCCACGCTGCTATAAAAGTGCTTGGAGAAGACTACCGATTTCAAACTCAGTTTTATCAAAATGACGCAGGTGACTTACTGATTCGTGGCCTTGGCGATCCGTTTCTTGTATCGGAAGAAATAGGTCTTATAGCGAATGAGTTGGCAGGGCTCGGTCTCGACTTCGTGCGCCGCTTGATAATGGACGATTCCGCGTTTGAACCAAGTCCCGATTTGCCATTGGAAGAAGGGGCTGATGACCCATATGCCGCTCGCAATAGCGCATTGGCGGTAAATTTTAATACCGTAAATTTTTCTTGGAATCAGTCCGGTGTTCTTGTTTCTGGCGAAGCGCAAACTCCTTTAACACCTTTTGCTATCGAGCTAGGCAGCCGGCTTACCCCCGGTCAGACTCAGCGAGTTAATTTGGGCAGTGATCCCGAAGCAGGGCTGAAGCAGGCGCAGCAGCTATTCATTTATTTTTTGCAATCAGCCGGTGTATCTGTTTCCGACCAGAGCTTCCATCATGCCAAAATAGATGAGCAGTGGCGCTTGTTGTACAGCCATTCAAGCTCACGCTCATTGCGCGACGCACTTGAGGGTATGCTGCGATACTCCAATAATTTTATTGCCAATCAATTGTTTCTTACCTTAGGCGCTCATGCAGCCGGCTACCCTGCGACTAGCGCGGCAGCGCGTGATGCCTTGCAGCAGCAGTTGGCGACTCTATACGGCGCAGAGTTCGGAAATTCCCCGGAAACGCTTCTTATGCTGGAAGGGTCCGGTTTGTCACGGGCTCAGCGCAGCAGCGCCGCAGGCATGATGCAAGTGCTGGAATCGTTTAAACCTTATGCAGAGCTTTTGCCGGAGGCGGACGAGGTGCTGAGAAAGAGTGGGACGCTGACGGGAGTTTACAATTTTGCAGGATACATACGGGGCTCCGACGGTTTATACCCGTTTGTAATTTTGACTAATCAA
>CAYGRT010000001.1:0-117612 GCA_964352355.1 uncultured Pseudohongiella sp. | reverse complement strand
AGGATACATACGGGGCTCCGACGGTTTATACCCGTTTGTAATTTTGACTAATCAAGCAGCCAATAATCGAGCAGAGATTCTTCAAATACTAAAAACAAGAGTGAAATAATCGGCGGAGGTTGCTCGCTCGCGCCAGCTATCCGGTTTGCCAAAAAACCATCCATGCCCATGTCTGTAGCAACAGTAGGATGACTCAATGCTAAAATGATCATGGCGTCTTTATTGGTAGAGTTTGTTCGAGCCACATTAGTTGCTGCGGGTTATTATCCCCATCATGGGTGAAGGCAATTTCAACGCTTATAGCTGGAACGATTGGTTTCACTCTTATCCCAAACAAGTCGCTGATCAAAAGCAATGGGGCATTTAGCTTTAACTGAAAAACTAAGCTGCAATTTCAAATTGGTATTGAGGGGTTTTTAATGATCTAGAATCCTGATGGGCTCATGTTTGCAGCCACCTAATTCAATCCCGAGACGATTTGTAATAAGCGCTATTTTTATATTTTTCTTGGGCGAAGCTTAGTAGCACTCCAATACTGGCAGCTACAGGTACCCCAAGGATCATACCTACTACGCCAAATAAAGAGCCACCTGCCATAAGTGAAAAAAGAATCCATAATGGGTGTAGGCCGACGCTTTTGCCAACAAGTTTGGGTGTAATCACATTGCCTTCAAGGAATTGTCCGGCGAGAAATATGCCAGCCACTAGCCCCACGAAACCAATCTCACCTGTTTGCACCCATGCCACTAGTACACTAATAACCAATCCGACGATTGAGCCAAAGAGAGGAATAACTGAAAGGACACCTGCTACTACGCCGATTAAAAAACCAAAATCTAAACCCACAAGCGAAAGTGCGATTGCATAGGCGATCGCGAGAGAAAGTGCTACCAATAATTGTCCGCGCACAAAGCCGGCAATCTTTCGATCTATTTTTCGCCAAAGGTCTTTGCTTTCGTCATAACTGGCTCTTGGCAGTATGTCATCGATCCACGTCGTAATTGCGGGCCATTCAAGCAGTATGAAAAACGCGACTAGTGGAGTTACCACTATAAATGAGAGCAAACTAACAATAGCACTGCCACCGCTTATTAGACCGCCGACAAGGCTGCCGCTTGCATTGAGGGCATTGCTAATATTGTTCTTCAGAAGTTCTCTTATACTTTGATCTAGATTGTCCGCAGCGACTCGTTGCTGCAGGGCTGCTACATAAGGCTGTAGGCGCTCCCACAGTGAGTCTACATAGTTGGGCGCGGCATCGGCTAATTGGACTAGTTCTCGATAAAGCGGTGGTAGCAGCAGTAAAGCCAGCAAAATTATCGCGATGGAAAACAAAACCAAGATAAGAATTGTCGCATAGGTGCGCGACATCTTTTTGTTGCCCAGAGCTACGACTATGGGGTTGAGCAGATAGGCGATGGTGATACCTACCACAAAGGGCAGTAGCACCGGCCGAAATAGCCAGACAAACAACAGTAGCAACGCCATCCCTGTTGCCCAAACTATTACTTGATTTCGAATAGCCAAACTTTTAGTCACTGTGCCTCGTAAGCAAAATCTGCATCAAAAACCGCTAATTTGAGTCGCGTGTAAAGCGGGGGCACGCCTTAATCCTGTGTAGTTTATGGCATATTCCTCGATTGTAAGCAAAAAATTGATTGGCTTGGCAGCAAACCTTAACCGCTGCGGCTGTTGTAATTTGGAGGTTCTAACTTTCTGATCTAGATTGGTCGTCGAGAATGGATGTGAGAGCACAGAAGCCGCCTGGATCGTCAAAATTTTGTTAGCCCAAGCAATTAGAGGGCTTGCTCCCCATGAGTATTGTTACCCGAACCCTCCAATAATATTTTCTCTCTGGGCTGCCTATGATATTCTCCGGTAAATTTTGCATCTATAGAGGCTAAAATAATGAAAACTCGCTCTTCAATGATGTCCGGCCAGTTCTTGAAAAAGGTGGTTGGTTTGAGCGCTCTGGCAGCGATCTTGGGGGTTTTACCTCAAGTTGGACTGAGTCAGAACGTGGTAACAGAGGATACCGTGGAGTGGTTCACCTTGGGGGGCGATTATGCCCATACTCGTTACACCCCTGCTGATGAAATCACTGCTGAAAATTTCGAAGAGCTAGAAGTCGCCTGGGAATGGGATGGCTCTAGCTTCAATGGTTACAGCGGTCGCTCTACACCTACCTATGTGGATGGCAAACTGTTTACGGTGTCAGGTCCCCGACGTAACGTGGTGGCAATCGATCCGAAGACCGGCGAAACCTTATGGGCTTACCGTCTGCCTAATACCCGTCGCTGGGAATACTCAATGCGCGCCTCATACGGTAAAGGCATTGCCTACTCCCGTATTAACGGAAAAGGCGTGGTATACATTTCAACCCCCGGTTTTTTTCTAGTTGCTTTAGATGCCGACACTGGTGCACCGCTTGAAGGCTTTGGCGGCCAGGTGCCAATCGAAGGATTCCCTAAAACAGGTGTTGTAGACATGCTCGCAGATTTGGGGCACCCCTATGATCCATACGAAGGTATCCCACTAGAGACTGGCTATATCACAGCATCATCTCCGCCAATTGTGGTTAATGATACGATCGTAGTGGGTAACTCCGCTGAGCAAGGCTATTTGCAGGCCAGAATAGAAAACGTTCCTGGCGATATCTTGGCTTATGACAAGTACACGGGCAAACTAAAATGGAAGTTTAATGTTATTCCTAAGCCGGGTGAGTACGGTCACGAAACTTGGGAAAACGATGCCTGGAGCTATACAGGAGACGTGTCTTCTTGGGCTCCACTGACGGCCGACCCTGCAAACAATATTGTTTACATCCCAACTAATCCTCCAACCATTGATTACTACGGTGGATTTAGACCGGGCGACAATTTGTTTGGTACTAGCGTCATCGCGTTAGACACAGAGACAGGCGAGCGTCGATGGCATTTTCAAACGGTAAAACATGATGTTTGGAACTACGATAACCCGGCAGCACCTATTCAACTTGATCTAAACATTCCTGGCCGTGGTCCCGTGTCGGCAGTTGCTCAAGTAACTAAGCAAGGCTTTGTTTACACGTTCGACAGATTTACTGGCGAGCCAGTTTGGCCTATGGAATATCGAGAGGTTCCTGCGTCTAAGGTTCCTGGCGAAAAGTTGGCCACCACACAGCCATTCCCAACTAAGCCACCACCCTTTGAACAGCAGGGCATTAGCGAAGACGATTTGATCGACTTCACGCCTGAGTTGCGCAGAGAAGCATTGGAAGTAATGAGCCAGTACCAAATGGGCCCACTGTTTAATCCACCGATTCACGGTGACAATGCGGAAGGCAAAATCAGTTCTGCAATGTGTCCAGGCGATGGCGGCGGTGCCAACATTTACGCGCCACCGGTTGCCGACCCAACCACCGGCTTTCTTTACGTCCCATCAGCAAACAATTGCAGTTGGCAACGTGTTATCCCTGGTGAAGAAGCGGATGCGCGCATAGATGAGCCAACCGGCACAACCTTTGCTGCCTATGCCAATGGTCCAGGCGGTCGTCCGCCTCGCTTAGCGTCAGGGTTACCTTATGTGAAGCCGCTTTACAGCAGCATCACGGCTTACGACATGAACACCGGTGAGATTGCCTTTAGAATACCAACAGGTGAGACACCGGATCGCGTTCGCAACAATCCTGCAGTAGAGGGGGTTGATGTGGGTGATACAGGCAGCGGCAACGCGGTGTCTATGGTTGCTACAGCTAACCTGCTGATTTACACAGATACCGATCACGATGGCAATACCGCATTCCTCTATGCTCTGGATAAGAAAACAGGGGAAGAGTTAGGTCGTATCGAAGTGCCAGCAAGAAGCCGCTATGGGATGAGCTCTTGGAAGCATGATGGTCATCAGTACATCATCCTTCAGACGGGCGCTAAACTGACTGCGATGGCATTGCCAGCCGCGTTAGAGGGCGGTTCAGGTCACTAGTAATTACTGCCCGCGCCATGCGAGCGGGTTTGTGGCAAGTAAAAAGCGGAGAGGTGTAAACCTTTCCGCTTTTTTTGTTTTGCAGAAGACAAACTTAGCCGATTGTTTTCTAACTTAGCGCCAGCATAGTGATCGAATCGGCATGCTAGGCCCTTTGCATGGGCTTACGCTACGCTGGGCTGCAGAATGGACCGGTAGTCTTGCTCTTTGATGGGCCAATGAAGCAGCGCGGCAGCCAAGCCAAGTACTATTCCTGCTATCCAAACACCGTCGTAATTCCCGGTGCTCTCATACACCCAACCTCCAAGCCAAACACCACAAAAGCTACCAACTTGGTGGCTGAAAAAGACAATACCGTATAGAAAAGTCATGTAGCGCGTGCCAAAAAACAGTGCAACTAGGCCAGATGTTGGGGGTACCGTTGCCAGCCATAAAAACCCCATGGCGGCACTGAATGCAAGGACGCTTATGATTGATGCTGGGGTGATTAGAAACAGGGTTATTGCGACTGCTCGGCTTAAATAGATGACGGTGAGTATCTTTCGCATGGATTGCTTGCCGCTTAAAAGGCCTGCATAAAAAGACCCAAATACATTGCAAAGGCCAATCAGGCTGATGCTCCATGCTCCAATGGAGGTCGGTAAGCCGAGGTCGACTACATACGCCGGCATGTGAACCGTTATAAACGCCAAATGAAAGCCGCAAACGAAGAAGCCCGCGATTAAAAATAAATAAGATCGAACTTTAAGTGCATTTTTCAGTAGTTCCCTGAAGCTGAAATTCAGTTCAACTGAACTGTCCGGGGGAGACTGCTTTGCTGCAGCTGCAATGGGTATCACGCAGATTGCCATCAATAATCCCGTGCCTCCTAGGTACTGTAGCGCATTGAGCCATCCCGCATTTTCCACCAAGAGGCTGACCATTGGCACGATGAGAAACTGGCCAAAACTGCCAGCAGCTGTGCCAAGCCCCATGGCCCAGCCTCGCTTTTCAGGCGGCACTACCTTGGCAATCGTGGGGAGTACTATGCCAAAGGATGTGCCAGCGATACCAGCGCCGATCATTAATCCTGCCGTAGATATAATTTGGAGCTCAGTGCTTGAGACGGACATTAAAAACATGCCGCCAGCATAGAGGACAATGGCTACGAGCATGACTTTGATGTTGCCATAGCGGTCCGCAATCCCTCCCGCGATTACTGCAAACACTCCCCATGCAAGGTTCTGAACCGCCAATGCCATAGCAAGAACGTCGCGGCCCCATTCGCGGGCTTCAGACATTGGTTGCATAAACAAGCCAAAACCGGCTCTAAACCCGAATGACATAACTAGCATGACACAAGCGCCTATGAGCAAAGGGACATAAGTTCGATTGTTACTGTTCATGTTGAAACTCGAAGCGGCCTGTAATGCCTATTAGTTGAGTGCGAAATCATGCATTGAATAGCTGAGCAAGGCAAATGGAGGGGGAGATGGCAGAATTACATGCGATTTGGTAGGAGTTGAACAAGAACCAAGCTGGCGGCTAGCTAAAAACTGCGCGAAAAATAAAGAAAAAGAAGATTGATAATGCTGCACCAATGGGCAGCGTGACGATCCAAGACAGAAAAATTTTACCCACCACTTTGCCGTTTAATGCATCGAGCCCCCTTGCTAAGCCAACGCCGAGAACGGCGCCTACAAGAGTGTGAGTGGTAGACACCGGAAGTCCCGTGCCAGATGCGATGACTACTGTGGTCGCTGCTGCCAGTTCAGCGGCAAACCCTTTTGATGGAGTTAATTCAGTGATATTCCGGCCTATAGTCGCAATTACCTTATAACCCCAAGTCGCCAAGCCGGCCACAATGCCCAATCCGCCAAGAATCAATATCCAGCTAGGCAGGCTAGATCGAGCCTCAAACACTCCGCCGCTGCTTACAATGCCGCTAACTGCCGCTAGAGGGCCAATTGCATTGGCAACATCATTGGAGCCGTGGGCAAATGCCATTGAGCAAGCAGTGAAAATCATTAGAATGCCAAAGATGTTCTCGACACTTTTGGTGTTGCTCTCTGCTTGAGGGGTTTTAAGCCGTTTGAGCAGGAATACACCTAAACCCACCGTGAGCAGTCCGAAGCAGGCAGCAAACACGGCGCTCTGTGCAACAGTTACCTCCAAGCCAACATGGCTGAGGCCTTTGACCAAGGTCACCATAGCGATGACAAATCCCACCAAAAACATATAGAAGGGCACGTATTTCCTAGCGTTGGCCAGTGGGTCGTCTGTGTTGAGCACCAGTTTTTGTACCGAGAGGAACAGGCAGAAGGATATGCAGCCGGAAAATACGGGAGAGATCACCCAGCTCGCGACGATTTCAAGTACTTGACTCCACATAACAGAGTCGGTGGAGATTCCCACCACGGCAAAACCGACGATCGCGCCGATGATGGAATGTGTGGTGGACACGGGCCAGCCGTACATAGACGCGATGACTAGCCAGATGCCAGCGGCGAGTAGGGAGGAAAGCATGCCATAAACGAGCAATTCGGGGTTTTGGTCAAAACCCGCTCGTTCGATATCGATAATGCCGCTGCGGATAGTAGAGGTGACCTCTCCTCCTGCCAGCCAAGCCCCGGCAAATTCAAATACCATAGCAATCACAATGGCTTGCTTAATCGTAATTGCACCGGCGCCAACCGAGGTCCCCATAGCATTGGCGACATCATTTGCGCCAACTCCCCAGGCCATAAAAAACCCGAAAACGCAGGCCATACCTAGGAACATCAATCCATATTGGGAAATTATTTCTGACATTAAACTAGCGACTCGATAAAAAGGTTCTATTTCTTCTTGTGATTAGTGTTAGGCGCCCACTTTCTCAGCAGGAGGCTGTTTATAGTTTTCTGAACCATATCGTCTTTCGCGCTATGTTGAGGACTGTAGGCCCCGGAAAAGGGGTGACACAGTCAAGCCAATTAGTAACCACCTGTCTGGCGATAGCTGCTTCTCTCAGGGTTGTATTTAATCATTACAGCGACCCTGAGGCGAGCTTATTAAACCAGATAACGTCAATTAGCGGGAGCGTAATTTTGTGACGAAAACGTCATAAGTTTGTCTCACTTTCTATCTCAGTCCTAGAGCAGCTTTTGGGTATCTTCTCTAGGCAAGTGGCTTTCTCCGTCGCTGGCGCGGGTAAATTATCTGAAAAACTCAAAATTGAGTAATGAGTAACTACTACGTTGACGCTTGTTAATTACTTAAAAGCTATTCAGAAAGCTAAATTTTGTATGAAGTCTTTTTCTTTGGCTGGCGAACTTGTTATTGTCTACAGCTTTGAAATTGACTGGTTTTTAAGGCAGGTTTGTAATGGTAAACGTAACGTTCATTGAGCATGATGGAAGTGAGCATAAGGTTGAAGCGAAGTCTGGCGAGAGTTTGATGCAGGCAGCAGTGAGTAATGGGGTGCCAGGTATTGATGCCGACTGCGGGGGTTCCTGCTCATGTGCTACATGTCACGTCTATGTTCAGGAAAACTGGCTTGATAAAGTGGGCAGCATCAATCCCACAGAGGAGGCTATGCTGAGTCTGAGTACAGATCGGCAGGATAATTCCCGATTATCGTGCCAGATCAAACTGAGCGATGAGCTTGATGGTTTAACTGTCAATACTCCTGAATTTCAATTTTAGTCGTGAATTATCCCACTTTAAATTCTGGTAACGTTGGAGCAAGCAATGGTAGATAGCGTACCGGCAGATACACCTAAGGTAAGTAAGTGGAGCATGGTCGGAAAAGACCCCTACACCATGCCGCTGGAGAAAATTGATCTTTCCCATCCAGGAATTTGGCAAGAAAATCAGTTTTTACCTTTTATGGAGCGACTGCGGAAAGAAGCGCCTGTGCATTATTGCAAGGAATCTGCAGTAGGCCCGTATTGGTCGGTGATGAAGTACAAAGACATTCTTGAAGTAGACACTTCTCCCGATATTTACTCTTCGGAGCCTACTATAGGCATCATTGATACTTTTGAAGAATTTACGCTGCCATCGTTTATCTCTATGGACCCGCCCAAGCATGATCATCAGCGCAGGGCAGTGCAAGGTGTTGTAGCGCCTGCAAATTTAAAAGAACTCGAAGGGCTAATTCGCTCTCGTGCTTGTACGATTTTGGATAGCTTACCGTTAAATGAGGAGTTCGATTGGGTGAGTCGAGTCTCCATCGAACTTACCACGCAAATGCTGGCGACACTGTTCAATTTTCCCTTCGACGATCGCTATAAACTTACCTACTGGTCTGATGTAGCTACGGCTATACCCGGCAACGGTATAGTGGCGACTCACGCCGAGCGCTGGGAGGCGATTCAGGAGTGTTTGGCGTATTTTACAAGACTGTGGAATGAGCGCGTAAATGCGGAGCCCGGCAACGATCTAATTTCCATGCTAGCTCACGGTGAAGCTACAAAAAACATGCCACCGATGGAATATCTTGGCAACATCATTCTTCTTATCGTTGGTGGCAATGACACAACGCGTAACTCGATTAGTGGTGGAGTTTTGGCTCTAAATGAAAACCCCGCCGAGTACGATAAATTGCGAGCTAATCCAGCAATTATCCCTAATATGGTGTCAGAAATAATTCGTTGGCAAACACCGTTGGCACACATGCGCCGTACTGCTCTTAAAGATACCGAACTCGGTGGTCAGAAAATAAAGGCCGGCGATAAAGTGGTTATGTGGTACGCCTCTGGAAATCGGGACGAGGAATCTATAGATCGCGCCAATGAGTTTATTATTGATCGGCCCAATGCCAGACAGCATCTTTCTTTTGGTTTTGGATTGCACCGCTGCATGGGAAATAGACTTGCCGAAATGCAGTTACGAATTCTTTGGGAAGAGATTTTGAAACGCTTTCATTTTGTAGAAGTAGTAGGGCAGCCTGAGCGAATATACTCAAGCTTCGTCAAAGGTTACTCTAAACTACCGGTTGTGCTGCATCCTCTTTAGAGGTAAAGCGCAAACCTTTTCTAGTTGATTGAGGCAGGAGTCTTTAGTGGTTCTACATTAGTTAGAACCACTAAAGATATTTTCTTTTGCGGTACGCACAATTCGGCTATTACCGTCCCTGCGAGTAAAACCAACGGCATCGAAATATTCGAGTATCTCTATACATAAATTTCGGCCGATGCCTGATTGGTCTCTAAACTCGATGACTGAAAACCCTTCATCTCCTATTGACTCTTCTGATAGCCGTTCAGTGAACTCCGCCAATTCTAGGATAGTCTCTGGCAAATAGTGGCGATTGTCTGCTACCTGGATGAGGCTTCCCGTTTTTGTTGTTTGTTTAAGGATCCGCTCCAAGCTCTTGAGATCGATGCCCGTAAAGTCTACAAGCTCTCGAGTGCGAGGTGCCACCTTGCCATGTTTTATCAGAATAGGGCGAACCTTAGCGAGGAAATCTTGCTGCTCACGACTCAGCGCCGTGGTGTGGTTTGGCGTGTGGATGAGCGTGCCACTGCGCTTAAGCTCACCATTAGAAATTAGCTTCGCCACCAAGGCTGCAAATAAGCGGTAGTCTCCCGGTATATTGCTTGATCGACTGAGCGCGGGCTCGCTGATACCTTGAAGGCTCACATTTTCTTGTTGAAATTTATTTACCGCATTAATTAGAGTGGCGCGATAAACACCAAAATATGTCGTTCCTAACATGATTGGATAGTCGCTATTTGCGGTGGGCAGCAACTCGGTGCAGTTAGCCATATTATTGATCAGGTTGGTGGCATAGCTTTCACTCAGGTTGCGGCAGAGTACGAATTGATGCAAATCGATGCCACGACTTTGCGTTTTAATCAATGCATGTAGCGTGGTGCTGTCTGCGTTTTGCAGTGCAGCTAAAAACGCCAGTCTCTCCTCGCTAGCCCGTTGTCTGCGAGGCACAAAGGTATCAAGTACGATTCCGCCGCCAATGGTTTGCACCGATGCCGGGTCTCGGATAACAAAGCGATCACCAAATTGGCAAACAATGGGTTGGTTGAGTTTCAGCTGGTATAAGTCAGAGTGTGAGCTCAGTGCGTAAAGAGTCACAATTCGATGTGAAGCTCCAATATGCAAGTGATATTGGGCGCTGCTACGAAGGTTTATGGCACTATCTAGCAGTTTTAATTGAACATCAATGCGTGAGATTTTATGCGAAAGTTTAGGGTCGTTCAGCCAAGTGCCTCGACTCACTTCGGTGTGTTCGGCAGTCACGTTGGCAGCGACGCGCTGACCCTTATAAGCAACCGTAAGATTAGTCGTATCCATTCGCAAGGACTTAACTCGAATTAGCTTCTTACTCTGTGAGTTCAGCAGCGTATCGCCTACCGCGACGCGGCCGGCCTTGATAACTCCGGTGACAATAGTACCTATACCTTTAGCACTAAAACTTCGGTCAACCAGGTAACGGGCATTATGCTTATCGAGTTCATCTGTGTCTTGAGCGCATTGAGCTGGCAGCTTATGTAGATACGCTCGCAGCTGATCAATTCCTGCTAGAGTTACGCTTGAAACAGCCAATAGTGGGCAAGAAGCAAGTGATGATGCGGATACAAGTTTTGAGACATCATTTCTAACTCGCCCTAGCTGTTCTTCATCTACTTTGTCAGACTTAGTGATGACGATAAGCCCTTTGGAAATACCCAAGAGATCTAGAACGGCTAAGTGCTCCCTAGTCTGAGGCATAATGCCATCATCTGCCGCAACGATTAGCATGGCGCAGTCAACTCCACCAACCCCAGCAAGCATGTTGTTAATAAAGTCTGTGTGTCCTGGCACATCGACGAACCCAATCGTAGTTTCTATTGGCTCTGCGGCGCTGTCGTCGACAAAATGATGATAAGCGTAGCCTAGGTTTATGGTGAGGCCCCGTGCCTTTTCATCAGCTAGCGTGTCTGTATCGGTGCCGGTAAGCAGTTTCACAAGAGATGTCTTGCCATGATCAACGTGCCCGGCGGTGGCAATTATAAGGGTTTGAGATTTCGAGATTGGGTTGCTCATGGTTCGGCGCGCGAGTCACATCCGGGCCGGTCAACCGGGGTCCGAAAACTGTTGAAGTATGTCATGGCGTTAGATTTTGGCCTGGCTATTAAACCTGAAGATGAAGTAAAGCAAGGTTGCTACTATTGAGGCTGCGACGATAAAGCCCAGATTAAATATACCGGATTGCAAGTTGACAATGCCATAGCCAATTGATCCCGTTAGCAATGCATAGTAAGCAAAGGGCACTAGTGTTTTACGGATGACCGCACCTTCTTGGCCTACCAGTCCAGCAACGGCGGAAGCGGCAACTACGTTATGAACACAAATGATGTTGCCGGACGCTCCGCCCACTGCTTGCAGAGCGACTATCCAAGTTGGATCAGCGAGAATTCGTTCGCCTACACCAAACTGAAACAAGCTAAACATCATATTGCTTACGGTGTTGCTGCCAGCAACAAAGGCACCAAGCCCACCGATAAAGGTTGAGAAAAAAGGCCATGCGGAACCCGTGATACTGGCAACCCCCTCTGCCAAAGCTATAGGCATTTGTTCGTACCCAGCAGCACCGCCACTAGAATTGATGAATACCTGAACCATTGGAACGGTAAAGACTAAGGCTGCAGAGGCGGGTATTAGTGTTTTTACCGAGCTGCTGAACGCATTCCTATAGGCAGAAAATTTCAGGCCGTGAGTGAATATAGTGAGTAATGAAACAACAATAAAAATCGTTCCCGGAGACCAGAGTGGTTGGAAAGAGGCGGAAATATCACTGCCAAATATCTGTGGCCATGACCAGGTTATAAAAGGGTTGGCGTCTCGCAGAATACTCTCCAAATTTAGCGCGCGCAGTCTTGTCAGAACTAATAAGCCCGCGACAAAAAGGTAGGGAGACCATGCTTTTAGCAAGCTCATTTTAGCCGCTTGTGCTGGTAAATTATCTATGGGCTGTAGCCGACCGGTCCACTGGGCATCCCACAAAGAGCTGTCTTCGAAATTCCAAATTTCATCGGCTCTTGGCATTAGGAATCCAACCTTTGCGGCTGATACAACAATGGCTAAGCCAATCATACCGCCAAACATTGAGGGAAATTCGGGGCCTAAGGTAGTTGCAACTAAATAGTAAGGGATAGTCATTGCGAAGGCGGCGAACAAGGCAAATTTCCAGATTTTAAATCCATCAGCAAATGATCTTGCTGCGCCAAAAAATCGGGTCATAATCCCCGCCACAAGTAGCGGGATAAACGTGCCAGCCAAGGCATGGATGAGCGCAACTTTAGCACCAATGAAGCCTAAGAATTCGTCCCATTCTGTGAAGCCAAGAGTCTGGGCATAGTCAATCATGTCTGGGTCTGCAGAAAGGCCAGTGCTCACTCCGACAAGAATGGGCGTACCCATGGCACCAAACGATACTGGGGTGCTTTGGATAATCATTCCCGCAACGACTGCAGCCATCGCTGGAAACCCAAGCCCAACCATCAGTGGCACAGCGACGGCTGCGGGTGTACCGAATCCCGCGGAGCCCTCAATGAAAGACCCGAAAAGCCAAGCAATGATGATCACTTGGACTCGCCGGTCCGGGGTGATGTCAGAAAAGCCCTGCCTGATCGCGCCAATGGCGCCGCTTTGCTGCAACGTGTTTAAGAGCAAAATGGCACCAAAGATAATATAAATTAGTGTTCCCGCTACGATTAGCCCGTTTAAGGTCGCAGCCAACACCTTGCTGGCAGGCAATTGCCAAACTAATAAGGCAAGTAAGGACGCTGTTATATAGGCAATGGGCATAGCCCGACTGGCGGGCCAGCGCAAAATAACCAAGAAAAGCACTACAGTAAGAATGGGGAACAATGACAAAAGAGCTAAAGTTATAGGGCTCATATTTTTCTTCTTTGAGTGTGAGCGACAGTTGAGCTTAGCAGATTCTTTACGTGGACTTAAACCTAGTAAATGGTGGATTTGACACTAGGGTATCCTGTTTTAACGACAAGACCGAATTTAAGTGGAATAATGCCCCCAAGGTTTGAGTCCCTGAAACAGAATTAAGGAGTAAACAATTATGGGTACAACAACGATTGTGCTTTTAGTGGTGGTGGCGGTACTGTTTTTCTATGGTGTTGGCATCTACAACCAATTAGTGAGCCTCAAGAACAGATACCAAAATGCATTTGCGCAAATAGAAGTTCAACTAAAACGCCGATATGACTTAATACCTAATTTAGTAGAAACAGCGAAAGCCTATCTAAGCCATGAAAGGGAGACTCTGGAAGCAGTAATTTCTGCCCGTAATGCCGCAGCGAATGGACTAGCGGCGGCAGCTGCAAACCCAGGCAGTGCAAGTGCGATTAAAGATTTGGCCAGCCAAGAGGGTGCATTAACCGGCGCACTAAGTAGATTGAATGTGGTAATGGAAGCCTATCCCGATTTGAAGGCAAATCAGAACATGATGCAAGTTAGTGAGGAACTAACGGCGACTGAAAACAAAGTAGCATTTGCCAGACAAGCATTTAACGATCAAGTTATGTCCTATAACACGTATAGACAATCCTTCCCGCCGATTATTTTTGCTGGGCTTTTCGGCCATGGCAGTGATGCCAGTCTTTTGGAGTTTGCTGACAGTGCTGAAATACAAGATGCGCCTAAAGTATCGTTCTAACTAATTCAATACTTACCAACGTCACCGTGTTTAATGCGCATGAACTTTTTTGAATCTCAGGAAACGGCTAAGCGAAACACCGGAAGATTATATCTGCTCTTCGCTCTAGCTGTTTTGTCACTTATTGTAATTACTAATCTTTTGTTTTTAATAGTGTTTGGCTTTGCTTCGACTGAAATGACAAGCATGGCGGCAGTTGACGGCTTTCAGATTGACTGGGAAATGTCTTTTGCAATCAGTATTGCTGTGGCTGGAGTGGTTTTGTTTGGAAGCCTTTACAAAATACAGAGTCTATCTGGTGGTGGGGCCCGAGTTGCTGAGATGCTAGACGGTAAGCTGCTCCTTGCAGGTACTGATGATTTTAAAGAACGGCAGGTACTAAACGTTGTCGAAGAAATGGCGATAGCATCCGGAACGCCTGTACCACCTGTCTATTTGCTAGAGGAAGAGGGCATCAATGCATTTGCCGCTGGCTACAAGCCTGCAGATGCTGTGATTGGTGTTTCACGAGGTGCTATAAATTCTCTAACTAGAGAGCAATTGCAAGGCGTGATCGCGCATGAGTTTAGCCATATTCTGCACGGTGATATGCGAATCAATATTCGGCTTATAGGAATCTTACACGGCATTCTGATTCTTGGCATAGTTGGGCGTCACTTGCTCAACTCGCAGCGCTACTCTCGTCGTTCCAAAGGTAGCGGGGGGCAAGTAGCCATTGGGCTAGGGTTGTTAACGATCGGCTATGTTGGTGTATTTTTTGGAAACCTAATAAAAGCCGCTGTTAGTCGCCAAAGGGAGTATCTAGCGGATGCTTCCGCCGTCCAGTTTACCCGAAACCCTGAGGGCATAGGTGGCGCATTGATGCAAATAGCACAGAGTACAAATCGTTCCTATTTAAAGCACCCTGCTAGCGGAGAAATAAGCCACGCCTTGTTTGAAGAGGCAACACCTTCGTTATTGCGCGGACTCTATGCGACCCATCCTCCACTTGATGAGCGCATAAGGGCTATCTTGCCTCGCTGGGATGGTAGTTTTGACCTGCTCAAAAATGCCTCAAAAAATCATTCCGAGGATACGGCCGGCGAACAGGCTCGGCAATCTGCGTCAGCTAAATTGCGTGCAGCTGCGATTCTTGCCGGCACCAGTGGCGCTCTCGTCACCAATGAGATGATTAGTCAAATTGGTAACCCCAGTTACGAAAATTTAGCGGCAGCTCACAAAATGATCGAAGGCATACCAGCGATTTTTTTGGATGCATCGAGAGAACCTTCAGGTGCTAGGGCGATAATTTACTTTCTGTTGTTGCATACCGATGCCTCTACGAGGCAAACTCAAGTCGCGTTCGTAAATGAGTCTGCAGACACGGGTGTTGCCTGTGAATTGAAACAACTGCTAGATAGTGGGCAGGACATCGAACGTTCAGACCGCTTCTCGATCGCCACGATAGCGATATCCAGTCTACGTCAATTGTCACCTCATCAATATTTACGCTTTAAAACAAACGTTGATCATTTAGTGAGCCTTGATGGGAAGGTGAGTTTGTTTGAATGGGCGTTGCAAAAAATGGTAATTCAGAACCTTGATGCAGTGCATTTGAAAAAGAAAGGAGGTGCTTCGGGTAACTTAGATTTAAGCGATACCGTCGATGAGGCGTCAGTTGTTATGTCCATTATCGCGTATTGTGACCCTCAAGATGGCTTGAGCGTAAGTCAAGTGTTTGAGCAGGGTAAGATGAAGCTGGATAGTGAGGTTGGCCTTGTTCCATTGGCGTCAATTAGTATTGGTTTGCTTAATTCTTCAGCGGAAACCTTATGCCAACTTAAGCCATTGCAGAAACCCAAATTCCTTAAAGCCTGTGCCGAGATTATTACCGCAGATGGGTCAGTATCACCCATAGAGATGGAGCTGTTAAGAGCAGTAGCGGCAACGATTGAATGTCCGATGCCGCCACTACTTGACTAGATTATTCTTAAGCTTCTCGCAGCTTGGCTTGCGCTGCAGCGAGTCTTGCGATTGGAACCCTAGGCGGTGAGCAGCTGACATAATCTAACCCTGCTCGTTGGCAGAAGCCAATTGATGCAGGATCGCCCGCGTGTTCACCACAGATACCTAGCTTTAAGTTAGGTTTGGTGCTGCGTCCTTTCGCTACAGCTAAGTTTATCAACTGGCCCACGCCTGATTGATCAAGGCTGGCAAATGGGTTTTGATTGTAAATCTCTTTACGTTGATATTCGTCGTAGAACAAGCCCATGTCGTCGCGGCTGAGACCTAGGGTAGTTTGCGTTAGGTCATTGGTGCCAAAGCTAAAAAAGTCGGCTTCTTTAGCGATCTCATCAGCTGTGATTGCAGCTCTAGGTACCTCTATCATGGTGCCTACCAAATAGTCTATTTTGACTTTTCGTGCTTTCATTACTTCTTTAGCAACACGGTGAACGGTGCGCAATTGATCGGCCAGCTCTTCTCTGAAGCCTACCAGAGGTATCATGATTTCTGGTTTAACCGCTATTTTTTTCTTGGCCTTGAGAATTTGTGCCGCCGCTTCAAAAATCGCGCGAGCTTGCATCTCTGTTATTTCAGGATGCAAGATACCTAGGCGACAACCTCGACATCCAAGCATCGGGTTTTCTTCATGTAGCGCCTTTATGCGCTCAATGACAAAGTCTAAGGGTACATTAAGCTTTTCTGCTAACTGTCTTCTGACTACGTCATCGTGAGGTAAAAACTCATGCAGAGGAGGGTCTAGCAGTCTTATTGTCACTGGGCGGCCATTCATGGCTTTAAACAGCCCTAAGAAGTCTTTCTTTTGAAAGGGCAGCAGTTTGCGAAGGGCTGAGCGACGCTGCACTTCATCCACGGCAAGAATCATTTGGCGCATGTAGTCGATGCGATCACCGTCAAAGAACATATGCTCGGTTCTGCAAAGTCCGATACCCTCCGCTCCGAATGCGACGGCTTGTTTAGCCATGCTGGGGGTGTCAGCATTGGTGCGGATTTTCATCGTACGGAATTTGTCTGACCAGTCCATGACTGTTTGGAAAAGTTCATAGGTGTAGCTGTTGGCGGGCTTTATTCCGCCATCTAACACGCGCTTAACTTCGGAGTCCGCGCTTTCAATCATGCCTTTGTAGATATTGCCAGTGCTGCCGTCGATTGAGATGTAATCTCCTTCGTTGAGCACAGTTCTACCCGCAGTGAGAGTGCCTTTTTCATAATTGATCTTAATATCCCCTGCGCCGCAGACGCAGACTTTACCAAGCTGTCGTGCGACTAAAGCCGCGTGAGAGGAGACTCCACCTCTCGATGTTAAAATTCCCTGCGAATGCAACATGCCTTTCAGGTCATCAGGGGAAGTTTCCGTGCGGCAAAGAACGACTTTGTTGCCTTTCTTTGTTTCCATCTCTGCCTTTGCTGCAGTGAACGCAATGCGCCCAGTGGCGGCACCAGGGCCTGCTGGAAGGCCTTGCGCGATCTTGTTAGCTGCTTTAAGAGACTTAGGGTCAAAAACTGGAACTAATAGCGAATCGATAGATTCTGCTGGGATCTTAAGTAGTGCGGCCTGTTGGCTCATCAGCCGCTCTCTTTGCATTTCCACTGCAATGCGCACAGCAGCTAACCCGGTTCGTTTTCCATTGCGGGTTTGTAGAATAAACAACCGTCCTTTCTCAATGGTAAATTCAAAGTCCTGCATGTCTTTGAAGTGCTTTTCCAACCTTGTGCGCACTTTTTCAAGCGCTTTGTAACTTTTTGGCAACTCATTTTGCATGTCTGCGATAGCGTTGGGTGTTCGCACTCCGGCTACTACGTCTTCGCCTTGGGCGTTGATTAAATATTCGCCGTAAAATACTTTTTTCCCATTGGCCGGATCGCGAGTGAAGGCCACTCCAGTAGCGCTATCGTTGCCTGCGTTTCCAAACACCATCGCTTGAACATTAACCGCTGTGCCCCATTCTGCAGGAATTGCGTATTGCTGACGGTAGAGGATGGCTCGCTCGTTTTTCCAAGACCCGAACACTGCTCCTACAGCCCCCCACAGTTGTTCCATCACATCCTGCGGAAAGGCGCTTTTGGTCTTTTTCGCGATTAGCTGCTTGTAGCGCTTTACCAGTTCTTGAAGATCTTCAGTCTTAAGATCCGAATCAACCTTCACTCCACGGCTGGTTTTCAATGCATCCAGAACCTGATGAAAAGGGTCATCTTCCGACTCGCTAGAGGCTTGCACTCCCATCACCACGTCGCCGTACATTTGGATAAATCGTCGATAGCAATCCCACGCAAACCGAGGGTTTCCAGAAACCTTAGCCAAACCGCCAACAGTTTCGTCATTTAGGCCAAGGTTTAGAATGGTATCCATCATGCCAGGCATAGAATCTCGCGCACCAGAGCGCACTGAAACCAGCAGGGGATTTGTCTTGCCTCCGAATTTTTTGCCTAATTGACTTTCGATTTCGCGAATTGAGGTTTTAATTGTGCCCGCGAGGCTGGCGGGATATTGTTTGCTGTGATCGTAGTAGTAGCCACAAACCTCTGTACTAATGGTGAATCCGGGGGGTACAGGCAAGCCTATAGACGCCATTTCCGCGAGGTTGGCTCCCTTACCGCCAAGCAATTCGCGCATAGTCGCGTTGCCGTCAGTTTTTTTGCCGAACGCAAACACATATTTCTTAGTGGTCTTGGACACTGGTTTCTTGGTTGTTTTGGTCTTTTTCTTTGGAGAAGCTGTCATAACTTCGTTGTATCCTCGATTTTTAGCTGTGTCTTAGCCAGTTAAAGACAGTTTTTGTATTCATATGCCCAAAAAATTAGTGAGCAATCGCCCCAAGCGTGCATGTTTATTAGAGGTATCTAAGGCACGAATAACTTACCTTGGCTGCCAGCGTTCAGGGGGAGGGCAGAATAAAGCACATTAGCCCCAAAATCCAGCCTTCAGTCGGTAGATTCAGAGGGGTTTTATTTCAGTAAACCAGCGTTCGGTGGTGAATTGGGCAAATTGGAAGGAAGTAAAACCATCATTGGTTTTGTGAGCCAAACTTAGCTAAAACATGGGTTTTAGAGCTAACCATTTGGTGTTTTTTGCCGCCCTTTCGCTTCTTCGTGTTATTGGATTTGCTTACAACCTTGTTCGCAACAGTTTTAATCATTTGAGGCAATGGGCAAGCTCGAGTAATATCCGTCGACTGTTTAAGCTAATCAAACCAATGAACCGTAAAAATTGCAAATGGAGGCTGTCATTAGCCAGTTAATAATAGGTATTGTTTATAGCTCCATTATAGTAAGCCTTATTTGGGCAAGATTCCGCTTCTTCAAGATAACGACGAAAAAGTCAAAATTAGTGAGTTACCTGAATGACCCCGCGGTGCTCGTGCAAATTGGTGTTACTTACGGTTTGTTATGGCAATCGGAAAATATTTCTTTATTAGCGACATTCTGCGTCTTAATTGCGTATTTGCTTTCACTAACTTTATTCTGGTGGGCTATCAGAACAGCTGGGGATCTCGATTTTGCTTCAAGTGATGTAAAGGGGCAGATCTTCACCACAGGAGCTTTTGGGCTAGTGAGACATCCGTTCTATCTGTCCTACATGATAGTTTGGCTCACAAGCTCTTCTCTTTTTGGCTCCATTTATCTTTGGGCTTCTTGTCTAGTTTTAATTGGAATATACGTTTATTCAGCCCGTCAAGAGGAAAGGAGTATAATAGAGGGAGCTTTTTCTATAGTTTATCAAGACTATAAAACGAATGTTCCAATGTTGTTTCCGTTTTCACATTTTTTTTAACAATGTAGTGACTTGGTGCCGCATTAGATGTCGCATAGGCTGGTCTTAATCACAGTCAGTTGGGCTTCCCTTCCCATAGCTGCTATTTTCCTATGCCAAATATCGTTTTAAATTTCGGCATGATCAATGTAGTCATTTATCCTCTTGCAAGTAGTCTTCTATTGGTTGTAGCTGATCGCTGCTGTCGAGACTTTAGCTGTGCAAAGTAGCTAGGTATTCCTGTTATCATTTTCCATCGAGTAGTATAGGAAACACGAATCCGGTTGACGCTTTTTTGACCAGCCATTACAAAGGGTTGGCCTTCATAGAGGAAAACGGGCTTAGTCAGATTATGCAGGCGTTTTATGTTCTCGTTTCGAGCGTCACACATTAGTAGTAAATAATTCTTTCGGCAAGAAAAGATATCAATTATAAGGTTTAGCCATACTTTAAATTGTTGTTTAGGAGTCCGTATGTTTGAACCGATCCACAAGCCATTAACTTCCATCATTTCATACTTATCATTTTCAAAAAATCTATTGCTGCCCTTAGTCTCGTTAGGGATAAATGCCAAACTTCTGAACTCTGGCTTTGTGACCAGCATGTATCCACCGCTCAATTTGCCTTGTAAGAAAACTCCTACCAATTTGCTGTTCCTAGCATAATCCATTGGGAGTTTAACGCCAGTAAAGTACTCAAATTTTTCTAAAAAAAGCTCTGTGGTAGCTTCGTCTGTAATAGTTTTAAAGTTTATTGCGCTCATTATGTGTTCCTCAAGAAAATAGCAATTTATTTGATTGAATTTTTGGAACTCCTTTTCGCATTTGTATGCGTTCTTAGCTTTGCTAAAACGTATGCTTCCGAGTGTAATCTAGAATGTAGAGGAACAAAACCGTATCTCCCATACACGGTGATAATACTATTGAGATGCCAGTTATTAATAGATCGGGCTCGGATAGTTACTTAACGAGAGCCATATAAGTCATTTTGTTGTTTTTTCGCTGTTCAGCTTTAATATTTATTGAAATAAATAGGGAAAGCTAGGGATTGAGATATTTTTCTAACGAATATGGTGGTATAGAAGTGATTAGGTTGATTTGGTATTTCAATAGACTCTAAAGTAAAAGTGTTAGCTGCCGTTTCCTAGCTTGTAGGAAATTAAGTTCAGTTGAGGCTAGTTAAGTAGTGCATATCCTGAAAATAGCTGCTGCAGTGAACCAACAGTGTGTTAATTTAGTCTTAAGAACTTTGTAATATGGAAAACACTAAATCTAGAAGAGCAGAATATTCAAAGTATTGTTCTGAACATTTGACGGATTTCAGAAATGAGCTAAGAGATGATGCCTCTACGGCTCTTTCAAGCTGGCCTGGAAGGACCGTAGCATTGCTTATGGTTCTTTCCTCTGCAGTGACTTCCTATAACGCCTTGATAGATAGCAACCCGAATGCGACCAAATTATTGTTTTCTTATAGCTTGCCCATCTTATTGATAATTGTTTTCCCGGTTGCGACGTATATCCATTCCACGTTAGATAAATATAGTCCAAGAGTGTTAGACGCATTATGCTTGCTGGGACTACTAAGTTATGCACTCACAATATATTTGGTTGTGTCTGGGTCTGATCCAGAAATACTGGAACCCAACGTATACTTGAAACTTTCAGGTCAAGTAAATATGATTTTGTTGTTAAGCATAACCTTCTCATACAGTGTCAGCTACAAGCTTACAGTATTGCGGAACATCGTATTCGCCGCATTGTTTGCTTTTTCCCTTTATTTAGCTGATCCACTTTTTCTTGAATTGAACATCTTGCCGCTACTCCAGGGTTTTCTTGCCGGGACAGTTACAGGTTGGATTTTCTTTGAAGCGATTGCTGCCCGTTTTTATCTCAAATCTACTGACGCTGATACTCGCCAACATCTCTATAATCAGTTGTCGAAACTTGTCTACCCCCATCAGTTGGAGCGGATAAAACTCGGTGATGAGCTCGAAAACACCATGCCACTTAAAGAAGGCAAAGGCATCATAAATGTGTTTGATGTTCAAAAGTCCAGTGAGATTAGGCACGAGCGAACGCAGGAATTTTTTATGGGTGTGTTCCAGTCTTTTTTACAGATATGTATGAAGGGTTATGAACATAACCCGCTCCGCTCTCAAGCTTTTCGCTTAAAAGAAACAGGCGATGGGTTTATTAGCGCTATTGGTTACCCGTTTTTACCCGTAGATTCTCGTTCTTTGGCAGATAGTGCTGTATCCACGGCATTGTCGATGTTTGAGGCGTTCAATGTAGAAGTGGAGAAGTTTAATTACTCGCGACCGATTAAGGCAGCGATGGGGCTCGCTTACAATTCGGTTCAAGGCACGTTTCAAAGTGGTGGTATTAGATCGTATGACCTTTTTGGTGAAGCATTAATTCAAGCATCAAAATACGAAGAGCTTCGAAAGCAGCCTGTGCTTTGGAATATTTTCACTCGTCATGCCAATGAGCTAGGTTTAAGCGATTTTCACATTTTGATAGTACAAGAGGTTGTTTATAACTCTTTGAGTCCATCATACAGAGATCTATTTGTTGAAATTGATCTGCATGGGGACGAGCTAAAAAGAAATAACTTCCAAATGATGTATGATAATGACGCCAAGTTTATCTATTTTCATATTTTGGAATGATAGTATTGTCAATCATCCTCAGTGCGAGTTTCAATGGATATTTCACCCATCGTTCCGATAATTGCGTAGATAACTATTGGGCGACAACATACTTGGCAGTCTTCTATGTAAGTTTGTTCGTCTATAGAGCCGTCAATTAATAGCTCAATGTTTTCACCACAGTACGGGCAAAATGAGTTAACGGTTTCTTGTAGAATCATAAATACTCATATTCACTGATTAACGCCTTTTGATCTAGGTGGGCAGCTATGTTTGAGATAACGAGTTCGCCCATCGCTTTTCTCGTTTGTTGAGTTGCGCTACCAATATGGGGGAGCAGCAGAAGGTTTTTTTGTTCAACTAGGCTCGTATTTGTAAGAGGCTCTTTGGCGTAAACGTCCAAGGCTGCGCCAGCAATTAATCCCTCAGTGAGTGCGGTTGCCAAATCATTTTCATTAACACTTGAACCTCGACCAACATTGATAAAATAGCCTTCAGGTCCTAGCGCGGTCAACAACTCAAGATTCACAATATGCTGTGTTTCATGCCCACCGGGTAAGACACAGATGAGAATGTCGGACTCGGTGGCTAACTGCTTTGGAGTATCGAAGTACGTATAGGGCGAGTTCTTTGGCCATCGATTGTGATAGTTAATTGCTAAGCCAAAGGGCTCGGCTCGCCGCGCAATTGCCTCTCCTATGCGGCCCATTCCTAGTACACCAAGTCTTTTGCCTTGAATGCCATCTCCAAATGGTAGCGGTCCTTTTTCTGCCCATTGGCCGCTGCGCACATAGTCATCAGCTCTAACCAGATTACGAGTGATAGCGATCAACATTCCTATCGCCAGATCTGCGACGGCGTCATTTAGCACATCTGGAGTATTACTTATTTTGGCGTTTAAGGTTTTCGCTTTTTGAAAATCTATCCCATCAACTCCGACTCCAAAACAAGCAATTAGCTCTAATGATCTAAGGTTGTAGATGGCGGGATCGCAGGTCCATGAAGCAGTCGCGGCAACGCTGCATTTCCCATCAAGTTCTTCGAGTAGCGCGTTTCTTTCCTGAGCGCCAATTTTCCAAAGATGATGTGTGTTATAGAGAGCATCTAGGCGTGCAACTGTGTCGCTATGAAAATTATTGACGATGATAAGATGTGGTTTCTGATCCATGAGATTGATCGTTGGCCTGACTGTGTTTGTTCATGAGTGTAAGCGGTGAAGGAATGTTAAAGCAAGCTTATACCGTGAGTCTCAGGCTTGCCAAGCGGAGTTATATTCCGTAGATTGGCTCACAATTCTCATTTACAGTGATGTACTAGATGGATTCTAAACAGCAAGCATTTAGATTGTTGCCGTCAATTGAAAAGTTGTTGCAGGCGGGCGAGTTGGCAAACGAGCTAGATATCGTTGGACATAACGAACTAAAGCGAATAGCGAATAAGACTCTCGACCAAATTAGAGACCGGATTTTAGTTAATCCCGACTTTATACAAGGGCGAGACAGTGAGCAGATTTTTTCGAAGGTTTGCCATGATATTAAAAAAGAGCTCGAAGTGTCAGCATCCACAAGCTTGGTACCGGTCTTTAACTTAACCGGCACAGTGATTCATACAAATTTGGGAAGAGCTAAGCTGCCGAGTGAGGCGGTAAATGCAATCGCCTTGGTGGCGGCCCAAGCCTCGAATCTAGAATTTGATTTAGGCAGCGGAAAGCGAGGTGACCGTGATAGTCATTTAGAGTCACTAATTTGCGACATAACGGGAGCAGAGGCAGCCACCGTTGTGAACAATAACGCGGCGGCGGTCGTGTTGGTTCTCAGCTCATTAGCATTGCAGAAGGAAGTTATTATTTCTCGCGGCGAATTGGTGGAAATAGGCGGGGCATTTCGAATCCCTGACGTAATGCGTTCAGCCAACGCAATCTTGAAGGAAGTGGGTACAACGAATAGAACTCATTTACGAGACTTTGCAGACGCTATTGGCCCGCAAACAGGGGCTGTAATGAAAGTGCATACAAGTAACTATGAAATTCAAGGCTTTACTAATTCTGTGTCAGAAGCCGACCTTAGTGCTCTTTGTGCTCAAAAAGGAGTGCCCTATGTTTCCGATTTAGGTAGCGGTACCCTAGTCGATTTGTCAAAATTCGGGTTACCCCATGAGCCAACAGTTCAAGAGACCCTCGCCCAAGGAGCAGATTTGGTAACCTTTAGCGGTGATAAGCTATTGGGCGGTCCGCAATGCGGCATTATCGCTGGAAATAGACACTTAATTGATAACATAAAACGCAATCCTCTCAAGCGAGCCTTTCGAGTGGACAAAATGACAATGGCCGGCATGGTTGAAGTGCTGCGTCTATATAAAGACCCGCATCGACTAACAACTAGGCTACCTATTCTGCGAGATCTAACACGCTCATCCGAAGATATAGAGCAGCAGGCCAAAAGGCTGCTGCCCCATCTGCGAGAGGCATTGCCGCCCTCTACATTGGTGAAAATAGCTGAATGTAAGAGCCAAATCGGCAGCGGTGCATTGCCCCTAGATTTAATTCATAGCTGGGCAATAGTTGTCGAGCCAGATGCGGGGGCTACAGGTAAAGACGCATTTATTACAAGTCTTAGTGCCGCGTTTAGAAACTTGCCTATTCCTGTGATAGGCAGGATACATGACGGGGCGCTAATTCTTGACCTCCGTTGTCTTCAGCCGGCGGAGGAAGAAAGTTTTACGTTACAGCTTTCAGGGCTTGTTCATTAGTCTATGGTTCTAAGAACGACTTGCCAGCCCAAGTCGAAAGCAAAACAATGACAAGAGGGATGCTAGCAGCATTAAGAAAAGCAATGGATAGACTGAGCCATTAAATATTACTGCGACAAGTTGCGCTGCGACTGCAGAAAAAGACATCTGTAAAAAGCCGGTTAAACCGGATGCGCTGCCCGCAAGGCGGGGAAATTCGTTAATTGCGGCGGCTTGCGCATTGGGAAGCGTAATTCCATTGCCAAAGACTGCGAGCGCAATCGGCGCAAAAAGCGCAATAGGTTGGTGGTAGCCTAATAGTTGAATCATGATTGCCAGAGCAATCCCACTTACCCCTATTGATGCGCCAATGGTTATTAGTCGATTCATTCCCAGTGATCTGCTGAAGTAACGCGCTACATAATTGCCAGTCATAAAGCCTAATGGAATGATAATAAAATAGTAACCATACTCAGTAGGTGGTCGTTTGAGTACCGATACCATGATTTCCGGCGCAGCTGAGATGAAGCTAAAAAACACGACTGATACGAAGGCAACACAAAAACCATATCCACAAAATGCTCTCGATTTTAGCAGGGTGACGAAAGTAAACAGCATGGGTTTTACGCCGGTAAAGGGAACTGTCTCCTCTATTGTTTCTGGTAGTTTCCAAACAAGAAACGCAAGGACAATAAAACACATAAACGCAGTAACAACAAAAACCGATTTAAAACCGAAATTTGACAAAAGTTCGCCACCAAGAGCTGGAGATAGCATTGGCAGAACTACCATAACCATCACGAGTGTCGCGATTACTCGTGCCGCTTCATCCGCACCATACACATCGCGCACGATAGCGCGAGCAAGCACAAGCCCAACCGCTCCACCAAAGGCTTGCACAATTCTCCCTGCGATAAGTAGCTCTATTGTTGGAGCCAAATAGCAAAATACTGACCCTATGATTGTAATGCTTAAACCAAGTAGCATTATTTTTCGTCTGCCAAATTTATCTGACATCGGTCCATAGAATAGTGTTCCAATTGCAATAGCAAGCATGGAAAGGCTAAGAGTTAGTTGTGCCACTTCTGTGCTCACAGTGAACGATTCACGTATCACTGGCAGCGCAGGCAAAAGAATTTGCATGGCGGAAGGGCCAAGTGCTGAAGCTGCCGCAAGCAAGACTATTAGCGTTTTAGATAGGTGAGTTAATCGAGAATGAGTCATAGTTAATGCAAACAGCCGAGCTTGCCTTATAATTTGAGGATTTTAGTCGAGTGGAGGTTAAACCAAACCTTATCTTTGTAATACCGTATCCCGATTGCGTTGCAGATTGGCATCATTTTGAGAGCTTAGGATCACGCTTGAGCCTAATAGCATGGAACGCTGAGCTTTACTTATATCAAAACCAAGCCCAAAAACCTTTTCATGAAACTGTTGAACTAACTCTTTAGCACCTAGGTCTTTTGCTTGTTGTTCCACTGCGCTGACCGAATAACATGAAATACTCGACCCAGAATTGTCACTTATGCAGATAGATGTGCTTTCACCTATCGAAACTTGTACCCTGAGCCCCCCGCTGTAAGGTTTAAATCGAGGTGATTTTCTGAGCAAATTTGTGATTTCATTACCAAGTGGTGAGCTATCGGATTCAACTTGTGCCGGGAGGGCGCTTGAAACTCGCCGAATGACACTAGGGTCTTGTCTGTAAGCAAGTTCGTAAAACTCTGCAGCCTTTTCAAAATCATTTAACGCCCAATAGGCATCTGCCATTCGCGCAGATGTTCTGGCACGAAGTAATACCTCTTGTGCTGGTAATAAGCGTAGAGCCTGGGAAGCCGCAATAACCACTTGCTCATAATTCGAGTTTAGTGCGAGGGCTTCAGCCCTGTAAGAAAAATAATAGCCCTCATTCAATTGAAACGCCCCGTTGTTCCGAGCTTCGTCCAGAACGTTGAGCATGATGCCGGTTCCCATCATTCTGATAATTTCTGGTTCAACCCACTCTGGTATGTGCACTTCTAAAGGTGCATAGGGTCGCAGGCGATTTTGCAGAGTCTCGAACCCAGCAAATAGAGATGCCGCCCGCCTTTCAGCCTGCCAACCGTCTATTAAAAACCCAAAGCTATCGATTTTAGTGGGAATCGATTCAAACCATCCTAAAGTCGAAATTCGCTCGCGCTCAATTTCATATTGAGCTCGATTCGCCATCATGTTTACTAGTGCGGCGTAAGAGTCTTTTTGAGAATCATCTGCACTATAAGAGCCATTTCGGTCCGGTTGATTGAGAGCCGTCATGGAAAGCTTTATTGCATCTTCGGCGTAGCCTGCTAGTAAAAGAAAATTTGCGCTGACTAAAAAATGTTCGGCTCTATTCATGGCGCTAACAATAGGCTCTTGTTGATTTCGCCAAACAAGCATGCGATCTAGCGCTGCTCGTGCCTCGTCAAACCTGCCTTGATTCATGGTTAAGTAGAGTTTGTAAATCCAAGGGTCAGCAACACTGTCGGGGTCAAGGTAGCGAGTGGCTCGGTCCAAGTAAGCTTCGGCCTTATCGATTTGTAAAAGACTAAGAGAGACTTCAGCAGCATTGCTGAGATAAACCGTATCAGTTTCAGTGTTGCTATCGACAGTTTCATCTTCACTTATGGCAAGGTCGCAGGCGTTAGTTGATGCAATGGGGGCTAAACTGGCAAGCTCCACTGCGCATAGTGTATTCCAAGCACGAGATCTTGCTCTTTCATCCGTGGTTTCCTCAAGCACTTTATTAGCGCTTATCCGAGCCGCTTCGAAATCTTTAAGTTTTATAAGTGGCCAGCCGCGAAATGATTCAACGTCCTGACCATAAATTTCACTAATTAGATCTAGGTAGGCGAGAGACTTTTCTTGATCTCCCATCAATTGATGCACATAGGAAAGTTGGGACAAGGTAAGATAATGCCATTGGAGATTACCAGACTCGATGGCTTCATCTAAACTGGAGTAAGCGGTTAATTCCTCCGCTTTATTAAGATGGAAGAGGGCTCTAGCCATATTGCCTTCAACGGTAAACAATACCTCACTAAAGGCAAATTGCGCCGCAGGCGAGTTGGGGGATTTTAGTAGCCACTGCTGAGCTAGTTCACGTGCCTTTACTGTCTGCTTTAAGTAGAGTGCATCGCAGATTTCCAACGCTTCAAATTCGGCGACTCCGCTCATGCCAAAGCACAGGGGTGCACGAATTTGAGGAATAGTAATGTCATCGAAGCTGTCGCTATCTTGAGCATGCAGATATGAAGAGGGCAGAGTAATTATTAGCACTGCAGCAAGCTGGTAGAAATTACGGCGCAGACAACACCCATTTGTCATTCGATTTGGCATTAAGAAAGGGTGCCTCGAGCCAGTTGCTCCATTGCGAGACGCATATTGTCTTTCAACACTTTTGAGAACTCAGCGACTCCTGGTGCCAGTTCTACCCTGTGCTGCAATACGCGGGGAAGCAGTAAATCGATATCGTCAGCACTTACATAGTCGCGGCCTCTGATGGTCGCGCAGACTTGCAGGGCGGGCAACATCAAGACCAAGCTGCGGGTCGAGTTTCCTTGCAGTACTCTATCGTCATCTCGTAGGCTTCTGGATATATCAACCAGTGCAGTTTTAACAGCATCACTTATGAATACTGTATCTTCGATAGTCTTTCTCGCCTCTAAAACCTGGCTGCGAGTTACCGTGAATTTTTCAATGCTGGAGTCTTTTCTAGTTTTGAATGTATTCAAAACCTCCAGCTCTGCGTTGCGATCAATATGGTCCATGGTGATTTTAAACAGAAATCTGTCCAATTGTGGCGTCGGTAAAGGATAGGTGCCAACGAGGTCTAAAGGGTTTTGAGTAGCAATCACAAAAAACAATTCATCGAGCTGGTAGGTGACGTTATCAACTGTAACTTGCTTTTCTCCCATGGCCTCAAGCATTGCTGCCTGAACTTTGGGCGATGTGCGATTGATTTCATCTGCTAGCACTACGTGCGCAAAAAGAGGGCCGTGGCGAAAATGGAAATCATTACTATTGCTGTCAAAAATTGGCGCTCCAGTCACGTCAGAAGGTAGCAGGTCAGGTGTAAATTGAATGCGTCGAAAAGGAGCGATGGCGGCGCTTGGGGCTGTGTTGTCAGCTATAATCGCTTCACCAAGTGCTTTGGCTAACGTGGTTTTTCCTGATCCTGGAAAATCTTCAAGCAGCACGTGGCCATCGGCAATTAGTGCAATCAATGCCAGTTCAATTACATCATCCCTACCTAAAACTTGCGCTTTTACCGCGGCCTGTAGCGTATTTAATACTTTGGCCGCTTCTTGCAAACCATTAGCCTCGGCAGCAGAGGGCGTTGGCATAGGGCTCTGGGATAGTTCTGTAGATAATTCTTGAGTCATCGTGTTTTCCAAATTTTGGTTGGCGCTTGATTGCATACTTACTTTGACCAAAGCCAAGGGAAAGGATTAACAATGGCCCAAATCCTCCTCCAAGTTTTGATGCTAGTGGTCAATTCCTTGTGAAATGATTTTCTGTAATTCGCCCACGACTCTAAATCAGAATTAGTTCTATCAGGGGGTCCTAAAGCGCTTTTCAGATGCTCGGCGGTTAATGGCACTAGGCTAGGTGCATAGGCGCTCGCTCGCTTTGCAAAAGCCTCCCGACTCTCGCCAAACTGACGATACACTCCAACGGAGGCAAGCTCGTCTACCGCAGCTCTATAGTTCAAAATGTGAGCATTCTTTTTAGTCGCCCGGGCCGGAATCCACAAGCGATAGTATTTCACTGTGTAACCTGAAATAAGCAGTGCTGCTATCAGCGAGCCGATAATGGCTATAATGGTATTCAGGTTTATCAGAGGGGATTGTTGTGATGCCAAAAAGTCATCAAAAGCAGAATCTTCCCTTAGCATGTCTCCCAGCAGTTGCTGTAATTCATTTTGTGGATCTGTGGTCATGTCGACCAACGTTTGTTGCGGAGCAGGATCTACTATTACCCAGCCAATATCTTTGAAATAGATTTCAGGCCAAGCATGGCCATTAATTGCTTGGATAAGTAGCGAAGAGCCACCGCCGCGATTTGAGGCTGGAACTGAATAGCCAATACCCACTCGCGCAGGAATACCAATACTGCGGTATAGGTAAGTGGCGGCAAAAGAAAAGTGCATGCAGTAACCGGTTAAATCGCCGAATAGAAAAGAAGCCGCCGGATCTGGCTCGTAAGCGTGCGCGTTCTTTAAACTGTAGATTCCGTTCTCATCCAAATAGGTTTTTATTGCCCACGCTTTCGCAAAGGGATCGTCACGAAACTCTGGCTTTAAGCCAGCAGTGAGTTCTTCAGCCAGTTGACGATATCTGGGGTCAGCTGGAAGAGTTAGATACTCCTTCCAAATCTCATCAGACCAATCCTCGCGGCCTGTTTCCTGGCCCAATAGATAGTCAAAATCAAATTCTGGCACTAGGGAGTAGGCATCATAAGTTCGCTTAAAGCGTAAATTGTTTGGGTTAGGCGTATTTTCGTAGGCGATAGGACTGTCTAGTCCAAAAGGAGAACGATGAGGCACAAGAGTGCCAATGGTAGTTCGAACAGATTTTCGCGGTGCCTGAGAGTCTGGCAATTGCTCGGATTCTATTCTTGAGCTTGCCAAGTTTTTGATAAGGTCAATATCCATGTCGCCGCGAGTTGTAAAATCTAACATTGTGCCGTTGAACTGTGAGTAGGCTGATTCCCGGAAATAGTAGGACCCATTTATGGGCTCATAATCATCGCGGAATACGACAACCGCTACTGGCGCCTGCTTATCGTCAGCTGTGTTTTCGCTATCTTGAAAAGGGTTTTCATCTCTAGAGCTACCCTGTGCGCCTTCGGCGCCAGTTAGCCCTAAATCGTCGGTCATTTGAGGTGAAGGCATGCCAAAAAATTGCACATAGCCCACTAAAGAAAAGCAGAGAAGTGCTATCACCGTAAAATGATAAGGTAACCTCTTGTGCTGATTTTCCATCATCAAAAGAGCCGAGAGCGCCAGCACTGCGCCACAGCCGAAGAGTAATAGTATATTGGAAGGATCGATTCCTCGAATTAGGGCAAAATCGCCGATGAAGAATGGGCGGTGGATCATGCCATTGCGATGGGCTGCTAATGTGATCACCACTGCTGCTGCGACAAAACAGATTTCTAATACCGATCCCCAAGTCGTTCTGAGGGCGAATAAGCGAAGTAGGGCAGTAGTGGAAAATGCAAGGAAAGCCCATTTTATGATTTCAGCTAAATTGAATGCGCCTATAGGGAGAAGCAGCTTGGCGAACATTGAACTGCTGACGGTAAATTGAGCGAGCGCCATGCCAAAGAACAACAGCGCACCCAAAGCGATCGCCACAACAGGAGTTCTCAATGCAATAAAAACCGGGTGATGGGATAGCCAAGCAGCAACTAGGCAGGCTGTCATACATCCGGCGAATCCCGCGATAGAACCTTGAACCACCGTCAGGGATAGGCTCACAATCCAAAAGCTGGCGCCAATAATGAGAGACCGCAGCAGAGCGGGGGCTATGCCTATGGCAGGGTAATTCAGCCTGTTATTCATAAATGGAGCCTCATGGTCTATTAATGTCTGCCTAGCTCACTGGGGCGACTATGCGCGTTTTAGACTTTTATCAAAACTTTGTCCGCTTCTGCGGTCAATCACTAAAATTGATTCTACTAACTGACCCATCTTGGTCAACAGCATCCTAAGATCTGGCATAGAAGGGACATGTAGTTCGGAATCGTCATAGCCTCTCAAAAGCAATTTCTGCCAGAGGCTAGCTTGAGTCTCGGATCTAAAGCCATCAGTTGCCAGTATTAGTGAGAACTGGCCGGGAAAGCGAGCCATAGTCTTTCCAAGTCGATCTACCCAAGGGCTATGCTCTGCAGCTGCAAAAAGTATGCAATGAGTACCGGCAGTTCCGGTGGTTTGGCGTAAAAAATTGTCCAGTCCATAGCTATACGGCTTTTCTAATGCTCTGGATTTGGCTATCGCATCAAGTGCGGCATCAATGGTGGTGCACGGTAATTCGCTCCCATCTGCTGCGAAGGCCCAATCCTCGCCAAAGGCTTTCGATTCGACTGCAACTCTAGCAATTGCAGCAGCAGCCTCATCATTAGGGCTGCTCAGCAAATAAGCAATGGTACGCTTGCTTTGGAATACACTTTTTTCTGGTAGCCGAACATTGAGTTGCCGATTTCGCGCAAATACCTTCCACATAATGTGTCTAATGGAGTCTCCCGGCGCGTAAGGACGTATTTCCATTCTATCGCCCTCTGGGGCACCCGCAGGATTGGGAATGCCATCCTCGGCAGTCATAGAGGGAAGTAATGGTAAGGATTTCAAAGAATTAGTTTTTGGCAGAGCGCGGGCGGTAATGGATTGTTCTTGGCGCCAGGCGTAGCGGGAAAAACCCAGCACATCAGCAACTACAAATTCCCTAATTATCTTCTCAGTATGGAATCTTTTGTCGGGTATTATTTCTTCGCACAGTTCATTTTCTTCGTTTAGTTTAATTCGCGTCTGCACCAAGCTGGGATAGGCTACTTTCCAACTTAGTTTTACAAGCGGGAAAAAGCCAAAACTCGGTAAAGTGAAGCCGGTCTCATTCGGATAGCCGGCTTCAATCCGAATGGGTTTGTGGGTCTTAAGTGCACTGTTTTTATGAATCTTTCGCTGAATAATAATGCCGCTAATAATTGAGCAAAAAAGACAAAACACCAATATGCTTAAACCGCATATCGCGAGTGAAAATACAATCAAGTCCATTGCGCCATAGCCATAAATGCTAAGTGCAAATGTAGTCACCAATAGCGTGATGCAGCCCTGTAAAGTTAGAGGGAAAAGAGTCGCAACAAAGTAAACAGCCTTTATGATTTTGGAATCTTCCTTGGCGAGTGTCAGTCGCAGTCTGCCTAAATAATTGATCATGCTCATGTTTAACAGTTTTTTACCGTAATTAGTGTGCAGACCGAGTTAGCTATGAAACACTGTGCGTGGGCTTTGCTGTGCAATTTGCGGGCATCGGCGGATGAAAGCTGCTGCCCGTTTTCAAGAATGATTAAGGGGTCCAATTCAACCGCCAGCATGGCCACATTCCCGTCTTGATTCAGCCCCATCCTGCCCATCGCATGATCGGTGTAAGTTTTGATGTTGAAACCGGCTTTGGCGGCCAGAGATAAAAACCACAGCATATGGCAGGAGGACACGCTTGCGACAAAGGCTTCCTCTGGGTCTACATTTCCCGCCACCGACATAGGTGTCGGCACTATTTGGGGGGAAGAAGACGCAGGCACCGTGAGACCACCGTCAAACAGCCATTCATGAGCCCGAGAGTAGGTGTTGTCTAGAAATTCTGCATCATTTAGCTGCCACTTTACTGTAACGTTATAGGTAGACATAGTTCGTAGCTAGGTGCTCACTCTGTTGGCAATTAATTGATCGACCACCGCAGGTTCCGCTAAAGTTGTGGTATCGCCTAGTGAATCCAATTCGTTAGCCGCAATTTTACGCAATATGCGACGCATGATTTTACCAGACCGGGTTTTGGGTAAACCTGGTGCAAATTGGACGATTTCTGGTTTCGCAAACGCCCCAATCTCTTGCCCAACAAAGCTTCGCAGCTCGTCATTCAGACTTTCGGAACCCTCCGTTCCGGTCATCAAGGTTACAAATGCATAAATTGCTTGGCCCTTTATGTCGTGAGGGAAGCCCACTACAGCGGCTTCGGCAACCTTTGGGTGCAATACTAGAGCGCTCTCTATCTCCGCAGTGCCTAGACGGTGACCCGAAACATTTATCACATCATCGACACGACCTGTAACCCAATAGTACCCGTCGGCATCTCTTCTCGCGCTATCTCCTGTGAAATAGTAGCCAGGGTAGGGAGTAAAATAAGTATCCACACAACGTTGATGATCGCCGTAGACTGAGCGAATCTGACTCGGCCAACTTTGAGATATCACTAAATTTCCTGTAGCGGCCCCATTAAGTATATTACCGTCAGCATCAACTAACTCAGCTTTAACACCAAAAAATGGTTTGCTAGCGGATCCGGGTTTTAGCGCCGTAACGCCAGGCACGGCACTGATCATAATTGCGCCGGTCTCAGTCTGCCACCAAGTGTCTACAATCGGGCAACGACTAGAACCCACTACATGGTAGTACCACTCCCATGCTTCAGGATTGATCGGTTCACCTACAGAGCCAAGAATACGTAAAGACCGCCTGCTGGTTTGATTTACAGGCTCGTCGCCTTGGGACATCAATGCTCTTATTGCAGTTGGAGCGGTGTAAAAAATGTTTACTTGGTGCTTGTCTATAACGTTCCAAAATCTTGAGGCGGTGGGGTAGGTAGGCACACCTTCAAACATGAGCGTAGTTGCACCGTTGCCTAATGGCCCATAGACAATGTAGGAGTGGCCCGTTACCCAACCCACATCAGCAGTGCACCAATAAATATCACCGTCGTGGTAGTCGAATACGTATTTATGAGTGATACATGCCCCCAATAGATAGCCGGCAGTAGTATGCAAAACACCCTTCGGTTTTCCAGTGGAGCCAGATGTGTACAGGACAAACAAAGGGTCTTCTGCGTCCATGGGCTCGGGTTCGCAAGTACTCGCGCTTCTTTCTGTTATTTTGTGGTAACAGACATCACGAGGTTCATTCCAAGGTACTTGCCCATTGGTTCGTTTGACTACAATCACTGTGTGAACGTTGGGGCAGTTCATCAGCGCTTTGTCTACGTTTTCCTTAAGAGGGATGGTTTTACCGCCTCTCACGCCTTCATCCGCAGTGATTACTGCTTGACAATCCGAGTCGAGAATTCGGTCTTTAATTGACTCGGGTGAGAAACCACCAAATACGACAGAATGGACGGCGCCGATCCGTGCGCATGCCAACATTGCGTAAGCAGCCTCTGGTATCATTGGCATGTAAATACAAACCCGATCTCCTTTTCGAACTCCTCGCGATTTCAGCGCGTTCGCGAGGCGGCAAACACTATCATGGAGTTCTTGATAGCTGATGTGCATACTCTCTGCTGGGTCGTCGCCTTCCCAGATAATTGCCGACTCATTGGCCTTACGTTCTAGGTGTCTGTCTATGCAGTTGTAGCTCGCATTAAGTTTAGCGCCGCTAAACCATTTGGAGTTTGCATCAGAAAATGTCCCCGAACACACTGATTGCCATGGCTTATGCCAATGCAAATGCTCGCCCGCTTGTTCTGCCCAAAATTCTTGAGGATTGTCGAGACTACGCTGGTAAAGTTGCTCAAATGTCTCCGGATTAAGATGGCTTTTATGAGCAATGCTATCTGTCACAGGGAATATTTTTTCACTAGTCATACTTTAACTCACTTATCACTGGGCGGTGCAATTTGGCTGATTGCCACAAAGGTTAACTGAGCTCACTCCCGCGTTAGCTTGAGTAGCGCGCTCATTATGTCGATAACTCTACTCGAAGCTCAGCACTGACACCAGTCGCGAAATTCGTGAACTTAGTCGCCGCTAGCCCCATTTAGCGCGAATCGAATATTGTCGATTAAGCGCGTAGTTCCTAGATAGGCTGCCGCTAGAATGACAAGTCTTCTCGATGAGTCAATTGCTGGGGAGAGGTCATCTGCGTTACAGATAGCGAGATAGTCGCACACCATCCCCGATTCATTAAGTAGCTTTGCCCCTTGAGCAATAATGGCAGAGAAATCGCGATTTCCAGCGAGAATTGCCTCCTTGCTTGTCAACAACACTCGATTCAGGCTTGCTGCGATATCGCGCTGTGTATGACTGAGATAATTGTTTCTCGAGCTCATAGCCAATCCGTTTCGCTCGCGTATGGTTTCCACTCCAATTATCTCAATTGGTACAGCTAAGTCTTTGACCATTTTGTTGATGACTAGAAACTGCTGATAGTCTTTAAGCCCAAAGTAGGCATGGTGGGGCATGACCATGTTAAAAAGCTTGCTAACAACCGTTGCTACGCCATCAAAGTGGCCTGGTCGAGACTTTCCACAAAATTGCTCACTGATCCTTGGTACACGTACGATAGTTTCGAATTCAGCATCGTTTCCGTAAATTTCACTTACCTCTGGCGTGAATAGAAGATCGCAGTCTGCTTCAGTCAACTTAGCCCTATCTTCAGCTAAGGTTCGAGGATAGGCATCTAAATCTTCATTCTTACCAAACTGGAGGGGGTTTACGAAAATCGAACAAACAACAAAGTCGGATTGAGTCTTCGCCTGCCTGATAAGGGAAATATGACCATCATGGAGATTACCCATTGTGGGCACAAAACCGATTGTTTTTCCCTCGATTCGCTGCATTTTTAATGCCGCAATGAGCTGGGCTCGTGTTGTGACTGTATCCATAATACTTTTGTTACTTTTAACAAAACTCGCCACGTTGGATGGGCTAATTAAAGCAATGCTCTGGGCCGGGAAACGCACCTGATTTTACTGCGTCGGAATAAGCTTTGATGGCGCCCGGAATGCCATTTGTTGATTCAGATAAAAAATTTTTAACAAACTTTGGTGTTATCGGTGAAATTCCCAGAACATCGTGAAGTACCATAATTTGACCGGTGGTATCCGGTCCGGCTCCAATCCCAATTACGGGTATGTTTACCGCGTCGTTGAGCTTCTTGCCTAGAGAAGTTGGTACACACTCAACTAACAATAAATTGGCGCCCGAAGCCTCCAATAATTTGGCTTCTTCGATGATTGAGTTAGCCTGAGCTGGGTCTCTGCCTTGCACGTGAAATCCGCCAATGCGATTAACTGACTGCGGAGTGAGGCCCATGTGGGCGCAAACTGGGATGCCACGCTCTGCCAACAGCTTTGTTGTATTGGCAATCCAAGCCCCACCTTCTAATTTTATTATGTGGGCACCAGCTCGCATTAAGGCTGCTGCGTTTTCTAGTGTCTGAGATTCTGACGCGTAGCTCATGAACGGCAAGTCGCCCATTAACAAGGCGCCTTTGTTGCCTCTTTTGACACAGGCCATGTGGTAAATCATGTCGCCCATGGTGACCGGCAGCGTGCTGTCGTGGCCTTGAAGCACCATTCCTAATGAATCGCCGACGAGGATAACTTCCACACCTTGCTCGCCAAGGATAGACGCAAAACAGGCGTCATAAGCCGTAAGGCAACTGAACTTTTCGCCTTTTTCCTTAATTTGTTGCAACGTAGTTAGCGTTACATTTTTAGCTTTGGATTGCGTACTCATCAATTCGGCTCATTAAAGTTTAGGTAGAGTTTGTATTGGCGCGCCAATGGCAGCCTTAAAAAAGGCTAGTGAGTGAACTATAGCAGCGACGGGCGCGGGTTAAAATATTGTGTACCGCTTGGAACCGAGGCGATGTAGTCTACTAGTTGCTCGTAGTCGGTATCGTTGCGTACTAAATCTATTTCCGCGCTATTGACTATTAACAATGGGGTTGCATTGTAGTAATGAAAAAATTCAGTGTAGGCTCGGTTAAGGTTTTCTAGATACTCACGCTCAATAAGCTGTTCGGCGTCAATCGCTCGGCGTTGTATTCGCTCCAGCAATACTTCGGTGGGAGCTTGCAGATAAATGACTAGATCGGGTTTAGGGGCATTTATCGTAAGATGCTTGTATACATTTAGATACAGCTCATACTCATCTTTGTCTAAATTTTGCTGGGCAAACAGTTGGTCTTTGTCCATCAGAAAGTCAGCAACTCGCACAGGTTCAAACATGTCACCTTGTCGCAGTTCTTGAATTTGCTGTGTGCGTTGAAACAAGAAAAACAATTGTGTTGATAGGGCATGTTGTTTAGGGTTCTGGTAAAAGCGCTCTAAGAATGGATTTTCTTCGGCTTTTTCTAGCAGCAATTCATAGTTAAAAGTTTCGCCCAATCGTTTGGTAAGGCTGGTTTTACCAACGCCAATTGGGCCTTCCACTGCAATAAAGCGCGGAACGTTTTTGCCAGCATTGAATTTTCGAATCATTCGCTAAAGCCTTTCTTCTTTCTTGGTCGTCGCCGGGGTTTAGTAGACTTGCCTGGTGACACGGCATTTATCATCGTTAAGCGCTCATCATCGGTGGCCTCTTGATATTCTGTCCACCATTGCCCTAAACCGCCAAGGTCTTCACCGCTTGCCTCACGCAAAAGCACGAAATCATAAGCGGCGCGAAACTTTGGGTGAGAAAATACATTCTCAACACTGCGTCGGTTCTTTCGCGACATGCGCAGTTGCATTATCCATATATCCTTAGTCACCAAGGTGAAGCGTTTTGGGATAGCTGTGTATTTCAACTGCTTTAGTATTACGTCATTGGCAATTATTTGAAAGGACTGAAAGTCGTTGTTTGGGGACGATTTCTGAAGAGCTAACTGATGTTGCAGAACTGGCCATAAAAGGGCTGCAAAAAGGAATGCAGGAGTAACAGATTTATCCTCAGCGATGCGTGAGTCTGTGTTTTCTAAGGCGAGATCCAATAGGCGAGCGGACTCAACGCTACACGTTGTAAGTGCATGGAGTGTGGGCTCGAATAAATAATAGCCAAGCTCGCAATTACGTATTAACTCAAAAGTAGCAACGGCGTTCCCACCGCATAGCAGTTTGATGGTTTCATCGAACAGTCTAGCGGGGGATATCGATTCCAGAAGATGAGCCAATTCGTTAATGGGGTTGAGTGTTTTAGGCTCGATTTCGAATTGCAGCTTTGCTGCGAATCGCATGGCTCTGAGCATGCGCACGGGATCCTCTCGATATCGTGCCTCTGGATCACCGATCATGCGAATCAATCCGTTATTTAGGTCATCCAAGCCATTACAAAAATCTAAAATTCGAAATTGATCGAGTGTGTAATACAGTGCATTGATAGTGAAATCGCGGCGATCGGCGTCTTCATCGATGGTGCCGTAGACATTGTCCCGTAAAATCATGCCCGCGCTAGAGCGAGCAGAGCTTGAGTCTTTGAGGCTTTTTCTGGAGTGCTTGCCTTCTTGTTGAATATTCGGGTCGTGATTTCCTCTAAAAGTCGTCACTTCAATGATTTCGCGTCCAAATCGAATATGAACGATCTTAAACCTGCGACCAATGATTAGTGCGTTCTTGAACAGTGAGCGAATTTCTTCGGGGGTCGCATTTGTAGCAACATCAAAGTCCTTTGGCTTGTTGCCCAGCAAAATATCCCTAACACAACCTCCTACTAGGTAGGCGTCGAAGTTCCCAGTGCGAAGCTTTGACAAGACTTTCAGCGCATTGTCGGAAATATATTTCCTAGAGATAGTGTGTTCGTCTCGCTCTACGATTCGCGCTTTTTCAATCCCGGCATTGGACTGTTTATGATTCATAGTTTTTGGCGTTGGATGCATAAGGCGGCGGAGGCAAGACAACTCCATTGACTAGGGAACGTACTACAGTTTGGCTCTGATCGCGCAGGGAAGCGCATAGGGTAGTAAGACTGGTTGACCACATAATCCTGAATCTGAAAATTAAAGCAGGGCCATGATACACCTAGCAATGAAAATTGACAGCCTCGGGAATTAGGGTGTAGCTGATGTCGTTGAAAAAATAAAAAGGGGGCCGAAGCCCCCTAATTCAAGAGTAGTTTTATTATTATTCTAAAAGTTTTCTAACATTTTATTTTTCTTATTAGTAGGAGGCTCAAATCCAGCATCCTTAGTTTATTAGGTGGTAATTTTGAGGATAATCAATCAACTTGATTGATACTGACCCACAAACCCGACCTCTTATTATTAACGCACTAACCTTAGTTGTATAACTCAGTAATGCTATTTTTTTTATTATTAGGATTATTATTATTATTTATTTTTATTATTTGTATTTATCATTGCACATACTATGCCAGAAGATGTAAACATAATAAAAACAATAAGTTATGGTTTCAGTTTTTAGGAATCAACTATTTCAATACGATTTTTGTTACCTTATTGCCCCAAAAAATGGGTATTTGAGTAGCGGTAACATATATTTCAAAACAGTAACAATAGCCTTGGATGCCATAGTGTTGCTAGGGCTTTGGCTATCCGCTCATGGACGCGTTGTTTTTAGTCAACGCGTAAGCGGTATGTTTTTGTTTGATCAGGCTGCTGGTTTCTTCTTTCGTGGGATTCCGAAGCGCTGGCGACGCTCCCATAGGCACTTCCGGCTGATACCCAGTTTTTTGGCTAGTTGGGTTTCATTCATCGCGTCTTGATGTTCAAGTACAAATCGCTGGAAGTAGTCCTCCAAAGACAGCTCTTCAATTGTTTCACTCAGTGGCGCAGCTGGAGCTATGGTCATTGGGTCTGAATGTTTCGCTTGCTTCTCGTTTTCTATGGCAAGAAGCTCTTCACCAATTTCACTAGTTTCTGCCAAGACAACGGCGCGCTCAATTGCATTTTCAAGCTCTCGTACATTACCTGGCCAACTGTAGTTGGCGATCGCTTGGCTCGCCTCATCAGAAAAGCTTAACATCGCGGTTTTTAGCCGATTGCAGGTCCTAATTAAGATGGCGCCTGCTAGTTCTAATATGTCGTCTCCTCGGTCTCTAAGTGGCGGAATGAGGAGAGTCATCACATTGATACGGTAGTATAGGTCTTCTCTAAATAAGCCATCGATAACCAGTTGTTTTAAGTCACGATGTGTCGCAACAACAAGCCGAACGTCCACTTTTTTCGACTGCACTGAGCCCACTTTACGTATCTCATTTTCTTGCAAGACTCTAAGCAGTCGAGCCTGAGCCTCGAGTGGTAATTCACCTATTTCATCGAGAAACAGAGTGGAACTATTAGCGGCTTCAACTAAACCGGTTCGGGTTGCTGTTGCACCTGTGAAAGAGCCTTTTTCATGCCCAAAGAGTTCGGACTCAATCAGGTTTTCTGGGATTGCTGCACAGTTCACAGAAATCATTTCATGATCTGATCTGCTACTCAAATTGTGAATAGCGCGGGCTACAAGTTCTTTTCCTGTCCCGGATTCGCCATTAATCAAAACAGTTGAATTGGTCTGCGCGACCTTCCTAATACGACGGAACAGTTCCATCATTTCTTGGCAGCTGCCGATCATGCCATGCACTGGAGGCTCGATCTCATTGGTGGCCACTGCTGGCGATAATGGTGTTTTAGTATGATCGCGAATGATTTTGGCGACGGTTTCGATGATTTCGTTATGCTCAAACGGTTTGGCGATATAGTCCACCGCGCCCATCTTCATTGAATCGATTGCTGAGCGAATACTCGAATAGCTGGTCATTATAACGACGGGAGTCTTGGTTGCTTTTATGAGGTCGGTGCCAGGCGCTCCTGGCAATCGCAGGTCGCTAATAATCACGTCGACACTATCTAAATCGAAGCTATCGAGAGCTTCTTTTACAGAGCCGGCCTCGCTTACTTTATAGTCATTTCGCTCAAGTATGCGCCGCAAAGAGCTGCGTATGACTGATTCGTCTTCAACTACTAAAACGTGGTGCATTCTATTCCTAACGTTTGGTGGTTGGGCTGGTCCAGTTTTGGGCCAACGTGCTAAAGGTCTGTGGTTTTATGATAGCGAGGAAACCGCAATATTACTCGGGTGCCGGTTCCTTTATTTTTATCAACAGGACTTATTATATCAATATCTCCCTTTAAATCCTCAACAATGCTAAAAACAAGGGATAATCCTAAGCCCGTACCTTCTCCCGCTTCTTTTGTTGTAAAAAAGGGGTCGAAAATGCGATCGCGAATAGCCAGTGGTATGCCGAACCCTTCATCGACTACCGCAATCACTACTTTGTCAGATTCAATGCTTGTCTCAATCTTAATGGTTGTTTTCGGCTGGCTGGCATCTCGAGCATTGTTGATTAGATTCACTAGAACCTGCAATAGGCGCTGAGCATCGCCTAAAATTTGTGCATCGGGGTCAGATTCAATGATGAAGTTTATATCTTTGTTTTTCTTATCGAGGGAGATCAGTGTTCGAGCTTCCTTCATGCATTCATCAATTGAAACAACTTCTTGTTCATAGCGCATTTGGTTGGAACCTGCATGGGCGAAGTTGACAAGAGATTGCAGGATCTTCGATGTGCGGTCGGTCTGTTCTATAATTTGCTCCGCAAGGCTGCTAATTTCTGTATTCGGATACTCATCTCTAATTATTTGAGCGAGGCAATCTATGCCAGTAATTGGGTTGCCAATTTCATGGGCCACTCCAGCGGCCAACCTTCCTATGGATGCCAATCGCTCACTGTGGGTGAGGCCAGCTTCTAACATTTCTGTTTCTGTAATGTCTTCGATAAGCAAAATTTTGCCTTCTCGTGGGTATTCTTTCTCCCCAGAATCTTCAATTGCCGCTTTGTGCAAGTCGACGGTTTTTTTGTGCCCGCCAAGTTCGAATTTTTTCTTATAGGCGTGATCGGCATCTTCGTCTAAGAAATCCAGCATCAGTGATCGCCAGGGCTCGCTGAGCTCTGCTACCTGTGAGCCGACCACTTCGGCACTGTTTATTCCCGTTAGTCTTTCAAGGCTGTGATTCCACATAATTATTTCGTTGTCATAACTTAAAGAGCAAACGCCAAGAGGTAGATCTAATAATATTTGGCGATGATAGCGGCGTAAGTTGTCTAAGTCTGCTGCCATACCTGATAAATTGCTGCGGTACGATTCGATGCGACGCTCGATGGTATTGAGATCTGAGCTTCCATGTTTTGATACTCTACTGTAGGGAATGTAGCCGTCGATTAACTCCCTCGCAATCGATGGTCCCAGTAAGCCTGATAAATTAGCTTCTAGACGGCCCCTAAGGAGCCGCATAGCGTAGGGCCGGCGATCAGTCTTCTCAATGTTTAGATCACTGAGCGCTTGATTTACCTCCCGAGTGGCGGTTTTCTTACCAAGGGGTTTGCTTAGGGATTTTATAAATTCACTTGGTGACTTTGCGACTAACCCGCTTCTGCGTCTGCGTCTAATTGTGTCCAGGGCACATATATCCGCTGAACTGCGTTCTTCATCGGTGGTTTGAGTAAGTAGAGAAACGGTGGCAAACACAATACTATTTACGATCAGCGAGATAGCAGCAATATCCCGCCAATTAATAGATTCTAGTGTTAACGCGGGGCCTGGGCTGTCCATGATAATTGGCAGCATAAGATAGATGACCCAAAGCAGACCGCCGCAAACAAGTCCTGACAAAAACCCTTTTTTGTTTCCTTGAGGCCAATACAATATAGCAATAGTACCGGGCAAAAATTGCAGACCCGCTGTGAAAGCTACCGTTCCAATTACTTGGACGCTAGCTCGATCCTCTGGAAGATAAAAGAACAGAAATCCAGCCCAAATAAGTGCAGTAATTAGACCTCTGCGCTGCCACCGCAGCCATTTATAAATATCCTGCTTAGAGCTTGGTTGATATACAGGCAGAATTAAATGGTTTAAGCACATGTTGGACAGTGCAAGAGTGAGAACAATAATCAAACCGCTGGCGGCAGACAAGCCGCCGATGTAACCGATAAGTGTCACTATTGGCGAGTCGAAAACTGAGCCGATGATGACAGGGAAGTATTCCACTTGAACCTGACTTCCTGAGCGCAAGCCCGCCCAAAGAATAGGCAATACCGGAAGGCTTAATAGCAGGAAGTACAATGGCAGTCCCCAGCTGGCCACAGACAAGTTGCGTTCCTCATTGATCTTGTTGAACGTCACGTAAAACATATGTGGCATTGCCACAGCGGCCGTAAAGTAAAGCAAAGCCATGATATGAAAAGAGCTAAAATAATCGGTGTTCTTAAGATTTAGCAACTGTTCGGGATTTGCAGCCAACCATTTGTCTAAACCGGCAAATCCGGAGAAGCCGCCGTAAATAGCAAATGCGCCGACAATCAAATAGGCGATAAGTTTTACCAGTGACTCAAACGCTATGGCCATAATAAGCCCGTCATGGCGTCCTCTTACGGCATTTCGAGAGGTGCCAAAAAAAACCGCAAAAAGAGTAATTAATATGCAAAATCCAATGGCTACAGCGTTTTTTTCCGCGCTACCAGAAAGTACTTCAGCTGAATTAGAGACTGCCTCGATTTGTAGTGCAATGAGAGGTGTAATACCCAGTAGAGTAAATATTGTAGTCGCAGTGCCAGCCCAGGGTGAGCGATAGCGAAAAGCAATTAAATCAGCTAAAGAGCTAAGCTGATACGTGCGCGTCAACTCTAAAAGCGGCCGCAGCAACAACGGCGACAGCAGGAATGCGAGCGAGATGCCAATGGTGTGGGCCAAGTAACCATAACCTTCTCTAGCCGCATTGCCAATTGAGGCATAGTACGACCAGGCGCTGGCAAACACGCCGAGGGCCAACACATAAATTATGGGGTGGCGAGAGAGTTTTTCGGGCAGCAAGCCCCGGTCGGCAACGTAGGCAATCCCGAAAAGTAGTGTGAGGTAGCCGCTACCAAGGGCAAATAAAGTGGTTAGTTCATAACTCATCTGAATCCTGCCTGCGATGAGCCCAGCTGGCGACCAAGACGATGATGAAGCCGATCAAAAACGGTCGCCACCACGCGCCATTGGTTTGATTTATCCAGTCCACGCTGAGTAAAAACAAAAGGTAAACTATAACGAGTAGGGCTAGCAAAGAGCGAGGAATGTACACTAAATAACCTTCTACGCAGACCATGAACCATTGATAGTAGCTAACTTGGGGACGTTCTGTATATGCCAGTGCTCTACTCCCCATTGTAAAGTTTGTGCGGGTGTTGCTGATGGTTTTGCTAGGCGTGTATTAATGCCTAAAAACTCCATAGCTCTTAGCAGAGTGTCAGTGGCTGAACTTGGGTCTATTGACTGCGCATAATGTTGTTTGCTGAGCTTGTCTCCATTGTTATTTGCCGCAAGTGGAAAGTGGGCATAAACAGGTTGTGCCAAGCCAAGCTTTTGTTGCAAGTAGATTTGCCGGGGTGTGGACTCTAGCAAATCAAATCCTCTTACTATATGTGAAATGTTTTGGTAGGCGTCGTCCACAACCACTGCCAATTGGTAAGCAAAAAAATTGTCTTTGCGGCGGACGACAAAATCTCCGCAGTCGCGCCGCAGATTTTGATGGTAAATGCCTTGGATCAAATCCTCAAATTGAATGTTCGTGTCTGTGATTTTGACTCGAATTGCATAACGTTTTTTTACCTCGGCGGTTGCGGCGAGGGCTACGAGGTTCGGTCTGCAATGGCCATCATACACAGATCCAAGGCTTTGCATTCTTGCTCGCGTGCAATTACAGGCAAAGCACAGATTTAGGCGCTCTAATTTTTCCAGGGCGTCCGAGTAGGCAGATAGGCGCTGGCTTTGAAATAGAATGTCATCATCCCATTGCAGGCCAAAAGCTTGCAGCTGATTTAGAATCAGGTCAGCAGTCCCTGCCGGTTCGCGGGGAGGGTCCAGGTCTTCAATTCGAACCAGCCATTTACCTTGGTGGCTTTTTGCATCAAGGTAGCTTGCAACCGCGGCCACTAAAGAGCCAAAGTGAAGTGGGCCTGAGGGGGAGGGCGCAAACCGACCGATGTAGCCAGAATTAAGGCCAGCTATTAGGTCAGAATCAGGTTTGCACAGGGACATTGCTATAGCGTCGGTGCGCTAGGAGAATGCAGATTCAAAAGGCGAGCCTTAGCCGCCCAATTGCTTCTCTTTAATTTCATCCAAGGTTTTACAGTCAATGCATTTGCTCGCGGTTGGTCTAGCTTCCAAACGTCTGATCCCAATTTCTATGCCGCATGAGTCGCAGAAGCCATAATCATCTTGCGCGATTAATTCGATCGTACTGTCGATTTTCTTTATGAGCTTTCGCTCTCTGTCACGAGTTCGCAGTTCCAGGCTAAATTCTTCTTCCTGTGTAGCTCTATCTGCTGGATCAGGATAATTAGCAGCATCGTCCTGCATATGATGGACTGTTCGATCAACTTCCTGCATTAACTGATTACGCCAATCCAGCAAGATTCTCTTGAAATGCTCTCTCTGTTTTTCGTTCATGTACTCTTCGCCTTTTTTAGGCTTGTAAGGAACGAAATTCTTTAAAACTGGTTGAGATTCAGCGCTACGGGTTGGGGACATGATCTCTAATGCCTCAATAGAACCTTAAGTCGGATTTGCAGATGGGAGGGCTACTCCGGTCGTTAATCTTTCTCAGGTATTTAGTAAATTGGTGTTAAGTAATTTCACTCAATCAAAAATTGGTAAAATCGATTTTTCACGTTTGTAGCCATCAAAAGAATGGCCTGATTTTCAGAAAGGCCGGTAAACTACCAGATTCTTGGCAATGAAGCTATAAAAATTATTCTAAGCGATGAACCGGGGGACTACTGCCAATCAAGCTTGGCTTAGCTTGTTGAAAGGGTGTCATGCCCTATAATGGGAACCTGCTTTTATTTATAGCGCCCGTAACTGCCAAGGACATGACCCCACCATGCCAGATCTACCGATAAGTATCCAAAAAGTCACACCTTTTCGCGTAATGAGTGTCATGGAAAGAGCGTTGCAGTTAGAGAAAATGGGTCGCAAGATTGTGCATATGGAAGTGGGAGAGCCAGACTTTACAACGGCTCAACCGATTATCGAGGCGGCTAAAGTAGCGCTTGATCGGGGGCTGACGCAATATACATCCGCCGCAGGACTAGAAGCACTGCGTGAAAAGATTTCTCATTTCTATTCTTCCCGCAACAGAATCGATATAGATACAAGTCGGATATTAATTACTCCTGGAGCCAGCGGCGGCCTAACCTTGCTCGCGCATATGCTGGTTGGACCGGGAGATGGTGTTTTGCTGACGGATCCTGCCTATCCCTGCGTACGAAATTTTATCCATCTGATGAATGCTGAGCCTCAGCTCATACCGGTTTCGATGACCAACAACTTTCAACCTAACTTGGCAGACTATAAACGTCATATAAGGGAGAATACAAAAGGACTTTGGTTGGCATCGCCAAGCAACCCTACGGGCACGATTATGACGCGGGACGGTCTTGTCGAAGCAAGCCAATGGACAAAAGGCAACAACCTCCATCTTTTAGTGGATGAGATTTATCAAGGCCTTCACTATGTCGAAGACATGCCGAGCATTTTAGAGATTGATCATTCGTCCTTCGTCGTTAATAGCTTTTCTAAATATTTTGGTATGACGGGCTGGAGGCTAGGTTGGATAGTGGTGCCCGAAGACTACGTGGAAACCGCCACCAAGCTCGCACAAAATCTCTATATTTCAGCATCGTCCATCGCGCAATATGCAGCAATTGCCGCCTTCTCGGACGAAGCCCATGCTATTTTTGAGGAGCGTCGCCAAGCATTTCAGCAACGGCGGGATTTCACTGCAGCAGCGCTAATGGATATTGGCTTTAAAATTCCAAAGTCGATCCAAGGGGCATTTTATGTATACGCTAATATCTCCAAATTTTCCGATGATTCAGAAAGTTTCTGTCGAACTTTAATTGAAGACCATGGGGTCGCAATGACGCCAGGCACAGACTTTGGCGATCATCAATGCCATCGCTATGTGAGGATAGCTTTTACAACTTCCATGGATGACTTGAAATTAGGCATTCAGCGTTTAAAAACTGCATTGAAGACAAATTCTAAAAAATGACTAGTAATTCGCTGTGATTTACACCAGTGGTTTAAAGGCAGGGTTTCTGCTTAAGCGTTATAAACGGTTTCTCGCTGATGTTGAGTTGCCCGATGGTTCTGTAATTACGATGCATTGCCCTAATACGGGTTCAATGAAGAACTGTATGCAGCCCGGCTCCAGAATCTGGTATTCAACCTCTTCTAATCCGACTCGAAAATACGCAAATACTTGGGAATTTATAGAATCAGATAGAGGCGGCTTAATCGGCATTAATACTGGTATTTCGAATACTCTCGTCAAAGAGGCGATCAACAAAGGATTGATTCCAAGTCTTGCAGGCTATTCTCAACTGAGAACAGAAATTAAATATGGTGAGCAAAATAGCCGGATCGACATCCTTCTTGATAAGCATGTGGAACCTGAACGAGATCTACCTTGCTTTATCGAAGTGAAAAACGTGAGTCTGTGTGAAAAGGATGCAGGTCTATTTCCAGATGCGGTGACTCAAAGAGGGCAAAAGCACTTACAAGAGCTTTTGCGTGTGGTTCAAGCCGGTCATCGGGCAGTATTATTTTTCTGCGTTCAGCATAGTGAAATACGGACGGTGAGCCCCTGTGATGCTATTGATCCGGAGTATGGGCGATTGCTGCGTGCGGTCCACAGTGCTGGAGTAGAAATTGTTGCTTACCGCGCTCAGATGGACATGGAAGCAGCATGCGTGAATCTTGTTGATGAATTGCTGGTGCGACTTTAGAGAGGCTGTTATAAGTGGGGGGAGCTGGTTCTGAATAGTGATTCGTTCACCACTATTTCGTTGTCCTCTATTTTAAACGGGATTGGCTCGAGGGACTTACCTTTGCAAGGGCCAACCAAACAGAGGCCTGAATCTATCTGAAACAGTGCCCCATGGGTTGAGCATTGAATGAGAGCCCCGTCAGAATCTAAGAATCGATCCTCTTCCCATTCCAGTGGAGTACCTAGATGAGGGCAGCGATTCCAATACAGAAAAACCTCACCGTCTTTGCGTACTGCAAAAAGATACTGGTTGTTTATTTCGAATCCTTTCGAACTGTCTTCTTCAATCTCATTCAGATTTATTAGTTTGATCATCATCTAAAAGCCCGTGTGAGGTCTTGGAGCAGATCTTCTGTATCTTCAATGCCCACTGAAAACCTAATCATTGAATCTGCAATGCCCATGCTCGCTCGCCTTTCCGCACCCATTTCATAATAAATCGTGTGTGCAACAGGGATTGCTAAAGTACGATTGTCCCCTAAGTTGCTAGAGGCAATGATATCTTCCATCTTGTTAAGGCAGTCAAAACAATCGATACCGTCAGCAAGGTCGATACTAAATATCGCACCAAACCCGCGAAATAGCTGTTTTGCTCGAGCATGCTGCGGGTGGCTAGGTAATCCAGGATAATACACACTCTTAACTTTTTTAGAGGCCTCACAAAATTCGGCCATGGCCTGTGCATTCCGGCATGCTTTGTCCATTCTCATTGGCAGCGTCTCGGATCCTACCGCTAAGTGATGAGCTGCTTCTGGCCCAAGGGTTGCTCCGATATCTCGTAGTCCCTTCTTCTTAATTTGAGTGATACCCCAAGTAGTGGAGTCACCCTGTTTGTAGTTATCGTAAATATTTGTGAAGTTTTTCCAGTCATAAAGACCAGTGCCGGTTACAGTTCCTCCTAGCGCATTGCCATGGCCGCCGATGTACTTAGTGAGAGAGTTAATTACCAGACTAGCGCCTACGTCTTTCGGGTTGAATAGATGAGGCGAGGTCATGGTGTTGTCAACGCAATAAATTAAGTTGTGCTTCAAACATAGCTCGCCGATGGCCTTCAAATCTGCGATCTGAGTCGCTGGGTTTGCTATAGTTTCACTGAAAACAAGTTTGGTGTTTGCTTGAATTGCAGCTTCAACATTCTTTCCATTAGTGGCATCAACAAACGTAACCTGAACACCAAACTGAGTCAGCGTGGAAAAAAAGCTGTTGGTGTTACCAAACAAAAACGCACTCGAGACTATATGATCTCCAGCGCGCAGCAGCGCGAACATTACAGATGCGATTGCCCCCATACCAGTCGCGAAAGCAACGCTTGCAATGCCCTGTTCCATTTGAGTAACGCGCTTTTGCAATGCGGTGACAGTGGGGTTCAACTGACGACCGTAGTTGTAGCCCTCACGCTTGCCCTGAAACACTTCAGCAAGGTGTCTTGCATCTTCATAGCCGAACGCTACCGAAGTATGGATAGCTTTATGCAACACTCCATGCTCGGGATTGTCCCGTCGGTCAGAATGTAAATTTGTGGTTTGAAACCCTTTTTTTTTCATGGTTTTAGAGCTGGGTAGTTTAACAAATGGAAACCGGCGTTTTTATACACTATGGATTGATCGATTGGAAGGAGAGCTAGATGATAGAGCGCGCTAGCATGCTGGGATGAGAGTTGGACGTGCTTTGATATTTCAAACATATATTCGCCTGTGGTTAAATCTTGAGTCTCGTCGTGCAATCGATTCGTCTTGCGGGTCTCACTGCAAGTCTTTAAACACAGGCGCTGAATTCACCAAATCTTCAATCTCATTCAGTCGAAGCATGTACTCGTCACTATTTCGGTCGCTGTAAAGGTCGTTGAAGTCTGTTTCTGACAATCCGTCTCTATTGCTGCCAATTAGGGGCATATATTCTGCCTCGTCAGTCACTTGAGCTAGACGGACTTGCAGTCGCGCCGCACTATTTTGACTGCTCGTCCCTAGCGAGGCCAGTTGCACTCCCACTGTATTTGCTGCGAGATCGGAAAACGAAAACCCACTGCGATACCGCGCGTCATAAGCCTCTTTAGTGGTTGAAACCATCGCCGCAAAATCAGCACCAGCAGATGATGTGATCGATGCTATTGTTGTAAGATGCTTGGCGAGATCCTGTCGACGGTGCACCCTTATTTCAACTTGGTTGGTCCGAGACATTCCTTTGGCCATATCTTGACCAATAAGCTGAGCGATATCCTCTTCATTGACAAATGCCCCCAATGCTTGGAAGGCTGCACGGTTTTCGCTGATGTAGTCTTGAGTGTTCGCCGATTGTATTTGAGTCTCTGAAAACAGCGGGGCTAAGTACGCATTAAGAGACACCGCTTTGATGTCTAGTGGCATCGTTTCAGCGATCTGACTAAGAAATAGATAATAGTGAGCAACTTTTTTTCGATCTTCGTTGGAGACGAACAACTGCCTGGTTTGATCTGTTAACTGGCTCATCAAGTGAGGGTCCCAAATCAGAGCCATCTCGGCGCTGTCTTCTGCTATCTCCAATGATTTTATATTATCTACAAGCGCATATAGATCAGCGATTGCAACGCTGGAATCATCGATGCCATTGATAACACGACCCACAAGAAAATCAATAGCTGAGCTCGGCAATTCCAACAAGCCAATCCGCAGTTGCGATAATCGCAGTCGGTTATTTTGCTGAGTTAGTGTTCCTTGAATATTAAAATAAAGAGGAATTGGTGACCATTTAATGGCGGCCGTGCTGAGGATTCCAATCTCTCCAGGTCGTAATTCAGCTCTACCAGACCAAAGCTGAGTTCTGCTTGAAGAGTTGAGTCCATAGCGTATCAACAGATTTAACTCGTTTTCGTCGAGCTGTATTGTTTGTTCTGCGGCATCGTAGGCGGAGGAGGGTGCATTTGCGACCAAGAGGTTTTGCACGCTTGAAACCTCGCTGGGACTAAGACTGTTGCCGCGAACTTCTAGTGGGGTCGTTTGAATACTAGCGAGAAAGATGACCACGGGAGTGCTAAAAATCAGCGCTAACACTGCTCTTGATAGGTGGCGAGCTAGAGGTGATTTATTTTTCCGCATAGAGAATTTGTAGGATTAATGCTGTATAGACAAGGCAGATGATGCCGATATTAGGCAAAAAATGCGAATTCGCGTTGATTTTACTGGCAAATTGCCAGTTTATAGCTATAAAGTATGATGAATTACACATTTTATAAGATATAGGACTTAAAAAATTTGTTTATCAATAGCTTGGCGTTAACATTACGTCAACTGGTTTAAATAAACTAACGAGTTTCCTGTTGAGGGAGAAAGACATGATTTCCAGCGCTGTTGGCCAAAAAATAGAAATAGGGTTCGCCGCAAAATTGCGAGCAAGCTTGGCAATTATATTATTGTTGGCCTTGGTCTCCTGTGCTTCAGGCGGAGCTCGAGAGGCAGAATTAGCTGCAGAGCAAGCCGCTGTCGCGGCGGCAGAGCAGGAAGCACAGCGCATTGCGCAGCAGCAGGAAGCAATGAAGGCTGCCGAAATGCAGCGACAGCGAGAGGCGGAGGCCGCCGAGCAACGTCGGCTGCAAGAATTGGCTGAACAACGTGCCGAAGAGGAACGTGTTATCGCAGAACAGGCTCGTATGGCTCGAGAGCGGGAGCAGAGGGCAGCGAGAGAACGTGAAGCGGCAATTGCTGCACAACGCCAAGCAAAACAAGATCGTATTGCGGAATTAGAAACATTGCTCGCGGAAGTAGAATCTGCCACGGCTGCCAACGAATCAACTACGGTGATCTTATCCGAGACAGTGGCGGTTTCAGAAGATCTCTTGGATGCGTTGAGCGCAGAGCTTGCTAAATATGAAGAAACCGACGGTGCTGGGAATACGCTCGTTCCCTTGTCGAAAGAACGGCTCGCGGAATTGGAAGCCCGCAAAAACGACCTAATGCGGCAGATAGGCGCCCAGTAGTCTACCGTAATCAATGAGTCTCACTAGCGATGACTGACAATATTATTGATTTTGATAGTGGCAAGTTGGCGTTTGTCCACAAGCGAAAAGAGGCTAAGGTGGACGAATTACGGGCTGCATTTCGTGCAGCTCGAGGAGAAAAAGAATCCAGAGCCGCCCGCAGAAGGGCCGCCAAACAGCAAAAACCCAAGCTGAAATAGCCCCCCTCGCCGCAAAATTTCACACGAATTACCTGCAGTCTGGCTAATGTCACAACTGCTATCGCTTTTAACCCACAGAATCCCCGATTTTAGACGCTTTTAGCAGCTTTGTTTGTCACGCGGCTTGTGGTAAAGTGCGCGCCTTTAATTTTTAACTTACCATTCGGGGAGAGACACTTAGATGTCGGGGATTACAATCACGGTTTCCACCATTCTTTCGCTTCTGGGTCTAGCTATTGCATTCTTTTATATGAAGAAAGTGACGTCTATACCAATAGATTTAGACCTTAACGAAGAAGACAGTGGAAAGCTCAAGTTTATTCATGGTGCGATTGCGGAAGGCGCCATGGCGTTCCTAAAACAAGAATACAAATTCCTCACGATCTTTATGATTGCATTCGCCGCAGTCATCGCTGTTTTGATTGATGACTCACATACGCCTGATATCAGAGAAGGCATCTACACGGCTCTGGCATTTCTATTCGGTGGCGCGATTTCTATAGCCTCTGGATACATCGGCATGATGGTTGCTACCCAAGGTAATGCTCGAACTACCGTCTCAGCAAGGAACAGCATTTCCAGTGCGTTTGACGTTGCGATTAACTCAGGTGCCGTAATGGGCTTTGCGCTTGTTGGACTTGCCGTGTTGGGCTTAGTCATAGTCTACGTGGTGATGAGTGCGCTGCTGAGCGATCTTGGCCCTGAAAACAACCACATATTAATGGAAGTCATCGCCGGATTCGGTCTTGGCGGTTCCACCATTGCGCTGTTTGCGCGAGTGGGTGGAGGAATATTTACTAAAGCTGCTGATGTTGGCGCTGATCTCGTGGGTAAGGTTGAGCAGGGAATCCCTGAGGACGATCCGCGAAATCCTGCGGTGATTGCGGACAACGTAGGCGACAATGTAGGCGACGTGGCTGGTATGGGGGCGGATTTATTTGGCTCCTGTGCAGAGAGCACCTGTGCTGCCATGGTTATTAGTGCAGCCGTATTTGCCTATGACCCTAATGCACTGCTATTCCCAATCTTAATTAGTGCGGTAGGTATACCAATCAGCCTGATCACTAAGCTGCTCGTGACTGTGAAGACAGAAGAAGATGTGGCTCCAGCGCTGATGAAGTTGTTGGTCATTTCCAGCGGACTTATGGCGTTTGTCATGTACTTCTTTACCATGGCACTGATTCCAGAAACGTTTGAAGTCAATGGTGAAGCCTATACTAATTTTGGCGTTTACCTGTGCTTCCTCGCCGGCTTGATCTCTGGATTAGCGGTTGGTTTGTTGACGGGTTACTACACTTCCGATAACTATGCTCCAGTTCAGGAAGTCGCTAAATCTTGCGAGACGGGTGTAGCCACAAACATCATTTACGGTTTAGCACTTGGCTACAAGAGCACTGTGTACCCATATCTTTGTATTGCAGCCTCTATCTTCATTTCTTGGAGCCTAGCTGGAATGTATGGAGTAGCTATTGCTGCACTGGGTATGCTTGGTACTTTGGTGATTGCATTAACAATCGATGCTTATGGTCCAGTGGCTGACAACGCAGGCGGTATTGCTGAAATGGTTGGTCTGGATAGCGAAGTTCGCCGCCGCACTGACATTCTTGACTCTGCCGGCAACACAACTGCAGCCATCGGTAAAGGCTTTGCGATAGGTGCTGCGATTTTAACGTCGTTGGCACTATTTGCAGCGTTCATTACAGCGTCAGCGACACTGCGGGGTGAACCAATCACAATGAGCTTGTTAGAGCCTATTGTATTCACTTCACTGTTTGTGGGTGCGGTACTACCATTTTTGTTCACAGCGATGACAATGAAATCGGTGGGCAAAGCGGCATTTGACATGATCGAGGAAGTCAGACGGCAGTTCAAAACAATCCCCGGAATTATGGAAGGTACAGGCCGTCCAGATTATGCACAGTGCGTTGCAATATCTACTCAAGCAGCTTTACGCGAAATGATCGCACCGGGTATTTTGATTATGGGTGCCCCGCTTGTCACCGGATTCCTATTTGGTGTTGAGGCGGTAGCTGGTTTATTAGCAGGCTCCTTGGTTGCAGGGGGTGTGCTCGCAATTGCATCATCTAACAGTGGTGGAGCTTGGGATAATGCGAAAAAGTATATCGAAGCTGGCAACCTAGGCGGAAAGGGCTCGGAAGTTCACAAGGCCGCGGTTGTAGGTGACACGGTCGGTGACCCACTGAAAGATACTTCAGGTCCATCGCTGAACATTTTGATCAAGCTATCGGCGATTTTGAGCTTGGTGTTCGCACCATTCTTCGTAGAGTATGGTGGTATATTGCTCTAAGTTGTATTGCCTAAGCGATAAACAAAAAGGGGCCGATTGGCCCCTTTTTTATGTGTAATTAGGTGCTCAAAATTCGGCTCTACTCTCAAAATGGAAAAGCACCCATTCCTGCTTTTCTGCTTCAACTCCAGACTCTAAGTTTGTCCACTTGGTGCTGACGCTCTCAACGCATTGATAGATGCGAAAAGAGTTAGTGTTCTCAATAATCAGATTGCGAACTGAAGGGTTAAGTGTGTAGTTGGATACTTCCACTAGCTTCCAATTTTCCGCCATCGTGCGCTCTATGCATTCATCGCCGCTCAGCAGATCAAAATAGGGAAACTCTGCATCAGCATAGCGGCCAGAATTCACCTCTAGTGCCGTGTCTATGTGTACGTTTTCAGCGCCTTCTTCATTCTTCAAGAAAGTGATGCTGTCGATTCTAATTGGACTCAACGTCTGATTGAATGCAACGAGGCGCAGTCCATCGTCGGTATTTTCGCCCCACGCCGATGAATAAAAGGCGAATTTGATTTGCGACTCCTCCTGAAATTCTGCTGCATTTCCAAATGGCGCCAAGCCAAAAGCGATTAGAGGGGGTATAAAGGATTTGAGTGTCAAAGCTGATACTTCCGTAGCAATGAATGAGTTTGATTAACTGCGGACTTAATTCTAGCGAGCTTGCAAAGAGCTTGTCATGCCTATTTTCTTTTGATTGGGGATAAACCATAATCAACGGCTGTATTTATAGCATAACCCTTAACCCTAAGTTCTTAAACTTCAATAGATTCCTTCGTTAGCGAGAAAAAGGCCACGCGTGACTCAGTTAGAACAAGTAAAACGAATTATTTGTGTTTCATCTGGTAAAGGCGGAGTGGGAAAGTCTACTACTGCTGCAAACTTGGCTCTCGCGCTTTCCGTCTTAGGGCATAAAGTCGGTTTATTGGATGCGGATATCTACGGTCCAAGCATTCCTATTTTAATGGGGGTTGCTTCCGGGATACGCCCTGAAATCCGTGAAAAAAAATTAATGGTGCCAATTACTGCCCACGGCATCGAGTGTAACTCAATGGGCTTCTTGGTAGACCCCAAAACAGCAATGGTTTGGCGGGCGCCCATGATCCTGTCGGCTTTTAATCAGATTTTGAACGACACTGCCTGGTCTGCCTTAGATTACCTAGTTATTGATATGCCGCCCGGGACTGGTGATATTCAGCTCAGTCTTGCCCAATCTAGCCGGCTAAACGGTGCATTAGTAGTGACAACCCCTCAGGATCTCGCGCTGGCTGATGCGGTTAAGGGCATCGAAATGTTTAACAAAGTGGGTGTGCCTTTGTTGGGGGTAGTTGAAAACATGAGTATTCATATTTGCGCCAATTGCGGGCACGAAGAGGCCCTCTTTGGCTCTGGCGGAGGCGCTAAACTGGCCAAGGACTACGGTGTTGAGGTTTTGGGCCAATTGCCACTTGATATCGTTATCAGGGAAACCACCGACAATGGTCATCCTGTGGTAGCATCAAATCCTGAGAGTCCGTCGGCCCGAGCGTACAACGCGCTTGCTAAGAGGGTGGTTGATCGGCTAACAGAGCTAGCGGCAACCAAGACAGCGGCTCCTAGAATTACAATAACGGACGATTAAAGCGTCCAGAGCACTTAACACTTTTATTGGGGAAGACTATTGGACGCAGTAAACGAATTTCTGATTTATATTGATAGCTTCTTAGGCAGTGCACTTTGGTTTCCTGCGTTGCTCCTCTCAGTTGGCATATTTTTCACACTCTATCTTGGTTTTCCCCAAGTCCGATATTTCAAACACGCTATAGGCGTTACCTCAGGTAAATTTGATAAGGCTGGTGCTAAAGGGGATACGTCTCACTTTCAAGCATTGGCAACCGCGTTATCGGGAACCGTAGGCACCGGCAATATAGGAGGCGTTGCCTTGGCTCTGCATTTGGGAGGGCCCGCTGCCTTATTTTGGATGTGGATGACTGCATTTTTTGGCATGACCAGTAAATTTGTCGAGGTTACGCTATCGCACAAATACCGTGAACAAACAGAGGATGGCTCCATGGCGGGCGGTCCAATGTACTATATGGAGAAAGGCTTAAATGCTAAGTGGCTCGCTGTAATCTTCGCAATCGCTACAGTCTTAAGTTCCTTCGGCACAGGGAGCTTGCCGCAAATAAACAGCATTGCAGCTGGGCTTGAGAGCACATTTTCGCTAGAGCCAATTATTACAGGCAGCGTACTTTCAGTACTATTGGCCTTGGTCATTATCGGTGGTATCAAGCGTATAGCCAAGGTTGCGGCTGCGATTGTACCTGCCATGGCCGTGTTCTATTTGATCGGGGCATTCGCCGTAATCATTCCAAATGTTGGCAATATTGTTCCTTCCTTCCTATCTATTTTTAGCGACGCATTCACAGGTTCAGCAGCTGCGGGGGGCTTTTTGGGAGCAACGTTCGCTTATGCCTTCGATCGCGGCGTAAATCGAGGCCTGTATTCTAATGAGGCAGGGCAAGGCTCTGCTCCAATTGCGCACGCTGCAGCGCGGACGGATGAGTCTGCTGATGAGGGTATGGTGTCGATTTTAGAGCCCTTTATCGACACTATCGTGATTTGCACAATTACTGGCCTCGTTATCTTGTCCAGTGGTGTGTGGAAAGAAAAATTTAGCAATGAATTTCAACGGGCTGACATGAGTTTTGTTAGTGGCGTATATTCTGAGTCAAACGAGGCTGATGTCGCAGAGCTATTTAGTTACTTAAGCGGCGATAATAGCAATGCGACTAATTATACAGGCCCAATTAATGTAGTTGATGGAGTCGTGACAAACAGCAACGACTTTACATTGATCAACGCGCGCTCAGTCGCAGAAAATATGGTCTTTACTCGAGAAGGTGAGCCGCTTACAGGGAGCGTCAACGTGGCCAATGGTCAGTTAGAGGACCTTACTATTGTTGTGACAGGCGACTCACTACTTCACTCGGTGCCATTAACCACTATGGCATTCACCCGCGGTTTGTTTGGAGACTTTGGTAAATACATTGTTTCGATAGGGTTGATGCTTTTTGCGTTCTCGACTGCTATTGCTTGGTCTTACTATGGCGATAGGGCAATGACTTATCTGTTGGGGCCAAAATCTGTGTTGCCCTATCGCGTTGTTTACGTCTTGGCCTTTTTCTATGCGGCCCTTGCTGATACGACAATTGTGTGGAATCTATCGCTTATTACTATTGTGTTAATGACAGCGCCTAACCTAATCGGAATATCACTGATGCACAAAGAAATGAAAAGCACAGTCAAAGACTATTGGGAGCGCACAGATCACGGTAAGCATAGCGCGGATTAAACCCACTTGTGTGCAGAGGGCCAAGCCATCAAGCCTCTGGATTAAATCGATTCGCCAGGTAGACGAATGTTTTCAACGATGTTTTGAACTTCTTCTGGTGGCTCGCTGCCAAATTTGGATATTACGTAAGCAGTCAATAGATTTAAAATTGTACCCATTGTGCCTATGCCTTCCGGAGAAATGCCAAATAGCCAATTGTCTGGGTTGTCTGCGGCAGGGTTTAAAAATCTAAAATAAATAATGTAGGCCGCAGTAAAACTAAAGCCCACTATCATGCCAGCAATAGCACCCTCTTTATTCATCTTTTTATTGAATATTCCGAGCACTATGGCTGGGAAAAATGACGCCGCAGCTAGACCAAACGCAAAGGCCACTACCTGAGCAACATAGGCAGGTGGATATATACCAAAATATCCAGCCACTATGACTGCAAAAAATATAGCCAGCCGGGCGTAGAATAACTCTTGTTTTTCGGTAATGTTCGGTCGAAAAGTCATCTTAAGAAAGTCATGGGCTACTGAGGTTGATATAACTAGCAGAAGCCCGGCTGCTGTGGAAAGTGCGGCGGCGAGCGCGCCGGCAGCAACAAGTGCTACTACCCAATTCGGTAGACCTGCAATTTCTGGATTAGCTAGAACCATGATGTCTCGGTTTACCGTTAGCTCGTTCAGCTCAGGGTCGCCTACATATTGAATTAAGCCGTCGTTGTTTTTATCGGTGAAGGCAATTAGGTTTGTGGTTTCCCATTTGCTAAACCATTCCGGCATGGCCGAGTATTCAACATTATTCACTGTATTGATTAAGTTCATACGCGCAAAAGCCGAAACTGCGGGCGCTGTTGTGTACAAAATAGCAATAAAAAGCAGCGCGTATCCAGCAGACTTGCGTGCATCCCGCACATTAGGAACGGTAAAAAAACGGATGATTACATGTGGCAGCCCCGCCGTTCCAAACATTAGCGCAGCGGTGATAAAAAATACGTCCTGCGTGCTTTTTTGACCTTCCGTATAAACATCAAAGCCAAGCTGTTGGCTCAACCCATCTAGCCGGTCCAATAAATAACCACCGCCGAAAGCTTCAGTTAATTCAGAGCCAAATCCAATCTGCGGAACTGCTTGTCCAGTCATGAGTATAGAAATAAATATGGCAGGCACCATGAAAGCAAAAATAAGAACGCAGTATTGTGCGACCTGTGTATAGGTGATGCCTTTCATGCCGCCAAGTACTGCATAGAAAAAGACTATCGCCATTCCTATAATGACACCCGTTGTGATATCGACTTCAAGAAATCTTGAAAACACAATCCCAGCGCCTTGCATCTGACCACAGACGTAAACAAAGGAAACGACTATCGCGCAGAAAACGGCGATTAATCTGGCGCTGCGAGAGTAATAGCGGTCACCGATAAAATCAGGGACAGTGAACTTTCCGAACTTCCTTAAGTAAGGGGCTAGTAACAAGGCCAAAAGAACATAGCCTCCGGTCCAGCCCATCAAGTAAAAAGTACCATCTCTGCCTAGAAAGGAAATTAATCCTGCCATAGAAATGAAAGAAGCTGCCGACATCCAATCAGCCGCGGTGGCCATTCCATTCGCAAGCGGTGGAACTCCGCCACCGGCTACGTAAAAATCTTTGGTGGACTCGGCGCGAGACCAAATTGCAATCCCGATATAAAGCCCAAAGCTAAGAAATATAAACACATAAGTCCATACTTGAACGCTCACAGGTCATCCCCTTTTCTTGCTGAGTCTAGAGAAGCCTGCTCAGAATTGTATTTCTCATCGAGTCTGTCCATTAACCAAATGTAGACAATAATTAGAACGAGAAACACGAGAATTGAGCCTTGCTGAGCAATCCAAAAACCAACTTTGAAGCCGCCAATACGGAAAGTATCGAGAAAATCAACAAAAAGGATTCCACAGCCAAAAGAGATAAAAAACCAGACGGCTAAGAGGGATAGCACAATCCTTAAGTTGTGCTTCCAATAGTCTTGAGCGCGATGATCCGACATTTCCGTCCCCCTTATTATTTTTTGTTTTCTGTCGTGTTAACCAAGCAATATCTCTTTAATTACAATAGCTTGCAGAGGTTTTGTGCTGGGTATATGGGCCAAGATGGTATCACTTAAGGCATGGCGGGTATAGAAGATACTCAATCGGATATCCGCTCAACTTGTCTTACTAAGGTCTTGAACTAGACTTAAGTGATTACTGGTTGTTTTAAATTTGAATGTAGGTAAAGCATTGTATTCGAATACTCGAATTTTGGATCTCTACACTAAGGCATTGCTGGCAGCTCGTGTGCGTGTGGTGTGGATAGGCGCCACAGTTTTTGTCTGTACGCTTATGTTTACTATGTTTCTAAACACTGTTAGCGGTAGGCCAGTTGATCAGATTTCCCTCGTTCAAGTTGGTTCCATTGCCGGTTTGTCATTGGCTGCTTGTTGGTTTGCATTAGATTCCATACTAAAAAAAATAGTGAAATCCTTCAGCACAAAACAAGTATTGATTCGTGACATCAATTCATCCGTGAGCGAAAAAGTAAGAGCGCGAACTAGTGAATTAGAGTCTGCATCTGAGGAGTTAGAACAGTCTCTACGAATTAAGACCGAATTTCTTGCGATCATGAGTCACGAAATACGCACGCCCATGAACGGCGTGCTCGGCATGTGTCAGTTGCTAGGAGAAACTGAACTTACCGAAAGACAAAGACGCTATGTAAGTATTGTTAATGCATCGGGTAAATCCCTGCTAGACCTGTTGAACAACGTCCTCGACTTTTCAAAAATTGAAGCAGGTAAAATGCAAGTTGAGAATATCCCCTTCGATCTAGAAAGTCTTGTTGATGAGTGTCTTAGTGTGTTTTCTCTAAAAGCATTGGAGAAAAAGGTTAATCTTTACGGTGGCCTGGCTAAAGACGTGCCCAGGGTGTGCTGTGGTGATCCTACGCGCATCCGGCAAATACTCCTTAATTTACTGTCCAATGCAGTGAAATTCACATTCAATGGAGACGTCTCGTTGTGTGTGTCGCTTGCTAAAGAGAAATGCGCTGATGCAAATACTGTCAGCCTTCGATTTGATATCTCTGATCAAGGTATTGGAATGACCGAAGCGCAGCAAAAGACACTCTTTAATGCCTTTTCGCAAACCGATATCTCGACGGCGCGAAAATACGGTGGAACCGGCCTTGGCTTAGTCATTAGCAAGGAACTTCTAAGGCTGATGGATGGGGAAATATCGGTTAAAAGTGATCTGCAAAATGGTACGACTTTTTCCATTGCTCTTGAGCTAAATAGCCTAGCAGGCACAGAGTCTGAAGCTTATCGAAAACCAGAAAAGTCGCTAGGTCCGATTTCCATCCTAGTTGTTGAGTCAGCAGGGGCCGCGGAACAGCTAAAAGCACAACTGGAGTTTTGGGGGGCAACGGTATTTACCGCAATCTCAGCTGCGGATGCGCGCGCATTTGTTGAATCCCAACAAGGCAAACAGATTAACCAAATTATTGCTGGAGCCATTCTGCCCGATGGCAATGGCGTCGAGTTAATTTCAGAGCTTTCAAATCGACTTCCAAATAATCATCTTCAAGCCCTGGTAATTATGCCCATTAGCTTAGAAAGCATGACCCCTCCAGATGGAGTTTTCAGACTGCTAGAGAGGCCAGTCACGTCTGCGGAGCTTTATCATGTTGTATCTGCTGGCGCAAAAACGCCAACTAGTCGCACGGAGCTAAGCAATGAGCGACATGAACGGCAAAGTTTTTCTGATGTGAGGGCCTTAATTGCGGAAGATAATCAGGTCAATCAAATAGTGATAACGGGAATTCTGAAGCAATTTAATATTTCACCCACAATTGTTGAAGATGGAGCCGATGCAGTGAAAACTCTCAGTGAGCAGCAGGGACGTTTTGACCTTGTGCTGATGGATTGCGAGATGCCCATAATGGATGGCTGGGAGGCGACGGAGCGTATTCGTGAATTAGAACTCAAAAACCGAGTAGAGAATCCGGTAAAGATAGTTGCGCTAAGTGCTCACGTTATCGCTGAGCCGAAAGATAGGGCGTTGGCTTCGGGGATGGATCAGTTTGTCGCAAAACCTGTGAATATAGAGTCAGTCGAACAATTGTTGCACGAATATTTTCCGCGACTGAATGATCATCAGGAACTAGGGCCGCGGCAAGAACACTAAGCTAATTTTTTTGCTAGATCGCTATGCGCAATAGTTCAATACAGCGAGCTAATAATGCTGCTTTTTTTGTTTCGTTTGCCCGCTGGTATTCTCTGTGCAATTGACGCAGCTGTTGCCGATCCAATTCAGCGCATTCTTCCACCATTCTGTTGATTTCTTCATCTCCTTGCTCCAGCAGCTTGCGGGCATTTTTTTCTAGTTCATTTTTCTGTTTAGTTTTGATAGAAACATAGGTTGCCGATTCGAGTTTATTGAGTTCTGCACTAATTTCCTCAACATCAGACTCGCGCATTAACTTGCCAATGAATTGTAGCTGCCTGTTCCTTGCTGAATAACTCTTTGGGAGCCTATTGTATTCGCTGATAGCTGTTTCAAGGGTGTCGGAAATAGGTAGTAGTTTAATCTGGCTTGGTTTTAGCTCTGTCAGTCGCTGCCCTAACGCTTGCATGGCATCTGCCTCTCTTTTGCGCTGGCTTTTACTTACGAGCTCTTGTTCGCTATCGAAGTCATTGCTCATGGCAAGTAGAATGCCTTAGCGAGGCCTAGGAAGGCGAAAAAACCAACCGAGTCAGTTACTGTAGTTAATGCCACCGAACCCGCTAATGCCGGATCTATGTTGATTCGCTTAAGCAGTAGCGGTAGGAAAGCACCGGCCAGTGCCGCAGTGACTAAATTTATTATCATAGCCGCAGCGATGATATAGCTGAGCATTAAATCGTCGTACCAAAAGTAAGTGACCACGGAAATAACCAATGCCCAAAGAGTGCCGTTTAACGCGGCAACGCCTAGCTCTCTTCTGAGTAACCAGCGGCTATTAGATTGGCTTATATGACCGAGCGCTAGACTTCGAATAACGAGCGTTAGTGTCTGGCTTCCAGCGACTCCACCCATGTTAGCAACGATTGGCATCAATACTGCTAAATAAACCACCTGATCTAAAGTGTCTTGGAAAAGATAAATGACAAACGAAGCGAACACAGCAGTTAGTAAATTTACTCCTAGCCACAGTGCCCTGCGTCGAGCGGTTTTGAATACGGGTGCAAAAGTATCGTCTTCTTCATCAAGCCCAGCCATGCTCATCAATGAGTGTTCGGTGCTGTCACGAATAACATCGACCACATCATCAATAGTGATACGGCCCACGAGCTTGCCTGAATCGTCAACTACAGGTGCAGAAACCCAATCGTGTTGTTCAAAAAGTTGGGCAACCTGGGTAGCTTCCATGTTGACATTAATGGCCTCGACGTCTCTAACCATAACGTCTCTAACAGTAGTTTGAGGGTCTGCAACCAGCATTGTGCTGATGGGTACTAGTCCCAGATAATGGTCTCTTCGATTTACCACTAAGATACTGTCTGTCATGTCGGGTAATGATTCATGCCGGCGAAGGTAGCGCAGCACAAGTTCGATGGTGTGATTGCGGCGTACGGTAATCGTGTCCGTATTCATTAGACCGCCGGCCGTATCCTCATCATATGAAAGGATTGTCACCATGCGATCACGATCCTGCTGATCCATCGCTTGTAGCACTTCACCAGCCACTTGCTGGGGTAACTGTTGCAGGATGTCAGCGAGGTCGTCGATCTCATACCCTTCAGTGAGAGCGGCAACTTGCTCAGCGTTGAGATCTTTTAATATGTCATTTTGTAGCGCCTCATTCAGGTACTGAAGCACGTCACCTTCGGAGTCTTTGTCGACCAGTTGCCAAATAATGCTTCTTGCCTTGGGCGGAGAAGACTCTAACAAGTGCGCAATTCCCGCCGTTGGCAGGGTTCGGATCATCTGCCTTACTTGGTATAAAGAGCCACTATCAAGAGCATCATTGAGCTCTTGCAGAGGGTCTTTATAAACTTGGGGTTCGTTTGGCGTAGTCATGCTTCGCTCTTTTTGCGCTTGGGTAGAATTACGAGTAGGCTACTGCGTAAAGCTTGGTGAGGCGAATTAGCACTTACCATCATCACAGTAGCAGGGCCGCAATTCTAACGTTATTTGGTCGTCAAAGAAATGGATAGTGGCGAGGCTGGACTTTTGTTTGGCTACTGCGGACGAGAAGGGTGGTTATTCGGGCTCGTCAAAACGATTGTTGATTAACGTGGTAATCGCAGTCATGGCCCTTTCCTCGTCTTTTCCATCAATTCTAATGGTTAGCGTGGTGCCTTTAGTCGCTGCTAGCATCATTAACGATAAGATACTTTTACCGTCAACCATATTCTTTGAGCCAAGCTCGATCTTGCTGGAATAGCTGCTGGTCAGGCCAACTAACTTTGATGCCGCTCTGGCGTGTAATCCCGCCTTGTTAATTATTTCGATTTGCTTTTCTATCATTTTAGATTTTCTTGTTTATACCAGTTCCCTATGCCGGACTTGCACATTGTTCGATTGACTGCGAAATCGTTTACCAAGGTTCTCACACATGTAGACCGATCGATGTTGCCCGCCCGTGCAGCCTATACCTACCGTCATATAACTGCGATTGTTGCTTTCGAAGGAGGGCAGCCATTTCTTCAAATAAGATGCAATATCATCAAGCATCTCGTTAACTAGGGGTTGTTTATCCAAATAGTCGATTACTCGCTGGTCGACTCCCGTTAATGCTCTGAGCGATACATCCCAATAAGGATTTGGCAGGCATCGCACATCATAGACAATATCAGCGTCAACCGGAATTCCATTCTTAAAGCCAAACGACTGAAACAGCAAGGCGAGACCTTGGTCTGATTTGTCCAACAATCGCGATTTAATGGTGTCTCTAAGCTGGTGCAAGGACATGCTGCTGGTGTCAATGGAAAGGCTAGCCATCACAGATATGGCCTCTAGCAGTTCGGATTCCTTGTCTATCGCCTCTTTTAAACCAACGGTGGCTGATGTTAGTGGATGTTTTCGTCTGCTTTCACTGAAACGTTTTAGAAGTGTTTGGCTATTGGCGTCCAAAAAGATAACTTCGGTAGGGAAGGCATCGTCTTCAATCATCGAAATAATATGAGGAACCTGCGCTAGATCGGCGGATATATTACGTGCATCTATACTTACTGCAATATTTGAGGTGCCAGCAGCGCCGGAAGAAACCCGAGCGGCGAGTGCAGGAAGTAAGCTCGCAGGAAGGTTATCAATGCAGTAGTAACCCCTGTCCTCCAAAATATGGAGCACGGTGCTTTTGCCTGACCCTGATCTTCCGCTAATGATAGTGAGTTTCATCATTCACCGCTGTAGTTAGCTCCGCTTGGAAGCAAACGAATTAATAAGTAATGGCAATATTGTAAAGATCTGCAGCGTCTGCAGTATTTCGTAAAGTGAAACAAAAGTCGGTGTCACTGAACAATTGCGCTATCTGGCCTAAGGTCTTAACGTGTTCATCGTGTTGTTGCTCAGGTACGATGAGAACGAAAAGCAGGTCAACTGGTTTTTGATCAATCGAGTCAAAATCTATGCCTTCTTTCAGTGTAATTAGCATGCCTATGATGCCTGTGCACAGTGGAACACGGCAATGGGGGATAGCTATGCCATTACCAAGGCCAGTGCTGCCGAGTTTTTCTCTGGCCATCAATGCGTTAAAAATGTCATCTGCTTCCAGTTGTTCATTTTCGCGGCTTAGGATTTCGCTAATTGTAGTTAACAAGCGTTTCTTGCTCACGCCTTCTAAGTTGCTAATGCATCTTGATTCAGAAAGGATGTCTTCCAACTGCATGTTACTCGTTCTCTCGGGATTCGGTTCGTGGTTAGTTTGATTATTTAATGTTTTCTACTCTACTAGTCTCTTTCGTTCGTTAGAGGGCGGTATCGAAAGTGATTCGCGATATTTAGCGATAGTTCGTCTTGCTACGTTAATGCCTTTTTCTTCTAATAGCTGAGTGATTTTGCTGTCGCTAAGTGGTTTTCGAACGTTTTCGGCAGCGACTAACTTTTTAATTATTGCCCGAATAGCAGTTGACGAACACTCGCCCCCGCCCTTGGTGCTCACGTGGGAAGAAAAGAAATACTTCAATTCGAATATACCACGAGGAGTATGCATGTATTTTTGGGTTGTAACCCGAGATATAGTGGATTCATGCATATCTACCGCATCGGCAATATCATGAAGTACCAAAGGCTTCATGGCTTCCTCGCCATATTCCAAAAAACCCTTTTGGTGTTCAACAATTCGAGTGGCAACCTTCATAAGCGTTTCGTTGCGGCTTTGAAGGCTTTTTATAAACCAACGAGCTTCCTGCAAATTATCTCTCAAATAATTATTATCGCTACTCGTGTCAGCTCGCTTTATAAGAGATGCATAATTACTATTAATACGAATCTTGGGAGCCGTGTCTGGGTTAAGCTCCACTTTCCATTTTCCTGTCTCGGTGTCTTTGTTGACGATAACGTCTGGTACTATGTAGCTTGTGGTAGGAGGGCAGATGTTTGCCCCTGGTCGTGGGTCTAAGCTCTCTATTAGATTGATGGATTCCTGCAGTTCTGTCTCATTTAACTTCGTACGCCGCATCAACTGGCTATAGTCTCTGTGTGCAAGTAACTCCAGATATTCCGATACAATTAGTTCGGCGTTTTTAATCTGCTTTGACAGATCGGGGTCATCAAATTGTCGAAGCTGAATCAGTAGGCATTCGGCAAGGTTACGATATCCCACACCAATGGGGTCGAACTGCTGAATGCGATGGAGTACCGCGGTTATTTCCTCAAGCTCGATGTCATTATCTTCGCCCTCAAACCCAGAAAGGATAGACTCTAAGTCGACAGTTAGCATCCCGTTTGCGTCAATAGCATCAATGATGGCATAGGCGATTGATAGGTCTTGCTCTGACATTGGCGTGAGGTTTAGCTGCCAGAGCAGATGATCTTGGAGCGTTTCTTCTTCCGAATTTCTTGATTCAAAGTCTAGTGAGTCTGAATCCGATGCGGCTCCTGAGGAGTAGCTGCTTGGGTAAATGTCGTCCCAATTACTATCAACTGCTAAGTCACTGCTCGCTTCGTTTTGCCAATCAGGCTCGTTACTTGGAATGTTGTCGTTATCACTGGGGTCTTCATTAGCCTCAGCTTTCGATTCAGTCTTTATATCTTGTTGGGTATTTACGTCGAAGTTTGATTCAAAAGTGTCGTCATCTTCCATTAGCTCCAGCATGGGATTGGATTCTAAGGCTTGATGAATTTCTTGCTGCAGATCGAGAGTGGAGAGTTGCAGCAGCTTGATCGCTTGCTGAAGCTGAGGGGTCATGGTCAGCTGTTGACCAAGCTTAAGCTGCATGGATAATTTCATAGAATATGTAAGCTACTTCGAAGGTGTAAAGCTAGAGAATCACCGATATTTGGTGGCCTGCCGCAGAGTATAGCAAGTATCGTGCCTCGTTTGCATAGCAGTGTTTGATTGATTAGTGATGGGTGTTTTGTGGGTTGCAGCCGCTCGGCTTGGGTCTATGGCTGCAGTACGTTTGTTACCAAAGTAACTCAGATGCGGAACTGATCGCCAAGATAGACTTCTCTTACCTTGTCGTTAGAAAGAATTGCCTCGGTATTCCCCTCCGCAATTATCTGCCCCTCACTAACAATATATGCTTTCTCACAAATATCGAGTGTTTCTCTGACATTATGATCGGTTAACAGCACGCCTATGCCACGAGATTTTAGGTGCTCGACTATACGTTTGATGTCACTTACTGAAATAGGGTCAACCCCAGCAAATGGTTCATCAAGCAATACGAATTTCGGGTCTGTTGCTAAGGTTCTAGCTATTTCCGTACGCCTACGTTCGCCACCGGACAGGCTCATACCCTTATTGGATCGAATATGAGTGATATTGAATTCTTGTAGGAGGGATTCTAGGGTGTCTAATTTTTCACCGCGAGACAAGTCCTTTCTTGTTTCTAAAATAGCCATAATATTGTCGGCGACGGTCAGCGTGCGAAAAATCGAAGAGTCTTGCGGCAGATAGGCGAGTCCATAGCCTGCCCGCTGATGAATCGGAAGGCGAGTTACCTCATTCTCCCCTAAGAATACCTGGCCGCGATCTGGTTTTATCAAGCCAACGATCATGTAAAAGCAGGTGGTTTTTCCAGCACCATTGGGGCCCAGAAGACCAACAATCTCACCCCGGCCGATGCTAATCGAAACATCACGCACTACTTCTCTTCCTTTGTAGCTTTTGGCGAGATTTTTAGCGGTTAGCATTAAGCCTTACTCTTGGTTAAAGCTGCCCACGCAAGGGCCTGTAGTATTAGGGACGAGATCTAAGGCTGGCAAGTAGACGATGGACGCACAGCTGAGAGTGGTGTCCGGGGACTCGATATAGGCATTACCTGTTAGCTCCACAACTGTTTCACCACTGCCCTCTTGAGAGTAGAGCACTATCGTGTTGCTATTACCTTTAACACTGCTTCCGGGGCTCGCTAGATCTTGCGAATATCTGACGGGTGTTCCGTGCACGGTAACTCTAATGAGCTCTCTGGTGGGTTCATCATATTCGAGAGTTGCATTGTCTCCTAAAATTACTAAGGTGCCTTGAGTTACACGTACATTGTCATTGAGGTTTAAGCGCCTAATAGAGCCTTCGATGGTCATGGTGGAGTTTCCATCAGCGCTCCAATCGACATTTTCCTTAAGCAGAGTGGATTCGCTTTGCTCGGCCCCTCGAGTCAGTGGACTGAGAAGAACCAATACTAGGCAAGAGACTGTAGAGACACTAAGGGATTTAATTAGACTTTTTGCTGACATATTGGCCCTTTATGTTTTCGTAAAATGTAATTTTGTCGGTTTTCAAGTCTGCAAAAAGCCCCAGAGCGGTTTGGGTAATCATATCAGTTTTGACGAGTACGGGCTTCGATGTGCTCAGCTGCTCTTGATCAAAATCAACGTCTAAGGTGTCGGTGGTCATCACTGTAAGGTTGCCAAATTCATTCAAAGAATAAACTTGTACATCACCATTGAGGATCATTGTACGTGATGGGGCTGAATCAGCGTTGATTGACTGAGGTATGGTGCCAGTATTAGCGATAACATTCCAGATTGGATCGCCTTGTTGGTAAAGACGAATAAGTGGGTTTTCAAGTAAGGTTGTTTCATCACTAAATTGTGTTTGTTTGTCAGCGCTGAGGGTGTAACTGATCTTGCCGTTAATGTCATACAGCACGGTGTTGATACCAACGGCATAGGCCTGATAGGCAAGCTCGCCGATGGCTTGCTCGGCCTCATCTGGCTCGGTTATTGAGCCAAATTGGAGTGTGCTCAGAAGCAACCCTATACACAGCAGAACTGTTAGGCCTATTGCTGATTTTTTGGACATGATGGTGTTACTTTAGTCTAGAGAAAGTTGAGCTTAACATAGATTAGAGGAATAGGATTTAATCGTAATTAGTGCAATTACTTCCCGCTCAGAAACAGCTCATAAGACCCCTGCGCGCGAAGTAGGTAGTCAGTCACCTCTCTGACGGCGCCATTGCCCCCTGAAAGTGTTGTGATGGCACTCGCTCGCGACTTTACATCTCCGTGTCCATTCGCTACCGAGAAACTAAGCCCTACGGTTGTCATGATCTGAAGGTCGGGAAAGTCGTCTCCGACAAAACAAATCTGCTCTAGTGGCATAGGGTGTTCAGTCAAGATTTCTTGCAGTGCTCGACCCTTGTCCTCGCGACCTTGAATTACAATTGAGATGCCAAGATCAGCCGCTCTTTTAGCAACAATCTCAGATTTTCTACCTGTAATAATGCCAACTTCAATGCCCGCGTTCAGTGCCATCTTAATACCATGGCCGTCAAGCGTGCTAAAGGATTTAAACTCGTCCCCGCTGTTAGAAAAATAGATTTTGCCGTCAGTCAGAACACCGTCAACATCAAGCAGCAGCAATTTTATAGTTGCTGCGAGCTTTAGCACTGATTCTGGCGCCAGATTAAATTGCATCTCTAAACCACTTTTGCTTGGAGTAAATCGTGCATTTTTACAATGCCCACAAGGTTGTTGGCGTCATCTTTCACGATGAGTACATAGACCTTAGTCTCTTCCATAATTTTTGCCGCTTCCGCTGCCAAGGCAGAGCTGGCGATAAACCGATAGTTACTAGAGACCGCTTCGCCGATTGTTAGTTTCCGGACGTCTTTGCCGGAGTCGATAGTGCGGCGCAAGTCGCCGTCAGTAAATACACCGAGTAAATTTCCGTTGGTGTCGATTACGGTTGTCATGCCGAACCCTTTATTACTCATCTCAACAAGGGCTGCCATAATAGGCGAATCGGCATCTACTTTTGGAATTTCTGCGCCAGAGTGCATTACATCGCAGACTTTGACGAGAAGTTTGCGCCCTAAACTGCCTCCCGGATGAGAAACCGCGAAGTCATCTGGGGTAAACCCTCTCGCCTCAAGCAGTGCCATTGCTAGCGCATCCCCTAAGACTAAGGCAACGGTCGTACTTGAGGTGGGGGCTAGACCTAGCGGGCATGCTTCTTCTTCCACACTTGCGTCAAGATTAAAATCAGCAGCTTTTGCCAGCTCTGAATTTCGATTTCCTGTCATGGCAATCAGCGCGACGCCTTTTCTTTTTAATACTGGCAGCAAAGCAGTGACTTCAGATGTATTGCCAGAGTTAGAAAGTGCGATAACAACATCATCTTTTGTGATCATGCCAATATCACCATGGCTGGCCTCGCCTGGGTGGACATAATGAGCTGGGGTGCCTGTGCTAGCCATGGTAGCTGCTATCTTCCTGCCGATATGGCCAGATTTACCCATCCCAGTGACAATTACACGTCCGCGGGTGTTGAGTATGAGCTTGCAAGCGCCGGCAAAATCCTCGTTGATTCTTGCGAGTAGGGCTTGTGTTGCCTTATTCTCGATTTCTATAGTGCGCAGCGCGCTACTTATTAGTGCTGAAGAATTGGTCATAGTGTTTGCTTAGTTGAATTGCATTCCCTAATTGGGAGGCACAATAGCAGCATTATGCGTTTAATTGGAATAGCATGGCGCCAAACCATGCTCCGTAAAGCGCCAGCAGGCAGCCACCATTGACTCTTGTAATCATTGCGTTCTTTTTGATTCCGCGATACGCAAAATAGGACAACAGAAGAGTCAATAATAGTACCGATGCGAAATCTCGATAGAGCAGTTCTGGCTCAATTGCGCCGGGACTAAGAAGGCCCGGGAATGGCAGTACAGCAAGTAAATTTAGAATGTTTGATCCAACAATATTGCCTATTGCCAGATCGTGATGGCCTTTTAAAACACAAGTGACCGATGCAGCAAGCTCCGGCAGACTTGTGCCTAATGCCACGATTGTAAGCCCAATTATTCCAGTTGAAACTCCCAATGTCGCAGCAATGGATGTTGCGGCCGCCACCAAGGCTTCCGCGCTTAGCACTAATAAGGCCAGGCCTAAAAGAAGATAAGCAGTGGCTTGTAACTTTGTTGCTTGTGCGATGTCGTCTTCTTGCAAATCTGCAATTACTGTGGATTTGGCTTTTTTGCGAAATAACTTATAGCCAAAAAAGAAAGTAATAAGAATTAAAATAATGGAGTCGAACACCCCTAAATGCATGTCCAATAGCAGGACACCTGTCGCTACAGTTACCAAGATTAGTGCGGGGATCTCTTTGTTTATAAGCGAAGGAGGGGGCTTAAGTGGACTGATTAAAGCGGCAATCCCAAGCGCTACTCCAATGTTAAAAAGGTTGGATCCCAGCGCATTGCCAATAGCCAGTTCGGGCTCCCCTTCCCACGCCGATGCTGCAGAGGAGAAAATTTCAGGAGCTGAGGTGCCGAAGGCTACGATGGTAAGCCCGATCATTAAGGGGGATACACCCCAGCTTCGGGCTAATGCAGAAGCGCCAAATACGAATTTGTCCGCTCCCCAAATTAGTCCGATAAATCCGAGGACGATAATGACAGCGTCGAGGAGCATAAGTTAATAAATTCTTGGGACTGCTTTAAAAGCCGACAATTAGAGAGGTGTTTTTGGTTGTTTGCAAGTAATAATTTATTGAACCGCATAATTCATGTAAACTTGCGCCTTCTAGTTTTAGTTCAGTCTTGATTCAGTTCAACAGGCTACACTAACTTTCTCAAACAATCGATTGCGGCGATTTGGCCGCAAGACAGAAGCTGAGCCATATTGTCCTAGGCTGGTTCTAATCCCTGCATAAGAAGGCTAATGCTCTGTAGGTGTAAATTGGAGATAACCCCATGAAATTGCTGTATAAATTTTCCTCTGTCTTGGCTTTGATTTCGGTGTTTAGTGGTTCTGTTGCTGCGCAAGAGCTTAGTGCGGTTGAGACTGCTGAGCTTGGGGTGGAAACGTTGCTAAGCACCGCGGCTGCTTCTAAGCAGTACTTTCTCAGCGATAGAGAGCGTTATTTCGATGAGATAGAAAGCGTGCTTAATACCTTTGTTGATTTTAATGCGGTTGCTGGGGTGGTCATGAATAGGTTTGCCAGTTCAGCCACGGATGAACAAACACAGCGCTTTGCTGACATTTTGAAAGCCACACTGACGCGCTTCTACGGAGCGTCTTTGGTGTCATATAACGGTGAAGAGCTAGTTTTCTTGCCTCCCGCTAATCCTAGCGCCGACCCCCGCGCTGATACAGTTGTGGGAATGGAACTGAGAGGAGATACCAATCTTCAGTTGCAGTACCAAATGTTTATCAATGCTGATAACGAGTGGAAGCTGAAAAACTTGAGCCTTGCTGGTATAAATCTTGGGCGTCAATACTTTACTCAGTTCTCTGCGCTGATGGCCAAACATAACAATGACATAGACGTTGTTTTGGATAATTGGAAATAAGTGAAGCGCAATAACGCTCGCCCATCTGCGTGATCATGGAGAAACTTTAGTTGGATGCAAAACAGATACAAGAACTGCTAAAACAGCAGTTTGATTCAGGTGTGATCGAAGTCGCTGGTGGCGATGGTAAATACCAAGTAGCTATCGTTTGCGACAGTTTTAACGGTTTAAACCAAGTTAAACGGCAGCAGTCGGTCTACAAAGTCCTCAATGAGCATATATCCAGCGGTGCGATTCACGCAGTTAGTATGCGATTAAAAACAACCTCAGAAACTTAAGTCGAATACTAACGTGGAAATACTATGGATAAGCTACTAATCAGTGGTGGTGTTTGCTTGGAAGGTGAAATCCGCATTGCCGGCGCAAAGAATTCGGCGTTGCCAATTTTAGCGGCGACCTTGCTTACCCGCGACACCGTCCAAGTTTGCAATCTCCCTCATCTGTATGACATCACTACGATGATTGAATTGCTTGCATGCATGGGAGTTCAGCCAGTTATAGACGAAAAACTGAATGTAGAGGTGGATAGCAGCACAATCAAACATTTCAATGCCCCCTATGAACTTGTTAAAACTATGCGGGCTTCTATTTTAGTGCTGGGGCCATTACTCGCCCACTATGGCGAAGCGGAAGTCGCATTGCCAGGCGGTTGCGCTATTGGCAGTCGGCCGGTAAATCTGCACATTACAGCGCTTGAAGCCATGGGTGCGGAGATTATTGTAGAGGACGGTTACATAAAAGCGAGTGTTAAGGATAGGTTGAAAGGAGCCCATATATTCATGGATTTAGTTACCGTTACCGGTACTGAAAACGTCATGATGGCGGCAACACTTGCTCGCGGCCAAACCATTATTGAAAATGCAGCCCGCGAACCAGAAGTGGTAGATTTGGCGAATTGCTTGATTGCCATGGGAGCTAAAATCACTGGCCAAGGCACCGCAACAATTGTAATTGATGGGGTTGATAAGCTGCACGGCTGCAGCTATTCGGTAATGCCTGATCGAATAGAAACAGGCACTTATTTGATCGCGGCTGCGGCCACGCGTGGCCATATAAAAGTAAAGGGCACACGACCAGACATACTCGAGGCGGTTTTAAGTAAACTTGAGCAAGCAGGCGCTGATGTTAAAGTTGGGGAAGATTGGATTGAGTTAAATATGCACGGAGAGCGGCCAAAATCTGTGTCGGTGCGCACTGCACCATACCCGGCGTTCCCTACTGATATGCAGGCCCAATTCACTGCGTTGAACACCATTGCATCGGGCACCGGTTCAATTACTGAAACCGTTTTCGAAAACCGTTTCATGCATGTCCATGAGATGAATCGCATGGGAGCGTCTATTCAGGTGGAAGGCAACACAGTCATTGTGACTGGCGTGGATTCGTTGAAAGGAGCGCCAGTCATGGCGACCGACCTTCGCGCTTCGGCTAGCCTAATAATTGCCGGGCTTGTTGGTGAGAACGAAACCACAGTTGATCGCATTTATCATATCGATCGAGGCTATGAATGTATCGAAGAAAAGCTCCAGTTACTGGGTGCGAAGATTCGTCGAATTCCCTCTTAATAAAACCATTTCTTACTATCAGCCGTAGATGTCATGAGTACTTCTGAATTAGTTATAGCCCTAACTAAAGGGCGGATCCTCGAGGAAACCCTACCACTTTTCGAGAAAGCCGGTGTGGTGCCCGCCGAAGATATTTTTGATAGCAGAAAGTTATTGTTCGCAACTAACCTGCCGCAGGTGAAAATCATGGTGATTCGCGGTGCAGATGTGCCCACTTATGTGGAATTTGGCAGCGCGGATATGGGGGTTGCGGGAAAAGACCTAATTCTCGAGTATGGCAGTGAAGGTTTTTATGAACCTTTAGATCTCAAGATCGCGAAGTGCCGCTTAATGACGGCGGAGCCAATCCACAGCAGTCCAAAATCGGACCGGCTGAAAGTAGCAACTAAATTTACCAACATTGCGAAGCGCTATTTTGCTGAGCAAGGTAAACAGATCGAATTAATAAAGTTAAATGGTGCATTGGAACTAGCTCCGTCACTGGGTCTCGCTGATGCCATCGTTGATATAGTGGATACGGGTAAAACACTTGTGGCCAATGGATTGGAGCCGAAAGAACTAATAGCAGATGTAAGCTCTCGAGTAATAGTTAACAAAGCATCCATGAAAATTAAGAACGCGTTAATCAGGGAGATAATCGGCAAGCTGCGGCAAGCAGTGGAACAGTCAGCGTGATTATTGGGACTAGATACAGCAGATGACAGAAAATCTTTCAGTAAAACGATTGAATGCCAGTGACAGTGATTTTTCTCGCCAGCTAGAAAACGTGCTGCAGCGAGACATGTTGATTTCAGATTCGATCACTCAGGCCGTGAAATCAATCTTAGATGACGTTCGAACCCATGGGGATACTGCCCTACTTAGCTATACTCGTAAATTCGATGGATTTGATGTGAGCTCTATGGCCGAGCTTACCGTAGAGAAAGACCAACTACTTGAAAGCCTAGCCGCAATAACTCCAGCGCAACACGAAGCTCTTACAAATGCTGCTGATCGAATTCGCCGCTACCATGAAAAACAACGCCAACCTTCGTGGCAATACGAAGAGAGCGATGGATCGGTCTATGGGCAGAAAATAACGCCCTTAGAGCGTGTTGGGATTTATGTCCCAGGCGGCAAAGCCAATTACCCCTCGTCGATGCTCATGCTTGCCATTCCTGCGCAAGTTGCAGGTGTAAAAGAAATAGTCGCCACTGTTCCTACTCAATGTAATGCTGCTGGCAATTTAGTATTTGCCGCAGCGGCGCTTGCCGGAGTATCAAAGGTCTATACAGTAGGAGGAGCGCAGGCAATAGGCGCGTTAGCGTTTGGAACGCAGACGATTAATAGAGTCGACAAAATAGCTGGTCCAGGGAACGTCTACGTAACGGCGGCTAAAAAGATGGTGTTCGGTGAAGTGGGCATAGATATGGTTGCCGGACCATCTGAGCTGACTATCGTATGTGATGGTAAGACGAATCCAGATTGGATCGCCATGGATTTATTTTCACAGGCGGAACATGATGAACAGGCTCAGTCAATTTTGATATCGACGGATTCGAACTTTCTCAACCGAGTACAGGAAAGTATCGATAGGCTGCTGCCGACGATGAGCAGGGCCGAAATAATTGCGACGTCCCTCGCTAATCGCGGTGCATTTATCTATGCAGAATCAGACGCAGAGGCTGTTGATGTGGTGAATGCAATTGCCCCAGAACATTTAGAACTATCGGTATCTTCTCCCGAGACATTGCTCGCCACTATAAAACACGCCGGTGCAATATTTTTGGGACGCTACACGGCAGAGGCATTAGGTGATTACTGTGCGGGACCAAGTCACGTGCTGCCAACATCCGGTTCGGCTCGGTTTTTTTCAGCACTAGGGGTCTATGATTTTCAAAAGCGCAGTTCAATTATTCACTGTTCTGCAGAGGGCGCTAGGGAGCTTGCAAAAACTGCTTCTTCATTGGCAAGGGACGAATTCTTGGAAGCTCATGCGCTGTCGGCGGAGTATCGACTGCAAGAATAGTAGGGCGCCAGTTTGCTCTATTGCTCAATAACTATTGCTTGCCCAAACCCGAGGGTGGTCGGTAATACAATCGTCTGACCGCCCCGATACACTTCAATAGCAATCGTGTCGCCGGGCTTTTTGTTACGTATCTCCATTACGATATTCTGACCATCAATCACGGTTGTATTGCCAACTTTTGTTATAACATCGCCGGGACGAATGCCTGCCCTTTGAGCTGCACCGCCATTGTCAACATTTTCGACTAACATCCCGCGTATGTTATCAACGCCAAAAAAGAGCTGGCTCGATTGTTCATCCAATGCTTCTCCGGTTAAAACTCCTAAGTAACCAGAATTAGCCTCTATAGCTTCTTCAATCATTGCAATTGCCGCGTTTATCGCCATGCTGACAGGCGTTGCAAATCCGATGCCCTCGAAGTTACCGGATTCTGAAAATATAGAGGAGTTGATTCCGATTAAGTTACCTTCAATGTCAATTAATGCGCCCCCTGAGTTTCCTGGATTGATCGCCGCGTCTGTTTGAATTATGTAGATACTTTGATTTTTGTCTCTAGAAAATGCGCTAATGATTCCCTGAGAAACCGATTGGCCGATGTTTCTTGGATAGCCAATTGCAAATACAATATCTCCCACTTGAAGATGCTGCTCGCTGCCTACAGTTATAGGGGGCAAGTTGTCCATATTGACATGGAGGATTGCCAAATCGCTGCTTTTATCCCATGCAACGACCGTTGCTGGTTTACGCCGGCCATCTTTTAAAGTGACTTCGGTATCAAAAGCGTCAAATAGAGTATCTACAACATGGAGGTTGGTTAATATGAAACCTCGGGAGTCAACTATCACGCCCGAACCAAGGCTGGCGCTCTCGCTCAATCGAAAATCGAATCTGTCTTGGGCTGTGCGTTCTATGGATTCTAAGTTGAAACTAGTTGCGCTAATACTAACTACAGAAGGTGCTGCTTTAGCGATTGCTTCAACATAGTAATTAGAAGGTTGGATTGCCGTGCCAATAACCTGAGGTTGGGGCTGTGGTAATGTGCTTAAGCGTTGCAGTTGGTTGTATTGCAGAACAACGAGCGCTAGCAAAATGCCGCAAGCAACAGGCCAGCCTAGAAATTTTCCAAGAGAGACAATTCTATCCATGATGGAGCCTTGTCGGTATGAGTCCTATGCTGTGTTATGATTTCGCGTCTTGAATATACAGCGTTGCTAAGGTGGATTCCAATGCCAGTACAACTTTCCTTGCTTGAATCAGAGCTGACTACACTTTTAAAGCCTGAACAGTTTAAAGACTATTGCCCAAATGGTTTGCAGATTGAGGGTAAGCCTAGCGTCGCGAAGATAGTCACTGGAGTGACGGCAAGTCAAGCCCTGCTAGATGCCGCTATCGAAGCATCTGCTGATGCAATTCTGGTTCATCACGGCTATTTTTGGCAAGGGGAAAACCCTTGTTTAAAAGGAGCGAAAAAGCGGCGTATTAAGACCCTGATAGATCACAACATTAGTTTATTTGCCTATCACTTGCCGCTAGACGTGCACCCAGAGTTTGGAAACAATGTGCAGCTGGCGCAGCGTCTAGGCATCAATATTACTGGCGACCTTAAAAAACAAAATAACCATCCTCTGGTTTTTGCTGGTAATTTTCCAGAGCCATTAACAAATGAAGGCCTTGCTCGCAGAATCAACTCAGTGCTAGATCGTGAAGCCCTTGTTGTCGAAGGAGCATCAAAGTCTATTGGGACAATCGCCTGGTGTACTGGGGCTGCTCAAAACTACATTGATATCGCCATCGAGGGTGGTGTAGATGCCTATTTAACCGGTGAGGTTTCCGAGCAAACGATTCATGCCGCAAGGGAAAGTGGCATACATTTTTTCTCAGCGGGGCACCATGCAACAGAGCGATATGGTGCGCAAGCAGTAGGGCAGTTTCTTAGCGAAAAATTTGGCATAGAACATGAGTTCATAGATATTGCCAATCCGGTCTAGCCTAAATTATTTTTTCACTCTTCAGCAGTTTTATGACTTTATCAATACATTCGTTTATCGATAAGGCGGCAGTATCCAATTCTAAATCAGCGTGCTGAGGAGCTTCATAGGGAAATGATACCCCCGGTATGTCTTCACCTTGCGCGGCTTCCGCTGCGGTATAAAGCCCGCTAGGGTCTCGCAAGCGGCATACTTCTAGGGGCGGATTGAGATAGATGATGTAGCAATTGTCTTTGCCAATCACATCTATGGCGCTTTGACGAGACTCTTCTGTTGGTGCAACGAATGACGCAAAACAGATGAGCCCCGAGTCATTAACAAACTTCGCAACGTGAGAGCTACGTCGTAAATTCTCTGCTCTGCCACGGGCATCATGAGGCAGTTCCTTGCTTATTCCCAAGCGCATGGTTTTGCCATCAAGCACGGTGCAGACACGGCCTACTTCAAATAGGCGTCTCTCCAAGCCGTGGGCTAGAGTGGATTTGCCCGAGCCAGATAGCCCTACAAACATTATTGTTGCTGGTTTCTGACCAAATCTCGCTTGTCTTTCTTCTTTGCTCACGTGAGCAGAACTTGGTAGCGCTGCTGTCTGTGTTTTCTTATCTTGTGTCAAAACCATTCCAGCACCAACGGTGACGTTGCTGAGGCGATCAATGATAATGAAGCTACCAGTGGCACGATTGCTAGCATAATTATCAAAACAAACGGCGGAATTTAGGCGCACTGCCGCCAAGCCGATCTCATTGAGTTCTAGGCCTGGGGCGGGCAGTGATTCGAGAGTGTTTACATCAATGCGATGCTTGAAGCCGTTGATGCTGCCCTGAACAGTTTTGGTTCCAATTTTAAAATCGTATTCTTGGCCGGACAGCAAAGGTTTTTCGGTCATCCAAACGATATTTGCATCAAACTCATCTGCCAGGGTAGGTTTATTGTCTGGGTGGGCGATAACATCGCCGCGACTTATATCTATCTCATCTTCTAACGTCAGAGTAATTGCCATAGCCGCATGAGCGAGCTCTAATTCTTCGTCATAGCTGACGATGGATTTTATGTGGCTGGTTTTGCCGGAGGGCAACACTACAATATTGTCTCCTTTACGAACCACGCCAGAGGCGATGGTGCCGCAGAAGCCGCGAAAGTTTAGGTTGGGGCGATTCACGTATTGCACCGGAAATCGGAAATCAGACAAATTATAATCTTCACTAATTTGCACCGTTTCTAGCAGTTCCATGAGTGTTGGCCCTTCATACCAAGGCATGTTTGCGCTGGGATTGACCACGTTGTCGCCGTCGAGCGCAGATAAGGGGAGAAAGTGGAATTCTGCCGGATTAAGTCGGGATGTTAAGTCAAGGTAATCTTGCTTGATAGTATCGAAAACTGACTGTTGGTAGCCGACAAGGTCCATCTTATTAACTGCGACTACGATATGTTTAATACCAAGCAATGAGGCAATGAAACTATGACGACGGGTTTGAGTTTGCACGCCGTGCCTTGCATCAATCAAAATTATGGCGAGGTCGCAGGTAGAGGCACCTGTTGCCATGTTGCGAGTGTATTGTTCGTGGCCTGGGGTGTCTGCAATGATGAATTTTCGTTTTGATGTGGAAAAGTAACGGTACGCCACATCGATTGTTATACCTTGTTCCCGTTCAGCCTGAAGACCATCGACTAATAGGGCAAGATCCAACTTTCCCCCCGTGGTTCCAGATTTGACACTATCGGCAGTTATAGTTGCCAGTTGGTCCTCATAAATCATTTTCGAATCGTGCAGAAGACGCCCAATCAAAGTGCTTTTGCCATCATCGACACTTCCGCAGGTCAGCAAGCGCAGCAATTCCTTGCGCTCATGCTGTGCGAGATAGGCGTTAATGTCAGTGCTTATTAAGTCTGATTGATGAGACATAGTTGGTCTAAGTCGTTTAAATAGTAAGTTGGCGTATTAGAAATACCCTTTGCGCTTTTTGTCTTCCATTGAGCCGTTCTTATCCGAGTCAATGACGCGACCTTGGCGTTCGGAGTTTTTAGTGAGTAACATCTCTTGAATTATTTCAGGCAAAGTAGTCGCCGTAGATTCAACTGCTCCAGTTAGGGGGTAGCAGCCTAGGGTACGAAACCGGACAGTTTTTGTCTTGATCACCGTGTCTTTATGAATGGGCATACGGTCATCATCGACCATTATGTCCACGCCGTCGATATTTACAACAGGCCTTGGTTTGGCAAAATACAATGGCACGATGTCTATGTTGTTAAGATAAATGTATTGCCAAATGTCCAGCTCGGTCCAGTTTGAGAGTGGGAACACACGAATGCTCTCACCCTTATTTATTGCACTGTTGTAAATATTCCATAATTCAGGTCGCTGGTTTTTCGGATCCCAGCCATGATTTTTATCTCTGAATGAGAAAATGCGCTCTTTCGCACGAGATTTTTCCTCGTCTCGGCGAGCCCCGCCAAACGCCGCATCGAATTTATACTTATTCAATGCCTGGCGCAGTGCCTGGGTTTTCATGATGTCGGTGTGTTTTTCACTACCGTGAGTGAAAGGGCCAACGCCCGCAGCAACACCCTCTTCATTGATGTGGACAATTAAGTCTAGACCAAGCTTTTCCGCGAGTTTATTCCTAAACTCAATCATTTCTCTGAACTTCCACGTAGTATCTACATGCAAAAGTGGAAATGGAGGCTTGCCCGGATAAAAGGCTTTAAGTGCCAAGTGTAACATGACAGCCGAGTCTTTGCCGACAGAGTAAAGCATGACTGGGTTGTCAAACTCTGCAGCTACCTCTCGCATTATATGAATGCTTTCAGCTTCTAATTGCTTTAAATGGGTCAGGGTATATTCAGACATATCAATTGTTAAGCGTGTTAGAGTCTAGCTCAGTGAATAAGAGTGAAAGTGCCTTTGGTTTGCTTAAATCAGCGACTAGTGTGGAGTTGATTCTGGAGGCTGCTCTTCGCTATCGATAGCTTTGGCCTTTGCTATGCCAAAATCTTCAGCTAACGCACCTTTTTGCTCTGGGTCTTGTTTCGTCGCGTAGTCTTTTGGCGGGATTAAATTGCCAGTCTCTTCGTCTTGATTATTAGTCTCAAATACGGCATCGCTGTCGGTGGGCAGCATTTTCTTAGCGACTTCAGTAGGGCATAAATCTTGAGCGCCAGTTGCTAAGTGTTGATAAACTTCGCGATAGCTTTCCGTCATGTGGTGAACGAGCTCTGCAGTCATACTAAAGTGATCGCTGACGTTTTCTCTATACTCAGAATGATTCTCTTTGAGAGTTCTAATCTGAGTTTCAAGTTCTTGAACTCGTGATGGACTAGTATTCATGCGACTAGCTATGACTACGCCAATCACGATGCCCACTGCCAAACTGCCTAAAGCTACCAACCAAATCATGCGATCTTATGCCCCAATCCTTATAACTATTGATGTGCCGGCTTTCGCCAACAAGAGAGAGGCCGCAGTATAACCTACATTGAGGTTTCAGCAGAAGAAGGAATAAGCTGTTAGTGTCAGTTTGCTTAGCAAAGCTTACATTCCCTCAATAGTAGTGCTCGCAGGTAAAGCGCATTAGAATGCCAATCCCATGATGTGTAAGCACTCTCATTAATCCCTGGCCTAGTTTGGTCTAAACAAGCGAATTCGGATGTCACCCTTAGAGAAGTATCAGGCAGACTTGGCTGCCAAAACACTACAGTTTGATCCGCAGCAAGAGATTGTTGTGCACCAATTACAGGCACTTTTTGATGCGCTGGTGCAGCAGCCCACTTCAACTAAGAGTGTTGGACGGTTTTTGAAGGGTTGGATGTTTCCGTCGAAGGAAGAGCCAATTAAAGGCGTTTATTTGTGGGGCGGGGTTGGCAGAGGGAAAACCTATTTAATGGATCTGTTTTTTGAGTGCTTACCTTTCGCCGAGAAAAAAAGGACCCACTTTCATCGCTTCATGCAGTGGGCTCATGGTCAGCTTACAGCTTTACAGGGGCAAAAAAACCCTCTTGCCACGCTGGCGGAGCAGATCGCTGCTGAGTCTCGAGTTTTGTGCTTTGATGAATTTTTCGTGATCGACATCGGCGATGCAATGATTTTAGGTGGGCTACTTGAGGAGCTATTTCAGCGCAATGTGACCTTGGTCGCCACATCAAACATTTTGCCAGACAAGCTCTATGAGAACGGATTACAACGTGAGCGATTTCTTCCCGCAATAAAGCTGCTTAATGAGCGAACGACGGTGGTTGAGCTAAAATCTGACACTGACTATCGCCTGCGTAGCTTAAGCCAAGCCAATCTATACCTCTGTCCTAATTCTCAAAGCACGGATGAAGTGTTGGCGCAAAAATTTCTAGAGTTGACCCGTGACCCCGAACTTTCCGCATCAGGTAAGGTGATAAAAGTGCTCGATCGAACCCTTAAAACACGGCATGTAAGCGGCGATGTGGTGTGGTTCGAATTTGCAGAGCTTTGCGGCGGACCAAGGAGCGCATTCGATTATGTTGAAATAGCGAAGCTCTTTCACACGGTAATAGTGAGTAATATCCCGCAGATGTCAGACGACAAAAACGATAGCGCACGTCGCTTCGTCAGTCTCATCGATGAGCTATATGATAGAAAGGTTAAGCTATTGGTGAGTGCTCAAGTGCCAATCCGGGACCTATACGTGGGCGAAGGGCTGGCTTTTGCGTTCGAGAGAACCCAGTCCCGACTGCTTGAGATGCAATCCCACGAATACCTCTGTAGTGCCCATCAAGCGTGAGGCTAGGGGAAATAAGCCTAACCGATAAAAAGCCAATTTTTTCAAGCGGTACTACTTGAATATTGCCTATCCCTTCGGTAGTATTCGCGCTCCCTAATGTAAAGCCAATTACCAACATGAAGACTTATAGTGCAAAACCTCAAGAAGTAGACCAAAACTGGCTGCTTATAGATGCTGAAGGCCAGACTCTGGGCCGCATGGCGCAAGCTATTGCGACTCGATTGCGCGGCAAGCATAAGCCTGAATACACTGCCCACATTGATACTGGCGATTTTGTCGTTGTGGTTAATGCTGAAAAGGTGCAGGTAACTGGCAACAAGGCGAAAGACAAGATTTATCACGCACACTCAGGGTTTCCGGGTGGTCTTAAGTCTATTTCTTTTGAAAAGCTGCAAGAAAGAGCGCCGGAAAAGATAATCAAGCTTGCCGTTAAAGGTATGTTACCTCAGACGCCCCTCGGCCGAGCAATGTATAAGAAGCTTAAGGTGTATGCCGGTACCGAACATCCACACGGTGCGCAACAGCCCCAAAGTGTGACTCTCTAAAACATAAGAGGCGATAAATTCAAATGTCATCAACTCAATACTATGGCACTGGTCGACGCAAAACTTCGACAGCTCGTGTATACCTAACCAGCGGTAGCGGCAATATCCAGATTAATAGCCGTCCTTTAGACGGTTATTTCGGGCGTGAAGTCGCTCGAATGATTGTTCGTCAGCCATTGGAACTCGTCGAAATGGTTGAAAAGTTCGACATCAATGTCTCTGTCCGAGGTGGTGGTAGCTTTGGTCAGGCAGGTGCTATTCGTCACGGTATTACTCGAGCCCTGATGCAGTACGATGATGAACTCAAGCCCGCTCTAAGAAAGGCTGGGTTCGTCACCCGAGACGCTCGAGAAGTGGAACGCAAGAAAGTGGGTCTACGCAAAGCGCGTAAGAAACCTCAATTTTCTAAGCGTTAAGCACGGCTCGACACAAGAAGCGCCAACTTGTTGTCCAAGTTTGGCGTTTTTTTGTGTCTGCGTATTTACAATTAATCTATATATTTCAACTAGATAGACAAATTCCTCCAAACTTGACAGCTTGATAAAAGAGCAAGATTTGGCTATGATTCACGGGATTTGCTGACTTGGTTAGGATGTCGCACAGCCCCCTTGCAATAAGGGCTAGGCGAAGAGTAGAAAGTCCCATCACAACTTAGCACTGCCTTTTGGTTTTTCTGATTCTCGAGGAGAAAAAACGGTGACTAACGACAGTAAAAATACTGGCCGTAGACGATTCTTAGTGGGCTCAACTACAGCAGTCGGGGCGGTAGGTGTAGCAGCTGCGGCTGTTCCATTTGTCGGTTCTTGGAATCCAAGCGCGAAGGCTCGCGCCGCAGGTGCTCCGGTTCGGATAGACGTAAGTAACTTGCAAGACGGCGAGATGCTTGGGCCTATTCCAGCCTGGCGGGGACGCCCAATTTTCGTGATCAAACGCAGTGCCGCTGTGCTGGCAGCGCTTAATGAAGATCCTGATCGCTTGGCTGATCCAGACTCCGCTGACCCGGAGCAACCCGAATACGCGACTAATGAGTTCCGTTCACGCACTCCTGAATTGCTAGTATTGGTTGGCTTATGCCCTCATTTGTTTTGTTCACCAACTCCGCACATTGAACTTCGTCCACAACCGTTTGATGACCAGTGGCGGGGTGGTTTCTTTTGCCCTTGTCATGGTTCTAGATTCGATTTGGCAGGCCGTGTTTATAGTGGTTCGCCTTCGTCTAGGAATATGCAAGTGCCCCCTTATTCTTTCGAGTCAGAAGACGTACTCGTAATTGGTGTTGATGAGGAGAATGCAGCATGAGCGACGTGAGCAGCACTGACAACGGATTAGATCAGACTAACAAGCCAGGTAAAGTAATTTCAGGCCTAATCGGTCTCAGAGACTGGGTAGATGCGCGACTGCCAATCATGGAGGCATGGAATAAGCATCTAGCTGAGTATTACGCACCAAAGAACTTTAACTTCTGGTACTTTTTTGGTGTGCTTTCTATGGTTGTGTTGGTTATACAGTTGCTGACTGGCATCTGGTTAACCATGAATTACACGCCAAGCGCCGAAGCGGCTTTTGCTTCAGTTGAATATATCATGCGAGACGTCGAATTCGGCTGGCTACTTCGCTACCTCCACTCTACTGGTGCGTCTGCGTTTTTCTTCGTGGTTTATATCCATATGTTTCGCGGTTTAATGTACGGCTCTTACCAAAAGCCACGTGAATTGATATGGGTTTTTGGTATGGCAATTTACTTTGTCCTAATGATGGAAGGATTCCTTGGCTACGTGCTGCCTTGGGGACAAATGTCTTATTGGGGTGCCAACGTAATCGTATCTTTGGCAGGCGCAATTCCTATTATTGGCGAAGACTTGCTAGTGTGGGTGAGAGGCGACTTTTTAATTTCTGGCGCCACGCTCAACCGTTTCTTTGCCTTGCACGTTGTGGCACTGCCGATTGTACTGATTGCACTTGTTGTACTTCATATTCTTGCCTTGCATGAAGTTGGGTCAAATAACCCAGATGGTGTTGAGATTAAGAAAAACAAGGGACCGGATGGGATACCGTTAGATGGCGTTCCGTTCCACCCTTATTACACGATGTACCATGACCTTGCAGGTATTGTACTGTTCCTATTTGTGTTTTGTGCGATCGTTTTCTTTGCGCCTGAGATGGGCGGTTACTTCTTAGAAATCGCGAACTTCCAGGAAGCCGATCCACTGAAGACTCCCGAGCATGTGCCGCCAGTATGGTATTACACACCGTTCTATTCCATGCTACGCGCCGTGACTATCCCATTGTTTGGCATTGATGCGAAGTTCTGGGGTATGTTGGTTATGTTTGGTGCTATTGCCATTCTGTTTGTATTGCCTTGGTTGGACAAGAGTCCGGTGCGTTCCATGCGCTACAAAGGTTGGTATAGTCGAATCGCACTATTAGCATTTGTGGTGGCATTTTTGATCCTTGGAGTGCTTGGCACTCAGGCAGTGAGCCCGGCGAAAACCCTCTTAGCTCAGCTGATGACTATTGTGTATTTTGCCTATTTTGTTGCAATGCCTTGGTATACAAGAGCCGAAACCACGACTCAGCCACCAGAGCGAGTCACGGGGCGGTTTATCACAATCCCCCAGTTAATTGGTTCCATACTCCTTATTATCGCCTTGGTAGCATTGCCACTTATGTGGACAAACGAAGCTCACGCGGCCTCAGCGGGTAACCTGGATTTAGAGCACGTTGAAACGGATTTTGACGACAAGGCATCCCTGCAGCGAGGATTCCGTAATTACATGGCCTACTGTGTGAGCTGTCATCAGTTAGGCTATGCTCGCTATGCGCGGACAGCAGATGACTTAGAGCTGGATCATGAACTGGTAGAAACCAATTTGATTTTTGATGATGCCTCCATTGGGGACCTAATTGAAAATGCAATGTCTGAAGAAGATGCGAAAGTCTGGTTTGGTGCAGCGCCACCTGATTTGACTCTCGCTGGGCGCGTTCACTCACCAGACTGGATTTACACGTATTTGAAGTCATTTTATAACGACCCAAGTCGTCCTTTCGGTGCGAATAATAAAATATTTCCCAACGTGGGTATGCCCAACGTGTTTCATGAGCTGCAGGGCGATGTTACCTGCGATGATCATGGTGCTGACGACCCCACCCAATGTGAGTTAACTCATGTTGCGGGCACGGGCTCTATGACTGAAGCCGAGTTCGATGAGACTGTAAAGGATTTAACTAATTTCCTGTACTACATTGGCGAGCCGGTTAGATCTCGCAGACAAGAAATCGGAATCTGGGTGTTGGCATTTTTGGCAGTTCTTTATGGCTTAACCGCTGTATTAGGTCGAGAATTTTCCAAGGATTATCACTAATCATTTGCAATTAGCAGAACTCTAAAATTATTAAAATATTGAGGAATCCCTATGGGCGTGGTCGCTAAACGATCTTCCATGACTTTTTATTCAGATGGTACTAGTCACTATAGCCATCGAGTTCGAATAGTCTTAGCTGAGAAAGGTGTCACAGTTGAAACTATTGACGTTGAGCCTAATAGCAAACCAGAAGATTTAACTTCATTGAACCCGTACAACACCCTACCAACATTGGTCGACAGAGACCTAGTGCTGTACGAAGCGGATATTATGATGGAATATTTGGATGAGCGCTTCCCTCATCCACCGTTATTTCCCGTTTATCCTGTTGCACGGGCAATGAGCCGGTTATGGATTTACCGTATTAAACAAGACTGGTGCGCTATGGTGGATGCGTTGATGGCGAACGACGGCACCCCCGCACAGCTTGATAAGATGCGAAAAGAACTAAGAGATTCCTTAGTGTCTATAGCACCGATCTTTGGCGAAAAACCCTATTTTATGAGCGACGAATTCACAATAGTAGATTGCTGTGTTACCCCTATTTTGTGGCGCTTACCGGTAATGGGTATCGAGTTGCCAAAGAACAAGACTACCAAGCCTTTAATCGAATATCGTGATCGCTTGTTCGAGCGTGAATCGATTCTGGCGAGTTTGTCTGAACAAGAAAAGGAAATGGTTTAGTATCATTTTCCAATAAGTAGGTGCCTGTCATGACAATGTCTTCCAGCAGACCATTCATCGTGCGGGCGCTCTACGATTGGATTTTAGAAAACAACTGTACACCCTATATTTTGGTCAATGCTTACGCGGATCATGTCGAAGTGCCGCAAGAGCATGTCAAAGATGGCCAAATAATTCTTAATATTTCTCCTGCTGCAGTTCAAGCCCTAATCATTCGAAACGACGCCTTAGAATTCGAAGGGCGTTTTGCCGGCATTCCAAAACTTGTCTACGTGCCCATCGGAGCAGTGATGGGAATTTATGCGAAAGAGAACGGGCAAGGAATGATCTTTGATGCTGAGGGCGCAGCGCCCAAACCGCCAAGCCCAACAGGAACGGACCCGGCCTCTAAAAATGCAAAAACCACTAAGGGCGAAAAGCAAAGCGCCCAGCCTTCCAAGCCATCCTTGCGTTTGGTTAAGTAAAGCGCTTAGTTTAAGTACTCAAAAACTTTAACAACCTTCGTAACTCCAGACACATTTCTAGCAAGATTCGCAGCTCTATCGCCTTCAGTCTCACTAATGATCCCCATTAAGTATATCGAGCCGTTTTCAGCAATGACTCTTATTTGGTCTGATGGCACTTCTTTATTGGTTAGCATCAATGTTCTAACTTTGGTCGCAATCCAAGAGTCATTAGTTCGTGAAATAAGACTGGTTTTACCTGCAACTTCTAATTCATTGTGAATCCGCTTAATTTTTGAACTTGCTTGGCTCGCAATGGTCGTAGCCTTGGATTTCAAAGCCTCGGACTCAACCTGACCGACAATTAGCACAACTCCATTGTGGCTAACTACACTGAAATTTGTGCCCCTAAAAGCGGGCTCCTGAGATTTCATATTGACAACTACTTTCGTCTCGATAGATTCGTCTTCTATGACTGCTCCAGCGGTCCGCTCAGTTGGGTCTTCTTGAATTCCGCGTTCATCAGTTGTTTGAACTAGAATCGTCTTGCATGAAAAAAGTGAGAAACAAACCAATGACAAAGATAGCAATCTAATGCTCATTACTCTTCTCCTGGAAACAATGTGCTGTCTATCAAATCGCACAAGCAATGTATTATAAGCAAATGAACCTCTTGAATCCGGGCAGTGCGATTTGAGGGAACGCGAATTTCAATATCTTTGTCGCCCAAAAGCCCTGCTATTTCACCGCCGTCTTTTCCTGACATCACCACAATATTCATTGACCTTTCGTGTGCAGCTGAAATCGCTTTCATTACATTCGCTGAATTGCCACTAGTGGAAATAGCGAGCAGGATATCTCCTTCTTGCCCCAGTGCTAGCACCTGTTTTGAAAATATTTCATTAAAGTCGTAGTCATTACCGATAGCTGTCAGAGTGGAAGTATCAGTTGTAATAGCAATTGCGGGTAGGGGAGGTCTTTCTTGCTCGAATCTGTTTAACAATTCAGCTGAAAAATGCTGCGCATCGCCAGCCGATCCACCATTGCCACAACACAAGATTTTTTTACCAGCGATTAATGCCTGCACCATAAGCTCGCCAGCGTCATGAATTGGGTCGACCAAAACTTCTACAGCCTGTTGTTTGGTAGTAATGCTATCTAGGAAATGTGATTGGATTCGATCAAGTGATGACATAGCAATTAATGCTCAACTGTTTGTTAATTAAAGCGACACTAGATGTATCGGCCAGCAGGCAAGGTTTATTACACCTTGATAGGCTGATTAATAGCTGTTTCTCAAGATCAATAGACTCATGTTGCGCTCATAAAGTTTCAATAGAATGCACCTGGAAGCCATTCAATTTGTGCGTCGGCAATTGCTTTGCCTGGAGAAACACCAACCACGTCGAAACGAGAAACCAGCTCGGCCAATTGTGGGTTTCGATTTAAAAAGTGGGCAGCGGTGACCCGAATTCGATGTTGTTTAGCTTTTGTGACTGTTTGTAGCGCGTGTCCAAAATCGGAAGAATGGCGATATTTTACTTCGATAAAGGCTAGCACCCCAGTGTTTGTATTGATCATGATGAGATCAATCTCACCGAACTTGCAGCGGTAATTTGAAGTGACAGGCATGAAGCCCCTAGCACTTAAATGCTTTTGAACGAGTCTTTCAAAGTGCTTGCCTTTGTTTAGACTTGTTGGTTTTGAGAAATCGTTGATAGTGGCATCCTTGCCGAGGAAAATGACGATTCAGGTGGCTTCTATGATTAGTCTGAGATAGACGTAAATCCGCCAAAGGGGGTTAGTGCCCCGTCTACAAATTGAGCCACCGGAAGTTCTCTTTGCACCGCGCTGCCGTCAGTGAGAGTTAAAGCCCCTGTCACTCCCTTCATAGCCACAATCTCCGAATTTTTTAACTGCTGTAGTCTTGTATGTAACAAGTAGCTGTCTAGTCCGAGCGCCCGCAGTCTTTGCAGTGGGCCGGCGGCCTGGCGTAAATTACCATCGACGTCTTGTTTTAGCGGGTTGCTTTGATCTATAAGCCATGGTGCATCTAATACAACCACACCGTTGAGATCTTTGTTGGCGTCCGAGTTTTGAGCACCATCATATATAGAGGGATAGGCTAATACAGGCAAATTTTCAGCAAAATAAAACGCTAGGGTCGGTTTAATTTGTCTTCCCTGCCTTGGATTAGCAATGAGGTAAATAAAATCAATGTCTTGCCGGCGCCTCGGGGTGAACTCAATACGATTTCTGGGCAGTAAATCTTCTAGCGCCTCTGCGCGTCTTTCGCTGGAGTCTATTGCCATAAGTCGTTTAATGACATCGGCATAATCAGTAGAGTTATCGAAGGTGGTCTGGGACACAAGCGTGCCCCCAGTCTCAGACCAAGCTCGCTCGAACAAACTGTTGAGCCGAATATAGTCCGTACCAACAGGAGTGATTATTGCGGCGTTTGAAAAACCAGAGTCAACAGCAAGCTGCACAGCTTGTCGGATTTCATCTTCTGGGGCTAATCCAAATTGAAAAAAATTCTCCGGGTTAAATCCATTCGGATTATCAGCATAATTAAGCGCTAAGGTCGGCACAGGAAGGGTTGGTAAACGCTGTAGTTGATTGACCAATTCTTTATTCAATGGGCCGACAACTAGGTCGGCACCATCTGCAATTGCAGAGTCGTAGATTGGATAGATATTAGTGACGCCTGAGCTGTCATAAAACTTAACTGTGGGCGATTCTCTATTGTTATTTTGTTCAGCAAAATAAGCAGCCAAAAAGCCTTCTTGAATGGCTATTCCGGCAGCTTCTTTCAAAGGCAGAATTAATGCGACTGTTTGTGGTCGAGATTCCCATACTGCTTGAAGTCGAGACAGCGCTGCAGGCAATGACCGATTAGCAGGGTGGGTGGTCCAAATTCGCCGCCACTGCTCAATGGCATCAAGCTGTCCCTTTATGCTTGTGCTTTGCAGCGACACAGTTCGTGCTAATTCGATCCAACCCCGAGTTCGGTAGCTAGATGCGTTAGAGGCTAGGGAATCCAGTTCTGTGTCTTTCAACTGAACCAGTGAGCGCCAAAGGCTATCGCTTATTTGTTGGTAGGATGAAATTTCTTCGGGCGCCACCGAGGTCAAAGCGCCAAACGCCCCTCGGTAATCACCTAAGGCTAGAAATACGTCTCCCAGGGTTAGCCAGAACTCAGCATTGGTGTTAGAGCCATTCCGGTTATAGTCCTGCAGCTGTTGCAACGCGCTTTCTGGGTTGTTGTTTGCAAGTGCAACCCTCGCTCCGAGCACTGTAATGGGCAGGCCCAACGTTAGTTTTGCTGCTTCATTTTGACTCAATTCGTTAAACTGCAGCTGTGCAATCTCTACCTGCTCTGCTGTTAGTAGCAATTCGATAGCTGCAATTCTTGAGCGAGCCGCTGCTACCCCATCGGCCTCATCAGCAAATGCGATAAGCTCTTCAACCGTATCGTCAAGGGTCTGTGTTGCTTGTTCGGTAATCGGCGGGACCGGGTTGGATCCGCAGCCAACAAGCGCGAGAGGTACCAAAACAAGCAGTTGAATCAATCCTCGTATATTCACGCGTTTTTCCATACCATCTGTGGGGGTGAAAAGGGTAATACATCGGCCTCAGCGGAGCAATTGTCTTTCGATAGTTCCGCCCAAACAGTGTTTCACCGAGAGCAGCTGTTGTTGCTTTGCCAACACAAATTAAAGTGGAGAACATAAGAAGCAATGTCCCAAGGAATTCTTTACATAGTTGCTACGCCGATTGGTAACATCGCGGACATAAGCTCGAGAGCATTAGAAATTCTGCGGAGCGTAGACGCTATCGCTGCAGAAGATACTCGTCATAGCAAACTATTACTTGGCCGTTTGAATATTTCCAATAAGCTGATTGCTTATCATGATCATAGTGATGACTATGTCACTGGAAAATTTATTGAAAATCTGCAGGCCGGTGCCAGCATTGCCCTAATCTCTGATGCCGGCACGCCGCTTATTTCCGACCCCGGTTACAAATTGGTAAAACTAGCGCGAGAATCTGGGCTTACCGTGTTGCCAGTCCCTGGTGCTTCGGCAATTACTGCTGCCTTGAGCGTGGCGGGACTTGCAACAGACAGGTTTTGCTTTGAAGGTTTCTTGCCGGCCAAAACGTCTGCAAGAGAACAGAGGTTGGCAAATCTTATGGAGGAATCGCGCACAATGGTATTTTATGAGGCGCCACACCGGATAGCTGCGGCGTTGAAAAGTTTTTGCAATGTGTTCGATGGTGGCAGACTTGTGTTTGTGGCTAGAGAAATCACCAAAAAGTTCGAGTCGCATTTTTATGGCACTCTCAGCCAAGCCTGTCATTGGGTCGAGACCGACTCAGACAATCAGCGTGGTGAGTTTGTGATCGTTTTGGCCGGGGCGGATAAGGATCAAGCGGCAGAAGAGGGCCAAAAAGAAGCCTTGCGAATTGCACAGCTGTTAGAAACAGATGTTTCGCTGAAAAGGGCGGTTGAGTTGGCGAGCAAAATTACTGGCGTGCGAAAGAATCAGCTGTATCAAGCCATGTTAGCGAAAAAATCTGAGTAACAGGGACGGTAGTATTGTATTAACTACCCGATGCCAGTACTCTTGCCGCGAGTCAGCTGGGCAATTGCTGTCTATTTTCTTTGCTTTTCGATTTTCGAATAGTGAGGGGGTAGGTGGAGGAAAGTCCGGGCTCCATAGAGCAGGGTGCCAGGTAATGCCTGGGAGGCGAGAGTCTACGGCTAGTGCAGCAGAAAATATACCGCCATTCTATCTTCGGATAAGATGGTAAGGGTGAAAAGGTGCGGTAAGAGCGCACCGCGCGACTGGTAACAGTTCGTGGCAGTGTAAACCCCACTCGGAGCAAGGCCAAATAGGAATCCTTTTTTGCTGCTCGCATTGGATTCGGGTAGGCCGCTTGACGCTTGTGGTGACACAATGCGCAGATGAATAATTGCCCTAGACAGAACCCGGCTTATAGGCTGACTCAACCTTAACCATTCGATCTCCCACAACTCTTAATATTTTACTTTAATTACCAAGCTTAATGGCTTGTTTCTAATGAAATTAGATTTTAAGAGTCTTTAATTTACCCACCAGATCTCCGATTTTAGCGGCATTTTCGCAACATTTCTTGATAGAAATCTCATAAATAGTGCTTGCGCTATGGCTTTGCTGTGCCTATAGTGTTGATTAGTGGCGAAAAGTGGAAAATTATGTAGATTAGTGGGGAGTCGAGGAACGAAACTCCACGCATTTTCCATCAACTAACAGTGGGGACAACACGTGTTTCGCGGCATCAATACTATTAATCTTGATACTAAAGGGCGTATGGCTATGCCTGCGCGCTATCGCGACCAGCTGTCTAGCGGTTGTGGTGGTCAGTTGGTGGTCACGATTGATACAAATCACAAGTGTCTTCTTCTCTACCCATTGTCCGAGTGGGAGCATATTGAGCGCCAAATCGAATCTCTGTCCAGTTTTGATCCCATGTCGCAGCGAGTTAAGCACTTGCTCATCGGGCATGCCAACGATTTGGAGTTAGACAGCAGCGGCAGAATTCTTCTGCCTCAGGAGCTGCGCAAGTATGCAAACCTTGAAAAGCATGTATGCCTTATCGGCCAAGGCAAGAAATTGGAGATATGGGATCAAGATAGTTGGAATCAGCAGCGGGATCTTTGGTTGGAAGAAAAATCGAATGAAGGCGAATTGCCGGAAAAGCTGAGAACCTTAGCGCTATAGGTGGCGATGTGATGGAACCTAGTTCAGTGCATGACTCAGTTTTGCTAAAAGAGTCAATTGCTGCGCTCGCCATAGTGCCAGACGGAGTTTATATAGACGCCACATTTGGTCGCGGCGGGCATAGCAAGGCGATTCTTTCGCTTTTAAATGAACGGGGGCGACTTCTAGTGATTGATAGAGACCCAGAAGCAATAGAAGTTGCAACGAATCTTGCGGCACTGGATAGCAGAGTAACTGTGCTTGATTCGCCTTTTAGTGGTATTCAAGCTGTTGTGGAGAACGAGGGCTTATTAGGTGAAGTGAATGGAATCCTATTTGATTTGGGGGTTTCATCACCGCAGCTCGATGATGCTCGACGAGGTTTTAGCTTTATGCGAGATGGCCCGCTCGATATGAGAATGAATCCCGGTTCTGGTGTAAGCGCCGCAGAGTGGATTAATTCGGCCAAAGAAAAAGAAATAGCGGATGTTATCTATAAGTACGGAGAAGAAAGGCACTCGAGAAGAATGGCGAAGTTTATTGTCGCTGAGCGAGCTAAATCAGAAATCACATCTACAGGACGCTTGGCAGAAATAATTAAAGCCGCAAACCCAGCCTGGGAAAAAGAAAAGCACCCAGCCACTCGCGCATTTCAAGCAATTCGAATTTTTATCAATGATGAGTTTAGTGAAATTGAAGCGGCGCTAGATCAATCGATATCGTGCATCAGGGTTGGCGGCAGGTTGGTTGTTATAAGTTTTCATTCTTTAGAGGACCGAATAGTCAAGAAATTCATTTCGCTGCAGACTAAGGGAGATGAATTTCCAAGAGATTTGCCAGTAATGACTTCGCAGTTGAATCCAAAGCTACGAGCGGTCGGTAAGGCACTGAAAGCAAGTGTGTTGGAAGTGCGAAAGAATCCGCGAGCTCGAAGCGCGGTGTTGCGAGTCGCAGAAGTGATTGCGCATTAGAGTATATGCATAACATGAAGAAAGTAGAGCCAGGCTTGTCATCAACGTCTCTAGATATTTCCATTCTGAAATGGGCTGGCATCACCCGTGGAAGTACGTTAACTCTTATCTTTCTATTGGGGTTGGTGCTAAGTACAGGGCTATCAGTTATTCAAACCACCCACGACAATCGATTTACCTTTAATGCCCTTCAAGTCTTAAAGGATGAAGCAAATCAGCTGGATGTGGAATGGGGGCAGTTGTTATTAGAGCAAAGTACATTCGGCGTAGATGGGCGAATTGAAGTGAAAGCAGTCGAGCAGTTGCAAATGCGAGTGCCTGAAATCGCGAATATAGTGATGATTAAAAATGACTGATGCTTCTGTACAGATAAAATTTCAGCGTTGGAGACTAAATTTAGTCTTTCTTGGGCTTGTTGCTTGTGTCGGTGCTATTGCTTGGAAGGTGACAGATCTTCAAATTTTTGAACGGGATTTTCTGCAAGGTCAGGGAGATGCTAGAACGATTCGAACAGTGCCTTTAGTGGCGAATCGTGGATTGATCACAGACCGTAATGGCGAACCTCTTGCTGTTAGCACGCCAGTTAAATCTATCTGGGTAAATCCGGGAGAAATGGCGGGTGAGGCTGGGGATATACAGCGTTTGGCTGAGGCGTTAGGAATGAATCCAGCAGCATTGGAGTCAAGTATTCAACAAAATTCTCATCGGGAGTTTTTGTATGTACAGCGCCGACTTCCTCCTAGTGATGCAGATAAGGTATTGGAATTGGGTATAGCGGGCGTGTATTCACAGCAAGAATACCGCAGATTTTATCCTCAGGGTGAGGTTGCCGCACATCTAGTTGGATTCAGCAATGTAGACGATATTGGTCAAGAAGGTTTGGAGTTAACTTACGACGAGTGGCTCAGAGGTGTGCCGGGTCGACGTCAAGTAATGAAAGATCGTCGTGGTCATATCATTAAAGAATTAAACACAATTCAGACTGCGCTGCCTGGAAAATCTTTAGAACTGAGCATTGATTTCAGGTTGCAAAGCCTTGCGTACAAGGAACTCAAGTCGGAATTCATTAAGCGCCGTGCTAAAGCTGCATCATTGGTGATTCTAGATGTGGATACGGGCGAAGTGCTAGCGATGGCAAATCAACCTTCTTATAACCCTCACAATAAAGTCAATATGACAGATTTCGGGAAGCTACGAAATCGAGCAATTACCGATGTGCTTGAACCCGGTTCAACCATAAAAGCATTTACAATCGCGGCCGCTCTTGAAACGGGCATTTATAAACCAGACACGGTTGTTGAAACGGGGCCGGGCTGGATGATGGTTAATGGTAATGAAGTTAAGGACATCGCAAATTATGGCACGCTCACTGTAGAGCGGGTGATCACCAAGTCCAGCAATGTAGGTTCAAGCAAAATAGCGATGGATATTGGCATCGAGCCAATTAGAGACTTGCTGCAGAGAGTTGGCTTTGGGCAAGCACTTGGCACTGGATTTCCTGGGGAAACGGGAGGAGTTTTGCCCAATCCAAATCGTTGGAGCCGTCATGGTATAGCCACGCTCTCATTTGGCTATGGGTTGTCAGCCTCAGCGCTGCAAATAGCTTCGGCCTACTCAATTCTTGCAGATGGAGGCATCAAAAAGCCGGTCTCTTTGCTACGTCTATCAGACGAGGATGTGTCTTCGTTGCCCAAAGAGCAAGTGATGAGCGAGTCTATTGCTGACAGAGTAGTGCAAATGCTAGAGACAGTTGTGGACCCAAAAAGAGGGGGCAGTGCGGTTGAGGCAAATATTCCTTTTTACTCTGTGGCTGGTAAAACAGGAACAGCGCATGTCGTTGGTGAATTTGGCTATGAGGCAAATCTCCACAACTCTCTTTTTGTTGGTCTTGTACCAGCGTCAGATCCAGAAATAGTTGTAGTGATAGTGATAAATGAGCCAAAAGGAAAGGAACACTATGGTGGGCAGGTAGCTGCTCCTGTTTTTTCGAAAGTGGCCTCTGGGGCGATGCGAATTTTAAATGTGACTCCAGATGCGGTTCCGACTAATCAATCACTTGAAATCTCGTCTCTCTAATTATGAATACGGCTGAGAATTTGGACATTAAAGCAACAGTATCAGATCTTCTTGCAGGTCTTGTGGATCAAGGCGACTCTGCGGCCGCCTTAAAAAAATGTATAGTGAGTGGAGTCCAGCTTGATAGTAGGCTGTTGAAGAAGGGCGATCTTTTTTTGGCATGCTTTGGTAGAAATCATGATGCGAGAAACTATGTCCCTGAGGCTATTAAACTTGGAGTTGCAGCCGTAGTAGTGGAGTCCGGGGAACACTGGCAAGGAATCCAGTTTATTAGAGATGTGCCAGTAGTTGCTGTAGATAATCTATCAGCGCAATTGAGCGAGATTGCTTCAAGATTTTACTCTAGACCAAGTGAAAAGCTATCGGTTATTGGTATCACGGGTACCAATGGCAAAACAAGTTGTAGTCAATTTATCGCACAGGCACTCACAGACATGGGAATGCATTGCGGTGTAATTGGCACCTTAGGCTATGGAGTTTATGGCCAGCTGAAAGAAACTTCATTGACTACACCTGATGCCGTGTTTACTCAGGCTGCGCTATCTGAGTTCGTTGATGGGGCTGTGGACCCAGTCGTAATGGAAGTTTCATCGGTAGGACTGCATCAGAAAAGAGTCAAAGCAGTGGATTTCGACATCGCTGTTTTTACAAATCTCAGCCGTGATCATTTGGACTATCACAAAACCATGGATGAATACGCGGAGAGCAAAAAAACCCTATTCACCGGTAGTAAGCTGCGTAAAGCCGTGGTGAATCTGGACGATGCTTATGCGCTGTCAATTTTAAACGGGATATGCAGCAAAGTAGATATTAGTACCTATAGTATTAAGAATTCACTGGCTACCGTGCACGCCACAGATATTGAGTTCAACAAAACAGGCTACAGAGCAACCATAAACACGCCAATAGGTAGGGGTGAGGTACGCGGAAACTTGCTAGGTAGTTTTAATTTTTACAACCTGCTCGCGGTTGTGACAACACTAATTGCCTATCTGCCAGCTAGAGGCGGGAAAACCATCGCTGAAATTTGCGACTATGTGTCTGCGCTAAGGCCCGTTACTGGCCGAATGGAAATTGTTGGTGAGGCTAGTGAGATTACTGCTGTTGTCGATTATGCGCATACCCCGGATGGGTTAAAGAGTGCGCTGATGGCGCTGCGGGAGCATTTCACGGGCAAAATTATCTGTGTGTTTGGCTGTGGCGGGAACAGAGATAGTGGCAAACGACCTCTAATGGGCGAAATTGCAGAGGCGTATGCTGATCAGGTCATCCTTACGGATGACAACCCTAGAAATGAAGATGGCGATGCAATCATTAACCATGTGCTGAGCGGAATGGTAAATCTGTCAAAAGTATCCATTCAGCGAGACCGTTCTGCGGCAATCTTATCCGCAGTGCAAAATGCGGCATCTGGGGACGTTGTTTTAGTGGCAGGTAAAGGTCACGAGACGTATCAAGATGTTGGTGGACGCAAACTGATATTCAGTGATGTTAATCAAGTGCGCTTGGCGTTGCAAAAGAGAAAGGTGGGTAAGCTATGAACAATAGCTTATCGCTTTCGTTAATTGCAGCCTCATTAGATGGGGAGTTGCTAAGTAATGATGCTACGTTTTCTAGTGTTTCAACTGACTCTCGTTCTTTGCAGGCGAACAGTTTGTATGTGGCTCTTAAAGGCGAAAGGTTCGACGGGCATGATTTTGTAGCACAGGCCCAAGATGCTGGCGCTAGCGGGGCTGTAGTATCAAAGAAAATACACACTACATTGCCGCTGCTTCTTGTTGAGGATACCCACGCAGCACTGGCTAAGATTGGACAAATCAATAGAAACAATAGTGCAGCAACAGTTGCTGCACTTACAGGAAGTCAGGGCAAGACTACTGTGAAAGAAATGGCGGGTGCCATTTTGTCGTTAACAGGCTCAACATTAATTACTGAGAAAAATCTAAATAACACCATTGGAGTCCCATTAACTCTGCTGAGACTCAATGATGAAAAATTTGCTGTTATTGAAATGGGAGCAAACGGGAGAGGAGAGATCGATTTCTCCGCTAGAGCCGCATCACCTGACGTTGTTCTGATCACAAAAGCTAGTGCTGCTCACATTGAGGGTTTTGGCAGCCTACAAGGTATTGTTGATGCCAAAGGGGAGATTATCGACCATGTCAGACAGGGGGGAGTTGTAATTCTTAATGCTGATGATCCTAACGTTGAGCAATGGAAAGCTCGCGCATCGGGTAAGCGTTGTGTTTTTTTCGGGCTTGATCAAAGCAGTGGAGCAGAGTATTGCGCTAGCGCAATTGATATCGCGAAAAATGGCCAAGTGAATTTTACTTTAAATACTCCTAAAGGCAGCATGCCTGTGTCACTAAAGTTGTTTGGCAAGCATAACATTATGAATGCGCTTGCTGCGTCCGCTTTAGCACTAGAGGCCGGCGCATCCCTTAACGATGTATCAAAAGGTTTGGCAAAGCTTGAGCCCATTAAAGGCCGACTTAAGCAGTTAGTTGGCTTACGAGGTAGCATGATTCTTGATGACACTTACAACGCTAGCCCAGACTCTTTTTTTTCAGCAATCGATGTCTTGATGACGTTTCCTGGTGAAAAAATAGTAGTTGCCGGCGATATGAAAGAGCTCGGCGAGGAGAGCATAGAGTCCCATAAAGCAGTAGGTAGCTATGCAAAAAAGGCAGGTGTGAGTAGTCTTTGGGCTACTGGAGAAATGTCGAAATTAACAGTGACGAGTTTTGGCGCGGAAGGTGCTTACTTTGAGTCGCAGTCTGAACTTGTCGATGCATGTAAAGATATAGCAGACAGTCGAATCGTATTTCTCATTAAGGGGTCCCGTGGGGCGCAGATGGATGTTGTTGTTAACCAGTTAGTGCAAAGAGAGGATATCTAATGCTGGTATGGCTATCAGATTTTCTAATGCAATTTGACAACAATTTTGCTGTCTTGCAATACATTACTGTGCGCGGAATCTTTAGCGTGCTCACGGCAATGGCTGTGTCTCTGTTAATCGGTCCACTAATGATAAGAAAGCTAAATTATCACCAAATCGGCCAAGTAGTAAGAGATGACGGACCAGAGTCTCACTTCAGCAAGGCTGGCACACCCACTATGGGCGGCGCTTTGATTTTGGTTAGCATCGCCATAAGCACTTTACTGTGGTCGGACCTGAGAAATCATTATGTGTGGGTGGTGCTACTGGTCACGCTACTTTTTGGTGCGGTTGGATGGGTTGACGACTACAGAAAAGTATTTCGACAAGATCCGACGGGTCTATCGGCTCGATGGAAATATTTTTGGCAGTCGGTTATTGGTTCAATCGCGGCCGTTGCTCTTTATTATTCCGCGGCTGGCAACGCTGAGATCGAATATATAGTTCCATTCTTTAAAGATGTGGGATTGGACCTTGGTATTTTTTATATCATTTTTAGCTACTTCGTTATTGTGGGTTTTAGCAACGCAGTCAATCTAACCGACGGCCTAGATGGATTGGCAATATTACCAACTGTGATGGTTGGCGGTGCTCTCGGGGCAATTGGCTATTTGGCGGGTCACACGGAGTTTTCCACCTATTTGAATATTCCTTACATACAAGGGTCGGGTGAAATAGTAATTTTTGCAGGAGCTCTTGTAGGGGCTGGTTTAGGGTTTCTTTGGTTCAACACCTATCCCGCTCAGATATTTATGGGCGATGTCGGTGCCTTAGCACTGGGTGCGGCGTTGGGAGTAATGGCTATTATCTCCAGACATGAAATTGTGCTTTTCATCATGGGTGGCGTGTTTGTTATGGAAACTGCCTCGGTGATTTTGCAAGTAGCTTCGTTCAAATTGACTGGCAAAAGAATCTTTCGAATGGCGCCTCTACATCATCATTTTGAATTGAAAGGATGGCCGGAACCTAGAGTGATCGTTCGTTTTTGGATTATCACAGTAATGTTAGTTTTGTTGGGGTTAGCAACCCTGAAATTACGCTAAAGAGATAAGGGCAGCTTGGGTAAATTGGATCAAAGAGCGGAATCTGTGATCGTCGGTTTAGGCGCTACAGGGCTGTCATGCGCAAAGTACTTCGCCGCCATAAATCGCGAATTTAGAGTTGTTGATAGCCGCTTAAATCCGCCTGGAATAGATCAGCTGCGAGCTTTGGTTCCAAATGTTGATGTAGAGCTTGGCGCCTTTTCAGAATCAGTATTTGATAAAGCCAGGGAGTTGGTGGTCAGTCCAGGAGTTAGTTTAAAGACACCTCAAATAAAAAAGGCAATTGAGAAGGGTGTCAGCGTTACTGGTGATATTGATATTTTCTCGCGAGCTGTAAAAAAACCTATCGTTGCTGTAACGGGGTCAAACGGAAAGAGTACGGTGGTGGCAATTTTGGCGCAGATATGTAAACAAGCAGGACTTAGATTTGCAGTTGGGGGAAACCTAGACGGCGAGCAGTTTAAGCCTGCGCTGGAATTGTTGCTTGAGCCCCTTAAGGACTTCTACATATTGGAGCTTTCTAGTTTTCAACTAGAGACTACCAAGCGACTGGGAGCGCTGGCAGCAACCCTATTAAATCTAAGCGCAGATCACATGGATCGGTATGAATCTCTGGATGAGTACTGGCAAGCGAAGCAGCAAATATTTAATGGCTGCCAACACGCCGTTGTTAACAGAGCAGATGTTCGCAGTAAGCCAATGCAGGCTAATGTCGCATCGGTTTTAGAGTTTGGTCTCGATCAGCCTGCAAGCAATTCCCTCGGACTTATAGTTGAAGATGGGCGCGAATATTTAGCCTATGGTGAAGAACGCATAGTCGCAGTCGATCAGATAAAGATTATTGGACAGCACAATACTGCAAACGCGCTTGCTGCTATTGGTTTAGCACGAGCCTTAGGAATAGACACACTTGCTATCCAAGAAGGGCTGCAGCAGTTCGCTGGATTGCCGCATAGATGCCAGTGGGTGAGAAACAGCAAGGGCGTAGATTTTTACAATGATTCTAAGGGCACCAACGTTGGGGCAACACTTGCCGCTATCGCAGGCCTTGCTCACAAGATAAGTGGCAAAGTTGTCTTGATTGCAGGCGGAGTTGGCAAAGGTGCTGATTTCCAACCTATGGCAGCAATTGTTCGACAATTTGTTAAGGCGGTGATCCTCATAGGTGAAGATGCTCAGAAAATTGCGCAAAGCTTAGATGTTGGCTCAGAAATTTATTTCTCTGAATCGTTGGAAGCCGCGGTGAGTCAAGCTTATAAGGTTTCATGTTCTGGCGATGCAATTTTACTTTCGCCGGCCTGCGCCAGTTTTGACATGTTTGATAATTTTCAGCACCGCGGGTTCGCGTTTATTGAAGCAGTAGGAGCAATTCATTGAGCGTCATTAGTACCACAGTGTCTCGTCAGCCATTTGGTCCATCACCGGACTCAGTGCAGCCATTCCGATTAAATTCGGTCTTGCTTATCACTTTGCTGCTGTTGGTCTATGGCTTGATAATGATGACCTCCGCCTCTGTTGAAATTGCAAGTAGTCGTTTTGGGGATTCACTTTACTATTTTAAGAGACAGATTATTTTTGCCTGCGTGGGATTGGTTGGCATAGTTATCACGTTGCAAATTCCCATGTATCTGTGGAAGCGTTTTTGCGTTTTACTCTTAGTTGGATCTTACTTTCTTCTGTTTCTCATCTTAATTCCGGGAGTGGGCCACGAAGTAAATGGCTCAACGCGATGGTTGGACTTGGGCTTTTTCAGGCTTCAGCCTTCGGAGTTGGCGAAAGTATTTATTACCTTGTATATCGCGTCCTTTTTAGAGCGACATATTGATGACGTTAGGGAACAGTGGTCGGGTTTCTTAAAGCCGATGGGAATCATCGGTATCGCTGTTGTACTTTTGCATTTTGAACCAGATCACGGTGCTATGGTGATTCTAATGGCTACCGCATTTAGCTTAATTTTTTTAGCTGGGGCGAAGTTGTATCGATTCGTGGTCATGCTTGGTTTGTGTGTCGGTGGAATAGCCTATTTGGCAATCATGAAGCCTTATGTTATCGCACGCTTTTCCGCTTTCTTGGATCCGTGGTCAACTGAAAATGTGTATGGCGGCGGATACCAGTTGACCCAAGCATTAATTGCTTTTGGTAGAGGTGAGTGGGCAGGAGTTGGTTTAGGTAACAGTATACAAAAGCTCTACTTCTTGCCAGAAGCGCACACTGATTTTGTGTTGGCGATTATTGGTGAAGAACTAGGGCTGCTAGGAGTTGCAGTTGTTGTATTGCTTTTTTGCTGTTTAGTTTTTCAAGCATTTTCTATTGGTAAGAAAGCGTTGGAAAGGGAAAAGCTCTTCGAAGGCTTCTTTGCCTATGGTCTCGGTTTGTTGTTCGCGGGACAAGCATTGATCAATATAGGAGTAAATATAAGTTTGCTTCCAACGAAAGGGCTTACTCTACCATTTTTAAGTTCTGGCGGTGCGAGCTTAATCGTAAGTTGTTTTATGGCCGCCCTGCTGGTGCGAATTCAGTATGAGACCGAATCGGCGCAGATATCTCTTCCTAGCAAGCGACGGGGTATAAAAAAATGAGCCTACCAAATACTGTGCTAATTATGGCGGCAGGAACGGGAGGGCATGTGTTTCCAGCGCTCTCTATTGCTCATGCATTACAAGCTAAATCCGCTAATATCGAATGGCTCGGCACTCCAAATGGGCTTGAGAACGAATTGCTGGCAAGTAGCAACATACCGCTGCATCACATTACAGTGAGTGGATTAGTGGGTAGTGGAATAAAGCGAAAACTCTTAGCGCCTTTCATGATTTTAAACGCTTTTCTGCAGTCTTTGCGTTTGCTGCGAAAAATAAAACCAGACTGTGTATTAGGCATGGGTGGCTTTGTTTGCGGGCCGGCAGGGGTTGCAGCAAAACTTACGGGTTTGCCGCTTGTGTTACATGAGCAAAATGCTGTGGCAGGGCTAACGAATAAGCTGTTGGCTAGGATTGCTGACAGAGTGTTGGAGGCATTTCCGAACACGTTTAAAGCAAGTCCTAGCGTTTTTTACACGGGAAACCCGCTTCGCAGAGAAATAGCGGCATTGCAATCACAGCCTCGGGCAGTGAAAAAAGAGTCTGACGTTCTTAAGGTGCTAGTGCTTGGCGGAAGTCTCGGTGCGCTGGCAATCAATGACGTAATGCCAGCTGCGCTCAAACGCTGCGGCGGGGACTCCCTATCGATAATTCATCAGGCTGGCAAAGATAAAGTTGAGCGCACAGTTGCAGCTTATAGTAAAGAGGACTTTAGTGAGTCTAGTCAACTTACAGTCACCAGTTTCATAGCTGATATGGCGAAAGCCTATGCATGGTGCGATTTGGTTATCTGTAGATCTGGCGCCAGTACGGTAAGCGAAATCGCGGCGGCGGGAAAGCCGTCAATTCTTATTCCTTACCCTTATCATCGAGATAATCAGCAGGCAGTTAATGCTGCTTGGCTAGAAAACGCAGGGGCGGCTTCAGTAATTAGCCAACAAGAGCTTTCGCCAGAGAGGCTCAGCAATGAAATAACGAAAATCCGTGAAGCAAGTAAGCTCGAAAAAATGGGAAGCATGGCGCGCGCAATAGCGGTGTTAGACGCGGATACGGTGATTGCAGATCACTGCTTGGAGTTGGCGAATGCGTGAAGCGAAAGCAAGCCATGTAATTCCTGAAATGCGCCGAATTCGCGTAATCCACTTTGTGGGCGTTGGCGGTGCGGGAATGTGCGGTATTGCGGAAGTGCTTTTGAACCAAGGGTATAAAATAACCGGTTCAGACATTAAAGAATCGGCCAATACTCAGCGTCTGCAAAGAATGGGCGCAAAAATTTACGTAGGCCATAAGGCTCAGAACGTCAGTGAGGCTGACGTCGTGGTTTATTCGAGCGCAATCAAGAACAATAACCCGGAGATCAAAGCTGCGATTAGCAAGTCTAAGCCCTTGATTCCGAGAGCAGAAATGCTGGCAGAATTAATGCGCTATAGGCATTCCATCGCGATCGCCGGCACCCATGGCAAAACAACCACTACAAGTATTGTGGCGTCAGTGCTAGCAGCGGGAGGTTTCGACCCCACTTTTGTGATAGGAGGGCTCCTGAACAGCGCTGGAACTAATGCCCGATTGGGGGAGAGTCGCTATTTGGTTGCTGAAGCTGATGAAAGTGATGCCTCTTTTATGCATCTGCAACCCATGGTTACCGTGGTTACAAATATAGAAGCCGACCACATGAGCACCTATGGTGGTGATTTTGAAAATTTAAAAAAGTACTTCGTTGATTTTATTCACAACCTGCCTTTCTACGGCCTCGCTGTATTGTGTATTGATGATCCAGCTGTACGAGATATCTTGCCGCTTATATCAAGGCCGAAGCTTACCTATGGTTTTTCTAAAGATGCTGATTTTCAAATACAAAATTTGACTCAAAAGCAGGGCACGATTCAGTTCGATGTATCAAGACCGGCGCGGAAAAAGCCTATTCGAATAAAGTTGAATATGCCGGGCGAACACAACGCCTTAAATGCTACTGCGGCGCTAGTTATTGCAACTGATGAGGGTTTAAAAGATGCCGACATAAAAGCTGGTATCAGTGGTTTTACTGGAGTCGGTCGGCGTTTCGATGTGCTTGGTGAGTTTTTAGTCAAGCGTGGTTCATCGCAAGGCTTGGTCAAACTAATCGATGATTATGGTCACCATCCAACCGAAGTGGCTGCAACATTAAAGGCGCTTAAAGCGGGTTGGCCAGATAATCGCTTAGTGATGATATTTCAGCCTCACAGATACAGTCGTACTCAAGATCTTTATGAGGATTTCGTAGACGTATTGGGTCAAGCCGATGTGCTGTTGCTGTTGGAAGTTTATGCGGCAGGTGAGAAGAGAATTGCCGGGGCGGATTCGAGAGCACTATGCCGCAGCATTCGCCTTCGAGGTAAATTAGATCCAGTTTATGTCAAACACAGCGGTGATGTTCACGGGCTTCTGATGGGTATGATAAAGCCTGGGGACATCGTTCTTACGCAAGGTGCCGGCAGTGTTGGCAGCTTGGCCAAGGATTTGGCTGACAAGGGTTTTCAATAATTAGTAATTTATTGATTTTATGAAAGAAATTTCAATTACATAGTCAAGAAATATGCAAAGTAAACCGATAAATAAAGAAGCACTCATCGCAAAATTAGGCCATGTGGTTGTGCTAATGGGTGGCAATTCTCCAGAGAGAGAAATCTCACTTATGAGCGGCTCTGCCGTGTTGGCTGGCTTGAAGAGGTTAGGGTTTGATTGCGAAGGTATCGATACCCAAGACAACGTAAATGCTGCGTTGATGCCAGCTAAGCCAGATTTCGTTTTTAACATGCTGCATGGACAAGGCGGGGAGGATGGTGTGCTCCAAGGTTACCTTGAAACATTAAATATACCTTGCTCTGGCAGTGGGGTTCTTGCCTCCGCTTTAGCTATGGACAAAGTTCGTAGCAAACTTATATGGCAGCAACTTGGATTGCTTACAGCCCAATTTGTACAACTAAGTAAAGGAACGAACTGGCAAGACGTTATCCATAAGTTTGGGCGGTTAATTGTAAAGCCAACCAATGGGGGTTCCAGTCTTGGTATTGCCATTTGTGATTCGGCTGATGCATTGAGAGATCAATACGAGCAGGCGCTGAAGATTGATGCGCAAGTTTTTGCAGAGAAACATATTGATGGGCAAGAGTTTTCAACCAGTATTATTGGCAACACTATATTGCCAACAATCCAATTGGAAACAGATCGAGAATTTTTTGATTACGATGCGAAGTATGTGGATACCGCGACTCGGATAGTCTGTCCGCCCGAACTATCTAAAGAAGAATTGAAGGAATTAGAACGGTTGGCGCTTAGTGCTTACCAGAGCCTTGGATGCAGAGGCATCGCAAGGGTTGATGTAATGCGCGGCGCGGACAAAAAGTTTTATCTATTAGAAGTAAACACTGTGCCTGGAATGACATCACATAGCTTTGTTCCTGCTGCTGCAAAGGCTGCGGGCATGAGTTTCGAAGATTTGTTGTTGTTTATTTTGGATCACGAAATGGCGAATTTAGAGGTGGGTGCGTAATGGCTGTAAAAAAAGCCAGCGGAACAGGACTTCGGGCTGAAAGGCGAAACTTTACTAAGAAGTCTCAGCCGCTGAAGCCTGTAAATAAAAAGGTAGGCCGCATAATTTTCGGCACGCTTTTCTGCTCGATTTGTGTTTTTTCAATTGTGATCAAGGGCCCGGATTTTGTTAATTATGTCAATAGTCCTGTGACAAAAATTAGGGTAGAAAACCAGTGGCAGCAACTGACTGAAGCGGAGGTAGGCGGTGCCTTGTCTAAATTTATGGGTGTCGGTTTTTTTAACGTAGATACCCAAGGCATCAAAGCCGAGCTGGAATCTTTATCGTGGGTGCGGTTCGCCTCAGTCAAACGAATTTGGCCTGACACTATCGCGCTAGATATTCGTGAAGAAAAGGCGATTGCCAGATGGGGTAACGGAGCTTATGTGAATCAGGCGGGCGAAGTGTTTAGTCCGCAAACTGGAGCAACCACTTTAACACTACCGATTTTAAATGGGCCTGAAGGCTCGCAGACCCAAGTAATGCAGCAGTATTTAAGTTTAAGCCAGTTACTACTGCCTGAAGACATTAGGCTTACTGCGCTATCTCTGAGCCCGAGGGGGAACTGGGATTTGACGCTCAATGAATCTATTAAAGTATCTGCGGGCAGGGGCGATGCATTTGCAAATGTCAGTCGATTGGTCGATGTGCTTAACCGTCCAAGCTCTATCAAGCTCGAAGACGTGGTTTCAATCGATTTGCGCTATAAAAATGGTTTTGCGGTAAAAAATGTTCCGTATGAGGCAATAGAGGTGGCAGCGCGTTGAATTTAAGTGCTGAGCTAGTTAAAGAAACTAATCAACGGCCGTTGCCAGTGTGGCGGCTACGATGGATGGTTCGATGAGCGAAAACATAATTGTTGGTTTAGATATAGGCACTTCTAAAGTTGTGGCCATCGTTGGTGATATCAACCCCGATGGCAGTTTGGATATTGTTGGAATTGGTAGCCACCGGTCTCGCGGGCTGAAAAAGGGTACCGTGGTAAACATCGAATCTACTGTCGAGTCAATTCAACGGGCAATCGAAGAAGCGGAATTAATGGCTGGCTGTCAAATTCACTCAGTCTATGCGGGGATCGCAGGAAGTCATATTCGCAGCATGAATTCTCACGGCATTGTTGCCATTCGAGACGGTGAGGTAATGCGCGCTGATATTGAGAGGGTAATAGATGCAGCTCAAGCTGTTGCAATTCCCGCTGACCAAAAAGTGCTTCACATTCTTCCGCAAGAATACATTATCGATTCTCAAGAAGGTGTGAAGGAACCGCTTGGCATGTCGGGCGTCAGGTTAGAGGCCAAAGTTCATCTGGTAACCTGTGCAATAAACGCAGTTCAAAATATAGAGAAGTGTATCAAGCGCTGTGGCCTTGCCACTGACGAAATTATTTTGGAGCAGCTGGCGTCAAGCTATGCGGTACTTACAGAGGACGAAAAAGAACTAGGGGTTTGTTTGGTTGATATTGGTGGTGGTACTACTGATATCGCAATTTTTACAGAAGGTGCCATTCGCCACACGGGTGTTATTCCAATTGCCGGTGACCAGGTCACTAATGACATTGCTATGGCCCTTCGCACTCCAACCGAAAACGCGGACGAAATAAAAATTAAATATGCCTGTGCGCTAACCCAGCTCGCAAGTGCGGACGAAACAATTCGCGTTCCAAGCGTTGGGGATCGTCCACCACGAGAGCTGTCAAGGCAAGCTTTGGCCGAAGTTGTTGAGCCTCGCTATGACGAGCTGTTTAACCTAGTGCAAGCGGAGTTGCAGCGAAGTGGATTTGAAAGCCTATTGGCTGCTGGAATTGTGTTAACAGGCGGAACCAGCAAGATGGAAGGTGTAGTTGAGTTGGCTGAGGAAATATTTCATGCGCCCGTTAGGATAGGTGCTCCTCAAAATGTTAAGGGACTTGCCGATATTGTAAGAAACCCTATCTATTCTACAGGCGTTGGTTTGCTGCTGTATGGCTTAAAGCAATATCAAGAAAGAGGCGGAATAGAACCGAAGCATGAGCCTCAAATTCATATAGTAGAAAGAGTGAAGAAATGGTTTCAAGGTAATTTTTAATCAGCAGTCAATAACCAACGAATTTATATAGAATTTAAGAATCAAGGGGGCTATATGTTTGAGTTAGTCGATAACATTCCACAAAATGCAGTAATTAAGGTTATAGGAATCGGGGGTGGCGGTGGTAACGCCGTTCATCACATGATTGCCAATCAAGTAGGCGGTGTCGATTTTATTTGCGCCAACACTGATGCTCAAGCACTGAGTAATCTTAAGGCTAAGACCGTGTTGCAAATGGGCACCAATATTACCAAAGGTCTCGGTGCAGGTGCTAACCCTGAAATTGGGCGCCAGGCTGCTCTGGAAGACAGAGACGCGATCGCTGAAATATTAGCCGGTGCTGATATGGTATTTATCACGGCGGGTATGGGCGGTGGCACTGGAACCGGTGGTGCACCCATTGTTGCCGAAGTAGCCCGAGAAATGGGTATTTTGACAGTGGCTGTAGTTACCAGGCCATTTCCTTTCGAGGGCAAGAAGCGTTCCGCAATCGCAGATGAAGGGATTCGTCAGTTGACTCAACATGTTGACTCACTTATCACCATTCCAAATGAAAAATTGTTGGAAGTCTTGGGTAAGCAAGCCTCCCTATTGGACGCATTTAAGGCAGCCAATGATGTCTTGTTAGGTGCGGTTAAAGGCATTGCCGATCTGATTATGCATCCGGGTATGATTAACGTGGATTTTGCCGACGTTAAAACAGTGATGTCAGAAATGGGAATGGCCATGATGGGCACAGGTACGGCATCTGGTGAAGATCGGGCTAGGGAAGCTGCAGAAGCGGCCATTCGTTCTCCTTTATTAGAAGATATAAATCTCGATGGTGCTCGTGGCATTTTAGTAAATATCACCGCAGGCGAAAGTCTGTCTCTGGGAGAATTCGCTGAGGTCGGTGACACGATTGAAGAATTCGCATCAGACGATGCCACTGTCGTGGTGGGAACTGTAATAGATCCAACTCTTGGTGATGAAATTCGGGTCACCGTAGTCGCCACTGGTTTGGGTGGTGCACAGATGAAGCCAACTAAAGTTGTAGATAACACGACTTATGGGTCTCCGGCGGACTACAGTCAATTAGATAAGCCTGCCATTATGCGCAATCGACCTAATCAAGATAGAGCGAGGCCGATGGCTAAAGCGGTTGGTTCCGAGAAAGACATGGATTATCTAGATATTCCCGCTTTCTTGAGAAGGCAAGCAGACTAGCAATCGCTCAATCGGACTATAGTCATCGATGTTGAGAAAAGGACCGTATCAATAAGAGCTGGAACTTAGGCGAGGTTTTTGGTTCTTATTACTAGCTGGGAGCAAAGCACTGGGATTAATCATACAATATGTTGGGTTATTTTCTTATCTTTGCTACCATTCCGCCGCTGATAAACGGTTGTGGAGTGCTAAATGCCACGATTTACAGACAAGTAGCAAACTTCTTTAGCCCCCTAAGCTAAGACTAAGGTTCTAAAGATTGGCAGCAGTAGAAAGGTGAGCCACTGTATCTTGTCCCTAAATACTGGTTTGGCGCTAAACCACATCGATAAAAAGGTCTGAAAACAAACATGCTCAAACAAAGAACGCTAAAAAACGTTATCCGCGCAACGGGAGTGGGGCTACATACCGGTGAAAAGGTATACCTTACCTTGAGGCCCGCTCCGCCAAATACAGGGATAATATTCTCTCGTATTGACTTAGACCCAGTGGTTCAAATTCCGGCAATTGCCGCAAACGTCGGCGACACGACGCTATCAACCACGCTGGTTAAGGGTAATGTGAGAATATCTACCATCGAGCACTTGATGTCAGCCATGTCGGGTCTCGGCATCGACAACGCCTTCGTTGATGTAAGCGCTCCAGAAGTACCCATAATGGACGGAAGTGCTGGGCCATTCGTATTTTTGATTCAGTCAGCCGGCATAGAAGAGCAGTCTGAAGCCAAAAGATTCATCAAAATTAAGCGGCCCATCACACTTGAACAAGGCGATAAGTCTGTAAGTCTTGAGCCATTTAACGGTTTTAAAGTCAGCTATACTCTACTGTATGATCATCCGGTCTATAAGAAGTACACGAAAAGTGCCACTATCGACTTTTCCAGCACATCCTTTGTAAAGGAAGTAAGCCGGGCTCGAACATTCGGTTTTATGCATGAGTTTGAAGAACTAAGAAATAGAAATCTGGCTTTGGGCGCAAGTATGGACAATGCGATCGCCGTTGGTGACTACAAAGTCCTTAATGAAGATGGTTTGCGCTACGAAGATGAATTTGTGAAACATAAGATTCTTGATTCAATTGGCGATTTATACTTGCTTGGAAATAGTCTAATTGGTGAGTTTAAAGGTCATAAATCTGGACATGCTCTCAATAATGCTTTATTAAGAATGCTTGAAGTTAATAAAGATGCTTGGGAAATAGTCAGCTTTGATAATGAATCGAATGTCCCTATTTCTTATATGAAACCCGTACTAGCTGCGTAAGCGCTGTGCAAAAGCCCTAAGTCTTTGATTTTAAAGCTATTAGGTGACAAAGTTTCTTGCATATAGCCCAACAATAACTAGGGTTCTAAGAAAAAACGCCTGACAATGAAACTCATTCTTGTTGACCAACGTCATGGTCACTCCAAAACTATTGTCCTCAAAGGTTGGTTGAAAGGCCTCCTTTCGCTGTGCCTGCTAGGAACCCCAGTCGCGTTAGGATATCTAGGCTACCAATTTGCTGTTTCCGGTGACTCTATTATTTTCACTGAAGAAACGGCGGGCAGTTGGGAGCGTCAGCTTCGCTTGCAATCGGATCAGCTAGCCGAGATTAAGCAAAACTCAGAAGAGCAATTAGAGGCGCTAACCATGCGGCTTGCGTTGTTGCAGGCTAGGTTAGTAAGGCTAGATGCAGTCGGCGAGAGAATTACCGAGATAGCTGATCTTGACGAAGGAGAATTTGACTTTAGCCAACCTGTCACCATTGGCGGCCCGTCAACGGGGTATTCGGAGCCTTTTAGCGTAGGCGGATTCATGAGCTCTGTGGATCAGTTGGAGGCTCAATTAGCCGATAGGCAGCAGCAACTGGAAATTCTCGAAGGCATGATGGCCGATCGTAAGATTCAGTCAGATGTGTTTATTGCTGGACGACCTATTGAGAAAGGTTGGATTGCTTCTCGCTTTGGCAAGCGACCAGACCCGTTTACTGGCAGGCTTACGTTTCACGCTGGGATAGATTTTACAACTGGTAAATCAGGCGCTGATATCAATACAGTTGCTGCAGGTGTGGTGACCTGGTCCGGCCCTAGATCCGGTTATGGATTGATGGTTGAAGTTAACCACGGTAATGGCTTCACTACCCGATATGCCCACGCAGAGAAGTTGTTCGTAGAAGTGGGTGATGTGGTTAATAGAGGCCAGCATATTGCCGCAGTGGGGTCTACTGGTCGCTCTACAGGTCCCCATGTTCATTTCGAAGTTTATAAAAATGGTCGCGTCGTCGATCCGGCTGCGTATATACACCGAACCGTACGCTAGACTCCCCCCTCTGAAATCCAATTCTAATGATATGCGGCTGCATCTAGTTCGCATTTTTTGTTTAATGTACCAATACGAAAAACTCTCAAATGAAACTACTTAACGCGATATTCGGAACTAGTAACTCCAGAAAACTTAAAAAGCTTCAGCAAACTGTGAAGATCATCAATGGGTTTGAAGATGCGCTCAAAGCCTTGGACGATACACAGCTCAAACAAAAGACTAATCAATTTAAAGAGCAACTAGCACAAGGTAAATCCTTGGATGACATTTTGCCTGAGGCTTTTGCCGTTGCCCGTGAGGCCAGCGTAAGAGTCATGAGCATGCGACATTTTGATGTCCAACTTATTGGCGGCATGGTGTTGCACGAAGGAAGTATTTCAGAGATGCGCACTGGTGAAGGCAAAACTTTAATGGCGACGCTGCCGGCCTATGTTAATGCTCTGAGTGGTGATGGGGTTCATGTAGTCACGGTTAACGAATACTTGGCAGAGCGTGATGCTAATTGGATGCGACCTTTGTATGAATTTCTTGGTCTAAGTGTCGGTGTCATCAAATCAGGTCAATCGCCCGCAGAGAAGAAAGCCGCCTATGGATGTGATATCACTTACGGCACAAACAATGAGTTTGGCTTCGATTACCTGAGAGACAATATGGCCTTTAGGCTCGATGACAAAATGCAAGCTAAGCTTAATTTTGCCATCGTGGATGAGGTTGATTCGATATTAATCGATGAGGCGAGGACCCCACTTATTATTTCTGGGGCAGCTGAGAATAGCTCCGAGCTGTATGTCGCCATTAATAATCTTATACCTAAGCTTGAGCTTGGTGTGAAAGAAGAAAAGTCCAAAATGGAAATGATGGACAAAAATTATGTGCCGGAAGAAAACGGCCACTTTACCGTCGATGAAAAAAGCCGTCAGGTAGAGTTAACAGAAGCGGGCCATGAGTATGTTGAGGGCTTGCTGATACAGAAAAAATTGTTGGCGGAAGGAGAATCTCTTTATGCGGCGACAAATCTCTCATTGCTACACCACGTTCACGCAGCGCTTAAGGCCCATCACTTATTCAAGCGAGATGTAGAATACATTGTCCAGGATCGAAAAATTGTTCTAATCGATGAGCATACCGGTCGTACCATGGAAGGCCGTCGATTGTCAGAAGGTTTGCATCAAGCGCTAGAGGCAAAAGAGAAACTAGAAATTCAATCCGAGAGCCAAACACTAGCCTCTACTACCTTTCAAAATTATTTTAGGCTCTACAACAAACTTTCTGGAATGACAGGTACCGCTGACACCGAAGCATTTGAGTTTAATCAGATTTACGGTTTGGATGTGGTCGTAATACCCACCAATCAGCCAATGATTCGGATAGATGCAAACGACCTGATTTTTCTTACAATGGAAGAAAAATTTGAAGCTATCGTGAGAGATATCAAGGAAATAAGCGCTAGTGGAGCACCAGTATTAGTGGGAACGGCTTCAATTGATACCTCTGAGATTCTCTCAAATTATTTGAACAAGCAAAAAGTAAAGCATGAGGTTTTGAATGCAAAATTTCATGAGAAAGAGGCTGAAATCATTGCGCAAGCTGGCAGACCAGGCGCGGTGACAATAGCGACCAACATGGCGGGTCGTGGTACTGATATCGTGCTGGGTGGAAACTGGGAGGCTGAAGTGGCCGCTATGAGTAATCCCACCGAAGCTCAAATTAGTCAAGCCAAGGAAGAATGGCAGAAGCGCCATGATCAAGTGATCGAAGCTGGCGGTTTGCATATTATTGGCACAGAACGTCATGAGTCCCGTCGCATAGATAACCAGCTGCGGGGAAGAGCGGGGCGCCAAGGCGATGCCGGTTACTCTAGATTCTATCTCTCGATGGAAGATAATCTGTTGCGGATTTTCGCTACCGATGGCGTTAAGAATTTTATGCGCAAGCTTGGCATGGAGCACGGAGAAGCGATTGAGCACGGAATGGTGACGCGCTCGATAGAAAAAGCCCAGCGTAAGGTGGAAGGGCGTAACTTTGATATCCGCAAGCAGCTACTGGAATACGACAATGTGGCAAACGACCAGCGCACGATAATCTACAGGCAACGTAACGAGCTAATGGCTAGCGATGACGTGTCTGAATTACTCACGGATATGCGCAAAGAAGTAGTTGATCAACTAGTAGATGACTATGTTCCGCCACAATCCGTGCCCGAGCAATGGGATATAGCAGGCCTAGAACAAGCTATCGAGACCCAGTTTGGAAGTACGTTGCCTATTCAGGCATGGCTCGATGCTGATGATCAGCTGTATGAAGATCAGCTAAAAGTGAAAATTAACGAAATACTAACTCAGCAATACGAAGAAAAGAGCGCTTCTGTTGGCGATAAGATGCGGTTGTTTGAAAAGCAAATAACTCTGCAAATATTAGACGGATTATGGAAAGACCATTTGGCTACCATGGATCATTTACGACAAGGCATTTTCCTGCGTTCCTATGGCGGTAAGAACCCAAGGCAAGAATACAAGCGCGAAGCATTTGCGCTATTTTCAGAGCTTATGTTAAACCTGCAACAAGAAGTCATAAAAGTACTTAGCCATATTAAAATTAGGCAAGAGGATTCTGCAGATGCGATTGAGCGTCAACGAGAAGCTGAAAAGGCTAAAGCAAAAGTAGATTTCCAACATCAATCGACTTCGGCATTAACCGATAGTGAGAGTCCTCCACGAGCGTCCACTCAGTCGGCGGCGGCACCCTTTGTTCGAGACATGCCAAAAGTCGGTAGAAATGATCCTTGTCCTTGCGGTTCGGGTAAAAAGTATAAAACCTGCCATGGCAAAATAGGTTAGATTGATATGGCTGTTGGAGCGGCTTTTTCTGGAACAATTTACCCAGTAGCAGGAGCAAGGCTGTCCGCTGTTGCTGCTCATGTACGCTATGCCAATAGACTAGACTTGGTGCTTATTGAGCTAGATAGAGACGCGGTAATTGCAGGAGTTTACACGCAAAATGCGTTTTGTGCGGCACCTGTTGTTGTGGCAAAACAAAACGAAATGCAGTCGGCGACGAGATATCTTCTTATCAACACCGGCAATGCCAATGCTGGGACAGGCAAGCCGGGAGAGCAAGATGCCTTAGCGTGTTGCCAGAGCCTGGCGGAACTGACAGGTGTTAAAGCTGATGCTGTGCTGCCATTTTCAACAGGGGTAATCGGCGAACGTTTGCCCGTTTCTAAAATCATTGACGCCTTGCCAAGGGCGGTTGAATCCTTATTGGAAGAAAATTGGCACGTCGCTGCCAAGGGCATCATGACTACCGATACCCGTCCTAAGGCCTATTCGTTGAGGTTTGAACTAGAGGGGAATCTAATTACCATTACTGGTATCGCTAAAGGTGCAGGTATGTTGAAGCCGAACATGGCGACTATGCTCGCGTTCGTGGCTACTGATGCCCGAATCGAAAAACCAGTGTTGAAGTCCCTGCTACTGGGAGCAGTCAATAAATCCTTTAATCGCATCACTGTGGATGGTGACACTTCGACAAACGATTGCTGCATGCTCGCTGCCACGGGTAAAACTAATATAGAAATTAGCGAGGGTTCGGCTGCCTACAGTGTGTTTTCTGAGCAGTTAGAGCGGCTATTCTCACAATTAGCGACAGCTTTAATTCGTGATGCAGAGGGTGCGTCCAAGTTTATTACCATTCGAGTGAGCGGCGGCCAGACAATTCAAGAATGTCTGTCAGTAGCGTATGCGGTGGCTGAATCACCGCTCGTTAAAACGGCGATGTTTGCCTCAGACCCAAATTGGGGGCGGATACTGGCGGCGGTTGGACGCTCAGGAATCCCCAATTTCAATATAAATAACGTGACCATACACTTAGGGTCGACGTGCTTGGTTGAAGATGGCGCTTTGCATAAAGATTACACCGAGGCCTCTGGCCAAATTGAGATGGATAAAGAAGAGATCGAAGTAACTATAGATTTGAGGCGTGGCAAGTGCGAAGAAACTGTTTGGACGTCGGATTTGTCCAACGAGTATGTTCGCATAAACGCAGATTATCGATCCTGATCGTGGCCCACTCAAAGCCTGTTCATGTGGTTGTTGGTGTGGTGCAAAACTCCGCTGACGAAGTATTAATTTCATTTCGCGGGCCAGACTTACATCAAGGTGGGCTTTGGGAATTTCCTGGAGGTAAGGTTGATCCTGGAGAATCAGTGCAGCAGGCACTGTGCAGAGAATTTCAAGAAGAGTTGGGCATCACACCGGTTGAATATTTCCCCCTAAAAAAAATATCGTATCAATACAGCGACAAACAAGTACTTCTCGATGTGTGGAGGATTACTCAATTTCAGGGCAAGCCGATTGGCCTTGAAGGTCAAGCTGTTACGTGGAAGCCAGTCGCTAATCTAAAAGACGACGAGTTTCCAGCTGCCAACAAGGAAATAATCAAAGCACTTCGTCTGCCACGAGAGATACCGATTACACCAGCACTAGATAATCTAGACCAGTTTTTGGCTTTGATAGCTCGCTGGCTAGGCAGTGGCCATCGCACCATTTACTGCCGACAGCCGCAGCTGAATTCCGCCGAGTTTTCGACTTGGTATGACGCCGCAATGGAACTAAGCTTGAGTACATCGGCTAACCTTATTTTTAGTTTGGATGCTCTATCGATGGGGCGAGTACCCTCAAGGGGTGTCCATGCCAGGTCAAGCAGCTTAATGAAATTAAGCCGCCGTCCTTGCGGCGAAGACCAAACCTTCAGCGCATCCTGTCATTCTCAAAAGGAATTGGAGAAGGCACAATCACTTTGCGCTGATTTTGTATTTCTTTCTCCAGTGAAGCCCGTAGCTCGTTATGAGGCGTCGGCAGGTCTGGGTTGGCAAGAATTTAAGAGATTAGCAGCAGCGGTGCATTTACCCGTTTACGCGCTAGGGGGGGGGGGGCCCAGTGAGGTGGCGGCGGGATTGTCGGCTGCGGCGGT